>JAJTCO010000009.1 GCA_021323265.1 Pseudoduganella sp. | reverse complement strand
GCCGCCGCCCCGGCCGGCACCTCCGCGCTGCTGGTGCAGATCGAGCATTGCGAAGGCTGGGTGCGCGAGCGCCCGAACGACGCCGAACTGGCGCTGACCCTGGGCTCCCTGTGCCTGAAGCAGAAGCTGTGGGGCAAGGCCCAGCGCTACCTGGAGCAGGCCCTGTCCGACGCCTCCGAACCGCGCATGGTGCGCGAGTCCCACCTCAAGCTGGCCCAGTTGCACGAAGCGCTGACCCAGCCGGAAGAAGCGGCCAATCACTATCGCCAGTGCGCCTTGGCAACTATCCTGTGAACGTGCTGCGCCGCACAAGCGGCGCGCATTTCGCTATAATTGCAAGGTTAGACAGATCCAAATCGCAATAATTCGAGGAAAAACATGAGCCTGAACAAAGTACCGGCCGGTAAAGACGTGCCGAACGATTTCAACGTGATTATCGAGATCCCAATGAACGCGGATCCGATCAAGTACGAAGTGGACAAGGAATCCGGTGCCATCTTCGTCGACCGTTTCATGGGCACTGCCATGCACTACCCATGCAACTACGGCTACATCCCTAACACCCTGTCCGACGACGGCGATCCGGTCGACGTGCTGGTGATCACCCCGTTCCCGCTGATTCCTGGCGTGGTGGTGCGTTGCCGCGCCATCGGCGTGCTGAAGATGACCGACGAAGCCGGCGAAGACTCGAAGGTTCTGGCCGTGCCGGTCGACAAGGTCCTGCCGATCTACAAGCACTGGCAGAAGCCGGAAGACCTGCAGGACCTGCGCCTGCAGCAGATCCAGCACTTCTTCGAACACTACAAGGATCTGGAGCCTGGCAAGTGGGTCAAGATCAACGGCTGGTTCGGCCCGGAAGAAGCCAAGAAGGAAATCCTGCACGGCGTCGAGCAGGCCAAGAAGCAGGAAGCCGGCGTTTAAGCGCCATCGCACAAAGCGCCCCGCGGGGCGCTTTTTTCATGCCTGCCTGAACGGCGTGCGCTCGTTCAGTTCGTCCAGATAGGCATCGATGCCGCCGGCTTCGCGCTCCAGGAAGCGCTCGACGGCGTCGGCAAAGGCCGGATGCGCCAGCCAGTGCGCGGACCAGGTCTTTTGCGGCAGGAAGCCGCGCGCCATCTTATGCTCGCCCTGCGCGCCGCCCTCGAAGGTGGCAATGCCGTTGGCGATGCAAAATTCCAGCGGCTGGTAGTACGCGGTTTCGAAATGCAGGCAGGGGACGTGTTCCATGGCGCCCCAGTAGCGGCCATACAGGGTGTCCGGCGTATGTACCACCAGCGATGAGGCGACGGGCCGGCCGGCGCGCTCGGCGAAGACCAGCAGCAGGTGCTGCGGCATGCTGCGCGCGATGCGCAGCCAGAAGTCCAGGTTCAGGTAGGGCGAGGAGCGGTGCTCGGCGTAGGTGTTGCTGTAGCAGCGATGGAAGAAGCGCCAGTCCGCTTCCGTCGCCTCGCCGCCGCGCACCTGGCGCATGGCGATGCCGGCCTCGCGCACCTTGCGCCGTTCGGCGCGGATGTTCTTGCGTTTCTTGTGTTCGAGCGTTGCAAGGAACTGCTCGAAACTCCCGTACCCCTGGTTCAGCCAATGGAACTGCACGCCGCTGCGCAGCATGAAGCCCGCCTGTGCCAGCAGCTCCGCCTCGTCCTGCGGCGGGTAGAGCACATGGGTGGAGGAGATGCCCGCCACGCCCTGTTGCTCGCGCAGGAAGTCCAGCAGGGCAGCCCGCGCCTGCGCATCGCGCGCCATCAGGCGCGAACCCGTGACGGGCGTGAAGGGGATGGCCGAGAGCAGCTTCGGGTAATACTCGATGCCGTTGCGATGGTAAGCATCGGCCCAGGCCCAGTCGAACACGTACTCGCCATAGGAATGCGCCTTGACGTAGAGCGGCATGGCCGCCACCAGCGCGTCGCCCGCGTGCACGGCCAGGAACTGCGGCTGCCAGCCCGTTTCCGCCGTGGCGCTGCCAGATTCGTGCAACGCATGCAGAAAGGCGTGCGACAGGAAGGGGTTGCCGGCCGCCAGCCGGTCCCATTCGGCCGGGTTGACATGGGCAAGGGTGGAAAGGACGCTGGTACGGTAAGCCATGCCGCCATTCTAGCCAATTGCAGCCGAGCCCGCCGGATGGCCGTACGCTGGGGCGGGGGCAATGTTAAAATCTTCGCCATCACCATTGGCCTTGCTCAGCTATGTCGCATTCCTTCCATAACCTGTACCACCACGATTTCGCCCGCGTGGCCGTTGGCGTGCCGCGCTGCCGCGTGGCCGATCCGCTGTTCAACGCGGCGCAGACCATCGCCCTGGCGGAGCAGGCTGCGGCGAAGGGGGCAGTGCTGGCGGCGTTTCCGGAACTGGGCCTGTCGGCCTATTCCTGCGATGACCTGTTCCACCAGCGTGCGCTGCTCGACGGCGTGCTGCAGGGACTGGCCGCGATTGTCGAGGCATCGATCCGCATTCCGCTGGCGCTGGTGGTGGGGGCGCCGCTGCGCGTGGATCACCAGCTGTTCAATTGCGCCATAGTGGTGGCGGGCGGCGCGATCCGCGGCGTGGTGCCGAAATCCTACCTGCCCAATTACGGCGAATTCTACGAGACGCGCCAGTTCAGCGCCGCCGACGAGGCGATCTCCTGCGAGATCACGCTGCTTGGCCAGCAGGTGCCGTTCGGCGCCAACCAGCTGTTCGAGCTGGAGAACCTGCCGCTGTTCAAGTTCCACATCGAGATCTGCGAGGATGTGTGGGTGCCGATCCCGCCGTCCTCCTTCGCTGCCCTGGCCGGGGCGAGCGTGCTGGTGAACCTGTCGGCGTCGAACATCCTGGTCGGCAAGGCTGATTACCGCCACCAGCTGGTGGGCCAGCAGTCGGCGCGCTGCATCGCGGCCTACCTGTATTCGTCGGCCGGGCGCGGCGAGTCCACCACCGACCTGGCGTGGGACGGCCAGGCGCTGATTTACGAGAACGGCGAAATGCTGGCCGAGTCGGAGCGTTTTGCCGACGAGTCGCACATGGTCTTTGCCGACGTGGACCTGGAGCGCATGTCGCGCGAACGCATGCGCACCACGACCTTCGGCCAGTCCATGCGCCGCCACAAGGGCGAACTGGCGCAGTTCAGCACCGTGCGCTTCCCGCTGGAGCTGCCGCTGCACCGCGTACTGCCGCTCGAGCGCAACGTGGCGCGCTTCCCATACGTGCCGGCCAACCCGGCGCTGCGCGACAAGCGCTGCATGGAGGTGTACAACATCCAGGTCAGCGCGCTGGTGCAGCGCCTGTCTTCGTCCGGCATCCGTAAGGTGGTGATCGGCGTGTCGGGCGGTCTTGATTCGACCCATGCGCTGCTGGTGTGCGCCAAGGCGATGGACCGCCTGGGCCTGCCGCGTAGCAACATCATCGCCGCCACCATGCCGGGCTTTGCCACCAGTTCGCGCACGCTGGACCAGGCGCGCGCGCTGATGCAGTTCGTCGGCTGCACCGCGCTGGAAGTGGACATCCGCCCAAGCTGCATCCAGATGATGAAGGATATCGGCCATCCGTTCAGCGAGGGTAAGGAAGAATACGACATCACGTTCGAGAACGTGCAGGCGGGCGAACGTACCAGCCACCTGTTCCGCATGGCGAACCACCACAACGGCATCGTGATCGGCACCGGCGACCTGAGCGAACTGGCGCTGGGCTGGTGCACATACGGCGTGGGCGACCATATGTCGCACTACAACGTGAACGCCAGCGTGCCCAAGACCCTGATAACGCACCTGGTGCGCTGGGTGGCCGAGAGCAAGCAGTTCGGCGACGTCAATTCCAGCGTGCTGCTGGCGGTGGTCAACACCGAGATCAGCCCCGAACTGGTGCCGGGCAAGGGCGGCGAGAGCGCGCCCGCGCAGATCACCCAGAACGTGATCGGCCCCTACGAGCTGCAGGACTTCAACCTGTACTACACGCTGCGCTTCGGCTTCGCGCCGTCCAAGGTGGCCTTCCTGGCGCACCACGCCTGGCGCGACCGCGACATGGGCCTGTGGCCGGACGACGAGCACGTGGCGCGCAACCAGTATGATCTGAAAGAGATCAAGCATAACCTGGGCATCTTCCTGAAGCGCTTCTTCCAGACCTCGCAGTTCAAGCGCACCTGCGTGCCGAACGCACCCAAGGTCGGCTCCGGCGGCTCGCTGTCGCCGCGCGGCGACTGGCGTGCGCCGAGCGATTCCGAGGCCGCGGTGTGGCTGGAAAACCTGAAGACCGTGCCCGACGCCTAATTCACTATAAGGAGAACGCAATGAAGCAAATTACCGCCATCATCAAGCCATTCAAGCTGGACGAGGTTCGCGAATCGCTGGCCGAGGTGAACGTGACCGGCCTGACCGTGACCGAGGTAAAAGGCTTTGGCCGCCAAAAAGGCCATACCGAGCTGTATCGTGGCGCGGAGTACGTGGTCGACTTCCTGCCGAAAGTGAAGGTGGAAGTGGTGGTCGACGACAGCGTTGTCGACAGCGCCGTGGACGCCATCATCAAGGCCGCCCGCACCGGCAAGATCGGCGACGGCAAGATCTTCGTGCAAAACATCGAGCAGGTGATCCGCATCCGCACTGGCGAAACTGGTGCCGAGGCGGTCTAACTGGAGTAGTTCGGCGTGCCCGCGGATTCTTGACGGCGGGCTCTTTCGTTGGTTTTGTTGTAGGAAATTCATGAACCGTTTGAGCATATTGATCGCTGCATCCCTTGCTTTTTCGTCGGCCATCGCTTCCACGGACAAGCCCACCGACACTGAGCTTAACGATTGGAAGACCTATCTCCGCAGCGTCACGCTGCCGGCAGCCATCGACATCTGCCCGGCCGTCCTTCCTGATAAGTCCGATTACGCCCAGTTCGCTCATCTCTGGCTTGAGGCGAATAGTGAACAAATCAAGCGCGGTCGTGATTTCGCGATAGCTGGCTCGCCGAAAGATCGCGATTTCGATCAGTTCACGGCCAATATGCTGGCGGACTTCAAGGAAAAGTTCCAGGCGAAACCATCAGACTTCAAATTGAAAATGTGCAGGGACAGCTTGGAGACGATGCAAAGAAGTCTCGCCAAGCCAAGTGGTGCTTAACCGCTCAATCTCCGACCGATTGGGCAGCAAGATATGCACGGGTCACCGTAATTGACTCGACCGCCGCCAGGCCATCGTCTAAGGTGAAGGCTTTCGTACCCCTGGACGGTCCATGCGTGTATTACTTTCTATTCGTTGGGTGATCGAAACGCTAGAATCGCAGAATTGCATTTCTGGAAACCCCGCGTGAAAGTCGAAACCCCTTTGCTCGTTCCCGTCCTGGCCGCTCTGCCGGTGTCAGCCTGCATGGTCATCCTGGGCCTGCCCGCCGTCAGCGATCACTATATCGTAGCCTTTCGTACGCTGTTCCTGGTAGCCTGCCTGTTATGGCTTATTCCGCTGACGCTGCTTCAGCGGGCCATGTGGCGTCGCGATTGGTCCTGGCTGCGCATGGGATTGATACTGCTGGTGACCACCTATGCCATGGCCATTACGAACGCTCTGCTGGGGCAGCGGTTCGGGATCGCGCTCGGCATGGAAACGGGCTATCAATGGGGCAGGCTGGCACGGGGACTGGATAGCTGCTGGCTGGCGCTGATCGCCTTTTGTGCTGTGCACGCGGTCGGGGCCTATTACCTGTCGCTGCAACAGTTGCGATTGCATCTGGCCCAGGCGCAAGGCGCCGCACGCGATGCCGAGTTGCGCGCGTTGCGCCTGCAGGTCAACCCACACTTCCTGTTCAACTCCCTGAACGCGGTGTCTGCGCTGGTGTCGGCCCAGTCCAACCGGGAGGCCAACCGCATGCTGGCGTCGCTCTCCGATTTTCTGCGTGCCACCCTGGCGCACGATGGTCGTCACGAGCATGCGCTGGCCGATGAACTGGCCCTGCTCGACGCCTACCTCACCATCGAAAAGGCGCGGCTCGGCCAACGCCTGCGCCTGACGATGAAGGTCGGCCCGGACCTGCTGGACAGCGTCGTACCGTACCTGGTCCTGCAACCGCTGGTGGAGAACGCGATCCGTCACGGCATCGCACCTCTGTCCACGCCCGGGCGGCTCGACATTCTGGTCGAGCGTGAGGGCGAGCGCCTGCTGATTGACGTGCAGAACGACGGCCACAAGCGGCCGCACTCGGGCAGCGGCATCGGCCTGGCCAACGTCAGGGAGCGCTTGCGCCACCTGTATGGGGCGGAGCAGCAGGTGGATGCCGGCTGGAGTATGGAAGGCCGCTTCCAGGTTCGCATCGCCATGCCATTGCGCGCTATGGAGGTGGAAGCATGAACATCCGCGTCGTGATCATTGACGACGAGCCGCTGGCCAGGCTGGCAGTCAAAGTCAGGCTGGCGTGCCGCGGCGGCTTCGAGCTGGTGGGCGAATTCGGCGACGGCGCCAGCGCTGTCGAAGGTGTTACGGCGCTGCAGCCCGACCTGGTGTTCGTCGACGTCGAGATGCCAGGCAAGTCCGGCCTCGAGGTGCTGGCCGCGCTGCCGCCGGCGCAGCGGCCGATGGCGATCCTGCTCACTGCCTACGACAGCTTTGCCCTGAAAGCCTTCGAACTGGCCGCCCTCGATTACCTGCTTAAGCCGGTCGATGACGAACGCTTCGACGAAGCGCTTGACCGCGCACAGCAGGCTTTTCCCTACCGCAGCCAGGGTCGTGCCGCAGCGCCGGCCGCAGAGCCGGTGCTGCAAAGCTTCGCCGTGCGTGTCGGAGCGCGCACGGTGCTGGTGCCGGTTGCGCAGGTTGAGCGCATCGAGGCCGATGGCGACTATGCTTCCCTGCATGCGAATGGGACGACCTGGCTGGTGCGCGAACGCCTGCACAGCCTGGCCAGGCAGCTCGATCCGCGCCAGTTCCACCGCGTACACCGCTCGACTATCGTGCGGCTGGACATGATCGCCGAGCTGCGCTCGCTCACCAACCGCGATGCGTTGCTGCGCATGCGCGACGGCAGCGTCCTGCGCGCCAGCCGCACCTATATGCCCGCCCTGGCGGCAGCGCTGCAAGAGCGCCAAACAAGACCCGATTCGCAGTCCAACTTGGAGAACGTATGTTAATTAGAAAGAAGCTTGTCGCAGGTGCCGTGTTGAGCATGCTGATGTCGTTGCCCGCCCTCGCATCGGAGGACGCCCTGCTGAATGCGTCCGATCGTACTGCAATCGTGCAGACGCTGGTCGCGAAAATGAACGCAAATTACATCGACCCTGCCGTAGCCGAACGGGTTGGCCGTGCGATTGCAGGCAAGAATGCCAAGGGAGGCTATGCGTCGGCCGCCAGCGCGAAAGCGTTGAGTGAGGCGCTGGCCAAGGACTTGCGCGAACTCAGTGGTGACAAGCACTTCGGCGCCAGGGTGTACGAAGGTTTCCGTGACTCCAGCGGTGCTGCCGATCCGCTCACTCGTGCCCAGATCGACGAATGGCGCGAGCAGACCGCGCGGCGCGGGTTTGGCATCGAGAAGATCGAGCGCCTTCCCGGCAACGTTGGCTACATCGAGCTGCGCAATTTCGGCAGCCCGGAATTCGTCGCCCCAGCATACAACGCGGCAATGACGCTCATGGCGGGAACGGATGCGCTGATCATCGATCTGCGCCGCAACGGTGGCGGCAGCCCGGCGAGCGTGGCTTACCTGATTAGCCACTTTTTCCCGGTCGGCGATCATCGGCACCTGATCGACATGTACAATCGCCCGGAGAATACGACGCAGCAGTACTGGACTGTGCCGACGGTCGCGCAGCGTTACGACAAGCCGGTGTACGTGTTGACCTCGGCACGCACGTTTTCCGGCGGGGAGGATTTCTCCTACGGTATCCAGGCGCATAAGCGCGGGACGCTGGTCGGAGAGACCACCGGCGGCGGCTCCAATCCCGTGGGCTGGTACAGCGTGGGACATGACATTGCTGTTGCGATCCCGACCTCGCGCACGACTAATTTCGTCACCAAAACCAACTGGGAGCATGTCGGCGTGAAACCGGAAATCGCGGTGCCTGCGGCACAGGCGCTGCAAACGGCGCACGCCACCATCCTGCGTAACCTGGTCGCATCCGCCAAGGAAGACAAAGGGCGCACCGAGCTGCAACGCCTGCTCACCATGGTGGAGAAGGGGGAAACCGAGAAGCCAATCTATACCCTCAGGGGTGAGCGCAAATAGATCAACCTTGCCAATCTTCGAAGCCGTCTCGAATGACGGCTTCCGACTCCAAGCCGGACGACTATCCGAATTGGCCTCAAGTGGCGCAAGAAGGCCCGTCGCTGCGGGCCGTCCCAGTTCAAGGCCCTCTCAGGCGCAGGTCGAAGCGCCAGGCCAGCAAGCGCATGATGGTGATGAGCGCGGCGCTGGACCACAGGGCCACGTCGTCCGACACCTGGGTGTACTGCAGCGCGATATAGAACCAGCAGCCGAAGAAGGCGCAGATCGCATACGGCTTGCCGTCGCGGAACACCATCGGCACTTCGTTGCAGATGATGTCGCGCAGCACGCCGCCGAAAATACCGGTGATCACGCCCATCATCACGGCCACGAAGATCGGCATGTCCGCCGCCAGTGCCGCCGACACGCTGGCCACGGCGAACAGGCCCAGGCCCACGGCGTCGGCGATCACGATCAGGCGCTCGGAAACGATGTGGCGGATTTGCTTGACGAAGGGCGCCGCCACCAGGGCCACCACGAACAGCAGGATGGTGTATTCCTGGTGCGCCACCCAGAACAACGGCCGCTTGTCGAGCAGGATGTCGCGCACCGTGCCGCCGCCGAAGGCGGTGATGAAGGCGACAATGAACACGCCCACGATGTCCATCCGCTTGCGGCGCGCTTCGATGAAGCCGGAGAATGCCCCAACCAGAATTGCCACGACCTCGATGATGGTGATGAGGGAGACGGCGGGGACGATTTTCATTTTCTTGTTATGTGGCGAAAGACAGGCCAAAGGTTAGCATTGCGCTAGCAAAAACTGCAAGCCGTGCGGCGCTTGACAGGGCAGTCGATGTAGTTGCAATATGTGCAACATGAAAACCACATTCCTGTTTGCTGCCGCCCTGGCGGCCACCGCAGGCGCCCAGGCCGCGCCGCTTCCATGCCAACCCCAGTCGCTGCTCGATGCCGCCACCATCCGCGAACGCGTGATCCTGGTGGGCGAGCTGCACGGCACGAACGAAATGCCGGCCTTTGTGAGCGGCCTGGCCTGCAGCCTGCTGCAGCAGGGGCGCCAGGTGGTGCTGGCGCTGGAGGTGCCGGCCGATGTGCAGCCGGCGCTGGAACGCTACCTGGCGTCGGATGGCGGCGCCGCGGCGCGCCAGCCGCTGTACGCCGGCAGTTTCGGCAAGCTCAATGATGGACGCGGCAGCGTCGCCATGATGGCCATGCTGGAGCAGGTGCGCCTGCTGCGCCAGGCTGGGGCGCCAATCGGCCTGGCCGCGACGGACATGAACAGCAGCCAGTTCGCCATGAAGCCGGGCGAAAAGTGGAACCCCAACGCGCGCGACCGCATCATGGCGAAGAACATCGCCGCGCTGGCCGGCGCCCAGCCCGATGCGGTCGTGCTCAGCCTGAGCGGCAACCTGCACGCGACGAAAAGAATGGGCGGCATGGTGGGCGCGGACTACAAACCCCTGGGCTACCTGCTCTCGCGCCAGATGCCCACGCATGCGATCGCATTTGCGCACGGTGCGGGCGCCGCCTGGATATGTATGGGCGTGAAGGATGGGAAGCTGCAGTGCGGGGTGGATGACGTCGGCGCGCTGGACGATGCCGGCGGCGCGCCCGGCTATGACAGGGTGGTCAAGCTGGGCGGCCTGACTGCCTCGCCGCCCGCCGCACAGGACTCAGCGCTGCGCAGCCAGGGCGGCGCGCAGTAGCACCATGATGGCGCCTTCGCCGCCTTCTTCGGCGCGGGCCTGGCAGAAGGCGATCACGCCGTCGGTCTGCACCAGCCAGGAGTGGACCATGGATTTCAGCACCGGTTCGCCGCCGCGCGAACCGAAGCCGCGGCCGTAGATCACGCAGACGCAGCGGTAGTTGCGGCGCACCGCCTTGAGCAGGAAGTCGTCCACCGCCTGGCGCGCTTCGTCGCGGCGCTTGCCGTGCAGGTCCAGTTCATCCTGCACCGGCCAGTGGCCCTTGCGCATCTTCTTCATCACGTCCGGGCCGATGCCGGGGGCGCTGTAGTTCAGCGCCGGGTCTTCTTCCATGTAGTGCTCGACGTCGAACAGGTCCGACAGCATCGATTCCTGCAGCACGGCCGCATCGTCGGCCGCCTGCTCTTCGGCGGTGAGCGGCCCGCGCTTGCCGCCCGGGGCAGGGCGGCCCGCCACGACCGGGCCCTTGGCGGGCGGCGGCACGTAGCGGTCGGTCGGCTTCATTTTCTGCACGCCGGCCATCGAGGACTGGAACACATTGGCAGCGGCGGCAGCGGCCTTGGCCTGCTGGGCGCGCTCCTTCGCTTGAGCTTCACGCTGCTCTTGTTGTTCCTTGAGCTGTTTGCCCAGGCCTTTCAGGTCGGCGAAGCTTTTCACTCTTGCGCTTCCAGGTAGCGTTGCGCATCCAGTGCCGCCATGCAGCCGGTGCCGGCGCTGGTGATGGCCTGGCGGTACACGTGGTCCTGCACGTCGCCGGCCGCGAACACGCCCGGAACGGAAGTGGCGGTGGCCATGCCTTCGGTGCCGGTGCGGGTCTTGATGTAGCCGTCCTTCATTTCCAGCTGGCCTTCGAAGATGCCGGTGTTGGGCTTGTGGCCAATGGCGATGAACAGGCCATGCACGGCGATCTGCTCAAGGGTGCCGTCGTTATGCTTGATCTCGATGCCGTTCACGCCGGACTGGTCGCCCTTGACTTCGTGCAGGTTGGCGTTCAGCTTGAGCACGATCTTGCCTTCGGCGACCTTGGCCATCAGGCGGTCCACCAGGATCGGTTCGGCGCGGAACTTCTCGCGGCGGTGCACCAGGGTGACCTTGGTGGCGATGTTCGACAGGTACAGCGCTTCTTCCACGGCGGTGTTGCCGCCGCCGACCACGGCCACTTCCTGGCCACGGTAGAAGAAGCCGTCGCAGGTGGCGCAGGCGGAGACGCCGCGGCCCATGAATTCCTGCTCGGACGGCAGGCCCAGGTACTGGGCCGAGGCGCCGGTGGAGATGATCAGCGTATCGCAGGTGTAGACGTTGCTGTCGCCGATCAGGCGGATCGGCTTTTCGTTCAGGTGCGTGGTGTGGATGTGGTCAAACACGATCTCGGTCTTGAAGCGCTCGGCGTGCTGCAGGAAGCGCTGCATCAGTTCCGGACCCTGGACGCCCATCGGGTCAGCCGGCCAGTTTTCCACGTCGGTGGTGGTCATCAGCTGGCCGCCTTGTTCGACGCCGGTCACCAGCATCGGGTTCAGGTTGGCGCGCGCGGCGTAGATCGCTGCGCTGTAGCCTGCAGGACCGGAGCCAAGAATCAGGACTTTGGCGTGTTTGGTAGTAGTCATGGAGGATTCTTTATTGGTTAGAGTGTCTCGTATATTGGGGTGGCGCAAGGATGGTACAAGGCCGCCGCCCCGGACAAACCGAGATTATAAGCGAACACCGTATCGTCGTGGACCGGCCGGGGCGGCACCCGGCAAGGCCTGGCGCCCGCTGTCGTGAATCTGTTAATACCCGCCGGCCGTGAAAAGGTTCGCGTCCTGCTGCGCCCCCTATGGGCCCACGAATAGCTTAGAATAAGCGCAATATGGAATTTTTGCCTCCCAGCAATGAGTAAGAAGAGTCAAGAGACAACTTCTGGTTACACTCGCAATGTCACCGAACGCCAGCCTTTACCGAATCGGCTGGTGCGCCTGCTGTCGGAAGCGCGCTTTTTCGCGCTGTTTGTCGTTTGCCTGTACTTCATCCTGATCCTGGCCAGTTACAACCGGCTCGACCCGGGCTGGTCGCACAACAATGTGGTGCCGCAGGTGTACAACCTGGGCGGCCGCGGCGGCGCCTGGCTGTCCGACCTGATGCTGTTCATCTTCGGCTTTTCGGCCTGGTGGTGGTGCGTCTACATGCTGCGCGTGGTGTGGCAGGGCTATCGCCGCCTGACGCGCAAATTCGTGCTGGAGAAGGACGAAGACCCGGAACACCACCAGGAAGGCATCATCCGCGTGTTCGGTTTCGCGCTGATGCTGGTCGGCTCCATGGGTCTGGAATTCCTGCGCATGTACACCATGAAAGCCCAGCTGCCGCGCGCGCCGGGCGGCGTGCTCGGTGAGCTGATCGGCCACGGCGCGCATGTGGGCCTGGGCTTCACCGGCGCCACCTTGGTGTTGCTGCTCCTGTTCGGCATTGGTTTCAGCCTGTTCTTCCACGTCTCGTGGATGTCGGTGGCGGAGAAGATCGGCGAAGCGATCGAGCTGGCCATCGACTGGTTCCGCGCGCGCATGGAAATGCGCGAAGACCGCCGCCAGGGCGACGTGGCCATGGTGCAGCGCGAGGAGAAGGTGGTCAAGGAGCGCGTCAAGCACGAAGAGAAGCATCCCAAACCGCTCGACAAGCTGCCCGACGCGCCGCCGGCGCCGATCGTCAAGATCGAACCGCAGGTCACCCAGGTGGTGCAGTCCGAGCGCGCCATCAAGGAAAAGCAGGGCGCCCTGTTCCAGGAAATCGAAAATACCGACCTGCCGCCGCTGTCGCTGCTGGACGATGCGCCGCCGCAGCAGGAAACCGTGGCCGTGGAGACGCTGGAATTCACCAGCCGCCTGATCGAGAAGAAGCTGTCCGACTTTGGCGTGGAAGCCAAGGTGGTGGCCGCCTATCCGGGGCCGGTGGTGACCCGCTACGAGATCGAACCCGCCACGGGCGTCAAGGGCAGCCAGATCGTCAACCTGGCGCGCGACCTGGCGCGCTCGCTGTCGCTGACCTCGATCCGCGTGGTCGAAACGATCCCCGGCAAGAATTACATGGCGCTGGAGCTGCCCAATCCGAAGCGCCAGATCGTGCGCCTGACCGAGATCCTGGGCTCCAAGGTCTACAACGACAACCACTCGCCGCTGACCGTGGCGCTGGGCAAGGATATCGCCGGCAAGCCGGTGGTGGCCGACCTGGCCAAGATGCCGCACCTGCTGGTGGCCGGTACCACCGGTTCGGGCAAGTCGGTGGGCATCAACGCCACCATCCTGTCGCTGCTGTACAAGGCCGACCCGCACGATGTACGCATGATCCTGATCGACCCGAAGATGCTGGAAATGTCGGTGTACGAAGGCATCCCGCACCTGCTGGCGCCGGTGGTGACCGACATGCGCCAGGCCGGCCACGCCCTGAACTGGGCCGTCAACGAGATGGAGCGCCGCTACAAGCTCATGTCCAAGCTGGGCGTGCGTAACCTGGCCGGCTACAACGCCAAGATCGCCGAAGCGGCCAAGCGCGAGGAAAAGATCCCCAATCCGTTCTCGATCACGCCGGACGCGCCGGAGCCGCTGGAAAAGCTGCCAACCATCGTCATCATCATCGACGAGCTGGCCGACCTGATGATGGTGGTCGGCAAGAAGGTGGAAGAACTGATCGCCCGTATCGCGCAAAAGGCGCGGGCGGCGGGCCTGCACTTGATTCTGGCGACGCAGCGCCCATCTGTGGATGTGATCACGGGCCTGATCAAGGCGAACATCCCGACGCGTATCGCGTTCCAGGTCTCGTCCAAGATCGACTCGCGCACCATCCTTGACCAGATGGGCGCGGAGGCGCTGCTCGGCATGGGCGACATGCTGTACATGCCGCCCGGCACGGGCCTGCCGGTGCGCGTGCACGGCGCCTTCGTGTCGGACGACGAAGTGCACCGCGTGGTCAAGCATTTGAAGGCCCAGGGCGAGCCGAACTACATCGAAGGCATCCTGGAAGGCGGCACGCTGGAAGAGGGCGGCGGCGATGGCGCCATGGCTGGCGCTGGTGGCGGCGACGGCGAAGCGGACCCGATGTACGACCAGGCCGTGCAAGTGGTGCTGAAACACCGCAAGGCTTCGATCTCGCTGGTGCAGCGTCACCTGCGCATTGGCTACAACCGGGCCGCACGCCTGCTCGAACAGATGGAAAACAGCGGCGTGGTATCGGCCATGCAGTCGAACGGCAACCGCGAAATCATCGCGCCTACCGCGTCGGCGGAATAAGGAATCATATGAAGCACACCCACATCATGGCGGCCCTGGCCGCCGGCCTGCTGTTTGCAGGCTCCGCCGGCGCCGCGGCGCTGGACCAGTTCAAGGCCTTCGTCGGCAGCACCAAGGCCGCCAAGGGCGAATTCACGCAGAAAGTGGTGGCGCAGGGCAGCAAGGACAAGCAGTCGTCCGGCAGCTTCACCTTCGCCCGTCCCGGCAAGTTCATCTGGACCTACGCCAAGCCCTACGAACAGGTGCTGCAGGCCGACGGCGACCAGCTGTACATCTACGACAAGGACCTGAACCAGGTCACCGTGCGCAAGCTGGGCGACGCGCTGGGCTCTTCGCCTGCCGCCATCCTGTTCGGCTCCAACGACCTGGAAAAGAACTTCGCCCTCGCGGAGGCTGGCACGCGCGACGGCCTGGAATGGCTGAAGGCCACGCCCAGGGCCAAGGATTCCAGCTTCGAGCAGATCCTGATCGGCCTGAAGAACGGCGTGCCGGAAGCGATGGAACTGAAGGACAGCTTCGGCCAGACTTCCTACCTGTCGTTCAGGAAGTTTGAAAAAAATCCAGCGCTGAATGCATCGTCCTTTAAATTTGTCATGCCAAAGGGTGCGGACGTCATCAACAATTAAGGAATCATGATGACGCAAGACCTGTTCGCTCCCGAGCCCACCCCGCCACTGGCCGAAGCGTTGCGCCCGCACACCGTTGCGGACGTGATCGGCCAGAGCCACCTGCTGGGCGAAGGCAAGCCGCTGAACCTGCTGTTCAAGTCCGGCAAGCCGCACTCGATGATCCTGTGGGGGCCGCCTGGCGTGGGCAAGACCACGCTGGCGCGGCTGTCCGCGCGCGCCTTCGACTGCGAATTCATCGCCATTTCCGCCGTGCTGGGCGGGGTGAAGGACATCCGCGCCGCCATCGAACAGGCGGAGCAGTTCGTCGCCAACGGCAAGCAGACCATCCTTTTCATCGACGAGATCCACCGCTTCAACAAGGCGCAGCAGGACGCGCTGCTGCCGTACGTGGAATCGGGCCTGGTCACGCTGATCGGCGCCACCACTGAAAATCCCTCGTTCGAAGTCAACTCTGCCTTGCTCTCGCGCGCCCAGGTCTATGTGCTGAAAGCCCTGACGGAAGACGAAATGCGCCAGCTCCTGGCGCGCGCCCGCGAACGCGCCATGCCCGATCTGGAGTTCGACGAACTGGCGATCGACACCCTGATCGGCTACGCCGACGGCGACGCGCGCCGTTTCCTGAACCTGCTGGAGCAGACCAAGACCGCCGCCGCCACGGCCCGCACCAGGCAGGTGACGGGCGAGTTCGTGCAGAATGCGCTGACGCTGAACGCACGCCGCTTCGACAAGGGCGGCGACAACTTCTACGACCAGATCTCCGCCCTGCACAAATCCGTGCGCGGCTCCAATCCGGACGGCGCCCTGTACTGGTTCTGCCGCATGATCGACGGCGGGGCCGACCCGCGCTACCTGTCGCGCCGCATCGTGCGCATGGCCTGGGAAGACATCGGCCTGGCCGACCCGCGCGCCCTGACCATGGCCAACGACGCCGCCGCCACTTACGAACGGCTTGGCTCGCCGGAAGGCGAGCTGGCGCTGGCCCAGGCGGTGATCTACCTGGCCGTGGCCGCCAAGAGCAACGCCGGCTACAACGCCTACAACGCCGCCATGGCCTTCGTCCGGCGCGACAAGTCGCGCGAAGTACCGGTCCACCTGCGCAACGCCCCGACCAAGCTGATGAAGGAACTGGGCTACGGCCACGACTACCGCTACGCCCACGACGAACCGGACGCCTACGCCGCCGGCGAGACTTACCTGCCCGACGGCATGGCCGAGCCGGGCTGGTACCAGCCCGTCCCCCGTGGCCTGGAAAGCAAGATTGCCGACAAGCTGGCCTACCTGCGCAAGCTGGACGAAGACGCGCGCAAGGGGTAAGCGGCGCATTTGCCGAAAACTTATTACCATTGGTAACTAATTGTCTGCAAGTTATTGCTTTTGTTTACATTTGAAATGCCTCCCGCTACGATGTTGTTAATAATTTAACGGAGAGCGGGATGGCACAGTGTCTGACAGTTGATGGTGTGACCGTGCACGTCGACGGCACGGGTGAAGAAGTGATCATGATGATCCATGGCTGGCCCTACGACCGCAGCCTGTGGGATGCCCAGGTGGCGGCCTTTGCGCCCACCTACCGCTGCGTACGGTTCAGCTTTCCCAGCCAGCGCGGCAAGGGCAGCCATACGCTGGACGAAGTCACCAAGCTGTATGCCGACACCGTCATGGCCGTGTCGGACGGGCGCCCGGTGATCCTGATGCTGAGCGACTGGGGCTGCGTCTTCGGCTATCAATTTGCACTGCGCTACCCGGAACTGGTGAGCCGGGTGATTGGCGTGGGCATTGGCGGCTCCAGCCAGCTCACGTACCGCGCCTCGCTGGACTGGACGACCCGGCTGCGCCTGGCGTTCGCCCAGCGCCGCCTGTCCGCCGCCACCAGCAGCAGCCGCGAAGCGCGTGCAGCCTGCGCCCGGCTGCAGCTGCCGCACGTGATCACCTGGCTGCGCGCCAGCCACCCCACGGCGGGCGCGCTGCCGTTCAAGCTGCGCTGGCCCATGCTCTACATCTACGGCAAGCGCAAGCCGTTCTCCTTCCATACCCGCACTTTCGAGGCTGCCGTGCAGTCCAAGCCGGACAGCCGGGTGATCGCTTTCCGCAGCGGCCACTGGGTCATGCGCGAGCAGCCGGAAGCCTTCAACAGTGCCGTGAAAGGCTGGCTGCAGGGGGCATAAACCACCGTTCATTCCGCATTTTTTGCGTTTCGTCGCAAGTCCAAGGCAGGGCAGGGAGGCTTTAGGTACAGTGTAACCATGGAAGCACGGAAGTAACTTAACACTGACCTGAAGGAGCACATCATGAACGTCCTGAAAAACTTTGAAGCGATCTTTGTCGTCGCCGCCGCCCTGGCCACCGCCACCAGCTACGCCACCGCCACCCCACCGGTCCTGCACGTGGCAGCCGACCCGATCGTGGCGCAAGCGGACGCCAACATGCCAACCGTGGTGGTCAGCGCCAAGCGCCTGAGCGCAGCGGAAAAAGCAGCCCTGATCTGACAGCCAACGCCGGAGGGCTTAAAACTCGGTCGTTGAGCTGTCAACTTGGTACAATTGCCCCTTTCGATAATTAATCGTAGCGGCAGCAAAACATGATTGACATCCAACTTCTCCGTAAAGACATTGACAATGTCGCCGCCAAACTGGCGACCCGCAAGTTCCAGCTGGACGTAGCTGGCTTCAATGCCCTGGAAGGCGAGCGTAAGGCCATCCAGATGCGTACCGAAGAACTGCAAAGCAAGCGCAACTCGCTGTCCAAGCAGATCGGTATGTTGAAGGGCAAAGGGGAAGATACCTCCGCCGTGATGGCCGAAGTGGCCGGTCTCGGCGACGAGCTGAAAAATAACGAAGCCGCACTGGCTGTCGTGCAGGAGCGTATGAGCGAATTCCTGCAAGCCGTGCCGAACCTGCCGCACGACTCCGTGCCGGTCGGCACCGACGAAACGGGCAATGTGGAAGTGCGCACCATCGGCACCCCACGCAGCTTCGACTTCGAAGTCAAAGACCATGCCGACGTCGGCGTCGCGCTGGGCCTGGATTTCGAAACCGCCACCAAACTTACCGGTTCGCGCTTCAGCGTCATGAAGGGCGGCATCGCACGCCTGCACCGCGCGCTGGCGCAGTTCATGCTGGACACCCACACCGACAAGCACGGCTACACCGAGTGCTATACGCCGTACATGGTGAACGCCGAGTCCCTGATGGGCACCGGCCAGTTGCCGAAGTTCGAAGCCGACCTGTTCTCGGTGAAGAAGGGCGGCGCGGAAGGCGACGGCCAGAACTTCTACCTGATCCCGACATCGGAAGTGTCGCTGACCAATATGGTGCGCGATGAAATCGTCGCGGTGGAAACGCTGCCGATCAAGGTCACCGCCCACACCCCATGCTTCCGTTCCGAAGCCGGCTCCGCCGGCCGCGACACCAAGGGCATGATCCGCCAGCACCAGTTCGACAAGGTCGAGCTGGTCCAGGTCGTGCATCCCGAGAAGTCGTACGAAGCGCTGGAAGAAATGGTCGGCCATGCAGAGTACATCCTGCAGTCGCTCGGCCTGCCGTACCGCGTGATGCAGCTGTGCACCGGCGACATGGGCTTTGGCGCGGCCAAGACCTACGACCTGGAAGTATGGCTGCCGGCGCAGAACACTTACCGCGAGATTTCCTCGCTGTCGAACTGCGAAGCGTTCCAGGCGCGCCGCATGCAGGCCCGCTTCCGTAACGCCCAAGGCAAGCCGGAGCTGCTGCACACCCTGAACGGCTCCGGCCTGGCGGCCTGGAGAGGTGGCAGAGTGGTCGAATGTACCTGACTCGAAATCAGGCGTAGGGTGTCCCCCTACCGTGGGTTCGAATCCCACCCTCTCCGCCAGAACACGTGAAAAGCCCCGATGAAAATCGGGGCTTTTTGCATTTCATGCCATAGTCAGCGCAGTGGGGAAACTTTGAGTATGATGAGGGATTACGACCAGCCTCCGCATCCTCTTTTCGCCTGAACGACATGACCTCCACCGCCCAAACTCCCGACACCAGCCTGCCCCTCGACATGATCATCTTCGGTGGGATGGGCGATCTCGCCATGCGCAAACTGCTGCCTGCGCTCTACATGGCTCACCTGCATGGCAACCTGCCGCCGGCAACGCGCATCATCTCCACCGGACGCCAGGATTTCGACCGCAACGCTTATCTGGCCTTCGTCGAGGAGCATTCGCGTTCGTTCATCACCGGCGGGGCCTTTACCGATGAGGCGTGGCGCGGTTTCCTGCAGTTGCTGGAGTATGTGCGCATCGATGTGCAGCAGGAGGGCCTGGATGCGTTGGCGCGCCTGTCGCGCCCAGGCGCGGAGCGGGCCTTCTACCTGGCGACCGCGCCGTCGCTGTTTACCACCATCTGCGACAAGCTGGCGCAAGCGGGCCTGGTGGACCGCAACGCGCGCGTTGTGCTGGAAAAGCCGCTGGGGCGCGACCTGGCCTCTGCCATCGAAATCAACGAGGCGGTCGGCAAGTACTTCGAGGAATCGCAGATCTACCGCATCGACCATTACCTGGGCAAGGAGACCGTGCAGAACCTGATGGTCCTGCGCTTCGGTAACTCCATCCTGGAGCCGCTGTGGCGCGCGCCGAACATCACCAGCGTGCAGATCACGGTGGCGGAGGAGGTGGGCGTGGGCAGCCGCGCCGGCTTCTACGACAGCACCGGCGCCATGCGCGATATGGTGCAGAACCACCTGCTGCAGCTGCTGTGCATCGTGGCCATGGAGCCGCCGGCATCGCTGGCGCCGGATGCGGTGCGCGACGAGAAGCTGAAGGTGCTGCGTTCGCTGCGCCGCTTCAGCCTGGCCAATATTGCGCGCGATACGGTGCGCGGCCAGTACGTGCGCGGCGTGAGCGGTAACCAGGAGGTGAAGGGCTATCTGGAGGAGAGCAACGTGCCTGCCGACAGCAGCACCGAGACCTTCGTTGCCCTGCGCACCTACGTCGATACCTGGCGCTGGTCCAAGGTGCCGTTCTACCTGCGCACCGGCAAGCGCATGCAGCGCCGTTCGTCCAAGATCGTGATCGAGTTTGCGAACCCGCCATTCCCGTTGTTCCCTGAAACGCCGGGCGGGGTCGCCAACCGCCTGGTGATCGAGCTGCAGCCGGAGGAGGCGATCAAGCTGCAGCTGATGGCTAAGCAGCCGGGCAGCGGCATGCAGATGCAGCAGGTGGCGCTGAACCTGGACCTGCAGTCGGCCTTCTCGCAGCGCCGCGCCGAGGCCTATGAGCGCCTGCTGATCGACGTGGTGCGTGGCCGCCTGACCCACTTCATGCGCCGCGACGAGCTGGAAGCGGCCTGGGAATGGGCCGATCCGATCATCGATGGCTGGCGCGAGCTTGGCGAGAAGCCGAACGCTTATGCGGCCGGCACCTGGGGGCCGCCGGAGTCGTTCGCGCTGCTGGCGCGCGACGGGTTCAGCTGGGTCGAATAAGACCGGGGAAAACGTCCGCTTTGTAGTATATTTCGGGTCCCGTTTTACCATTCCCGAAACAATGAAGAAACTTGCGCTGGTCTTCGCGCTGGCGTGCGCACAGGCGCACGCCGTTCCCGTCATCGGCGTCTCCGATGGCGATACCCTGACAGTGCTGAGCAAGGGCCGCCCGGTGAAGGTGCGCCTGGCGAACATCGATGCGCCGGAAAAGCAGCAGCCATTCGGCGCGCGCTCGAAGCAATCCTTGTCGGAGCTGTGCTTTGGCCGCGATGCGACGCTCGACGGGGCCAAGCATGACCGGTATGGCCGCACCGTGGCGGTCGTGCACTGCGATGCCATCAATGCCAACGTGGCGCAGGTGCGCATGGGCATGGCGTGGGTCTACACGCAATACAACCACGACGCCGCGTTGCCAGCCGTCGAGGCCATGGCGCGCCTGTCCAGGGTCGGGCTGTGGGCCGAGCGCAGTCCGCGCGCGCCCTGGCTGTTCAGGAAAGAGCGCAAGGCGCGCAGCGCTTCGCAGTCCTAGCCTTGGCGGCTGGCCCGCTTTCCCTCGAACAGGTCCTTCATGTCGCGCAGGCCGGCGCTCAGGCACTCCAGCGCCGCCGATACTTTCGGTACTCCGCGCAACTGGCGCGGGGTGAGCAGCCAGAGTTGCGAGCGGAACTCCGTCAGCAGGGGCGATACGCGGCGCAGGCGCGGGTTGGCGTCGCCCAGGTGGCAGGGCAGGATGCCGACGCCCAGGCCTTCCTCCAGCAGCCCGCAGACGGCCAGGGTGCTGGAACAGCGCACCACGGCGCGGCGCATCAGTCCCTGCGCCTGCAGCCATTGCGACGATGCCAGGTGACCGAGCGATTCATCGACCGTGATCCAGGTTTGCCGGTCGAGGTTCTCTTCGGAGACGTTGGGCCAGGCCACCGGCGCGTAGATCGCCACTTCGATATTGCAGACGACGCGGCCAATCAGGTCGCCTTCCGGTTCTCCGCCTGAGCGCAGGGCAATGTCGGCTTCACGCTGGCGCACGTTGGCCAGGTTCTCGCCCGTGACCAGGTTGAACGTGAGGTCGGGCAGTTCGCGCCGGCAGCGCGCCAGCAGCGGCGGCACGATGCGCGGCATCAGTACTTCCGTCGTGGTCAGGGTCAGGCGGCCGGCGGCGCCCATTTCCGCATCGCGTTCCATGTCGCGCAGGCGCTGGTCGAATTCTTCGGCGAGGGCCAGGAGCTCCGCGGCGGCGGCGGTCGCGCGGTAGCCTTGGCGGCTGCGTTCGAACAGGGTGGCGCCCAGGCTCGATTCGATGTCGCGCACGCGGCGAAACAGGGTGGGGTGGCTGGAACCCAGGGCTTCGGCGGCTTTGGACAGCGAGCCATGGCGGGCCACCGCCAGGATGACCTGGTAGTCGTTCCATGCCAGGCGGCTGGTGAGGAATTTGCTCATCGCAGCATTCTATCCGGGTTGTTCAATTTTGAAAGCACGTTGTTCACGCCCAGGCTGTCGCCTGCGGCGGCGCGTGGCGAGAATGGCTCCATCGAAACCACTTGAAGGATGCAAAAATGATTCGCCATCTCCTGATCTCCCTGGCGTTGCTCACTGGCGCCACCGCCCATGCGACGCCGGCGGCGCCGTGCAGCGCGGCCGAGTACAAGCAGTTCGACTTCTGGGTCGGCAACTGGGAAGCGTTCGACCGCAACGGCAAGCTGCTGGGCCACACGCTGATCGAACGGATCGAGCAGGGCTGCGTACTGCAGGAATGGTGGCGCGGCAACGGGGCGGAA
Organism: Pseudoduganella sp.; assembly: GCA_021323265.1. GTDB lineage: Bacteria > Pseudomonadota > Gammaproteobacteria > Burkholderiales > Burkholderiaceae_D > Rugamonas. The sequence continues at coordinate 70,266 of JAJTCO010000009.1, read as the reverse complement.
AACGGTGCGGGCACCAGCCTCAGTATGTATGACCGCAAGCATCGGCTGTGGCGCCATGTCTGGGCCAGCGCACGCGGCAACTTCGCGCCGATCGATGGCGGCTGGCAGGGCGACCGCATGCTGATGACGGGCTACTTTGTCAACGACAAGGGCGAGCGCGAATTCCACCGTACCGTGTGGAAGCCGGTTCCGGGCGGCGTGCACCACGTGTGGGATGCGTCGACCGATGGCGGCGCAAGCTGGACCGTGATTCACGAAGCCTGGCTGCGCCGTACCGACAAGGTCCTGCAGAAGTGACGCGCCGCGGCGCCCCTTATTCCTTCGGCGGCAGGAAGAAGTTGCGCGGAGCCTGGCGGAAGCGCTGCCAGACCAGGCCCGCCAGCGCGTTCCCCTGGCCGAAGCTGACGCGGCGCGAGCGCAGGGCGACCATCAGGGCCAGCGTGAAGCTGACCGCCAGGTTGGTCAGGGCGATCAGGCCGATGCCCAGCAGCGACACCACCCACTGCTCCGTGCTCAGCTGGTAGTCCAGTCCCACCAGGGCGAAGGCGAAGTTCGCGCTGGAGAACGTGACGTGGCGGATGTCGATCGGCAGGCCGAGCACGAAGCCCAGCGTGCCGATCGTTCCCAGCATGATGCCAAAGAAGAAATTGCCCGCCAGCGCGCCGAGGTTCTGGCCGATGTAGGCGGTCACGCGCGCCTGGCGCGCTTCGCCCAGCAGCCGGCGCGGCCAGCGCAGCTGCTGCAGGCGGGCGGCGATGTCGTTGTAGGCGGCCTTGTTGTCGTAATAGCCGGAGATCAGCCCGGACAGGAACAGGCATACGCCTGCAATGGCGGCGTGCGGCAGCGCCAGGCTGTGGAACGGGTCGATGTCGTGCAACAGGTGCAGCGACTTTTCCTTGCCGGCCAGCGGCTGGCCCAGCGCGGCCTGCCATGCCACGGCGATGACGAAGGCGGTCGGCATGGCCAGTGCCACGTTGCCGACAATGGCGACGAATTGCGAGCGCAGCACCTTGACCACCAGATCGGCCAGCTCGTCGAGCTTCTTGTGCCCATGGTCGATGGCTGCGGCGATGCGGGCCGCCGTCATCGCGGGCTGCTTGGTGGCGACCGTGAAGTGCAGCACGTGGATCAGCATGAAGCCGAACGAGTAGTTCATGCTGTACAGCAGCGCATAGCCGACCGGCGCGAGCACGAGCCGCGCCATCAACACCTTCAGCATGGCCATGAAGCCGACGATGAAGCCTGCGCCGGCGGCCGATTTCAGCATCGTGATCCATTCGGCGCGCGTGCTGGCCACGTAATGTTCGCCCGAACGCCCGGCGTGCTCGGTGACTTGCAGTGCCAGCAGTTCGGTATTGGTCTGGGACAGGTCGCGCAAGCTCCACTTGCGGTTGTCCGCCTCCACCAGCTGGCGGAACATGGCAATGGAGTCGGGCAGGTTGGGCGCTTCGATCAGGTCGAGCAGGGTGCGCAGGCGGCCGATGTTTTGCGTCAGCCGCAGCAGCAGGCGGGTCAGGCTGACCGAGACGCCTTGCACCGAAGCGGTGCGGCGCGCGCGGCCGACGATCTCCTCGCATTGGGTCAGCAGCACGTCGATGTGGCGCGCATCCGGTGCGCTCGCTTGCGGCGCGACCAGGTGCGCGCGCCAGGCTTCCGCAAACTGCACCACCTCGGAGTTCTGGCGCAGGAAGGGCGATTCGAAGCGTTCGATGTCCGGATGCACGCGTACCAGTTCGGGTTCCAGGCCGATGGCGCTGATGCGATAGGACAGTACCTGCACCGCTTCCAGCATTTCACCGAGCACGCGTTCGCGCAGCCAGCCTTGGTGCGGGAAATCGAGCGCCATCAGCACGTCGTGCCAGACCGAGGGTTCGACGCCGCTGACCCAGCGGTAGTCGTCCGGTTCGTCGAACACCTGGCCGAAGACGTCCTTCAGGTAGTCGTCGTTGACGCTTGGCGGCAGCCATTTGTGGTTCAGGCGGCGCCATATCTCGCCGAAGAATCCCTGGTTCTGCAGGATGCCGGTGTCGGTCAGCAGGTGCACCAGCTTGCGCTGGCCAATGACCTGGGCGAGATACTCGCGCAGGCCATGGGCCCATGCGGGCTGGCTCGAAAGCAGGTGGGTGAGGGCGCGCAGCCGGTCCGTCGCTTGCTGCAGGTCGCCGGCCCTGGCGGGACGTAGTGCGGCAACCAGTTCCCGCAGCAGGGAAATATCGCGCGCCGGCTCGGTGGCACGGATGCGCGCTAGTACGTTGTCCATCATCATCAGACGCAGCATACTGGCGATCGGCGTTGCTGTCCAATCGCGCGCTGGGGCCGGAGTTGTTAACGGTTTCTGTGGAAAAGTCTGTTAACAAGGCACCTGTCTTCGTGCTAAGTGCTTGATCCGCCTGGATTAAAACTTGCTGCGCAATTTAGTGGCAGCGGGGGCGACCAGTGCATGTTTTAAATTCCTGCTAACATCGGCAGCTTTCGGGAAGGGGCAAAAAATGTATGCAGCAAGTGTGCCGGTTTGCCAGCGCTACCTGGCGCAACTGGCGGGTTTCCTGGCAACGGCGGAGACGACGCGCGGGCCGGCGGCACTGGCCGGTGCGCGCCTGGCGCCCGATATGCTGCCATTGGAAACGCAAGTTCACGTGACCGCAAACTTTGCTTTGCGTGCCTGCTTCCCCCTGTGTGGCAAGGAGGTGCCGCCTTTCGGTGATTTCCCGCGCACCTTCGATGGGTTGCGCGCAAATATCGCGTACGTGACCGACCTGCTCGGCGCCCTGCGCCCGGCGGATTTTGCGGGCGCGCAGGAGCGCATCGTGCGCGACGGGGCCGGCAAGGCCCTGGTAGCATTGCCGGCGGTGGAATTCCTGCATCAATATGCCATGCCGAATTTCTTCTTTCATTTGACGACGGCTTATGCCATCTTGCGCAGCCAGGGCGTGCCCCTCGGTAAAGCGCACTTCGACGGTTTCCACGAATACTGAGCGAGAAGGAGGGCAGGCGCATGATCGATTTGCTCAAGCAGCGCTTTGACAAGAACATGCAGCGGCACCAGGGCCTGGCATGGAACGCGGTCCTGGCGCGCCTGGATGCGAACGGCGGGAAAGCGGCCGTGCTGGAAGAGATGGAGCGCACCGGCGGCGAGCCGGACGTCGTCGGCGTCGACCCCACGAGCGGCGCGATCGTCTTTTGCGACTGTTCGCCTGAGAGCCCGGCCGGACGGCGCAGCCTGTGTTTCGACCAGGCCGCGCTCGAAGCGCGCAAGGAGAACAAGCCGGCCGGCAGCGCCGTCGCGATGGCGGCGGCAATGGGCGTGCAGTTGCTGACGGAAGAGCAGTACCGGCACTTGCAAACACTGGGCGAGTTTGACCGCAAGACGTCGAGCTGGGTGCAGACGCCGGCCGACATCCGCCGCCAGGGCGGAGCCCTGTTCTGCGACCGCCGCTACGGCCACGTCTTCGTCTATCACAACGGTGCGGAGTCCTACTACGCTGCACGCGGCTTTCGCGCCATCGTCAGCGTCTAGGCCAGGTGCCGGGCCAGCGTCTGCATCATTTCGTCGATGTCGAGCGGTTTCGGGATGAAGTCGTCCATGCCGGCGGCCATGCAGTCGGCGCGTTCGGACTCCATGACGCCGGCGGTCATGGCGATCACGGGCAGCTTCAATCCCAGCTCCTGGCGGATGATGCGGGTGGCGGTGTAGCCATCCATCACCGGCATCTGTACATCCATCAGCACCATGCGGTAAGCGTCCGGCGCCGCACGTAGCATGTTGACCGCCTCTTCGCCGTTGTTGGCGACGTCGATCGTTGCGCCGGCACGTTCCAGGACGCCGACCGCGACCAGCTGGTTCATGACGTTGTCCTCCACCAGCAGCAGGCGCCCGGCCAGGCGCAGCTCCGGCGGCGCCTCCTGTCTGACGATGGCTGCATCGGCGTCGTCGAGCACTTCATGCACCGTATCGAACAGCGCCGATGCGGTGACGGGTTTGGTCACCAGCCCCTTGCGGTCGGCGTCGGCCTCGAGCATCTTGCTGCGCTCATAGGCGCTGACCATGAGGATGACCGGAATCGCGGGCTGGCGGCCGTGGCGCATGGCCTCGATGCGTTCCTGGTCCTGCGGCGGCATGCTCCAGTCGGCGAGTACGACGTCGTACGGCAGTGCGCGCTGGGCGCCCAGGTCGAGCATCCTTTGCGCTTCCTCGCAGGTGGAGACGGCGTCCACGCTCCAACCCCAGGCCTGCAGGGTTTTCGACAGGTAGACGCGGCTGGTGAAGTAATCGTCCACCACCAGCACGCGCAGTGCGCGCGCGGAGTGGCCCGCTGCAACGGGCTTCTGGTCCGGCGGCGCCACGCCGAATGGCAGCGTGACGGTGAAGGTGCTGCCGCGCTCTGGCTGGCTGTCCAGTTCAATGCGCCCGCCCAGCAGCTCGACCAGGCGCTGGCAGATCACCAGTCCAAGCCCGGTGCCGCCGAATTTGCGCGTGACCGATTCGTCGGCCTGCACGAATGGCGCGAACAGGTTGTTTTGCTGCTCCCTTGATATGCCAATGCCGGTGTCGCGCACGATAAAGCGCAGCAGGACCCGGTTTTCGCCGTTTGCTTCGCACTCGACCTTCACGCTCACTTCGCCCTGCGCGGTGAACTTGATGGCGTTGCTGGTCAGGTTGACCAGCACCTGCTGCAGGCGCAGCGCATCGCCGATCAGCACGCGCGGCACGTTCGGTTCCACGCCGATTGCCAGCTCAAGATGCTTTTCGCCCGCGTTCACGCTCATGATGGTCGACACGGCGTGCAGCACCGAATCGAGCTCGAAGCTGGTCGACGACAGCTGGATCTTGCCCGCTTCGATCTTGGAGAAGTCCAGGATATCGTTCAGCAAGGCCAACAGGGACTGGCCCGAGGTGCGCAGCATGGTCAGGTAGCGCCGTTGTTCCAGCGACAGCGGCGTGGTCGACATCAGGTGCGCCATCCCAAGCACCGCGTTCATGGGCGTGCGCAGCTCATGGCTCATGTTGGCGAGGAAGGAGCTCTTGGCCGCGTTGGCCGCCTGGGCGTCCTTGACCGCTTCGCGCAGCGCGGCCTGCGAGATCTTCAGTTCGGTGACGTCGCGCAGGATGCCGACGAAGCGGTGCTTGCCATCGTCGCGAATGGCGTTGATAGTCAGTTCGACCGTGAATTCGGACCCATCCTTGCGCAGGGCCGGCAGTTCGACGCCGGGTTTGCCGATCACGTGCGCCGCGCCGCCGGCCACGTAGCGCCGCAAGCCGTTCTCGTGCGCGCTGCGCATGCGCGCCGGCATCAGCTTCTGGATGCTGGCGCCTATCACTTCCTGCGGGGCGTAGCCGAAGATCCGGCTGGCCGCCCGGTTGAAGGTCTCGATCAGCCCATCGTCGTTGATGGTGACGATGCCTTCGCCCACGCTGTCGACGACGGTGCTGATGCGCACGTTGGCACGCTCGAGCTGGTCGGTGCGTTCGTGGATCAGCGATTCCAGGTGGTGCCGGTGCTTGGCCAGCTCGGCGCCGACCTGGTGCAGGGTGTGGGCCATCTGCTGCGCCTCGCGGAAGGCCACTGGCTCTTCGGTGCCCGACTGGCCGCCCACCAGTTGGCGCGCGGTGCCCGAGAGCGAGCGGATCGACTTCTCGATCCGCTCGCCAATCAGCCAGGCCACGCCGAAACCGGACAGCAGCAGCGCCAGGACGATCCAGGTGAGCCATGTCACGGAGGCCAGCAGCTCCTGCAGCACATTGGCGCGGGGCACGCCCACGGCAACGGCCCAGCCGGTCTTGGGGGAGCGCGTGAACACCGTGTAGACGGGGACGCCGTCCAGGGTCGTGGATTCGAACACATCCTCCTCCTTCGCGGCCAGGCGCTCGACCAGGCCTTGCGAAGCAGGCTTGCCGGCATACTTCTGCGCGTCGCGGGTGCGGGCTATGATCAATCCCTGGCGGTCGAGCAGGGCGATGACATTGTTCTCGGGCAGGGTTTCGTTGCGCAGGACCCGGCCCAGGTTGTCCGGCTGGTAGCCGACCGACAGGCAGTACACCACCTTGTCGCCGCGAATGACGGGAACGTGGACGGCCACCAGCGGCTTGCCGGTGACGCCGCCGATGAAGACATCGGAAACCACCACCTTGCCCGTCTCGAACACGTGCTGGATGCGCTCTTTGCCGCCGGGGTCGGGAATGGTCGCGCCGTAGGGCTGCAGGGTGTTGAGCAACTGGACCGAGTCGCGCGTGCTGAGGACGAAGTTTGAACCGGGGAAGCCGGCATTGACGATGCCCAGGGCTTTGCGGTGGAAAGCCGCCAGGTCGCCCTGGTCGAGTTCGGCCGACATGGCAAGCGCGCGCGCGGCGACGATGCCCAGGTCGAGGTCGCGGTCAACGGCTTGCATCATCGACTTCACTACGAATAGCGAGTCGCGTTCGATCTGCGCGCGCTCGCGCGCATAAAAATGCTGGATCAGTAGCGCAAAGCCCAGGGCCGCAGGCAATGCGCACGCCAGAACCAATGTTGACAGCATGCGGCGAATTGTGGGGCGCCTCGATTGCCTGGTACTAGCCAAGTTGCGTCTTCCTTCAAAAGATCTTGTCGGTTGCTTGTCATGGCATTGTACAGAGTTGGGCGATCGGGGCGCGCCTGACGGCGCATCAGGACTTGAGTGTCGTATCCATGCGCTTGCCGCTGATCGTCACGTTCTCCAGGCGCAGGTCGGCCACGTTGTGCAGCCAGATCGGCTGGGCGGCGTTGCTGGGATTGCCGAAGTCGCAATTGGTCACCGTGATGCGGCGCACCGGCAGGATGGGCGGGGCCGGCTGCGGGCCGTTGTAGTCGCTCGCCACCGGCCCAAGGATGGCAATGGCCTGGTAGCAGGAGCCCTTGACGCCGCCCTTGTCCACGTTGCCGACGACGACGTTTTCGATATGCACGTCCGACACTTCCGGCGGGCGGATGCGCACGCTGTCGGCGGTCGGCGCGTAGTCGCAGTCGAAGGAAACCACCGCACCGGCGGCGGTGGCCAGCCCCTTGGTGTCGATCGGAGAGCCGGGCAGCAGGGCATAGTGCGATGGGGTGAGCTGTACGCCGTTGGGGATCTTCACGTTCTTGACGTAGAAGTGGCGCAGGAAGCCGCCGCGGTTCATATTGGTCTTGAGGCGGATGGCGATGTTCAGCGGGTCGGTCGCCCAGTGCGCGTTCTCGAACACCAGGTCGCGCGCGTAGACGTGCTCGATGCCGCCGGCCATTTCGGAGCCGAGCGTGACGGCGCCGTGGCCGCTGTGCATGGTGCAGCCCTGGATCACGATATTGCGCGTGGGGCCGTACTGGATGTCGCGGTTCTTGCCCGCCTTGATGGCGATGCAGTCGTCGCCGGAATCGAAGACGCAGCCTTCCACCAGCACGTGGTCGCACGCTTCCGGGTCGAAGCCGTCGCTGTTCGGTCCGCGGCTTTCGGCGTGCACCTTGCTGATCACGAGGTTGCGGCAGTTGACCGGATGGTGCTGCCAGAACGGCGTGTTCTGCACGTGGTAGCCCTGCAGCAGGACGTTGGTGCAGTTGATGAAGTGGATCATCGGCGGGCGCAGGTAGTGGCCTTTGCCGAAGGCGCGCTGTTCCAGCGGCACGCCGGCTTCGGACAGGGCCGGCAGGTAGCGCTCGTCGGCGCGCCATTTGTCGCCTTCGCCTTCGATGAGCTTGCGCTGGGCGGCGCTCAGGCCGGGGGCGACTTCGCCCAGCGGCTTGTTCAGCGGGTTGGGCACGACCTGGGTCGGCTGGCCTTCCTTGTAGCCGGGCGCGCTGGTCTGCGAGACCGCGTTCATGGTGCGGTTCCTGCCTTTCCACGACCACCAGCAGTCGCCCGCTTCGTTGAAGGGCACGCCGCCCTGGCCATCGAGCTTGCTGCTCCAGTCTTCGCCGGTAAGCGCGATATTCCTTGCGTTGAGCGCGTAGATCATTGGCGAGTAGTTCAGGCAATCGTTGCTTTGCCAGCGCGAGAGCGTGAGCTTGCCCTTGGGGCCGCAATCGAAGTCGCCATGACGGGCGTAGTCGTCGGGGTATTGCGAGAAGAGGATGTGGGCGCCTGCCTTCAGGTGCACGTGCACGTTGGAGCGCAGTACGATCGGGCCGGCGCAGTACCAGTAGCCTTTCGGGATCACCACGCGGCCGCCGCCGGCCGCGGCGCAGGCTTCGATGGCGGCCCGGAAACCGGCGTAGCAGTCGTGCGCGCCGTCAGCCTGGGTCGGGATCATTTCCTGGTCGTCGTGGGTGACCCAGGCCTTGACCTGCCTGGTCTGGCACGGCTGCGCACCGAACTCGGTCACCAGGAAGTCGCGCTTGGGGAAGTTGATGGGAACGCGCAGCCTGGCGACGATGGCGTCGGCGCGGCGCCAGGCGGCGCGGCGCGCGGCGGCGCCGGCCGGCTTGGCGCTCGCCGCGGCGGCCAGGGCAGGCAGCCATTGCGGTGCGAGGAGGGCGGCGGCGCCGGCTTGCAGCAGGCTGCGGCGGCGCAGTTGGCGGGATGCGTTCAAATCGATTCTCCTAATGCTACGTGCGTGAAGTGTGCCATGACGTGGGGCGGCGTCATGCCGAGAAGGTGCGGGTTACGCGTCCGAGGTGCACGCGCATGGCCTTGCGCGCAGCCGCGGGGTCGTGGCTGGCGATGGCCTGCAGGATGGCGCGGTGGTCGCCCAGGGTTTCCTTGCGCAGCTCCTCGGTCTGGAAGTGTTCCTTCAGGCGGTGCCACAGGTGGCCGCGCTGGTCCCATAAATGGTTCATGACGCCAACCAGCGCACTGTTGCCGGTGGCGTTGGCGATGGCCATGTGGAAGTTGCGGTCGGCCAGCTCGTTGGTGGCGACGTCGTCGTGGTTGCGTTCCATGGCCTCCACCGCGACGAGGATGGCATCGATGGCACGGTCGGTGGCCACCTGCGCGGCGATGGCGGCGATCTCCGATTCGATCACGCGCCGCGCCGAGAGCACTTCGAATGGCCCGGGGCCGGTTTCGGGCAGGGTGGGCGAGGGGCCGGGGCGTTCGCTGAGATAGACGCCGGAATTGCTGCGCACCTCCACCACGCCCGTCAGCTCCAGCGCGATCAGCCCCTCGCGCAGCGAGGCGCGGCTGACGGCCAGCTTGGCCGACAGCTCGCGTTCGGACGGCAGGCGATCGCCGTTGCGATAGCCTTCGGCGGCAATCATCGCCTGGATCTTCTCCGCCACCTGTTTGTATAGCCTGGTCTCCATGCGGGTCATTCTAAAGTGGTCAGGCCAAAACTACAATCTGGACTGGCCAAAAGTGGCTTTTTTGCAGCATGCCGGAATTTTTGCTTGTGAAATTGGCCTAACCACTTTAGTCTGTGGTTATACCAAAATCTAAAATCGATCGAGCCAATTTGATCGCACACATGGAGGAGACTCATGAATTACCTTGCTGGCCCTCAAACCCAACGCGCAGTGCTGGCCGCCTCGGTCGCCCTGGCCGTGCTGCAGATGTCCAACCAGGCTGCCGCGCAAGCCGCAGCGGCAAATGAACCGGTGGCGTCGGTAGTGGTGACCGGTTCCCTGATCCGCCGCGTGGCGAACGAAGGTGCCACCCCGCTGGTCACCATCAAGGCGGCGGAACTGGAGGCGCGCGGCCATACGGAGCTCAAGGACCTGGTGCTGGAAATGCCGCAGTCGCTGTCCCTCGGCACCAACACCGGCGCGGCCGGCCCGATGATCAACCTGCGCGGCCTGGGTCCGATGCGGACCCTGACCCTGCTCAATGGCCGCCGCCTGGCCAACGAGCCGTTGCAGGACCAGTACGTCTCGGTCAACGTCATCCCGCGCATTTCGCTGGACCGGGTGGAAACCCTGAACGGCGGCGCAGCCTCCATCTACGGTGCGGACGCCATCGGCGGCGTGCAGAACTTCTGGACCAAGCGCGGCTTCGAGGGCGCCGACATCAAGGCCGAATACGCGCCGACCCAGGAGGGGGGCGGCGACAGCAAGAGCATCGGCGCCATGTTCGGCAGCGGCAACCTGTCGCGCGACGGCTGGAACGCCTACATCGCGGTGGAGCACCAGAAGAAGGACGCGCTGTTCCAGGGCGACCGTCCGGGGCAGCACGACCCGGCCATCCTGCGCACGCTGGGCCTTGGCATCACGCCCGATGCGCGCAACCCGACGCCGACTGCCAACTTCGGCTTCGCGCGCAACGCCAACTCCAACTACAACCCGACCTTCGCCAGCGGTTGCCTGGCGCCATATTCGACGCCCACCCTGGGCAACAACAGCGCCGCCGCCACGCCGGTCTACGCGCCGGGCTGCGTGCGCAATCCCCTGTTCTGGAACGCCGTCAGCGACGGCAGCGAGATCACCACCGTCAGCGGCCGTGCCAGCATGAACCTCTCGGGCGGCCACAAGGTCGACCTGGACGTGCTGCACTCGGAGTACACCGTGAAGAAATACCGCGGCATGCAGGTGCCGGGCTCCACGCAACCGTTCACCACGTATTCGCTGCCGGCCAGCAGCAAGTACTACCCGGGCAAGGGCATCACGCCGGGCGTCAAGGTGGTGGGCGAGAACACGGGCAGCAACACGCCGTCCATGTATATCGACCCGAGCAAGACGCCTGGCGCGGTCAGTGACCTGAACATGAACAACCGGACCATCTACTTCCAGTGGGGACCCGCCGAACTTGGTCCGGCCTACCGCAACGACGAGCAGATCAACGACCGCATCGTGCTGACGGCCGAAGGCGAGGTGCTGGGCTGGGATTACCGCGCGGGCCTGAACTACGGCGAATCCAAGCGCGACACCCGCGTCGGCGAGGGCTACATCCTCTACACCAAGGCGCAGGAAGGCTTCAACAACGGCATCCTGAACCCGTTCGGCCTGCAGGACGCGGCCGGCCAGGAGTACCTGAAGAGCATCCAGGCGGAAGACTATACCTATCGCCTGAACAAGGCTTTCAACCAGAGCGTCGACGTGACCTTGTCCAAGGGACTGTGGGAACTGCCGGGCGGCACGCTGACCCTGGCCGTGTCGGGCGAGCTGCGCCGCGACGGCGCGCAGACGTTCGATGCGCCGCTGGACTACGTGCTGAAGAAGGCTGACGGCAGCTACAACATCGACGCCGCCGGCAACGTGGTGCGCTCTGACCTGGTGGGCGAAACCCCGCAGGGCGTGGCGAAGAAGATCCACCGCACCATTTCCTCGCTGTTGATGGAGGCCGAAGCGCCCATCACCAGCAGCTTCCTGCTGAATGGCGCCGTGCGTGCCGACCGTTACAGCGACCTGAAACAGACCACCATCAATCCCAAGCTGGCGGCCCGCTGGCAGCCGATGCAGCAGCTGGTCTTGCGCGGTAATGTGAACACCGGCTTCCGCGCGCCGTCGATCATCGATATCCAGAACCCGACGCCGGAAGTGCGTAACCAGGTGATGGACGACCCGGTCCTGTGCCCTAGCTCGCAGCCGCTGGAGGCAGGCACCGGCACGCCGAAGCCGGGCTATACCTTCGACCAGGTGTGCAACGTGGCCACCAACTACTGGACCAAGTCGCCCAACAACGACTTCCTGAAGCCGGAAAAATCGCGTGGCTTCTCGTTCGGCTTCGCACTGGAGCCGGTGAAGGATCTGTCGATCACTGTCGATTACTGGGGCCTGAAGCTGCGCGACGTACTGGGCGCCGTGACCATCGCGGAGATCCAGCAGAACCCGGCCAAGTACGAAGTAAACTTCGTGCGCAACGCCGACGGTACCATCGACCACATCGTGGCGAGCCAGGCCAACCGCGGCCAGACCCGCATCCGCGGCCTGGACCTGTCGGCGAGCTACCGCTTCCCGAAAACCAGCTTCGGCAGCTTCGACGTGAAGCTCGATGGCACCTATATGGACAAGTATGAGTTCCAGTCCGAGAAGAACGGCCCTTGGCTGAGCAACGTCGGCATCATCACCAACGATGGGCGCTACGGCGGTGCCGGTCCGAACTCCGGCCTGGCAGGCCTGCCGCAGGTCAACCCGCGCTGGAAGCACACCGCGGCATTCACCTACACCACCGGCGCATGGGGCGCGACGCTGTCGCACCGCTATAATTCCGGCGTGACCGATGTCACCCCGCGCGTCGGTTCGACCCTGACCGAGGTGGACGCCTACCAGCAGTACAACCTGAACATGCGCTACACCGGTATCAAGAACATGGTGCTCGGCTTCGGCATCAACAACCTGACCGAAGAATGGCCATCGCTGACGTCCAACAGCACCTACAGCGGCGGTTACCTGACGTCGCAGGCGGATATGCTGGGCCGCGTGTACCGCCTGTCGCTGGAGTACAAGTTCTAAGATGCTGCTGCGCTATCTGCTGCTCGCTTGCGTCCTGCTGCTGCCGGCGGCAGCGCATGCCGACCCTGTCGAACAATGGGGCACGGCCGAGATCGAGCTGGCCGGCCCCGGGGAAGGCAATCCCTTCGTGGACGTGCAGCTGTCGGCCACGTTCCGGCAAGGGCAGCGCAGCGTGCAGGTGGCAGGTTTCTACGACGGCGACGGCAAGTACAAGATCCGCTTCATGCCGGACGCCGTCGGCACCTGGGAGTACGAAACGCGCAGCAACCGCAGCGGTCTGGCCGGCAGGACCGGGAAGATCCAGGCCGTGGCGCCCAAGCCGGGCAACCGCGGCCCGGTGCGGGTGCGCAATATCTGGCATTTCGCATACGCCGACGGCACGCCTTACTGGCAGGTTGGCACCACCGCTTACGCCTGGACCAGCCAGTCGGCGGCGCTGCAGGAGCAGACCCTGCGCACGCTGGCGGCAGCGCCGTTCAACAAGATCCGCATGGGCGTTTTCCCCAAGCGCTACGAATTCAATCGAAACGAGCCGCCGCTGTACCCCTTCGAAGGCAAGGCGCCGTCGCAGTGGGATTTCAGCCGCTTCAACCCGGCCTTCTTCCGCAACCTGGAGCAGCGCGTCGGCCAGCTTCGCGCACTTGGCATCGAGGCCGACATCATCCTGTTCCATCCCTACGACAAGGGACATTGGGGCTTTGACGCCATGCCGGCCGAGGCCAACGAGCGCTACCTGCGCTACGTCGTGGCGCGCCTGGCGGCCTACCGCAATGTGTGGTGGTCGATGGCCAACGAATTCGATTTCATCAAGTCGAAGTCGATGGCCGACTGGGACCGCTACTTCCAGCTGGTGCAGGAGAACGATCCGTACCAGCACCTGCGCTCGATCCACAACGCCTTCCAGTTCTACAACCACAGCAAGCCCTGGGTCACGCATGTGAGCGTGCAAAGCGGTTCGCTGGCGACGGACTACGAGCGCGCCGTGCTGCTGCGCGACGTGTACAACAAGCCAGTGGTGTATGACGAGGTGAAATACGAGGGCGACTTCCCGCAGCGCTGGGGCCAGCTCTCGCCGCAGGAGATGGTGCTGCGCTTCTGGCAAGGTGCCATTGCAGGCACCTACGTGGGCCATGGCGAAACCTACCGCTCGCCGGACCAGGTGGTGTGGTGGGCCAAAGGGGGCGTGCTGCGCGGACAAAGCCCGGCACGGCTGGAATTCTTCCGCAAGATCCTGGCCGAGAGCCCGGCCCAGGGTCTGGAGCCGATCGACAAGTGGCAGGGCTTCCCGTTCGCGGGGCGGCAGGGCCAGTACTACCTCGGGTACTTCGGCCGCGAGGTGCCAACCAGCTGGCCGGTGGTCCTGCACAACAAGGGTTTGACCGATGGCGCCAGGTTCCGGGCGGAGGTGATCGACACCTGGAACATGACCGTCACGCCGGTGCCCGGCACCTTCGAGATGCGCAAGCGGGATGCGTACAACTTCGCCGACAGCGAAGGGCGCAGCATCGCGCTGCCCGGCCGACCTTACATGGCGCTGCGGCTGGTCAGGGTAGGCGAGGGCGCGGCCTGCGCCGGCGGCGCCGCATGGTGCCGCGCCCAGGCCTGGCAGGCGACGCCGGGGGATGGGGTGGCGCTGGTGCCGGCGCAGGAAACGGCGGCCGCCACCACCGGCGCCTATTACGTCGAGGCCAGGCTGCGTGCGGCGCCCGGTGCCGCAGGGCAGGGATACGTGGTGGCGCGTTATGCAGACGAACGCAACTGGCTCGGCTTCGGGCTGGACGTGGCCCCCGGCGGGGGCAAGGTGGCGGTCAACATCGTGCGCATGGTCGACGGCAAGCCGGAATACCTGAAACAGGTGCGCACCGAACCGGCGCCCGGCAACAGCTTCTATACGGTGCGCCTGGACGTCGACGGTGCGGCCCTGACCGCCTACCTGAACGGCACGCGCCTGATCGGGGTCGACGCGCCGAACCCGCTGCCGCCGCGCATCGGCGTGCTGGCGCAGGGCGGACGTTTCGAGATCGGCGGCTTGCGCGCCGGCGACGTCGCCCAGCCGCCGACCAGCATCGGACTGGTGCACCGCCACCGCCATCTGTCGCTGCAGGCGGGCGATCCCGTCCAACGCCATGCGGTGCGCGCCGTGGCGCGCACCGGCCTGCGCGCCGTGCGCTTCGACGCCGTGTCAAGCGATCCGTCCGTGGCGGCCGCCAGCGTGGAAGGGGACGAGCTGGTGCTGTCGCCGCGTGCCCCAGGCAAGGCTGCCGTCACCCTGGCCAGCGCGGAAGACCCGAACGTCGCAGTCACCCTGGCGCTGGAGGTCGGCCCTGCCTTCGCTGTCTCGGCGCGCAGATACCCGCTGGCGCGTGCCGTGCAGCCGGCAGCGCGCGCGCGCGACGTGGCAGTCGACACGCGCTTGCAACTGCGGTTCGACCAGGCGCCGCAACTGGGCGCCACGGGTTCGGTTCGCATCGTGCGGGCCAGCGACGGCGCGACGGTCGACGTGATTCGTCCCGGCATGGAGCTCGATGAAATCGGCGCCACGCGCGACGGCGTGAAACGCGTCGTGCGCTACCGGGCCATCAGCGCCGACGGCGCGACCGTCACCATCCGCCCGCACGACGGCAAGCTGGCCTACGGGACCGACTACTACGTGCTGGTGGACGGCCACGCCTTTACCGGCGCCACGCTGGGCGGCCTGCCGTTCGATGGCATCGGCAAGGCGGCAGGCTGGACTTTCCGCACGCGTGAGCGCCCACCGCAATCGGCGCTGCTGCGCGTGGCCGCCAGCGGCAAGGCCGACTTCCGCACGGTGCAGGGTGCGCTGAACCACGCCATGCAGCATATGGAGCGCGCGCAGCCGGTGACGATCCGCGTTGCCAACGGCCGCCACGAGGGCCTGCTTTACCTGCGCGGCAAGGACCGCGTCACGCTGCTGGGCGACTCGCGCAGCGGCGCCGTCATCGCCGCCGAGAACAGCGACGGCATCAATCCGGGCAGCGGGGCCGGCCAGGCAGCCATGGCGCCCGGCGCCGGCGGCGGCCGCTCGGTCCTGCTGGTGGAGGATGCCGACCTGCTGCGCCTGGACACGCTTACCCTGGCCAATACCACCTGGCGCAGCAAGACCATCGGCGCCCAGGCCGAAGCGCTGTACTTCAACAGCGAAGGGCGCTTCATTGCGCGCCACGTGGATTTTCTCAGCGAGCAGGACACGCTGCAGCTCAAAGGCTACGCCTGGATCTACCGCAGCCTGGTGGCCGGCAACGTCGACTTCATCTGGGGCTATAACCGTGCGGCCCTGTTCGAGGAATCGGAAATCCGCTCCGTGGGCGACAGTGCCAATCGCGCCAGCGGCGGCTATCTGGTGCAGGCGCGTACCGTGGCCGAGGACGATCCGGGCTTCGTTTTCCTCAACAGCCGCCTGACGCATGGTCCCGGCCCGGCCGGCAACGATGTGCCAGCCGGCGCCACTACGCTGGCGCGGCCCGGCGTGGCGACGGCGTGGGACAACGTGCGCTACATCAATTGCCGCATCGGGCCGCACGTGGGCGCCCTGGGCTGGAGCGGGGAGCCGCGCGGCGGCCGGGGTTGGGAAGAAGCGGGCAGCATGGATCTCGCCGGAGCGCCCCTCGACCTGTCGCGGCGGCGCGGCGGGCGCCTGCTGTCCACCGGCGACGCCGCGCGCTACGATAGCCGCGCCAAGGTATTTGCACAGTATGACAATGGAAAAGGATGGAACCCGCAGCCATGAGTAAGACAGCCCAGCATTCCCCGCGCCGCCGCGCCCTGTTGAAGGGCGCCGCCAGTGCGGGCGCGTTGGCCGCCGCCGGCGGTAGCGCGTTCGCCGCCGCCAGCGTTGCCGATCCATGGTCGCGCGCGCAGGATATCGCGCGCCGTTTCGCGACCCCGCTCGCTTTCCCGCCGCGCGATTTTCCCATCACCGCCTTTGGCGCCAAGCCGTGCCGCCTGGCCAAGGTCCAGGGCTACCCGACCATCCGCAGGAAGGGCGAGCTGGAGACGCCGGCGCCGGGATCGCACGACAGCCACCCGGCCGTGCGCGCCGCCATCGCGGCGGCGCACCAGGCGGGCGGTGGCCGCGTCGTCATCCCTGCCGGCAACTGGTATCTGAAAGGCCCGATCACGCTCCTGTCCAATGTCCACGTGCACCTGCAGGCGGGCGCGCACGTGCTGTTCAGCGCCAATCCCGCCGACTATGCGCGCGACGGCGAGTACGACTGCGGCAGGAACGGCAAACTGGTCCTCTCGCGCTGGCAGGGCAACGACTGCCTGAACTTCAGTCCCCTGGTGTATGCGCGCGGCCAGAAGAACATCGCCATCACGGGCGCGGACTGGAGCAGCATCCTCAACGGCCAGGCCGGCGTGCCGTTCGAAGACGGCAGCGGCAGCAGCTGGTGGGGCATGAATCCCAAGGGCGCCTTGGCCGGCGCCGTGCACCAGGGCGTGCCCAATCCCGCCAATCCGGCCTCGCTGGCGGAC
Source organism: Pseudoduganella sp. (assembly GCA_021323265.1). GTDB lineage: Bacteria > Pseudomonadota > Gammaproteobacteria > Burkholderiales > Burkholderiaceae_D > Rugamonas. The sequence continues at coordinate 53,461 of JAJTCO010000009.1, read as the reverse complement.
GTGGCGCCGCAACTGGACGCGGCGGCCCGTGCCCGCATCCAGGGCGCGGGCGAGCGCTGGCGCAGCGACGAACGCTACCTGCCCGCGTTGTCGGAAGCCGGCGTGCCGCCCGAGAAGCGCATCTTCGGCCTGGGCCACACGCTGCGCCCCAGCATGGTGGAATTCGTCGACTGCACCGACGTGCTGATGCAGGGCTACCTGGTCATCAACACGCCGTTCTGGATCCACCACCCAGTCAACTCGCGCAACGTGCATATCGACAGGGTGCGCATGGACAGCATCGGCCCGAACTCGGATGGCATCGACCCGGAATCGTGCGACACGATCCTGGTGAACGGCTGCGAGTTCAATACCGGCGACGACTGCATCGCCATCAAGTCCGGCAAGAACCGCGACACGCAGTACGGCCCGACGCGCAACATGCTGATCCAGAACTGCGTGATGAACAGCGGCCATGGCGGCATCACGCTGGGCAGCGAAATGTCGGCCGGCATCGAGCATGTCTACGCGCAGAACATCGAGTTCCGCAATGCCCACTGGGCCAGCGATCCGCTGTGGACTGCGATCCGCCTGAAGACCAATATGAACCGCGGCGGCTACCTGCGCCACCTGTACGTACGCGACATCACGCTGCCCAACGGCGTGCAGACCACGCCGCGTCCGTACAAGCCGCTGCCCGGCACCCCGGCGATGGGCAGCGCGGTGCCCTCCACGGGCGGCGGTGCGATCCTGACCATCGACTGCGACTACGCGCCGTCGGACGACATCGTGCGCATCCGCCCGCCCGAAGTGTCGAACGTCCACCTATCCCGCGTGCGCGCCAGCAACGTCAATGGCGCGGACGGCGCTTACTCCTGCAACCAGGTGATGGTGGTGCTGGGACCGGTCCCCAGCAGCTTCAACGGACCGGCCGGCACGCCCGTGCTGCCCTTGACCGACATTTCGATCACCGACGCCGACTTCGGCACGCCGCGCAACGCCGAGCAGCCCTGGTTCGTCTACAACGTCAAGCGGCTCAGGCTGACCAACGTGCGCATCGCCGGCAAGACCATCAACACGGAGCTTAACGCATGATGCGCGCGCTGCTGCTGGGGGCGGCGCTGCTGGCGTCGGTGGCCACGGCGGCGCATGCCCGGGCGCAGGGCGGCGCGCCGGTGGAGCGCTGGGGCACGCTGGAACTGGCGCTGGCCGGGCCGCGCGACGGCAATCCTTTCATCGAGGTGGCGCTTTCCGCCACCTTCCGCCAGGGGGCGCGCACGGTGCTGGTGGACGGCTTTTACGACGGGGAAGGGCAGTACAAGCTGCGCTTCATGCCCGACACCGTCGGGCAATGGGAGTACCAGACACACAGCAACCGCGCCGCCCTGGACGGCCAGCGCGGCACGTTTACGGTTGTCGCCGCCGGCGCCGGCAACCATGGCCCGGTGCGGGTGAAGGGCGTGCACCATTTCGCCTACGCCGACGGCACGCCCTTCTGGCAGGTCGGCACCACCAGCTACGGCTGGACGCACCAGCCGCCGGCCGTAGAGCGCCAGACGCTGGCCACGCTGGCCGGCGCGCCGTTCAACAAGCTGCGCATGCTGGTCTTCCCCAACCACGACGTCAAGCACCAGCCGCCGCGCTTCCCATTCGCGGGAACCCCGCCCAAGGAGTGGGACTTCACCCGCTTCGACCCGGCCTTCTTCCGCCATCTCGAGCAGCGTGTGGGCGAGCTGCGCGCGCTCGGCATCGAGGCCGACGTGATCCTGTTCCACCCCTACGACAAGGGCTACTGGGGCTTCGACCAGATGCCGGCCGAAGTCAACGAGCGCTACCTGCGCTACGTGGTGGCACGCCTGGCGGCCTACCGCAATGTCTGGTGGTCCATCGCCAACGAATTCGACTACCTGGTCAAGAAGGGCATGCCGGACTGGGACCGCTACTTCGAGATCGTGCAGGCGCGCGATCCGTACCAGCACCTGCGCTCGATCCACAACGCCATGGTGCTGTACAACCACACCAAGCCCTGGGTCACCCACGTCAGCGTGCAAAGCGGCGCCATCGCGCAGGATTTCGAGCGTGCCGTCCTGCTGCGCGACGTCTACATGAAACCGGTGGTGTACGACGAAGTGAAGTACGAGGGCAATATCGAACGGCGCTGGGGACAGTTGAGCGCGCAGGAAATGGTGTTGCGCTTCTGGATGGGGGCCATCGCCGGCACCTACGTCGGCCACAGCGAGATCTTCAAGGACCCGGACGACATGTCCTGGCTGGGCAAGGGCGGCACGCTGCGCGGCGCGAGCCCGCCGCGCCTGGCGTTCTTCCGCCAGGTCCTTGCCGGCAGCCCGGCCGAGGGACTGGAGCCGATCGACAAGTGGCAGGAGCACCCGTTCGCGGGCAAGCCAGGCCATTACTATCTCGGCTACTTCGGACGCCAGGCGCCTGCCAGCTGGCCGTTCGTGCTGGCCAAGCCGGGGCTGGCCGACGGCATGCGCTTCAAGGCCGAGGTGCTCGACACCTGGAACATGACGGTGACCCCGGTGCCGGGCGCGTTCGAGATCCGCAAGCGGGACAACTATAGCTTCGCCGACAAGGATGGCCGCAGCATTGCGCTGCCCGCACGGCCGTACATGGCGCTGCGCATCACGCGGCTGCCCTGAAGCGGGCGAAATTGCTCGACGGAGGTTGCTTTTTAGATAAAAATGGCAGCTGTCTTGGTTGCGGGAGTCAGTGTGGACAGTACCATCGGATCTAAAATAAGTGCGGGCGCGGGGCTGACCCTGGTCGCAGTCGTCGCCTACCTGCTGTTGTGGCCGGTGCCGGCCGAACCGGTGTCCTGGAGCCCGCAAGCGGCGCCCGGCTACGCCGGCGCCCACGCGGCCAACACCCGCCTGGCCGGCCTGCGCAAGATCGACATCGGCGCCGAGCATGGGCCGGAACACCTGGCCATGGGGCCGGACGGCAAGCTGTATGCCGCCGTCACCAGCGGCAAGATCCTGCGCATGGCGCCGGACGGCAGCGGGCGCGAAGTCTTCGCCAGCACCGGCGGCCGCGTGCTGGGCTTCGACTTCGATGCCGGCGGGCGCCTGATTGCCGCCGATGCCATGAAGGGCTTGCTGGCCATCGCGCCCGACGGCAAGACCAGCGTGCTGAGCACGGAAGTGGCGCCGGGCGACCCCATCCTGTACGCCGACGGCGTGGTGGTGGCCCCCGACGGCATGATCTACTTCACCGACGCCTCGACCCGCTTCGCGCCGGCGCAGTGGGGCGGCACGTTTGAAGCGAGCGTGCTCGATATCCTGGAGCAGTCGGCCACCGGCCGCGTGCTGGCCTACGACCCGGCCAGCGGCAAGACGCGCGTGCTGGCCGACGGGCTGTCCTTCGCCAACGGCATCGCCCTCGCGGCCGACGGCCATACCCTGTTCGTCAACGAGACGGGGCGCTACCGCATCTGGAAGATCGACGCCCGCAGCGGCGCGCGCGAAATCCTGTTCGACAACCTGCCGGGCTATCCCGACAACCTGATGCGCGGGCGCGACGGGAAGATCTGGGTCGGCCTGGTCAAGCCGCGCAACCCGACCATCGACAAGCTGGCGCAAAGGCCGTTCATGCGCAAGCTGACCCTGCGCCTGCCGCGCGCCATGTGGCCCGTCCCCAAGGCCTACGGCCACGTATTCGCCTTCAACGACGACGGCAAGGTGCTGGCCGACCTGCAAGACCCGTCCGGCGCCTACCCCGAAACCACGGCGGTGCTGGAGACGCCGGAGCGCCTGTACATCCAGAGCCTGCACGCCAGCTTCATCGGCTGGATGCCGCGTCCTTGACGGCAGGCGGGGCTGGCGGCGCGGCCGGCAGCACGATGCGCGAGGTGTCGACAGCGCCGCAGACGCGCTGCTGGACGACCTGCATGGCGACGGCCTTGCGCGGCGGTTCGGGACGGGGCGGTTTGGGGAACATGGTGCTTCCTGTGCTGGACAATGCAGCCCATATCGGGCCGCCAGGAAAATTTGCAAGCCCATAACGTTGCCAAACGGCACAACCGTGAACCGTGCGTGTTGCAGTTGTGTTTATAATTCCCTACGACAATTCGCCGCCGACCCATGAACAGGAAACCTCTTCCCTTGTTGTTGCTGGTAGTGCTGGGCTGTGCGGCGCAGGCGCAAGCCGCGCCGATGGCTGAAGGCGACATTGCCGACCTGACGCTGGAACAGTTGAACGACATTGTCATCACTTCCGTCTCGCGCCATGAGGAGAAGCTTGGCAACGCCGCTGCCTCGGTCTTCATCATCAGCGCCACCGACATCCGCCGCAGCGGGGCGCGCAGCCTGCCGGAAGCCTTGCGCCTGGCGCCGAACCTGCAGGTGGCGCGCGTGGATGCGCGCAATTACGCCATCAGCGCGCGCGGCTTCAATAGTCCCTTTGCCAACAAGATGCTGATGCTGATCGACGGCCGCAGCACCTACTCGCCATTTTTCTCCGCCGTGTTCTGGGACGTGCAGGGCGTGGTCATGGAGGATATCGAGCGCATCGAAGTGATCAGCGGGCCCGGCGCCACCATCTGGGGCGTGAATGCGGTCAACGGCGTGATCAACGTCATCACGCGCCATGCCCGGGACAGCCAGGGCACCTTGCTGTCGGTGGCGGCGAGCAGCGGGGAGGGCGACGCGACCTTGCGCTTTGGTGGCCGCCTGCCGCAGGGCGGCACTTACCGCGCCTACGCCCAGTACATGGCGCTGGACGACACGGACACCGCCTCCGGCGACAACACGTTTACCGGCATGCAGCGCCGCCAGGCGGGCTTTCGTGCCGACTGGGATGTGCTGCAGGGCGGCTTGAGCGTGTCCGGCGACGTGTACCAGGCCAACCTGGGGCAGGCCCTGACGCGCGACATCCGCCTGTCCGGCGCCAATCTGATCGCCCGCTTCACGCGCCAGCTGTCGGACGACGCCGACCTGCGCCTGCAACTGATCCTCGAGCACACCGAACGCAACCAGCCCCGCAACTACGTGGACCGGCTCGATACCGTGGAAGTCGAAGGGCAGCACGATGTCCGCGCTGGCCGCCACAAGCTGTCCTGGGGCGGCGGCTACCGCCATTCGCGCGACGACAATACCCCCGGCCCCGGCTACGGCTTCTGGCCCTACCAGCGCACCTTGCATTGGGGCAACCTGTTTGCCCAGGATGAAATCGTCCTCGCAGCGGGCTGGCGGGCCACGGCCGGCCTCAAGGTCGAGCACAACAGCTATACCGGCGCCGAATGGCTGCCCACGCTGCGCCTGGCCTGGAATCCGGCACCGAAGCAGACCGTCTGGAGCGCCCTGTCGCGCACGGTGCGCGCGCCGTCGCGGGTCGACCGCGACTTCGTGGCGCCGCCCAAACCCATCATGGTGGGCGGCGTGCCGTACTTCGTGATCGGCACCAGCGCGCAGTTCCAGTCGGAAGTGGCGAACGTGCTGGAACTGGGGTACCGCGCCCAGCCCGCCCAGCACTGGTCCTATTCGGCGACGGCCTGGTATGCCGAGTACGACAAGCTGCGCACGCTGGAACCGGTGCCGCGCAGCGAGCCTTACCGCGGCAGCATCGAGTTCCGCAACCTGGCCGCAGGCCGCAGCCGCGGCATCGAGTTCTGGGCGCGCTGGCAGCCGGCCCTGCGCTGGCGCCTGAATGCGGGCCTGGTGCTGCAGGACATCGACACCTGGCGCAAGCCCGGCAGCAAGGACACTTCCTCGGGCGGCCTGGTGATCAATGACCCGCACGGCTACTGGCAATTGCGCTCCTCGCATGAGCTCAGTGATAGCATGCAGCTGGACTGGACCTTGCGTTACAGCGGCAGTCTGCCGAAACCGCAGGTTCCGTCGTATCATGAGCTCGATGTGCACTGGGTATGGAAAGTGCGGCCCAATACCGACCTGGCGCTGACGGGGCAGAACCTGCTTCACGCGCGCCATGCCGAGTTTGGCGGACTGCCGGGCCGCAGCCTGCTCGAGCGTCGCGCACGGCTGGAATTGAGAATGCGATACTAATGAGATGATAAGCGCCTGCCTTGCATCGTATGCCGTGCCGCCGCTGGCGGCCAGCAGCTGGAAGTCTCGCCTGTTCGCCATGGCGCTGCTGCTGTTCGCCTTCAGCTGCCTGGCGGTCGGTTCGCAGCCGGGCGCGGCCACGCCGATGCTCGAGCGCAGCGTCAAAGCCGCCTTCCTGTTCAAGTTCCTGGGTTATATGGAATTCCCGGCCGATCCCGGCCCCACGCTGACGGTTGGCGTGCTCGGGTCGGACGAAGTGGCGGCCGAACTGGCCCGCATCGCCAATGGCCGCGCCGTGGGCAACCGTACGGTCAGTGTGCGCCACCTGCGCGATGGCGAGCCGCTGGCCGGCCTGCACCTGCTGTTTGTCGGCGCCGATGCGGCGCAGCCGGTGCAAGCGCTGCGGGCGGCGGAGCAGAACGGCACCGTCACCGTCACCGAACTGGAAAACGGCTTGCAGTCGGGAAGTGTCATCAACTTCCGCGTGGTCGATGAGCGCGTGCGCTTCGAAGTGTCGCTGCCGGCGGCCGAACGCAGTAATGTACGGCTGAGTTCGCGCCTGCTGTCCGTGGCCTACCACGTACAGAAAGGCGGCCGATGATGCTTGCGCAGGCGTCAGGATCGGTACGCTTCAAACTGATCCTGACTGCCCTTGCGACAACGTTTGCCGCGCTGGTGGTCACCACGGTGTCGATGCTGGTGTACGACCTGAAGAGCTTCCAGCAGGGCTGGGTGGACGACCTGACCACGCAGGCGCAGCTGGTGGCCACCATTTCCGCGCCCGCCATCTCCTTCCACGACCCGCGCACCGCCCAGCAGAACCTGGGTCTGCTGCGCGTGCGGCCGCAGATCCTGGCCGGCGCCATCTACACGAGCCAGGGCGAGCTGTTTGCCTCCTATGCGCAAGCGTCCTTCGACCTGGCGCAGCTGCCGCGCCGGCCGGGGCCGCTGGGCCATGCGATCGAAGGCGGGCAAATGGTGGTCAGCCACCCCATTGTCGAGGCGGGCGAGCGCATCGGCACCGTCTACCTGGCCGCTTCCTACCGCCTGCTGGACCGATTGCAAAGCTACGCGCTGATCCTGCTGGGCGTGATGCTGGGCAGTCTGCTGCTGGCGGCCATCGTGGCCAACTTGCTGCAGGCCGGCATCACGCGCCCGCTGCTGGCCGTCACCGACGTGGCGCGCGCCGTGATGCTGCGCCGCGACTATTCGCTGCGGGTGGGCGAACGCGCCACCGGCGAAATCGGCACGCTGGTGGACGCCTTCAACGACATGCTGGCCGAGATTGCGCGCCGCTCGAATGCCCTGCAGCAAGCCAACCGCACGCTCGAGCACGAGATGACGGTGCGCCAGGGCGCCGAGCGTGCCTTGCTGCTGGCCGACCGGCGCAAGGACGAGTTCCTGGCCACGCTGGCGCACGAATTGCGCAATCCGCTGGCGCCGATCCGTACCGGGCTCGACATCATGCGCATCAATGCCAACGACCAGGCTGCGTGCGAGCGCGCGCGCACCATCATGGAACGCCAGCTCAAGCAGATGGTGCGCCTGGTGGACGACCTGCTCGACGTCTCGCGCATCAACACCGGCAAGCTGACGATCCGGCGCGAACAGATCCGGCTGCAGGACGTGGTCAACGACGCGCTGGAGCTGGCGCGCCCCTTCATAGTCGCCCAGGGCCACCGGCTCGATGTGCAGCTGCCGCCCGCGCCGCTCTACCTGGTGGGCGACGCGACGCGGCTGGCGCAGGTGCTGTCCAACCTGCTGCACAATGCCGCCAAGTACACCGCGCGCGGCGGCACCATCGTGCTGGCGGCGCAGGCGGAAGCGGGCCGGCTGCTGTTGTGCGTGCGCGACAATGGCATCGGCATTGCCCCGGCCCTGCTGGACGAGATCTTCGAAATGTTCATCCAGGCCGATACCTCGCTCGAACGCACGACGGCGGGCCTGGGCGTCGGCCTGTCGCTGGCGCGCAAGCTGGTGGAACTGCATGGCGGCAGCATCCGCGCCGAGAGCGCGGGGATCGGGCAGGGCAGCACCTTCACCGTGACCTTGCCCTTGCTGGCGGGCCCCGCCACGGAGCCCGCCCAGCGCGCCGAGGCGACGGCGCAGGCGCACCTGTACCGCATCCTGCTGGCGGACGACAATGAGGATTTCGTAAACGGCATCGGCGGCTTGCTGCGCTCGCTGGGCCACCAGGTGCGGATCTGCCACGACGGCGTCCAGGCGCTGGCGGCCGCGGAAGCATTCGCGCCCGACGTTGCCTTCCTTGACATCGGCTTGCCGCAACTGAATGGTTATGAACTGGCGCGCGCGCTCAAGCGCTTGCCGGCCCTGCGGCATACGGTGCTGGTGGCAGTGACGGGCTGGGGGCAGCAGAAAGACCGCGAACGCGCCTTCGAAGCGGGCTTCCACCACCACCTGGTCAAGCCCGTCAGCATCGACCAGTTACAGGAAATTCTCGCCGGCGCCCACTCTTGATATATCCGGAATGTGCCCGATCTGCTAAATCAGGCAACATTTATCGAGGAGTAATGCCATGCGCGCGCATATCACACCCGACCCGGAAACCCCGCCGCCACAGCCGGAGAAAGAGCCGCCGCCGGACGACCAGCCGTTGCCGGTCGAGCCGCCTATCGAGGAGCCGGTACCGAAACCGCCGCCGATGAAGGCTTAGCGTCCGGCTCGGGCAGGGGCGGGATCTTGCGGATCTGCTCTTCCGTCTCCTGTTCGCCCGGTGTTTTCTCTCCGCTGCCGATATCGGCCTCGTCCATGAGATGCTGGCCCTTTTCGGGCTGGGACTTGATTGGCTGCTCCATGCTGGACCCTCCTTCCGCACCGATCCTAGCAGCGCTGCGCGCGCAGCGTCGCCTGCTTGCACAATAGTAACTTCCGTTGTTTGATAAGAATATTTGTGGCATTTTGTGCTGGCTGTCACATAGCCGTCACCATCGTCTTTTTATAATGGGTCATCGACAAACGTTTTTCCAGTCGGAGGCCACCATGGGCAATTCCCTGCACAACAAGATCTATCTCGGACGCCGTATCGACCTGCACAGCCGTCGCGCCCAGGCGTTGATGTGTGCCAGCGCCCTGGTGGCGGGGTCGGCGTTGCTGTGGCTGGCCCTCCGTCTGCTGAAGTAAGCTTGCCGCGTCCCGCGTGGGCGCGTACCATGACGGGTTACGTTATGCCCATCATGGAATACAAGCAATGAAGAATGAAAAACTGAGCACGGACGAATTCAACGCGCTGCTGGAAATTGCCCGGGGCATCCAGGGCAAGCCGAGCGCGTGCGTCGGCCGCAACAGCAAACGGCTGTCGGGCATCAAGCTGATCAAGTTTGAACGCAGCGGCCACATCATCCTGACCGACGCGGGCAAGGAACGCCTGTTCCTGCGCCGTTGCGTGTTGGCGCTGAAAGCGCTGGTGGCGCAGTCCGGCGCGCCGATCGACGCCGACGTGGCCATGTTCCTGGGCAAGAAGTCGCACATCACCGCCATCGAAGGCGGTTACGCCATCACCGACAAGGGCCGCGAATCGCTGGCCGACATCGAAGCGCAAGGACTGTAAAGATAAAAAAAATCAGGGACGGAACGAGTTTTCCGCGACCGCGGAAAACTTGCTCCGTCCCTGATTTTTTACTTGCTGGCCGCTTAAGGCTGGAAGCCGTCGGCGGTGATTTCCAGGTTGGTCACGCTGCCGTACTTGGCGGCGACCTTGCCGATGTCGGCGGCCTTGCCCACCAGGACCATTTGCAGGTTCTTGCGCGGGAAGTGCTTCTCGACCAGCTGCTTGGCGCGTTCCGGCGTCAGGCTGTCGACATCCCGCATGAAGTTGTCGATCTGGCTGCGGCTGACGTCGTTGGCATACATGTCGCCCAGCAGGGAAGCGAGCTGCTCGCTCGTTTCATAGCGCGGCGGGAACTGGCCCTTGACGTACGCCTTGGCCGAATCCAGCGTCGCCTTGTCGATGCCCTTGCTCCACAAGCGCTCGTAGGTCTTCAGCGCCAGGTCCAGCGCGGCTTCCGTCTTCGGCAGCGCGGTGAAGCTGGAAATGGCGAAGGTGCCGGCCTGCGACAGCGGGGTGAAGCTGGAGTTGGCGCCGTAGGTCAGGCCCGAATTGACGCGCAGCTCGTCGTTCAGCCAGGACGTGAAGCGCCCGCCCAGCACCGTGTTCAGCACCTGCAGCGGCACATAGTCCGGATCGTTGCGCGCGATGCCGGGGCCGCCGATCATGAAGGTGGTCTCGATGGCGTCGGCCTTGTTGACCAGCCACACGCGCGGCTGCGCCGCCTGCACCTTGCCGTAGTCGGCGCGCTGCGGCGCCGGACCGTCCGCCTTCCATTGGCCGAACAGGGCTTCCACTTTCCTGCGCATCTCGGCCGGGTCGAAATCGCCCACCACGATCAGGGCGGCATTGTCCGGGCGGAAGTAGCGCTTGTGGAAGGCTTTCACGTCGTCCTGCTTCAGCGCGCTCAAGCTGTTGATGGTGCCGCTGGGCGGGTTGGCATAGGCCGATTTGCCGAACAGCATGGCGCGGTAGTAGGTGCCGACCACCTGGCGCGGGCTTTCCTTGGCCTGCTTCAAGCCGTTGACCTTGCGCGTGCGCAGCTTGTCCAGCTCGGCCGCGTCAAAGCTGGGCTCCTGCACCAGTTCCGCGAACAGCGGCAGCAGGGCGTCGGTGTCCTTGCGGGCGAAGTTGGCGGCCACGGTCGATTGCTCCACGCTGCTGCCGCCGGCCAGCACGGCGCCACGGAAGTCGAAGGCTTGGTCGATGTGGGCCTTGTTGTGCCTGGTCGAGCCGAGCAGGACGCCATCGCCGGTCAGGTTGGCCAGGCCGGCCTGCGCGCCGTCGTTGACGGCGCCGGCCTTCACCACGGCGCGCACGGCCACCAGGGGCACGTCGTGGCGTTCCATCATATACACGGTGAGGCCGTTCGGCAGCTTGGCCGTCTCATAGGCCGGCAGCTTGAACTCGGCGGCCTGGGCGCCGGCGGCGCCAGCGCAGGTCAGTGCGATAGAAAACAGCTTCTTCATTCCTTAGTCCTCCTTCGCCGCCAGCACGCCCACGGTGCGCAGCGATTTCTTCAGGTATTTGGCGGCGACAGCCTGGATCTCGGCCGTGGTCAGCTTTTCGTAGGCGGCCGGCGCTTCGAACGCCTTCCTGTAGTCGCCGAAGAAGACGTCGTAATTGCCCAGCATTTGCGCCTTGCCGTTGATGGTTTCCTGCGCGCGGTAGATGCCCAGCAGCTTGGCGTTCTTCACCTTCTGCAGTTCTTCCTCGCTGACGCCATCCTGGGCGACCTTTTCGATCGCTTCCAGCATGGCCTTCTCCACCTTCGCCGGTTCGACGCCGGCGGCGGCCACGGTGAACATGTAGAGCAGGCCGGGGTCGAAGCCGTCGGTGTTGTAGGAGCCGACGCTGGTGGCCAGCTGCTGCTCGACCAGGGCCTTGTACAGGCGCGAAGTCTTGCCGTCGGTGAGCAGCGATTGCAGCACGTCCAGCGCGTAGTATTCGGGCGATCCCGCTTGCGGCACCTTGTAGGCCACCATCAGGTTGGCGGCGGTGGCGGACGGCTTGGCCACGAACAGGCGGCGTTCGCCCTTCTGTTCCGGCTCCACGGTGCGCACGGCCGGCGGCGCGGCACGCTTGGGGATGCTGCCGAAATACCGGGTGGCCAGCTTCTTCACCTGCTCGAACTTGACGTCGCCCACGATCACGGAGACCGCGTTGTTGGGCGCATAGTAGGTGCGGAAGTAGTGCTGCAGATCCTGCAGGGTCCAGGCCTTGATGTCCGATTCCCAGCCGATGGTCGGGATGGCGTAGGGGTGGGCCACGTAGGCCACGCTGTTCAGTTCCTGCATCAGCATGCGCACGTTGGAGTTTTCCAGGCCGGTGCTGCGCTCGGACAGCACCACGCCGCGTTCGCTCTCGACCATCTTCGGGTCGATCGACAAGTGGGCGATACGGTCGCCTTCCAGCTTGAAGACGGTCTCCAGCGAGGAGGCGGGGAACCAGTCCTGGTACACCGTCACGTCGCTGTTGGTGTAGGCGTTGTTGGCGCCGCCGTTCGCTTCCATGGTGCGGTCGAACATTTTCGGGCCGTAGTTCTTCGACCCGTTGAACATCATGTGTTCGAAGAAGTGCGACAGGCCGGTGGTGCCGGGCGCTTCGTTGCGCGAACCGACCTTCCAGAAGGTGTACATGTTCGCATTCGGGATCGCGCTGCTTTCCAGCACGATGAACTTCATGCCGTTGTTCAGCGTGAAGGTCTTGACCTGGTCGGCCGTCAGCGCGGCCTGGGCGTACGAGGCGGCCGCATAGGCCAGCGCCGCTGCCAATAGTTTCAACTTCATGGGTTTCCTCTCTGTGACGGAAGTTGCTGTGCAGGATACTCGATGGATAGTGAAAATGCTAATCTTTCGGAAGGGGCTGTCGCCGAGCGCATGGCCGCGCCATCGGGTAGCATAGAGGCAACGACAACAACCCGGTACGGCAATGGAAAATGCGAACTGGTCGGCGCACGAGCTGACGATGACGGTCCTGATGACTCCCGACATGGCCAACTTTTCCGGCAATGTGCACGGCGGCGCCATCCTGAAGCTGCTGGACGGCGTGGCCTATGCCTGCGCCAGCCGCTATTCGGGCAGCTACGTGGTCACGCTCTCGGTGGACCAGGTGATGTTCCTGCAGCCGATCCACGTGGGGGAACTGGTGACGTTCCTGGCCTCGATCAACTATACCGGCAGCAGCTCGATGGAAGTGGGGATACGGGTGGTGGCGGAAAATATCCAGCAGCGCCTGGTGCGCCATGCCAACAGCTGCTACTTCACCATGGTGGCGGTGGACCAGGACCGCAAACCGCAAAAGGTGCCGGTGCTGGTGCCGGAAACGCCCGAGCAGGTGGCGCGCTGGGAGCAGGCCAAGCTGCGCAAGGCGGCGCGCCAGCAGGTGGCCGACGCGGTGAAGAAGCGCTAAGGCGTCAAGGGTAGGGACGGCGCTGGGCCGGGTACACCAGGGTGCGCACGGCAACCGGGTGCGGCACGCCCATCGCGAACAGGAATTCTGCGGCGCGGCGCAAGCCCACTTCCGGCAAGGCGGCAATGGCCTGGTTGATGATGTCGCGCGTGCGGTGGTCGCTGCGCACTTGCTGGCGATGCAGGTCGACGCTGTTCATTTCGCTCTCCTCAAGCGCGCAGCCGGCGAGGGGCAGCGCTGGTTAATTGCTTGCCATCTTGCAACATCTGGCGCATCTGCGCCGCGTCCACGGGGCGGCTGAAGTAGTAGCCCTGGATTTCATCGCAGCCGTGGCGGCGCAGGAATTCCAGCTGCTCTTCCGATTCTACGCCTTCCGCGATCACGCGCAACTCCAGGTTGTGGGCCAGGGCGATCACCGAGACCACGATGGCCGCATCGTCGGCGTCGGTGGCGATGTCGTTGACGAAGGAGCGGTCGATCTTCAGCACGTCGATCGGAAAGTTGCGCAGGTAGGACAGGCTGGAATAGCCGGTGCCAAAATCGTCGATCGACAAGGCCACGCCCAGCGACTTCAGTTCGTGCAGCAGGTTCACGCCCTGCGCCACGTCGTGCATGAACAGGCTCTCGGTCAGCTCCAGCTCCAGCAGCGAGGCGGGCAGGCCGGTTTCGGCCAGCACGGCGGCAATGCTCGATACCAGCTCCGGCTGCGCGAACTGGCGCGCCGACAGGTTGACCGCCATGCGCAGGCCGGGGAAGCCGGCATCGTGCAGGGCGCGCGCCTGCTGGCAGGCGGTGCGCAGCACCCAGGCGCCGATCGGCACGATCAGTCCCGTTTCCTCGGCCAGGCTGATGAAGCGCGCCGGCGCCACCATGCCCAGTTCCGGGTGCTGCCAGCGCAGCAGCGCTTCCATGCCGACGATGGCGCCCGATGCCAGGTCCACCTGCGGCTGGTAGTGCAGCACGAATTCGTCGCGTTCGAGCGCATTGCGCAGGGCGCTCTCGATGCGCAGCCGTTCCTGCGCTTCGTCGTTCATGGACGGCAGGTAGAACTGGTAGGTGTTACGTCCCAGCTTCTTGGCCGAGTACATGGCGATGTCGGCGTGCTCGATCAGGTTTTGCGCCGGCGTGCCGTCGGCGTCGTACACCGCCACGCCGATCGAGCAGGTCACGAAGAATTCCTTCCCTTCCAGCAGGACGGGCTGGGCCAGCGCCTTCATCACGCGTTCGACGATGGCCGGCGCCAGTTGCTCGTCCGGATACTGGCTCAGGATGGCGACGAATTCGTCGCCCGACAGGCGGGCCACGGTGTCGCTTTCGCGCACGCTCGATTGCAGGCGCTGCGCCACGGTTTGCAGCAGCTGGTCGCCGGCCTTGTGGCCCAGGCTGTCATTGACGAACTTGAAGCGGTCCAGGTCGATCAGCACCACCCACATCGGCAGGCCGCTGCGGTTGGCGTAGGCGATGGCCTGCTGCAGGCGGTCCTGCAGCAGCACCCGGTTGGGCAGGCCGGTCAGCACGTCGTGGTGGGCAATGTGCTGGATACGCTGCTCCGCTACCTTGCGCTCGGTGATGTCGCTGCCCGTGCCGCGGTAGCCCTTGAATTCGCCCTGTGCGTCGTACACCGGTTCGCCGCTGGTGTTGAACCAGCGCGTCACGCCGTCATGGCCGACGATGGCGTACTCGAAATTGGAGAACGGCAGGCGCGCCTGCACCCGTTCGATGTGGTCGCGGCCGGCGCTGCTGGTGTACGGGTCCGGCGTGCATTCCCAGCGCGTGCGGCCCAGGAAGTTTTCCTTCGCCACGTGGCCCTTTTCGAAGAAGCCGCCCGTGATGTGGGTGAAGCGGAACTGCGTATCCTGTTCCCAGTACCAGTCGGAGGACAGGGCCAGCAGGCGGCGGAAACGGTGCTCCGATTCCTGCAGGGCGCGTTCGGTGCGCTTGCGCGCTGCCACGTCTTCCGCCAGGCGCTGGTTGGAGCGCTGCAGGTCGGCGGTGCGCGCGTCGACCAGCAGTTGCACGCGGCGCGAGCGCTGCACCAGCGTGTGCACGAAGGCTGCCGCCAGGGCGCTGAACAGCAGGCCGCCGAGCAGGGTGCACAGGGAGCCCAGGTGGTCGGCCAGGAAAGGGCGCGGCAGGTCGTCGCTGCGGATGTGCCAGGTGCGGCCCAGCACGTCGAAGCTGCGCATGTCGCTGCCGCGGTAATCGAAGTCCAGCCAGCGGTGCAGCCAGTGTTCGTGCTTGGCGCTGGGCACCGGGCCGCGGCGGTATGCCAGGCTGCCGGTATCCGACGGGTCGCCGGCGTACACGCTCAGGCCCAGGCCCTGGTCGTCAAGCAGGCCGTGCTGCTGCAGGATCGTGTGCACCAGGTGCGGCGTGCGGATCACGGCGGCGGTGTCGCCCAGCCAGGCGTCGTGCCGCTCGGCGCGCGTTTCGGTGGACATGCCGGGCCGGTAGACCGGCATGATCATGATGAAGCTGCTGCGCTGGTTCGGGTCCTGCGCCAGCTGCAGCTGTTCGGTGGCGGCGGGACGCCCGTTGTGCAGGATGCGGTCGATGGCGGCGCGCACCTGCACGTTGCGGCCCGAGTTCAGGCCCAGTGCCGCTTCGTTGCCTTTGTGCGGCTCCAGGTATTCCACCACGTTGTAGTACGGGCGCTCCGGCGCGGTGATCAAGCCTTCCGGCGTCAGCTCGGTGATGCGAAAGCCCGGAAAGCGTGCCTGCATGGATGCTTCGAAGGCTGGCCGTTCGGCGTGCGACAGCACGCGGTGATAATTGAAGGCCTGGATGAAAGGGTAGCGCTGCAGCAGCGGGGTGGTGAAGGCATGGAATTGCTCGCTGCTGACCGGCTGCACGGTGCGAAACAGCTGGTTGATCACGGTGACCACTTCCACCGCGTCGGCCAGGCCGCGCTCGATGGCCGCCACGCGCGTGTTGGCGCGCTGCTTGAAGCTCAGCTCCATCTTGCCGAATTCCAGGGCGCTGACCGAGACGAACAGGACAGCGGTCGCCGCCAGGCCTGCGCCCAGCGTGAGTGCTGCTGCACCGTAGTGCGATAGTCTCCTGCGCCGACCTGCCATGGTGTCCTTCGATCAAAAGAAGTAGTTTGTCATAAAACTCCTAGCCGCAGGGAAAGAACACTTGATTTTTTCACATAACCGCCCTGCGCAGGCGCGCAACGGTGTAAATTGCCAACAGTCGGTTGGCCAGGCCGAAGCCCAGCCCCGGCGTCGGGCTGCCCCAGGCGGCCACCTTGCGCTGCATGACGCTGGCCGGGGCACCGGGCGTGCTGCCCGGGCGCACGGCGAACAGGATGTGGTTGTTGCCGGCGATGCCGGTGAACTGGCAGGTGCGGTCGTGGAAGGCGTTGGCCAGGCGCACCAGGACGCTGCGGTACTTGGGGTCGTAGCTGAAGACGTTGGCGGCCAGCACCCCCTCCGGGCGCAGCGCGCGCCGGCAGTCGGCGTAGAAATGTTCGGTGGTCAGGGCATTTGGCAGGCCGTGCGCGTCGAAACCGTCGACCAGCAGCACGTCGGCGCTGTCCTTCAGCTCCTTCATATAGGCGGCGGCGTCGCAGTGGATCACGCGGAAGCGGTCGTTGTCGGGCGGGATGGCAAAGCGCTCGCGCAGGGCGATGACGTCGGCCCGCAGTTCCAGCACGGTGATGCGGGTGTGGGGCAGGTAGCGGTAGCAGAACTTGGCCAGCGAACCGCCGCCCAGGCCCACCATGACAATATGTTCGGGGTGCGGCTTGAACAGGACGAAGCACATCATGGCGCGCGCATACGCCAGCACCAGCGCGTAGGGATCGGCCGGGTCCATCTGGCTCTGGACTTCACCGGGCGTGAATTCCAGCGACAGGTGGCCGCGCCGGTGGCGGACAAGGGGCCGATTGTCGGGGACGGATGTCATTTTGCTGGCTTGTTATGGCGCATGATGATCTGATAAGCTGCCGGGCTCCGGTTCCAGTGTACCGGATGAGGCGCACCGCGGGGCGCCCGCGTTTACATTGGCAACATTTATAGGTACATTGCCAACATAGGCAGCTTGGAGACGATTATGTTCTTAGACCATCCAACCATCACCGCGACCAATAGTTTCACGGAACCGGACCGCATCGAGCGTTTGACCCGCGTGTATGGTTATGTTGCCGCCCTGGCGGACCAGGCCGGCAAGCAGCAGTTCATCGAGAAGGTCAGCCAGCTGCATGACCACAAGGGGACGCTGATCGTCTTCTGGCACGACATGCCGACCGAAGACGAGAAGGAATTCTTCTCCAAAGCCTGGGCCAGCAAGATCGGCGACGGCAGCAGCAACGTAGAACACGAAGTCTGAACGCGGCTGCGCCGCTAAGCAATGGATATCAAGACCCTGGTCCTTGCCCTTGCGCTGGGCAACCTCAGTTTGTGCGCCGCACTGTTCTTCTTCGAGTACGAGCGCAAGAAGTCGCTGACGCTGTCCACCTGGGCCATTGCCAAGCAATGCCAGGCGGTGGCCTGGTTCCTGTTGTATTTCCGCGGCGTTCTGCCCGAAGTGCTGGGCGGCCCGCTCGCCAACGCGCTGCTGCTGGTGGGCCTGGCCTTCGATGCCGGCGCCCTGTGGGAGGCGTACGGGCGCGTCGCCTGGCGCAAGTACCTCTATCCCGCGCTGGCGCTGGCCGGTGGCGTGCTGCTGGCGACCCATGTGCTGGATGCCGATCCTTCCCTGCGCATCGCCATCGGGTCGCTGCTGGTCGGCTTCTTCTTCCTGGCGGGCGTGCTGGCACTGGCGCGCGCCTGGCGCGACGGCAGCATGCTGCGCCGCTTCCTGGTGGTGACCATGGGCGCGCTGACGCTGGTCGTGGTGGGGCGCGGCCTGCTGACGGCGGCCTATCCGGCCGGCCTGTCCTGGGTCAGTCCCAACCTGATGCAGTTGTTCGGCTTTGGCGGCTTCTACCTGATGATGCTGACCAACGCCTTCGGCTATCTCCTGCTGTCGCGTGAAAAGCTGCAGGCCGAACTGGCGCGGCTGGAAATGGTCGACCCCCTGACGGACGTGCCGAACCGGCGCGGCTTCTACCAGGCCCTCGGGCCGTGGATGGCGCTGGCGCGCCGTCCGGGCCATCCGACCGCCATGATCATCCTGGCGCTGGACCAGTTCAAGCGCGTCAACGACAGCTACGGCCATGCCGCTGGCGATGCGGCCCTGAAGACCATGGTCGAGATGTGCAAGAAGCAGTTGCGCGACTCCGACCTGATGGGCCGCCTGGGCGGGGCGGAATTCGCCATCCAGCTGCCGCGCACCTCGCTGGAGGACGCCCTGATGGTGGCCGAACGCATCCGCCGCGCCATCGAGGCCATGCCGGTCAAGACCGAGCGTGCCGTGATCAAGCTGACGGCCAGCATGGGCGTGACCACCATCCGCCCTGACGACAGCACGGTGAGCCTGTTCAAGCGCGCCGACGAAGCCCTGCAGGCGGCCAAGGTGCGCGGCGAGAACCAGATCGCGCAGCCGCCGGAACCGCTGTCCACGGAGGCTTTGTCATGACAGCGTAACACTGGCGGCGTACTGTGCTACCATTTTCGTTATAAACGATATAAATGGATTCCTCGATGTACGCCGCAGTGGACCTGGGCTCCAACAGTTTTAGACTCTCCATCGGCCAGCACGATGGCGACAAGATCCGCGTGCTCAACAGCATGCGCGAACCGATCCGCCTGGCCGCCGGCCTGGACGCCTCCGGCAACCTGACCGACGAGGCGCTGCAGCGTGCGCTCCTGTGCCTGAAGAACTTCCGCATTGCCCTGGCCGCCTACCAGTTCGACGGCGTGCGCGTGGTCGCCACGGCCATCCTGCGCCAGGCGCGCAACGCGGGCGACTTCCTGCCGCAGCTGGAGCAGGCCATTGGCTATCCGATCGAGATCATCTCCGGCGAGGAAGAAGGGCGCCTGATCTACATGGGCGTGGCCAACGCCCTTGGCCAGCCCAACGAAAGCCGGCTGGTGGTGGACATCGGCGGCGGCTCGACGGAGCTGATCCTCGGGCGCGGGGTTGACATCGAGCGCGTGGAATCGTTCAGCGTGGGCAGCGTCAAGCAAAGCCTGTCGTTCTTCGTCGGCGGGCGCGTCGATGCGCGCTCCTTCGAAGCCGCCGTGCTGTCGGCGCGCAGCCATTTCGAAGATGGCGCGCCGCCATATCACCCGGAGTACTGGAAGCGGGCGTACGGCTCCTCAGGCACCATCCGTGCCATCGGCGAGATCATCGAAAAGAACAAGCTGGGCGACGGCATCACGCTGCCGGCCCTGAACGCGGTGCGCAAGCGTTTCATCGAGTTCGGCCAGGTCGCCAGGATCGACATGCCGGGCCTGCGCCCGGACCGCGCCAGTACCGTCATTGGCGGCCTTGCCATCCTGATCGCGGTGGTGCAGGAGCTGGGCATCGAACGGCTGGAGCCGATTGACGCCGGCCTGCGCATGGGGGTGATGTGGGACCTGTACCTGCGTTCGACCCGGCGCGACCGGCGCGACGAGTCGGTGGGCACCTTCCTGGCACGCTTCCACATCGACGCCCAGCGCGGCATCCGGGTGGCCGACGCCGCCGCCAACCTGTTCGCGCAGATGAAGCCGAGCAGCGACAACTTGCCGCGCCACCTGGCCTGGAGCGCCCAGTTGCATGAGGTGGGGCTGGTCGTGTCGCAAACGGGCTACCACAAGCACGCCGCCTACATGGTGGAAAACGCCGACCTGCCGGGTTTCACCACGCGCGAGCAGAAGCTGATGGGGCGCCTGATCCTGGCGCAGAAGGGCAACCTGCGCAAGGTGAGCGAACACCTGTCCGATAGCGACTTCGCCAAGGCAGTGGTGGCGCTACGCCTGGCTATCCTGTTCATGCATGGCAGGATCGAAGTCGATGAACGCACCGTGCGGCTGCGCATGAAGAATCGCATCGATCTCGAACTGAAGCGCGATTGTGTCGCAAGCCATCCGACCCTGTCTTACTGGATGGAGAAGGAGCAGGAATTCTGGGATGAAGTGGGCGTGGATTTCAGCATTCGCACTGTTGCGTAATAATCATATATACTGTTTATATTATTCAATAATGGAGTATCCATGAACGCAACGAAAGCCAAAGCTGCCACCGCCAAACCCGCCGCCAAGACCCCAGCCGCCAAGACCCAAGCCGCCAAGCCAGCCGCCAAGCCAGCCGCCAAGCCAGCCGCCAAGGCTGCTGCCAAACCAGCCGTGAAGCCAGCCGCCAAGCCGGCTGCCAAGCCGGCTGCCAAGCGTCCGGCGGCCGCCAAGGCGCCGGCAGTGAAAGCCGCCGTCAAGCCCGCGGCCAAGCCGGCCGTCAAGCGCGCCAGCGCCGTCAAGCCTGCCGCGGCGCCCGCGGCCAAACCGGCGAAAGTCGAGAAGCCAGCCAAGGCGCACAAGGAAAAGCTGGTGCGCGACAGCTTCACCATGCCGGAATCGGAATACGCGGTGCTGGGCCAGGTGAAGAAGGCTTGCCTGAAGAACGGCGTGGAGGTGAAGAAGTCCGAACTGCTGCGCATTGGCGTCGCCCTGATCAGCCGCCTGGACATGGCCACGCTCAAGCAAGTGCTGGCGTCCCTGCCGCAGTTGAAGACCGGCCGCCCGAAAAAGGCGTGATGTAACGGGCCTGAAATATGGCTGTCATGGTCGTGAAGCAATAGAAGGCCACACTGGCTTCGTCACTACAAGAAAGGACGAAGCATGCAAACCTTGATTGCAAACGCAGAGCAACGCGCCGCCGCCCCGCGGCTGGCGCTGAGCATGGCAACGACCCCGGAAGAAGTGCGCGAGGTGCAACGCCTGCGCTACAAGGTCTTCATCGAAAACCAGGGCTTGAGCGCCTTGGCCACGCCCGACGGCCTGGATAGCGACGAATTCGACGCCGCCTGCGACCACCTGATCGTGCGCGACAGCGCCACCCTGAAAGTGGTGGGCACCTACCGCCTGCTGAACCCCGCCAGTGCGCGCAAGCTGGGCCGCCATTATTCGGAAAACGAATTCGACCTGGGCCGCCTGAAGCACCTGCGCAGCCGCATGGTGGAAGCGGGCCGCGCCTGCATCCATCCCGATTATCGCGGCGGCAGCGTGATCATGCTGCTGTGGTCCGGCCTGGCCGACTACATGCGCCGCCACCAGTGCGAATACTTGATCGGCTGCGCCAGCATCAGCCTGGCCGATGGCGGCCACAATGCCGTCGCCGTCTACGAGCAACTGCGCCAGAAGCACCTGGCGCCGATGGAATACCGCGTCACGCCGCACCTGCCGTTCCCGGTGGAGAAGGTGGAAGCCGCGCGCGCGGCCCAGGTGCCGCCCCTGCTGAAAGGCTACCTGCGCTCCGGTGCATGGATTTGCGGCGCGCCGGCCTGGGACCCTGATTTCGAAAGCGCCGACCTGTTCGTGATGATGCCGCTGTCGAACCTGGACGGCCGATACGCACGCCATTACAACGTCTAGGTAAGAGGGGGGCGGTGGAGGAAACGTTTGCAGGTCGGCGATTTTTAGGGCGACCTTGAAACGGCTGCGATACGGCTTTAGGAGCCGTGCGGAGAATAGGCGCCGGTGAACGCGATGCCGGCGCCGGGCATCAAAACTCAGTGTACCGAGGCATTCGACAGTTCTTTGAGCTCACGGATGGAGAGCTCCGATTTCTCATGCATGCGCAGCAGGATGGTAGCCCCGACTGCCAGCTTGCGGTGACGGATCTTGCTGATGATGGGCGGCTGCACTTCCAGCACCCTGCACAGTTCCGCATCGTTTTTCAAGTGCATCTTCTCGATCAGCGTGTCGAGCAGCTTGTTGGGCACGAAGCTGGACGGCTCTAAGGCGCGTGCCCTGTTCATTGCTTCGATCAATTCCAGTTTTTTCTGCCTGACGCTCATTTTGCTCCTCCCTTACGTTGTTAACTACGTGGATAGAAAAAGCAGGCTTGTGGGTCGTATTGATAACCAAGCAAGTTAATTAAATAATACTCCGCTTACAAAAAAATCCAAGAATTTGTGAGAAAAATAATGAGTTTTATTGCGTGGCAGGGTTGACCGTTGTTGTATCTTGGAGGCCATTTTTGGTGAGGCGCAGCACTTTATCGGCTTGCGCCGCTGCGGCAGGGGAATGGGTGACCATGATGGTGCTGGCGCCGCTCGCTTTCAGTTCGCGGCGCAAGAGTTGCAGTATGGAATTTGCAGTGTCGGGATCGAGGTTGCCGGTCGGTTCGTCGGCCAGCACCAGGGCGGGCCGGTGCACCAGGGCGCGGGCAATGGCCACGCGCTGCATCTCGCCGCCGGACAGCTGGTGCGGGTAATCGTGGCCGCGCCCGCCGAGTCCGACCGCGTCCAGCATTTCGTGCTCGCGGCCCGCGGGCAAGCCGTTCAGGAGCAGGGGCAGGGCAATGTTTTGCTGCAAAGTAAGATGCGGCAGGACGTGGAAGGCCTGGAAAATAAACCCCATGCGCGCGCGGCGCAGGCGGGTGGCGGCATCGTCGTCGAGCGTGGCCAGCGGGGTGCCGTCGACAATGATGGCCGGTTCGCTACTGGCGTCGGGCTGGTCGAGGCCGGCGATCAGGTTGAGCAAGGTCGATTTGCCGACGCCGGAGTCGCCCATGATGGCGACGAATTCGCCCGGTGCAAACGTCCAGCTGAGCCGGTCGAGCACGCGGCGCTCGGGCGAATAGCTCTTGGTGAGGTGTCTGAGTTCCAGCATGTCTTATCGTGTCAGCGCGCGGCGTAGCGCGAAGCTTAGTGCATCGACCAGCGCCACCAGCAGCAGCATGGCCAGGATCACTGTCGCGGCGCGTTCCATCTGGAACAGCGACAAGTGGAATTTGAGCATCTGTCCCAGACCGCCGGCACCCACCACGCCCAGCACGGCGGCGGCGCGGATATTGTTCTCCCAGCGGTACAGCGTGTAGGACAGCATTTGCGGCAAGGTTTGCGGCAGCGTGGCGTAGAAGAAGGCCGCCATGGGCGACGCCCCGTTCAGGCGCAAGCTTTGTTCGGGCAGCGGTGGTGCGTTCTCCAGCGCATCGGCGAACAGGCGGCCCAGCACGCCGGCGGTGTGCGCTGCCAGGGCCAGCGTGCCGGCGAACGGTCCCAGGCCCGCCGCCACCAGCAGGATCGAGGCCCACACCAGTTCGGGCACGGAGCGCAGCACGTTCAGCATGGCGCGCACGGCGGCGCGCGGGGCGCGTCCGAAACGGCCCGCGCCGGGAATGGCCAGCAGCAGCCCGCCGGCCACGGCCAGCAGGGTGCCCAGCGCCGACATGGCCAGCGTTTCGACGGTGGCGATGGCAGTCTTGCGCAGGAAGCCGCTGGCCATTTCCGGCGGCGCAAAGCCGGCCAGGAAGTTGCCCATGCTGTGCATGGCTTCCAGCGTGAACAGGTCGCCCAGCTTGAGCGAAAGCGTGGCAAAGCTGGCGGCCACCAACGCGGCCAGGGCGGCGGCGAACAGCCAGCCGGACCAGTTGCGCGGGGGCGGGGCGGGCATGTGGTTCATCCGAGCCTCCGGCGCAGGTACTTCGATACCAGGTCGGCCAGGGCCACCAGCAGCACGAACACGATCAGCATGGTCGCCACTTCGCCGCCGGCCAGCATCTTGGTCGATTCATCCATGCGCTGGCCCAGGCCGCCGGCGCCGACAAAGCCCATCACCACCGAGCCGCGAATCGCGCATTCCCAGCGATAGACCGTATAGGACACCAGTTCCGACGCCGCTTCCGGCAGCGCGCCGTAAAGCAGCGCGGCCAGGCGCCCGCTGCCGTTTTGCAGCAGCACTTCGCTGGCATGGTGGTCGGTGGACTCCAGGATTTCGGCGTAGACCTTGCCCAGCATGCCGCAATAGGTGAGCGCGATGGCCAGTACGCCGGCGGTCGGCCCCAGGCTGAAAATGCGCACGAACAGCAGCGCCCAGACCAGCTCGGGCACGCTGCGCAGCACCACCAGCAGCCAGCGCAGCAGTTGGCGCACCAGGCGCGGGAAGGACGCCATGCGGCCCGTGCCCAGGCGCGAGATCGACAGGCGCTCGGTGACCACCAGCGTGGCGGGGATTGCGCCCAGCAGCGCCAGGGTCAGGCCGCAAGTGGCGATGGCCACCGTCTTCCACGCTTCGCGCGCCACCATGGCAAGGAATTCCGCATCGTGCGCGGGATGCAGGAAATCGGACAGGAAGCGCCCCGTGGCCTGCAGGCTTTGCCAGTCGAACAGCACCCAGGGGTAGAACTCGGTCGCCACCGCCAGGGGCCACAGCAGGACGACGCCAAGAAGTACCATGGCCACGCGCTTGCGCCAGGTGGGGTCCGGATGGTGCGGCGAGAGGGGAACGGCAGGAACGTTGTGCATTGCTTACAGGCAGGCGCCGACGGCCAGCTTGGCCGCCATTTCCTGCGTCTGCGGCGAATTGGCGGGCGGCTGTTCGCCGAGATAGAGTTCGTCGATCATCGCTTGCGTGACCTGTTCGCGCGGCAGGTCGAAGACGATGCGGCCGTGCTTCAAGGCCACGATGCGCGGGAAGTGCGCCAGCGCCAGGTCGACCTGGTGCAGGCTGCACACCAGCAGGGCGTTGCGCTCGCGCGCTTCCTGCTGCAAGGTGTTAAGCGTCAGCTGCGACAGGGCGGGATCGAGCGCGGACAAGGGTTCATCCACCAGCAGGGCCTGGGCGGACGAGAGCAGCAGCCGCGCCAGGCCGCAGCGCTGGCGCTCCCCGCCGGAGAGGCGGTCCACGCGCGCATACAGCTTGTCGCCCAGGCTGAAGCGGGCCAGCGCGCGGTAGGCCGCTTCCGGGTCGGCCGGCTTGAACAGGGAGAGCAGGGCCTGGCCCAGGCTCCAGTGCGGCAGGCGCGCCGCCAGCACCGCCGTCACCACGCGCTGGCGCGGCGGCAGGGGCGGCGTCTGCGGCGCCAGGAACAACCGCGCACGCATGGCGTGGCGCCCGGCGTCGGTGAGCTGCCAGGGATCGGTGCCGAAGGCGCAGAAGGTGCCGCTGTCGGGCCGGTGCGCGCAGGCCAGCGTGGAGAGCAGGGTGGTCTTGCCGGCCCCGGAAGGGCCGATCAGCGCCACCTGCTCGCCGGCGTCGAGGTCCAGCGTGATGCCTTGCAGCGCATGCGCGCGCGTACCGCCGATGTGGCGGACCGCGACGTCATGCAATTCGTACCAGGCTGAAGACATTGATTACTTCAGCAGGCCGGCGTTCTTGGCGGCAGCTTCGATGCTGGTGTAGTTGGATGCCTTGGTTGGGATGAACTTCGACGCGCGCTGCAGGTCGAGGATCGCCTTGCCTTCGGCGTTGCCAGCGTCCAGCGCCAGGAAGGCGTCGGTGATTTTCTTCTTGAGCGCGTCGGGCAGGTCGGCGCGCACGGTCCAGTTGTAGTCGTAGTAGGCGGGCGTGGTGTAGAACACGCGCACCACCGATGGATCGACCTTCTTCTGCTCGTTGAGTTTTTCCCAGACCGAGATATTCAGTGCGCCGGCATCGACCTTGCCGCCGGCCACGGCGGCCACGGTGGCGTCGTGCGCACCGGAGAAGGAAACGCGTTTCAGGTCGGTGTCCGGATCGACTTTCGCCGCCAGCAGGAAGGAGCGCGGCATCAGGTGGCCGGAGGTCGAGGACTCGGAACCGAAGCTCAGGGTCTTGCCCTTCAGGTCAGCGAGCGAGTTGATCGACTTGTTGGTGGTGACGAAGACCGAGCGGAATTTCTCGTCTTCCACGCGCTGCACCAGCGGCACGACCTTACCCTTGCTCATATGGTGGGCCTGCACGAAGGTGAAACCGCCGAACCAGACCATGTCCAGCTTGCCGTTGACCAAGCCTTCCACCGACGCGGCGTAGTCGGTCACGGGCGTGAATTCGACCTTCATGGCCAGTTTTTTCTCCAGGTACTCGCCCAGGGGTTTGAACTTGCGCTGCAGTTCGGTTGGCGCCTCGTCGGGAATGGCGGACACACGCAGGACTTGCTGGGCTTGGGCGCCGGCAGCGGCGAGCAGCACACCGGCAGCAAAGAGGGCCGATTGAAGGGTGCGGAGGGAGAAACGGGACATTGGATGATCCTTTGTTTTGTTAATGACGAGCCGCACGCCACATGAGTGGGCACGGTACCTGGTCTTGGATATTCAGCTATGATAGCAAAAATGTCCCAGGAGCCTGAGCCATGACTTTGTCACGCACGGCTGCGATCCGCGTGGTCGCACCGGAATCGAGCAGCACGCCGGCCCGGCTCGCGGCCGGAGTCGCCCACGGCGACGCGGCCACCATCGCCGACATCAGCGCCGGATTGCTCGCGCCGCAGGCATCGGTCTCGCCCAAATATTTCTACGACAGCCTTGGCTCCCACCTGTTCGAGGCGATCTGCGAATTGCCCGAGTATTACCCGACGCGCACGGAAGCGGCCATCTTCGCCCGCCACGGCGCCGACATGGCCGCCAGCGTCGGCCCGGACGCGACGCTGATCGACCTGGGCGCCGGCAACTGCGCCAAGGCCGCCAGCCTGTTTCCCTTGCTGCAGCCGCGCCAGTACGTGCCGGTCGACATCTCCGGCGACTTCCTCCAGCGCGCTGCCGCCCAGCTGCGCCAGCGCTTTCCCGCCATCGAGGTCACGCCGCTGGTGATGGACCTGTCGCAGCCGCTGGCGCTGCCACGCTCGGTACCGGTGCCGCGCCGCCAGTTCTTCTACCCAGGCTCATCCATTGGCAACTTCACGCCGCACGCGGCAGTGGCGTTCCTGCGCCAGGTGCGCGAGAACGTCGGCGCCGACGGCGGCCTGCTGATCGGCGTCGACCTGGTCAAGGACCCGACGGTGCTGGACGCGGCCTACGACGACGCGATCGGCGTCACGGCCGCCTTCAACCTGAACCTGCTGCGCCACCTGAATCACCTGGCCGGCGCGAATTTCGAACCGGCGCAGTGGCGCCACGTTGCCTTCTTCAACGACGCCGAAAGCCGCATCGAGATGCATTTGGAGGCGCGCGGCGCGCTGACCGTGCAATGGTGCGGCGGTGAACGCGCCTTTGCGCAAGGGGAACGCATCCACACCGAAAACAGCTACAAGTACACGGTGCAGGGATTCAGCAGGCTGCTGGCCGATGCGGGCTTCCGCGTGGACGGCATCTGGACGGACGATGCACGCTGGTTCGCAGTGATGCACGCCGCGGCGGCATATGCGTGACGCCGGCCTGTGGATCGAACGCTACGCGCAGGTGCGCGCGGCAACAATGGCGCTGGCCGCGCCGCTCTCCGATGAAGATTGCTGCGCGCAGTCCATGCCCGACGCCAGCCCGGTCAAGTGGCATTTGGCGCATACCACCTGGTTCTTCGAGACTTTCGTGCTGGAGCGCTTCGAGGACGGCTTCCAGCCGTTCCACCCGGCCTTCCGCGTGCTGTTCAACTCCTATTACAACGGCGTGGGCGACAAGCATCCGCGTCCGCAGCGTGGCCTGCTGACCCGGCCTTCGCTGGCGCAGGTGCGCGCTTACCGCGCCAACGTCGACGCGCGCATTGCCGCGCTGGTGCGGCGCCACGGTGGCGACGCGGCGCTCGCGACCTTGCTGGCGCTTGGCCTGCAGCATGAGCAGCAGCACCAGGAACTGATCCTGACCGACATCAAGCACCTGCTGGCGCAAAATCCGATGGCGCCAGCCTACCTGGAGCAGCACGGCGCGCCGGCCGGGCAGGGCGCGCCGGCCGCGCAGGCCTGGCTGCACTTTTCCGGCGGCGTGGGCGAGATCGGCCACCAGGGAGACGGCTTCTGTTTCGACAACGAACTGCCGCGCCACAAGACCTACCTGGACCCGTACGAATTGTCTTCCCGCCTGGTGAGCAACGGCGAGTACCTTGCCTTCATTGAGGCCGGCGGCTACGCTGATGCGGGCCTGTGGCTGGCCGAAGGCTGGGACTGGGTGCGCGCGCAAGGCATCGCCGCCCCGCATTACTGGCGCCGCGACGACGCCGCCCCTGGCGGCTGGAGCTCGTTCACGCTGCACGGCCAGCAGCCACTGGACCTGGACGCGCCGGTCACGCACGTCTCCCTGTTCGAAGCCGACGCCTACGCCCACTGGGCGGGCGCGCGCCTGCCGACGGAGGCGGAGTGGGAGCACGCGGCGCACGCGCCCGGTCTGTCGCAAATGTTCGGCCATTGCTGGCAATGGACCAGCAGCAGCTACGCGCCTTACCCGGGCTTCCGCCCGGCGCAGGGCGCGATCGGCGAGTACAACGGCAAATTCATGGTGAACCAGTACGTGCTGCGGGGCTCCAGCCTCGCAACACCGCAAGGCCATGCCCGCGCCAGCTACCGCAACTTTTTCCCCGCCGGCGCGCGCTGGCAGTTTACCGGCATCCGGCTGGCGCGCTAGCTGCGCTTCAGGCGATCAGCTTTTTCTGCGGCAACAGGACAAGGCGCTGAAGCGCACGTGGCTCGGCCACCGGCGCTGCCATCTGATCGCCCGGCAAGCGGAAGCGCGCCACCAGGCGTTCCAGCTCGCTGGCCTGGTCGCTCAGCGCCGCGGCGGCCGCCGCGGCTTCCTCCACCAGCGCGGCGTTCTGCTGCGTGGTATGGTCCATTTGCATGATGGCCGTGTTCATCTGCTCGATGCCGTCCGTCTGCTCGCGCGTGGCGATCGAGATTTCCGCGACGATGCTCGTCACGCGCTCGACCGAGGACACCACTTCTTCCATCGTGGCGCCGGCCTGCGCGACCAGCCTGGCACCAGCGTCGACCTGCTCCACGGAGCTGGAGATGAGTTCCTTGATCTCCTTCGCCGCGCTGGCCGAACGAGCTGCCAGGTTGCGCACCTCGCTGGCGACGACCGCGAAGCCGCGCCCTTGCTCCCCGGCGCGCGCCGCTTCCACTGCGGCGTTCAGCGCCAGGATGTTGGTCTGGAAAGCGATGCCGTCGATGACGGAAATGATGTCCACCACCTTGCGCGAGGAATCGTTGATCGAACCCATGGTCGTCACCACTTGGGCCACGACATTGCCTCCGCGCTGGGCGACGGACGAGGCGGAGGTGGCCATCCTGTCGGCCTCGCGCGCATTGTCGGCGTTGGCCTTGACGGTGGAGGTGAGCTCCTCCATCGACGAGGCGGTTTCCTCCAGCGCCGATGCCTGGTTTTCGGTGCGCGCCGACAAGTCCATGTTACCGGTGGCGATCTCGCCGGAGGCGGTGGCAATGGCCACCGTGCCGTTGCGCACCTGGCCCACGATCTGCGACAGAGAGTCGTTCATCTCGCGCAGCGCGTGCAGCAGCTGGCCCGATTCGTCGTTGGCGCTGGCCTTGATCTGGCTGGTCAGGTCGCCTGAAGCGACGGCACGCGCCACCTGCAGCGCGTAGTTGATGGGGCGCGTGATCGAGCGTGTCACCCACAGCGCGCACACGGCGCCCAGCAGCAGGGCGCTTACGCCAAGGGCGATCATCATCAGCTGCGCGGATCCGATGTGCTGCTTGATCTCGGCGCCGTTGGCGGTCACGATGCTGTCCTGCAGGCTCGCCAGCTTTTCAACCGTGGACTGCAGCTTCGACAGGCGCGGCATGGTTTCGGAAAGCGCGCGCTGCGTGGCTTGCTCGCGCTGGCCGCTGGCCAGCAACTGCAGCACGCCGGTAAACGATTGCACGTAGGCGGTGCGTTGGGCGGTCACCTGCGCCAGCAGTTCGCGCCCGGCAGGTCGGTACACCAGTTTGTCCAGGCTGGCCAGTGCCTCGGAGATGATGGTCTTGTTGGCATCGACCTGCCTGCGCAATTCGGCAGCCTGCGCTGGATCGGTGACGACCAGCAGCTGCAGCACGAGCGCCGCGTTGGCGCGCGTGGTGGCGGTCACGGTGGCGGCAGCGTCGGCCTTGACCCAATCCTTGTCGATGATGGTGCTACTGAGTTCACCGATGCTGGACAGCCGTTGGCTGCCGACCCCGATCAGCATCGTCATGAGGGCGAAGACGACGGCGAAACATAATCCCAGGCGGGTCCCGATCTTCAGGTTCGCAATGCGCATGACTGCTCCTTAAGGCGGCTGGAAAACGATTTTTCAGTATAGCAACCGGCTGCAAAGGAGCAATTCAGGGGCGGCCGGCGCGGCCGCCCAGAATGGAAAAACGCTTACGCCGCGGCTTGCGCGATGCTAGTGGTGGCTTCTGCGCTGGCGGCAAGCTGGCGGTTGACGGCGCTCAGCACGGCCTTGAAGGAGGCGGTGACGATATTGCTGTCGATGCCCGCGCCGAACAGGGTCGGGCCGCCGTCCAGGCGCAGCTCGACGTAGCACGCCGCCTTGGCATTGGCGCCGTGGCCGATGGCATGCTCGTGGTAGTCCATCAGCGTGATGTCCAGGCCCAGCGCGTCGACGAAGGCGTCGATCGGACCGTTGCCGCCACCCTGCAGCGAGAGCGGCGCCTTGTTGTGGATCAGTCCAATGTCGATCTGCACCGGTTCGTCGCTCGAGCTGTCTTCCACCATCTTGTGCGAGGCGTAGGCATACGGCACGTTCTGCGTCAGGTATTCGCGCTCGAAGATCTGGTAGATGCCCTCCGACGTGATTTCCAGGCCGCTCTGGTCGGCCACTTTCTGCACGGCGCGGGAGAACTCGATCTGCAGGCGGCGCGGCAACTCCAGGCCGTAGTCCTGTTCCAGCAGGTAGGCCATGCCGCCCTTGCCGGACTGGCTGTTGACACGGATGACGGCGTCGTAGCTGCGGCCAACGTCCTGCGGATCGATCGGCAGGTACGGGATTTCCCAAGGCGCGCCTTCCTGCTGCTTGGCGAAGCCCTTCTTGATCGCGTCCTGGTGCGAACCGGAGAAGGCGGTGAAGACCAGGTCGCCGACGTATGGGTGGCGCGGATGCACCGGCAACTGGTTGCATTCCTCGACCACCTTGCGCACGGCGTCGATGTCGGAGAAGTCCAGGCCGGGATGCACGCCCTGGGTGTACAGGTTGAGTGCCAGCGTGACCAGGTCCACGTTGCCGGTGCGCTCGCCGTTGCCGAACAGGCAGCCTTCGACGCGCTCGGCGCCCGCCATCACGGCCAGTTCGGCGGCGGCGATACCGGTGCCGCGGTCGTTATGCGGGTGCACGGAGATAATGATGGAGTCGCGGCGCTGCAATTTGCGCGACATCCATTCGATCTGGTCGGCGTAGATGTTCGGGGTCGAGCATTCGACGGTGGCCGGCAGGTTGACGATCATCTTCTTGGCAGGCGTCGGTTCCCAGATGGCGGAGACGGCATCGACGATGTGCTTGGCGAAATCGAGTTCGGTGGTGGAGAAGGACTCCGGCGTGTACTCGTAAGTCCAGTCGGTTTCCGGATGCTGGGCCAGCAACTGCTTCACCAGCCGGGTGCCGTTGGTGGCGATGGCGGTGATTTCTTCGCGGCTGGCGCCGAACACCACCTTGCGGAAGACCGGCGCGGTCGAGTTGTACATGTGGACGATGGCGCGCTTGGCGCCGATGCACGATTCCACGGTGCGGCGGATCAGTTCCTCGCGCGCCTGGGTCAGCACGATGATGGTGACGTCGTCCGGAATGCGGTTTTCCTCGATCAGCTTGCGCACAAAGTCGAAGTCGGTCTGCGATGCGGAAGGGAAGCCCACCTCGATTTCCTTCAAGCCCACCTTGATCAGCAGTTCGAAGAACTTGATCTTCTTTTCCACGCTCATCGGCTCGATCAGCGCCTGGTTGCCGTCGCGCAGGTCGGTGCTCATCCAGATGGGGGGCTTGGTGATCACGGCGTTGGGCCAGCTACGGTCGGTCAAGCCGACGGTTGGGTAGGGGCGATATTTCGCGGCAGGGTTCTTCAACATCATGGCGATACTCCTGTGTTTTTCAGATTTTTGGAAACCGGGGGTGATCTTGCCGATCAAGCGTGGCGCAAGAGGCGGCCGACGCGGGTAAGGCTGGGGAAATTCAGGCGCGTGCTAGTAGTAGCGCCGCTGGGGATAGGGCGCTTAGCAGGGATGCAGAAATGTGCAAATGCGAAGTCATGTAGGGCAATGTACGGTACCCGATTCAGGCCTGTCAAGAAAAAATTGTTGCGACGCAATGCGACGGAATCGCAGCATTGCGTGCTACTATCGAGTAATTGCTGAGGAAAAATCGGATATGGATAAGATTGATCGAGAAATCATCGAATGTTTGCGTGATGATGCGAGGATAAGTTTTAAGGATTTAGGCGAGCGCGTGAGCCTCAGCGCCAATACCGTGGCCGACCGCGTGCGGCGCCTGGTGGCCGCCGGCGCCATCCTCGGCTTCGAAGCGCGCATCGACCACGCGGCCCTCGGCCTGCACCTGCAAGCCTATATCGACGTAAAACTGAAGGCGGGCACGAATACCCATGCCTTCGAAGAGATTGTGAAGACGATTCCCGGCGTGCTGGAAGTGGCGCTTTTGACCGGCAACTACGACGGTCTGCTGCGCGTAGCTTGCCGCGACCAAGCTCATTTGCTGAGTCTGATCGACGCCTTGCGCGACCGTGCCGGCGTGCAGGACACTTACAGCCGCGTGATCCTGCATCAGACCCCGGTGCGCGCACCGCTGCATGCTGTGACAGAATAGCGGCCCTTATCTCTTGATTGCGAAAGTCCGATGCAGAAGCTGAACGCAGAATTGAAGCGCCTTTATCTCACCGACGATGCGCAGCCGGGGCAGACCCGCGCCATCACGCTGTCGTTCAGGAGGCTCGCGAAAGACGACGAGACAGGACATTGGGAGCGCCTGTGCGCGGTGGCGAATGCCGTGCAGGCGGACCTCGGACTGCCGGCGCCCGCCGTCAGCATCTCCGGTGAGGGTGCGTTTGGTTTGTGGTTGTCCCTGGCGCAGCCGGTGCCCATGGTGCAGGCGCAGGGGTTCGCGGAGCTGCTTGGCGCTGCGTATTGTCCCGAATCGGACGCGGCCAGCGAACCGCTTGTCCTGCCGCCCAGCCAGCACCAGGCCAGCGGCAAGTGGGCTGCATTCATTCATCCGGGCATGGGGACATCGTTCGCCGGCGACGAAGGTCTGGAAATGCAGCCGCCGGAAGCCGGCCAGGTCGCCTTGCTGGAAGGGTTGGCAAGCATCACGCCCGAACAGTTTGCGCAGGCCTTCGATCAGTTGCGCGGGGCGACCGGCAGCGCGCCACCGCCGCCTCCATCGCCAACGCCTGGCGGCTTGCTGCTCAAGGATGCGACCCTGGAAGACATCGTCAATTTCCTCCACGCGAAAAACATCGAGCCGACTTTCAGATTCCTGAAGTAGAGACTGCCCGGTGCGAAGGAAAAGGGGAGGGCGGATAGCGCCAGACTCGCTATGTCTTTTGCGCTGTATAGCGCCACGCGCCGGTCACATAGGCGTCAGCGCCCGGTCCATGAGGGCCATCAGCGGCTCAAGTTGGAAGTTGTAGGCGGCAATATTTGCTTCCAACCACTCCGAACTCCCTATCGGTTCCCAGCGCAGCAGGTAGCCGGCATTGATGCTGATCACTTCAAACAGCAAACGCTGGGCACGTCCGTTCCCGTCTCGGAAGGGATGGACGATATTCAATTCGCTGTAGTAGTGCGCCAGCCGGGCCACGAAGTGCTCGCGTGACAGGCAAACGAGGTATTTTTCTTGGGTCAGCTGCCGAAAGAGCTTACTCGCCTCCGGCTCGACCCGGCTCACATTGGCAAAGCGGGTGCTGCCCTTGCTGATATCGACTGTCCGCAGTTCCCCAGCCCACTCGTAGATATCCTGGAACAGAAAGTGGTGGATGTCGCGTAGGGCGGACAGGGAGATGTTGTCGAAGTCGGGTTTGAACTGCTCGATACGCGCCTGGGTCAGCTCAACTTCAGCTGCTTCCAGGTCAGTCTTGTCGGTGAGGCCGAGCTTGTTGATCAGTACGGCGGTGCCGGGGTAGCAGTAGTGCGTGTCCCAGCCGGTGCCGTACTTATCGGACATGTTTCATCTTGAGCGAGGCAGTGGTCGGCGCAGGCTTGTTGGCGGCCGCCGGGCGCGGGGTCAGTCCCTCCAGGCGCAGGCTGGCGCGGTAATTCTCGGTGCGCAGCTTCATAAAAGCTTGGAGTTTCATCTCTTTTGTGAGCATTGCAACATCCTTGGGAAGCGATAAGGTCATTGTATCTCACTCACCTACGCCGGAAATAACCGCCTCACTCGCGTGCGGCGTAAAGTTCACGTCCCGAGTCCAACGGATCCGCCACGCTGGACCCCCGCGCATTGCCGAATGCATCCCCTTCGCTAAGCTATCAAACGAAGGGGCGCTGATGCCGACTATTTCTTTTGCTTGCACTTACCAGCCAGCGTCACAAGCTGACGAAAATCCTTTAACTCGACGCGCTCAAACTGGCGTTCAATACAGGCTTGAAGCTGACCAAATTTAGGTTTGGCTGCGTTCTCGACTTCAACAGCAAAGGGAAATTTGAATGTTTCTCCTCCTGGCGCCCTGTAACTGAAGATCGCAAAAACAACTGGGGCTGGAGAACTACCATCGGAGAGATTTCGCATCCCAATGGCTGGAGCGCCAACGCAATCCCACGCAGACTCAGCACGATCAGATCCATATATGATGCCTGCCGTCGCGTTTTCAGGTTGCACATATAGAAAACAGTCCATTCCTCCTTGCTTCGGCTTATTCAAAGCAAAGCCGGCAGAATAAATGGTTCCTGTACGTTTGTCGCGGAAGGACTGTTTTTCAAATAAACGCAATTCAGCTTCCTTCCATCGCGACACTTCCATTTTGAATGCAGAACTTTCGGTAATGGCCGCATCCTCAACTTTCACTGATTGGGGCCAAGCAGGGAAATGCAATCCAAAGCCAACCACACCAAGCACTATTACGTTATTTACTGAATTTTTCATAGGCCGCCTTCATTTTCGAATCGTAATCGTTTTTCCAATAATCTTTGCCATTGTAGCCGCGTGCAAATTTTGTCCAGTCCTTATCGCGAAGAGCATCGAGCAACGCCTTATCCTTGCTGATGAAAGCGGTGAACGCCTCGAGATGTTTGTCGGCGCTGTCCAGTTGGGAGTTGACGAAGTCGGATACAGAACCATAACCTGCCTGCGTATAGTTCGCCCCCATAATTTGGAATCGACCCCACGATGCCGACTTCAGCGCCGCATCCGGGTTCAACGCGTACGCCTGATCCAGCTTTGCATACTGGTTGTCGCCTGCAGCTCCATAGCCACCTGCATTCTTGTTTGAGATATCCGGGTTGGTTCCATCAAACGCGCCATCGGTGAAGCGACGGAAATAGTGGCGTTCAAACAAAATCGTCGGCCGACCATCTGCAAGGAAGCCACTTCCCTTAGTTTCAACCTCTGCTACCGCCTTAATCGCCGCAACCTCAACTTTGAGCTTCTTCGCCGCCTTTTCGTAGCCCGAATCTGTGATTATCGAATTTGGCTCCTGAGTCGGAATCTTAATTGCCAATGTATGTGGAGTCACCGGAAGTGAACTCCTCTTAGGGTTCGATTGCTTTGCTGGACTAACCGGAGCTGCGCGTCCGTAATCTGGCATGGATGCTCGCATTTGCTGTTTGTACCAAGCCTCCTGATCCTCAGGTGAGAGCCGTTTTCCTACGATAACGACTTTCTGCATTTCAGGCTCATCCGGCGCGAGCCCTGCTGTCGGCAGGACACCACCGTTTCGATCTGCAGCCTCCGCGAGCTGGCGCAGCTCGTCATTGGAAACGAAGTCTGCCTGCGCCCCGTATTCGAGATTGCTTGCCAACATTTGACCATAGACATTGTCAGGCACTCCGAAGTCCAAGGACGCGAAGCGCTGGCCATTACTCATGCCTGAAGGCAGGCTGGACCCGGAATTACGAGAGCCGGAGGATGGGAGCAAGCTACTGCCGATTGCATTGCCGAATGCATTGGAGGTAGGTGTCGTACTCGTAACAGCGTCGCTAACTCAGCGCGTGGCGCAGTGACGTTAATGCAGCATGGGCATCGTCGAGATTGCCGTCGAATGCTGAAACCACCGTACGTGAGAAAGCATCAACGTCAGCGATATTTGCTTTCGCTTTGCTTGGCAGATGTCGGTCGCCGATGTGTACGACCAGAAGGTACACATCGTCGCCTTCGAACAGGAAATGCGCGGCGGAGTCGGTGCCTGTCGCGTGCAGGTTCACGACACAGTGGTTACGTGCCGCCTGTTCTGTGAAGGCCAGTGGTTTCCGATTCCAGAGAGTTTTGACTTTCCCTGCCAATGAACCATGCAATGGCAGCTGGCCTTCGGCCAATGCCATGAATGCCTGCCATTTTATGGGCGATGTGGTGTCCCATCGGACCATCGGCTCCGTGAAATCGAAACCCAGTTGGTCCGGCGTGTGAAGACCGGGAGAAAGCGGTTGAAGCTGAACGATGACGTCAACCTCTGGTTCCGAGGCGAATTTGGACCTGGCCGGCTGGGGCGATGCGGTACCGGTAACTTCCAACGCGAGGGTGGGCAAGTCCTCGTCCAGTTCCGCAACTGCGTTCGCGGGCGCCGCTGCCGTTTGCCAGCGCACCGTCTTCAGTTTTTCAAGCGTGGGCGCAAGCAGCTTGGTTTCTGTTTTGATATGGCGTGCCAGGCTCGCAGCCAACAAGGCAGACTTTTCGGGGTCTGCGGATAGTTTGCGGGCCAACCCCGCCGCCATGGTGAGGTCCGCAGCGTTCGTCGGGTCGAATTGAACCCCCATGACATCCTGCACGGCAGCGCATAGGGGCGACGGTGGTGCTGTCAATTCGTCAATCTGAAGCATTGCTTATTCTCCCAGCAGCTAACAAGCTCATTCTAGCCCTATTCCTTGCTTTAACGCCGGTTATCGAATTGTTGGCAGAATCGGGTGGCACCGGCCTCGTCAAAGTGAAAATATTCATCGGTATGGCCTCGCCGTAGGAGAGATACAGCGGGATCCCCGGCATTCAACTGCTGCATGCCGCAGCGCGACCCGTAAAAAGCCGGCAACTTAGGCCCGCCAGCGGGATCGGCATGCAGGAGCAGCGAACCGTCGGTCGCGCTTGCAAGCCCGCTCTGGATCGCAGTGTCCAGCAATGCCTTGGCGACTGCCAGGACCGGGGGCAGGCCGATGGCGGCATAGAATTCGCCGGGAGCATCGGCCAGGAACCAGGCAAAGGTGCGCTGGCGGGTTTGTCCAAATACTGTGCTGTTGAAAAGCGGGACCACCGTCAGCATGCCGATGGGGACTTCCTCGGCGCCGTCGCCATGGATGACCAGCGCGAATCCGTACGCGGGACCCGACTGGCCGCCAGGCAAGGCGTAACCGGCGTTATGGAGCATGACCAGCGCATGCATGTGCGCCCAGTCCCAGCCGACGTCGGCCCTGGTGCTGGCATCGGCCTGCCCAGGGGACCAACGCTGGTAATGGCTGTCGACGATGGGCTGGATGACGGAATGCCATGTGTTCACATGCGACACCGTCATCGCCTTGGCTTCGACCACGATGTCGGGCACCGGCACGCCGCCGCTGCCCTTACAGGGCAGTTGGCGGATCGGCTGGTGCAGGGTAAGCATTTCCCGCTCAGCCAGCCACTTGCACGCGCGCTTCGCCGGCGCTCATTTCGCCGATGACGGCAGCGTGCTCGAAGCCGTGGCTGCGGAACAGGGCCAGCACTTCGTCCACGCTGGCCGGGTCGCAGGACACCAGCAGGCCGCCGGAAGTCTGCGGGTCCGTCAGCAGGGTGTGCTGCGGCTGGGTGATGTTCGGCGACAGCAGCACGTCCTTGCCGTAGGCATCCCAGTTGCGGCCGGAGGCGCCGGTGAAGAAGCCGTCGTGCGCCAGCTTTTCCACGCCCGGCAGAAGCGGGATCTGCGACATGTTCAGCTTGGCGGTCAGCTTGGCGCCGCGCGCCAGTTCCAGCAGGTGACCCAACAGGCCGAAGCCGGTGACGTCGGTCAGTGCGTGCACGCCGGGCAGTTCCGACAGCGCCTTGCCCGGCTTATTCAGCTTGGTGGTGTTGTCGATCATGGCCTTGTAGCCTGCGTCGTCCAGCACGCCTTTCTTCAGCGCGGCGGACAGCACGCCCACGCCCAGCGGCTTGCCCAGCACCAGCACGTCGCCGGCCTTGGCGTCGGCATTGCGCTTGACTTTGGACGGATGCACCAGGCCAAGCACCACCAGGCCGTAAATCGGCTCGACCGAGTCGATGGTGTGGCCGCCTGCAATCGGAATGCCTGCTTCGTTGCAGATCGATTCGCCGCCCTTGATGATCTTGCCGATCACCTCGAGCGGCAGCTTGTTGACCGGCATGCCGACCAGGGCCAGCGCCATGATCGGCGTGCCGCCCATGGCGTAGACGTCGGAGATGGCGTTGGTGGCGGCAATGCGGCCAAAGTCGAACGGGTCGTCGACGATCGGCATGAAGAAGTCGGTGGTGGCGATCAGTGCCTGCTCGTCGTTGAGCTTGTAGACGGCGGCGTCGTCGGCGGTTTCAATGCCGACCATCAGCTCTTTCGGCACCGGGAAGCCGTTGGTGTTCTTCAGGATCTCGGACAGCACGCCAGGGGCGATCTTGCAGCCGCAGCCGCCGCCGTGCGAGAAGGAGGTCAGTTTGATTGGTTCAGTGCTCATGTCAGGGCCCATTTAGTTCGGTATGGAGCAGATTATCCACCAAGTCGAGCAGGGCTGCCTGCTCGGCTTCGGGCGTGAAAAGGAGGGCGCGCGCGGCGCACTGCGCTTGCAGGGTGGCGTACCAGGCGGGATCGCTGACGCTGCGGTCGATCAGGGCGGCGAGGGCGGGCGCGTCACCGGGCGGGAAGTAGCCCTGGTAGTGGTCGCCCAGCATGCCGCGATTGCCGCTGATGTCGCTGGCCAGCACGGGGACGCCGCAGGTCACCGCTTCGATAATGACGTTGGCGCCGCCCTCCATGCGCGAGCAGATCGCCATGGCGTGCGCCTGGGCCAGGCGCTGGCGCGTTTCGTCGTGGGGCAGGGCGCCCAGCCATTGGTAGCGGCCGTGCGGCTCGGCAGCGGTGGCGCTGGCCGCTTCGCCCAGTGCGGGATCGAGCGCGCCGCCGATGTGCAGCAAGCGCACGCCCGGCGCGCGCACCAGGGCGGCGGCCTGCATGAAGGTGCGCGGGTCTTTTTCTTCACGCAGGTGGCCGACCATCAGGATGTCGTGCTGGCGCGGCGCGGGGCGGGCGGCGGGCGGCAGGGCGGGCGCCGACTGATAGATCACGTGCGCCTTGGCGCGCAGGCGCGGCGGCAGTTCGGCCAGGCCGGCGGGCTGCAGCAGCACCAGCGCGGCGGCGCGCTCGAGCGAGGCCTGGGCTTCGGCGTCGCTTTGGATATCGCGATACAGGTCGGTGCCGGTCAGCACCAGCACGCTGGGGCGGGCGGGGTGGGACTGGCGAAAGCGCGCGAGCGGCGCGGCCGAACGGCGCGCGTGCAGCGCGATCAGCAAGTCGGGGGCGGCGCTGTCGCGCCAGTCCGACGCAATCTCCACCGCGTAGCGCGCGTCCAGGAATTGCGCCCAGCGGCGCGCCGTTTGCCAGTTGCCGTTGTTCGCTTGGGCCAGCGCCGGGCTGACGATGCAGATAGTCTGCTTGCTCACTGGTGCTATTCGCTTAAATATCGCTACAATCGATCCATGAACGCCATCCATTCCTCGTTCCGGACCGCCCGTACACAGCAACTTGCCGACGCCTTGCAGGCTGCGCGCAATTATACGCTGAGCCTTTTCGATTGCTTTGCCGCCGCCGGCATGGATGCGGCGATGCGCGTGCCGCAGCTGCGCATCGTCAATCCCCCGCTCTGGGAACTGGGCCATACGGCCTGGTTTGCGGAGTGGTTCATCCTGCGCGAAGCCATGTCCAGCCACCCGGCCGATGCGCTGTATGCGTCGCTGCTGAGCAAGGGCGACGACTGGTTCGATTCCAACATGGTGCCGCACCGCAGCCGCTGGAGCCTGGATTTGCCCAGCACGGGCGGCGTGAAAACCTACTGCCATGAAGTGCTGGACCGCGTCCTGGACAAGCTGTCGCGCGAACCGAATACCGATGCAGCCCTCTATCCGTACCGGTTGGCGCTGGCGCACGAGGACATGCATGGCGAGGCCTTCCTGTACACGCTGCAGACCTTGGGGCTGCAGGCGCCGCCGCACCTGACGCACGACGAGCGCGCGTCCGGCGCGCCCGGCGACATCGCCTTCCCCGGCGGCACGCTGCAGCTGGGGAGCCCGGCCGACGCGGGCGGCTTCATGTTCGACAATGAGAAGTACGCCCATCCCTGCTACGTGGCGCCGTTTCGCATGGATGCCACGCTGGTGTCGAACGCGCAGTTCGCCGATTTCGTGGAAGACGGCGGCTACGAGCGCCGCGAGTTCTGGAGCAACGCAGGCGCCGACTGGCTGCTGCGGCAGGAGCGCTCGGCGCCGCGCTACTGGCGGCGCGATAACGGCCAGTGGCGCACCATGCGTTTCGGCCGCCTGACCACGCTGTCCGCGCACGAACCGGTGCGCCACGTCAGCCTGTATGAGGCGCAAGCCTACTGCGCCTGGGCCAGCCGCCGCCTGCCGACCGAGATGGAATGGGAGTATGCCGCGCTGTACGGCCATCCCGCCTTCCGCTGGGGCCAGCTGTGGGAGTGGACCGCTTCGCCGTTCGAGCCCTATCCTGGCTTCAGTGCGGACCGGTATCGCGAGTATTCGGCGCCCTGGTTCAGCACGCACCAGGTGCTGCGCGGCGCATCCTTCGCCACGCCGTCGCGCCTTGGCTCGGCCAAGTTCCGCAATTTCTACCTGCCGGAACGGGACGATATCTTCAACGGCTTCCGCACCTGCGCGTTCGATAGTTGAATTGAAGTCATTCTCGCCAGCTAGGCAGCGGGCCAGCGGGCCGCCCTGACGGCGGCCTGGTAGGTCCGGCTGACGGGAACCTGCAGGCCGTTGGCCAGGCGCAGGTACATGCGTCCGGGTTCGCGTTCAACCGCCGTCACTGCGGCAAACCCCACCCACCAGCTGCGATGCACCTGCATGCCGGCGCTCTCCGGCAATTCGCGCAGGGCGTCCGCCAGGCGCACCAGCACCAGGTCCGAGCCGGCCCTGGTAATCACCCGCAGATAGTGGTCTTCCGCCTGCAGCGCAAGCAAGTCGCTGCCCAGGTGCGCCGGCACGCGGGCCAGGAAGGGCGGCGCGGCCGCGCCGGCAAGCGGCGCTTCGGCGGCAGCGGCGTCTGGCGCCTGGCTGGGCGGCGGGACGGCCGCGTGAACGATCAGCAGCGGTTCGAGCGACAGGCGCATCCGCGTCAGCAGCAGCACCATGAGCAGCTGGATCGCGGCCACCGATCCATATACGCGCGGCATGACCTGCAGCGGCACGGCATGGTCGAGCCGCAGGAGCTGCTCGGCCCAGGCCACGGCGAATGTGGTCGGCAGCGCGGACGCCAGCGCCACCGCCCCCAGCGCCAGCGCGCCCGACGTGCGGCGCAGCGCGCGCATGGCATGCGCTGCCACGACAACGCTGCCGTAGCCGAAAAGGCACAGCCCCACCCAGTATCCGTAACGCGGCAGCGGCGCCAGGTCGCCATACGTGCCGAACGGGCCGGCCATGGCAAGGAATACCCCCAAGGCCAGCACGATGGCGCCCTGCAAGGCGAAATGCATTTGGCGATGCGTGAGTTGCATGTCCGGTGGTGTTGGCGAAAACAATGGTTGGTTGGCGAATTGGCGCTATGCGGCGGGCAGGGCGCCGCAGCACGATGGCGATTCTCTCACAACCAATGGAGCAATGACAATGAAGCAACTATTCGCATGCCTGGCGCTCGCGCTGGCAGCCGGTGCGGCCAGCGCCGTCGACGCGGCAGGCCTGGAGCGCACGCACGGCGAGGCCCTGGAAGCGGTTGCCCGCTCGGCCGACAAGGCCTGGAACGAGCGCGATGCGCAAGGGATGGCTGCACACTACAACGATGCCGCGACGGCCTCGATCGGCAGCGTGTTCCTGACCGGCAAGGCGGCCATTCTCGACTACTTCAGCAAGTCCTTCGGCAGGCTGCCCGCCGGGATGACTCACCGCACCGAAGTGCGCCGCGTCGTCCGCATCGGCGAACTGTACGCGGCCGATACCGCGGTCTTCCTGGAGGTGCCGGACGGGGAGCAAGGCAAGCGCGTGGTGCGCGAATTCTTCACCGTGACCTTGCTGCGGCCGACGGACAAGGGCTGGGAATTCATGGCGGTGCGCTCGATGCCGCTGGCGCGCTAGCGGTGCGCTGCGCCGGCGCCCAGGCTTTCCCGCTGCACGCTGGCCAGGATGCCGCAGGCGGTGCAGATGGTGGCCAGCGCGGTGCCGCCATAGGTCAGGAAGGGGAGCGGGATGCCCACCACCGGCGCCATGCCGCTGACCATGGCGATGTTGACGAAGACGTAGGTGAACACGATCATCGCCATGGCCGCCGCCATGAGCCTGGAAAACTCCGTGGCGGCGCGCGCCGAGATCTGCATGCCGCGCACGATGAGCAGTGCAAACAGGATCAGCAGCGCGGTTACGCCGAGCAGTCCGAACTCCTCGGAAAAGACCGACAGCACCATGTCCGTCGAACGTTCGGGCACGAAGCCCAGGTGCCCCTGGGTGCCTTCGAGCCAGCCCTTGCCGGTGGTGCCGCCGGAACCGA
Source organism: Pseudoduganella sp. (assembly GCA_021323265.1). GTDB lineage: Bacteria > Pseudomonadota > Gammaproteobacteria > Burkholderiales > Burkholderiaceae_D > Rugamonas. The sequence goes on along the minus strand of JAJTCO010000009.1, from coordinate 10,936 downwards.
TGGCAATGATCGCCTGCCGGATCTGGAAGCCTTTGCCGAGCGGGTCGGCCTCGGGATGGAGCAGCGTCATGATGCGGTCGCGCTGGTAGTCGTGCAGCATCGGCCACAGGAACGGCAGCGCCAGGATGGTCGTGCCGACCAGGCCAAACAGCACTTTCCACGGCAGCCCTGCCAGGAAGATGATGTAAAAGCCGGCCGCAAAGACCAGGATCGCCGTGCCCAGGTCGGGCTGCTTCAGGATGAACAGCACGGGAACCAGCAGCAGGAGCGCGGCCGTGCCGAACAGGCGCGTCTTCTTCACGTCGGAATAATTATGGAAGAACCAGGCCAGCATGAGCGGCGTCGCGATCTTCATCAGTTCGGACGGCTGGAATTCAAAGCCCACGTACAGCCAGCGCTGCGAACCTTTCTTGATGATGCCGACCGCGTCGACCGCGACCAGCAGCACGACGCCGGTGGCATACAGGTACGGCGCAAAGCGCAGGAGCGTGGTCGGCGGGATGTTCGCCACCAGCAGCATGATTCCGAGCGCGATCAGGATGTTCCTGAGGTGAAGGCCAAACCGTCCCGGAAAGTCGAGGGCGGCCGAGTACATCGTCAGCGCGCCGGCCAGGACGAGGAGCAGCAGCAAGCCAAGCAATGCCTTGTCGATGTTGAAGATGGCGCCCAGCTGCGTCGCTGGAGCGGAGTGGTGGGAGGTGCGCATGCGATAGTGAAGGGTGAAACGATGACAAACGGCCCGGTCGGACCGACTGTGCGTCGATCGACCGGGCCCGGGTTGCGGCGCGCGGCGGGATTACTTCTTCAGGTGGTCATCCAGCCAGCCAAGCACGGTCTTGTGCCACATGATCGAGTTGGCGGGCTTCAGCACCCAGTGATTCTCGTCCGGGAATACCAGCAGCTGGGACTTGATGCCCTGGCGCTGCAGCGCGGCGAAGGTGCCCAGCGCCTGGGTGGTCGGGACGCGGAAGTCCAGGTCGCCCTGGATCACCAGCATCGGCGTCTTCCATTTGGCCACGTGGTGCACGGGGTTGTGCTTCTCGTAGTTCTGCGGATTGGCGTAGTAGGTGCCGCCATTTTCCCATTCCGTGAACCACATTTCCTCGGTGGCGTAGGCCATGCCGCGCTGATCGAAGATGCCGTCGTGGTTGACGATGCACTTGAAGCCATCGCTCCAGTTGCCGGCGATCCAGTTCATCATGAAGCCGCCGTAGGAAGCGCCCAGGGCACAGGCGTTCTTACCGTCCAGGAAGTCGTACTTGGCCACGGCCGCGGCCATGCCTTTCTGCAGGTCTTCCAGCGGCTTGCCGCCCCAGTCGCCGCTGATGGAGTCAGTGAAGGCCTGGCCGTAGCCGGTGGAACCGTGGAAGTCGATGAACACGGCCGCGTAGCCGGCGCCGGCGTACACCTGCGGGTTCCAGCGGTAGCTCCAGCTGTTGCCGAAGCTGCCCTGCGGGCCGCCGTGCACCAGGAAGGCCACCGGGTACTTCTTGCCCGGCTCGTAGTTCCATGGCTTCATGACGTGGCCGTAGACGGTTTCGCCATTGGCGCCCTTGTACGAGAACTGCTCGAACTCGGCCATCTTGACATCCTTCAGGCGCTCCGCGTTGGCCCAGGTGAGCTGGGTGCCTTTCTGCTCGGCGCCTTCGGTCTTGAACTTGACCAGTTGCGCGCCGCCGGCCAGCGAAGCGTGGGCCACGACCACGGCGTCCTTCTTCACGTCGAATTCGCCGGCGTAGCCCTTGCCGCTCAGTGCGGTGACCTTGCCCGACGCCACGTCCAGCGAGAACAGGCGGTGGTTGCCGATGTCGTCGGCGTTGGCCAGCAGGGCCTTGCCGTCGTCGCGCCACTTGTATTCGGCGATGGAGCGGTCCCACTCCGGCGCCAGCACGCGCTTCTTGCCGGTGGCCACATCCATCAGCACCATGTGGAAGCGGTCCGCTTCGAAGCCGGGACGCTTCATCATCAGGTAGGCCAGGGTCTTGCCGTCCGGGGAGAAGGAAGGCTTGGCGTCCCAGGCCGGGTTCTCGGCGGTCAGGTTGCGCGGCGCGGCGCCGCCGCCAGCGGGCACTTCGTACAGGTCGAAGTTGGTGGACCAGGATTCGGCCTTGCCCGCGACGCGCGCGGCAAAGACGATCTTCTGGCCGTCCGGGCTGAACTGGTAATCCTCATTGCCGCCGAAGGGCTTGGAGTGCACGTCGCCGTCGAGCGCGCCGCTCAGGCTGACCGGCGCACCGGCCTTGCCGGCCGCGTCGAGCGGCGCCGAGTACAGCACGTTGCGGCGGCCGTCCTTCCAGGTATCCCAGTGACGCACGAACATCTCGTTGTACAGCATGCCGGTGGCCTTGTTCTTGGCCTTGTCGTCCAGGCGCTTCTTGGTGCAGGCCAGGTCGGCGCAGTCGCGGAAGACTTCGAAGCTCATGGCCAGGCGGTCGCCCTTGGGCGACAGGCGGAAGCTTTCCACGCCCACCGGGTAATCGGTTACGCGCACCGCCTCACCGCCGTTCAGCGGCAGGCGCCATACCTGGGCTGAGCCGGAGCGCCCGCTCACGAAGTACACGGCGTCGCCGGAGGACGACCATTGCGGCTGGCTGCTGCTGGCATCGTGCTGGGTCAGCTGGACCGGGGCCGGCTTGGCGGCCTTCAGGTCGATCATCCACAGCTGGGTGATGCCGCGGTTCTTGTCCATATTGGTGGCGCGGACGGTATACACCACGCGGCTTGCATCGGGCGACAGCGCTGGGCTGCCGACGCGCTCCATGCTCGCCAGGTCTTCGATGGTCAGGCCGCGCGGCGCGGCAACGGCACTGGTAGCTGCCGCGATGGCGGCGCCCAGTGCCAGCAGGCGTAAGGTCATTCGGGATCTCCGGTCTGTTATCAAATCTGCCAGCTTGGTCGCCGGCAAACGGGGATGATACTGTAATATTCCGCGCATGGAGATCAATACCAAGAAAATCGCCGTCTGGGGACTGACCGGCGCTACCGCGGCCCTGTGCGCTGGCGCTTTGCTGCTGACGCAAACGTGGTACACCAAGCCGCTCAAGCTGGAGTGGTTCTACATGCGCGCCTTCGCCTCGGCGGCGCTGAAAAGCCCGGAAATGATGTCGACACTGCGCGTGCTGCCGGGTTGGCTCGACGTCCACAGTACGCGCCTGGACGACGAGTCGCCCGAGCACAAGCTGGAGATCCAGCAGGACATGCGCGACAACCTTGCCATGCTCGAGCGCTACGACCGCAAGGACCTGGGACGCGAGGCCCAGCTGTCCTACGATACGCTGCATTACTACCTGTCCAACCATCTCGAGGGCGCGCGCTTCTACCTGCACGACTTCCCGGTCAACCAGATGCACGGCCTGCAAAGCGCACTGCCGGAGTTCCTGGCCGACGTGCACCAGGTCACCACGCGCGGCGAGGCCGAGGACTATATCGCCCGCCTGCAGAAGTTCCCGCTCAAGTTCGAGCAACTGGTGCGCTTCCTGCGCGCGCAGGAAGCGGCGGGCATCCAGCCGCCGCAATTCCTGGTCGAGAAGGTGCTGCTGCAGATGCATGGCTTTGCCGGCCGCCCGGCGCGCGAGAACATGCTCTACACCACCTTCAAGGCCAAGCTCGACGCGATCCCGCTGTCGGACATGAGCGAGAAGGTGCGCGCCGAGCTGCTGCAAGGGGTGGCCGACGCCATCCGCAACAGCGTCTATCCGGCCTACGCGGAACTGATACGCCATTTCGTCGACCTGCAGGGACGCGTCGTGCGCAACGAAGGCGCCTGGTCGCTGCCGCACGGCGACGAATACTATGCCTGGTGCGTGCGCCATCACACGTCGACCAACCTGACCCCGCAGCGCGTGCACGAACTGGGGCTGGCCGACGTCGAACGCATCGGCGGCATCATGGACAGGCTGCTGCGGCAGCAGGGCAGGGATGAGGGCACGGTCGGCGAACGCATGCAGCAACTGCTGCGCGATCCGCAGTACCGCTTCCCGGATACGGAGGCCGGGCGCAAGGCCATGCTGGAAGAGTACCGGGCCATCGTGCGCGAGGCGGACCAGAAGCTGGCCGACGCCTTCAGCATCCACCCCAAGGCCGCGATCGAAGTGCGCGCGGCGCCGGCCCAGTCGGGCGCCACCGCGCCCAGCGCCTATTACATTCCAGGCGCCATGGATGGCACGCGTCCCGGCGTGTTCTATGCGAATTTGCGCTCGATGGGCGATATCCCGCGCTTCGGCATGCGCAGCACCGTGTTCCACGAGGTCATGCCGGGCCACCATTTCCAGGTGTCGATCGCGCAGGAACTGAAGGGCGTGCCGTTCTTCCGGCGTGTCATGTCGTTCTCCGCCTACCAGGAAGGCTGGGGCCTTTACGCCGAGCGCCTTGCGTCGGAGATGGGACTGACGCCCGATCCGCTTGACCAGCTGGGCCGCCTGCGCGACGAGATGATGCGCGCCGTGCGCCTGGTGGTCGATACCGGCATCCACTACAAGCGCTGGTCGCGCGAGCAAGCCATCGCCTACATGATGCAGCACACGGGCATGGCGCAGAAGGAGGTGACGGTCGAAGTGGAGCGCTACTTCGTGGCGCCCGGCCAGGCCCTGGCTTACAAGGTGGGCATGCTGACCATCCTCGGACTGCGCGAACACGCGCGCCAGGAACTGGGCGACAAGTTCGACCTGAAAGCGTTCCACCACGAGATCCTGAGCCACGGCGCCTTGCCGATGACGGTGCTCGAGCGCGTGGTGGAAGATTGGATCGCCGAGCGCAGGGGGCATTGACAAGCTTTACTTAAATGCTAATATATCGGACATCGATATAGCGATGGCCGATATATGAAACAGCTTGTCTGGAAAATCAGGTGGTTCTGGGATGACGCCGATCATGCGATCGAGCGCTGGCTGGGGCAAATGGCGCGCGAGGGCTGGCACCTGCAGCGCGTCAGCTGCCTGCGCACCGTTTTCATATTCCGGCGCGGCCAACCGGCCGACGTCACGTATCGCATCGACTTCCGCCTGACGCGCACCGACCAGCATTACCTGCAGCTGTTCCAGGATGCGGGCTGGGAGCGCGTCGACGAAGCGCTGGGCTGGCAGTTCTGGCGCGCGCCATCGCACAGCGTGCGCGTGGCGGAGATCTTCACCGACGCGGAATCGATGGCGCGCAAGTACAGGCAGCTGATCTGGCTGTTCGCCGTGCCGCTGGCCGTGGCCTTGCCAGTTACCGTGCTGCGCTTCCCCGAGCAATTGGCCAATGCGCCGGGCAAGCTGGCCTTCGGCATGGCGACCGTCGCGCTGGGCATTTACTGCATTGGGCGCCTGGTGCGGCGCCTGCGCAGCCTGCACCAGCCGTAAAACCTTTCAATTCAAGGAGTTTTCAATGAAATTGCGTATTTCATGGACGGCGCTCGTCCTGACGCTGGGCGTGTTGCTGGCGGTCGACGCCAAGGCTGCGGCGCAGCCGGGGCGCGGTTGCCACCTGCGCGGCAGCGAAGAAGCGTTGCGCTGCCACGATATCAATGTGCCGCTGGACCCGCAGCGCAAGGAGGCGGGCCAGCTCAAGCTGCACGTCGCGGTGGCGCCTGCCTTCCGTCCCGTACCCAACAGCGATCCGGTGTTCGTGCTGGCGGGCGGACCGGGGGAGGCCGGATCGGACGTGGTGATGCTGCTGGAATCGGCCTTCAAGCGCATGCGCGCCACGCGCGACATCGTCTTCATCGACCAGCGCGGCACAGGCCTGTCCGGCAAGCTGCGCTGCAGTGAGCAGCAGGTGGGCGACGCCGACACCGACAGCGAGATGAAGGAAGCGCTGGGCAAGTGCCTGGCGGCCATCAAGCAGCCGCTTGGCCTCTACAGCACGGCCAACGCCGCCGCCGACATCGAACAGGTGCGCCTGGCGCTGGGCTACGGCAAGGTGAACGTCTTCGGCGGCTCCTACGGCACCCGTCTCGGCCAGCACTATGCGCGCAGCTACCCGGCCAGCGTGCGCACCCTGATCCTGGACGGCGTGGCCGCGCCGGAGCAGGTGATCCCGGCCGCCGCGCAGGACGCGCAGCTGGCGCTGGAAGGCATCTTCAAACGCTGCGCCGAGGACAAGGCCTGCGCCCAGGCCTATCCGCAGCTGGCCAAGGAATTCGAGACGCTGCTGGCGCGGGTCGACGCCGGCGCGGTCAAGCTCGATTTCGCCCATCCGCGCAGCCGCAAGCGCATGAAGCTCACGCTGGGCAACCTGCGTTTCGTCTCCGTCATCCATGGCGCGCTGTATTCGCCGCAGGACAGCCAGCGCCTGCCGTACATCATCCACAGCGCCTATGAAGGCAACTGGGGCCCGTTCCTGGCGCGCTCCTACGCCACCAGCGACTACTCGCCGGAAGGGCTGATCTCCATGCCGCTCTATCTGGCCGTGGTCTGCAGCGAGGACGTGCCGCGCCTGACCGATGAGGTGCGCAGCGCCGACGAACGCGGCTCGTTCATGCGCGGCCACGCCGCCCGCATTGCCGACGCCTGTCCGCTGCTCAAGGTGCCGGCCGCGCCGCAGCAGGCGGTGTCGCAGATTGCCGCCCCCACGCTGCTGCTGTCCGGCGCGTACGATCCGATCACGCCGCCGCGCCGCGCCGAAAGCGCGGCCAAAGCCATGGCCAAGGCCAAGCATATCGTGGTCGCCAACGCGGGCCACGGCGTGTCGCGCCTGGGCTGCGTACCGCGCCTGATGCGCGATTTTCTCGACAAGCCGGAAGCGAACGTCGACAGCGGCTGCCTGCGCGAGATCGCGCCCATCCCGTTCCAGCTTGGCCACGCCGGCGCCAAACCCTGAAAGGACGCACACATGATCCAAGTAGAAGACGTACACAAGAGCTTTGGCGACTTTGCCGCGCTGGCAGGCGTGAGCTTCAGCGTTGCCGACGGCCGCGCCACGGCGCTGCTGGGCCCCAACGGTGCCGGCAAGACGACGCTGATGCGCACCCTGGTCGGCCTGCTCAAGCGCGACCGCGGCGCGGTCAGCATCGACGGCATCGACCCGGACCGCGACCCGATGGGCGCGCGCCGCAGCATCGGCCTGCTGACCGACCAGTTCGGGCTGTACGAACGCCTGACCACGCGCGAATACCTGGAGTATTTCGGCCAGATCAACCGCATGGACAAGGCGGCCATCAAGCGCCGCATCGAGGAAGTGAGCGAGCTGCTCGGCCTGGGCGAGTTCATGGACCGCAACTGCAAGGGCTTCTCGCAGGGCCAGCGCATCAAGGTGGCCCTGGCGCGCACCCTGCTGCACCGCCCGCGCAACCTGCTGCTGGACGAACCGACGCGCGGGCTGGACGTGATGAGCACGCGCGCCTTGCGCCGCGCGCTGGTCAAGCTGCGCGAGGAGGGCTGCTGCATCATCCTGGCCACCCATGTGATGCAGGAGGTGACGCACCTGTGCGACGACGTGATCGTCATCGCCAATGGCCGCACGGTGGCGCAAGGCACGCCCGTGCAACTTTGTGAACAGACTGGAATCGCCAACCTGGAAGACGCCTTCGTCCACCTGGTCGGCACGGAAGAGGGGATCGCAGCATGATGCCGCAGTTTTTGGTGATAATGAAAAAGGAGCTGGTCGAGGCGCTGCGCGACAAGCGCACGCTGAACCTGATGCTCATGTTCGTGTTCTTCTACCCGGCCATGGTCGGCTTCATGCTGCACATGCAGATCGAGCGCGGCACGCGCACCGAGCGCGCCGGCATCGACATCGTGGTGGTGGGCGCGGCCCAGGCGCCCAACCTGGTGAGCTACCTGACCCAGAAGAACGTCAACGTCACCCCCAGCGACGCCATGAGCGAAGCGGACATCGGCAAGCTGCTGGCCCAGAAGAAGATGGCGGCGGTGCTGAAGCTGGGCGACAAGTTCGGCGAATACTACGATGAACTGCGCCCGGCGCCGCTCGAACTGTGGTTCGACTCCTCTGTGGAAAAGGCCTCGCAGCGGCGCGAACTGGAAACCATGCTGCGCGAATACAGCAGCGGCATCGCCGGCGCGCGCCTGCTGGCGCACGGCGTCTCGCCGGCCACGCTGTCGCCGCTGGCGCTGCAGCGCTACGACACCGCCGACGGCGTCACGCGCTCGAACACGCGCATCGGCATGTTCCTTGGCATGTTCTTCGCGCCGGTCTGCTTCTTCGGCCTGGCCGCGGCCATCGACAGCACCGCCGGCGAGCGCGAGCGACGTTCGCTCGAAGTGCTGATTTCCCAACCCATGAGCGCGTTCGACCTGGTGGTGGGCAAGTGGCTGACCGCATCGGTGCTGGCCGCCATCGGCCTGGCGTTCGAGCTGTCGGTGGCGCACGCCGTGCTGAAATACCTGCCGCTGGAGGAGATTGGCCTGTCGTGGCGGGTGGACGTGCCGATGCTGCTGCTGGTGATCGCAAGCGCCATTCCATTGTGCCTGATGGTGGGTGCGGTGCAGATCGCGATGGCGATGAACTCGCGCACCTTCAAGGAAGCGCAAACCACGGCCGGTCTCGTGACGCTGATCCCGATGCTGCCGGTGTTCATCGTGCCGGCGCTGGAGCTGACCACGCAGGACTGGATGTACGCGGTGCCGCTGCTGGGCAACCAGACCATGTTCCAGGCCATGGCTACCGGGCAGTCGCTGGGCCTGACGCCTTACCTGCTGGCCTGCGCCTTGCCGTTGCTGCTGGCCGGCGCGGCGGTAGCGTTTGCCACCCGCAGGATGGGCAGCGAACGCTACGTGCTGGGCGTGTAAGTTACAGCAGGGTCTTGCCGAGCGCTTCCAGGCGCTCGAAGTAGGCCGTCATGTCCAGTTCCTTGCGCGCCACGCCGCTGCGCATGGCTGCCTGGGCGATCTTGGGCGTGACGGTCGGCAGCAGGCGGTCGTCCAGCAGGCCGGGCACCACGTAGTCCTTGCCGAAGCGCGCATCGCTGTGTGCCAGGCCGGCCAGGGCGGTCACGCAGGCGCGTTTCATTTCCTGGTTGATGGTGGTGGCGCCGGTGTCGAGTGCGGCGCGGAACAGGTAAGGGAAGCACAGCGCGTTGTTGATCTGGTTCGGGTAGTCCGAACGGCCGGTGGCGATGATCGCGTCCGGCGCCACTTCGCGCACCAGTTCGGGGCGCAGTTCCGGCTCCGGATTGGCCAGGGTGAAGACGATCGGCTGCTTCTTCATGCGCTGCACGTCGCTTTGCGACAGCACGCCGGGACCGGAAACGCCGAGGAAGACGTCCGCGCCTTCCATTACGTCGGACAGGGTGCTGGCGCTGGTGTCCTGCGCCCAGTCGGCTTTCTCGCCGCTCAGGTTGCGCGCCTTGGTCAGCACGCCCTTGGAGTCGCACACGAAGATGTTCTCGCGGCGCGCGCCGATGTCGACCAGCAGTTCCAGGCAGGCGATGGCAGCGGCGCCGGCGCCGGAGCAGACGATCTTCACGTCGGCGATGTCGCGGCCGGTCATTTCCACCGCGTTCAGCATGCCGGCGCCGACCACGATGGCGGTGCCGTGCTGGTCGTCGTGGAAGACCGGAATCGACAGGCGTTCGCGCAGCTTGCGCTCGATGTAGAAGCACTCCGGTGCCTTGATGTCTTCCAGGTTGATGCCGCCGAAGGTCGGGTGCATCGCGGCGATGATGTCGACCAGCTTGTCCGGATCGGTTTCGTCGAGCTCGATGTCGAACGAGTCGATGCCGGCGAACTTCTTGAACAGCACGGACTTGCCTTCCATGACAGGCTTGCCGGCCAGCGCGCCGATATTGCCCAGGCCAAGCACGGCCGAACCGTTGGTGATCACGCCCACCAGGTTGCCCTTGGCGGTGTATTCGTAGGCCAGCGCAGGGTCGCGCGCGATTTCCACGCAAGGCGCGGCCACGCCGGGCGAGTAGGCCAGCGCCAGGTCGTCCTGGCTGCTGACGCTCTTGGTCACGGCGATTGCCAGCTTGCCTGGCGTGCCGGCCCGGTGATACTCCAGTGCCTTCTGTTCAAGACTGCTCATTGCTTCTCCTTTTATTCTGCGAAAAACGCCCGCTACAGGCCAGTTTAGCCTGTGCGGGCGTGTGTTGCAGGGCGCTACGCAGGCGCCCGGCTTGATGTTTGATTACGGGTAGAGGCCACGTACTTCGCGCGCAGCCAGCACGCGGGTGCATGCCAGGATGAAGGTCGCGGTGCGCAGCGAAACCTTCTTCTCTTGCGATACTTCCCACACGGAGTTGAACGCGTCCTGCATGATGCGGGTCAGGCGTGCATTGATTTCTTCCTCGCTCCAGAAGAAGGAGGAGAAGTCCTGCACCCACTCGAAGTAGGAAACGGTCACGCCGCCGGCGTTGCACAGGACGTCAGGAACGATCAGGATGTCCTTGTCGTTCAGGATGTCGTCCGCTTCCGGAGTGGTCGGGCCGTTCGCGCCTTCCAGGATGATCTTGGTGCGGATCTGGCCTGCGTTCTTGGCGGTGATCTGCTGTTCCAGCGCTGCCGGAACCAGGATGTCGGACTCGATGCCCCAGAAGGAGTCGCGGTCCAGGGTCGCTTCCGCGCCCGGGAAGCCGGCGACGCCGCCGGTTTCGGCCACGTGCTTGTGCAGCTGCGCCACGTCCAGGCCGCCCTGGTTCACCACGGTGCCGGTGTGATCCTGCACTGCGATGATCTTGGAGCCGGCTTCAGCGAACATGTTGGCAGCGATGCCGCCCACGTTGCCGAAACCCTGGATGGCGATGCGTGCGCCGGCAATGGCCACGCCGCGCTTGGCAGCCGCTTCACGGCCGGTGACGAACACACCGCGGCCGGTCGCTTCGCGACGGCCCAGCGAGCCGCCCATCGAGATCGGCTTGCCGGTCACGACGCCGGTCGACAGGTTGCCTTCGATCATGGCGTAAGAGTCCATCATCCATGCCATCACCTGTTCGTTGGTGTTGACGTCCGGCGCAGGGATATCCTTGGTCGGGCCGATGATCAGGCTGATCTCGCTGGTGTAG
>JAJTCO010000127.1 GCA_021323265.1 Pseudoduganella sp. | reverse complement strand
TGCCAACCTTGCGACCGAGGAGGCCAAGGCTCATTTTTTCTCCATTCCCACCTACGATTGGGCGGGGCTTTGTTTAACTACAAAAAAAGATACGGGCCATAAAAAAGACGAACCCATACCGAAGCCGGCTAGTGTACCGACATTTGCCTCTTGACGCAACAGGTTTGTACGAGGTATGTCGAATGTGTACGCGGCACAAACATGTCCAATGGCAACTCCCATCTCAAAAACCGTATCGCGGGCCGAAAAAATGTCATTGGTGGCCCGGCCGCGCGTCTCCTAAGCTCAGAGCGAGCCTGGCTCAACCACAAAAACGACCACGGGAGACAACATGAAACGATTCCTGGCAGCCCTCTGCCTCGCGGTATACGCCCTCGGCGGCCACGCCGCCACCCTCGCCGGCCTGCAGAATGCCCACGACCCCGGCACCATCACCAAGGATGGCGACACCTACTTCAACTTCACCACCGGCACCGGCATCTGGTATTCGACCTCAAAAGACTTGATCACTTGGCAAGGCGGGCCGGGCCCGGTGTTCACCACCTACCCCAGCTGGATCGCCAACAAGATCCCCAATTTCAGCGGCTCGTTCTGGGCGCCGGACGTGATCCACATGAACGGGTACTACTATATTTATTACTCCGTCTCCACCTTCGGCACCTCCAGCTCGGCCATCGGCGTGGCCCGGTCGGCCTCGCTGAAGAACCCGGCCTGGAGCGACCTGGGCATCGTCGTCGAATCGTTCGGCGGCAGCAGCGAGATCAACGCCATCGACCCCGCCCTGTACCGCGACCATGACGGCAAGGTCTATATGAGCTACGGCTCCTTCTTCGGCGGCATCGGCCTGGCCGAAATCAACCAGTCCACCGGCAAGCTGGCCGGCAATGTCAGCAAGATCTGGGGCGGCAACCACGCCGACATCGAAGCGCCCTACATCACGCGCGACGGCGGCTACTATTATCTGTTCGTCAACCGCGGCGCCTGCTGCAAGGGTGTCGACAGCACGTACTCCGTGGAAGTGCAGCGCGCCACCAGCATCGGCGGCCCCTACTCCGGCACCCGCACCGTGCTGGCCAACGTCGACGGCAAATACAAGGGCCCCGGCCATATTGGCGTGCTGAAGCAGGACGGCTGCAATTTCACTTCCATCCATTATTACGACCTGAACGACAGCGGCAATGCCAAGCTCGACATCCTGCGCATGACGTACAGCGGCGGCTGGCCCGTCCTGACGCGCAACTTCAGCAACTTCGCCGGCTGCGGCGGCATGAGCGACGGCCCCTACGCGATCAAGTCGCGCCTGAGCGGCAAGGCACTGGCCGTGGCGGGCGCCTCGACCGGCAACGGCGCCATGGTGCAGCAGCAAAGCTACACCGGCGCCCCGCACCAGCAATGGTACGTGGTGGGCCACGGCGACGGCCAGTACAGCATCATCAACGCCAACAGCCTGCGCAGCCTGGACAACTGGGAGAACTCCACCACAGCCGGCACCAACATCGCCCAATGGTCCTACTGGGGCGGCAACGGCCAGCACTGGAGCTTCGCCAGCCCGGCGTCCGGCTGGTACACGGTGAAAAACCTGCTGAGCGGCTACGTGATGGACGTGCAAAACAAGAGCACCGCCGAGAATGCCCAGATCATCCAATGGACGCTGAACAACGGCAGCAACCAGCAATGGAGCTTCACGCGCCCCTGACGCACGGCGGAGCCCGTGTCCACCTTGGGGTCAGACCCTTTGGTGGACACGGGCTCGGCCGGCAGCGCGCGGGTAGAATGGGACCATGCTACCCCGCCTTGCCGCCGATGCAGTCCTGCTGCTGCACCTGCTCTTCATTCTCTTCGCCGTGCTGGGCGCGGCGCTGGCGTTCCGCTGGCCGCGCGTGGCCTGGGTGCACCTGCCGGCGGCCGTGTGGGCGGCCGCGATCGAGCTGGCCGGGGCCATCTGCCCGCTGACCTATCTTGAGAACGACCTGCGCCTGCGCGCCGGCCAGCAAGGCTATGCGGGCGGCTTCGTCGAGCACTACCTGCTGCCGCTGATCTATCCTGCCGGGCTGACGCCTACCGTGCAGTACGTGCTGGCGGGCGCGGTGGTGGTAGTCAACCTTGTACTGTATGCCTGGCTGCTGTGGCGCCGCCGCGGTTGACAGGACGTGACAGCCACCTGCTCCGGCAGCCGGACATAGCCGCGGAAAACGTCCGGTTGGCAGCGCCCCAGCCTTGCATGCAACACCTGCAGCATGTCGCCGTACGCGGCGCTACCGGCGCCAACCGCGCACGGCAGCGCCAAGCGGTAGGCTGGGGCCGCGCCGTGACCGGCCACGGCGACCTCGCGATAGGCACTGACGATCACGCCAAGCAGCTGCGTGCCGGGATGTACGTCGAGCTGCCAGGCCACCGTTTCGTAACTGGTCAGCACCAGCACAATGCGCGCGCCGCGCCGGTCCAGCACGACGCGCACCGGTGCCGCAGGTGCGCCCGCCGTGTAGCCGGAGACCACCACCAGTTGGGCGCCCCTGGCCAGGTTCGGCGCCAGCAGTCCGCCCGGCAGCATCAGCCTTGCTCCGCCGGCTGCGGCGCCGCGTTGCCAAGGTCGTACCAGTCGACCTTGCGCGTGGCGACCATGATCGCCGACAGCACGGCAAAGAGCAGGAGCGCGCCCATGACCAGGGCATTGCTCTCCGAGTTCAGGAGGCCGAACAGCACGCCATACAAGCCCGCCAGGCCTGCGGCAAAGCCGGCACCGCGCTTCCAGTCGCGCAGCACGTGCGCCAGGTAGTAGCCGATCAGGGCGATACAGGCGACGCTGGCCGCAACGTAAGCCAGCACGAAATCGATGTGCTCGGACAGGCTGACCAGCAGCAGGAAGAACAGGGCCAGCGCCATGCCGACCAGGGCGTATTGCACCGGGTGGATGGGCAGGCGTTTCATCACCTCGAACAGGAAGAAGGCGGCGAAAGTGAGCGCCACGAACAGCAGGCCGTACTTGGTGGCGCGGTCGGCCATCGAGTAGATGTTGACCGGCTCGATAAAGGTCGTGCGGATGGCGTCGGGCTGCGGCGGCAGGGCGGCCTCGGGGCGGCCGCTCAGGGCGTGCGCCTCGCGCTCGCGCAGCTGCTGCTGCGCATTGGTGGCCAGCGCGGAGATGCGCCAGGCGGCCTGGAAACCCTTCTCCGTCACGCTGCGCTGCTCCGGCAGGTACTGGCCGCCGAACTGCGGGTGCGGCCAGCGCGAGGCCATGCTGAAGCGGTTGTTCTTTGCCAGCGGCACGAAGGACTGGCTGCCCAGCCCTCCCAGGTTCAGGTCGAAGCTGAAGCTGCGCGTCCCCGCCTCGATCTCGGCCAGCGGCAGGCGCGCATGCAAGCCTTGCGGCGCAGACGCCAGGCGCGCGCCCTGCTCGAACTCGATGCGGCGATTGCCCCACGCCAGCTGCGGAAAGTCGCGCACACCGCGCGTATCCTCCACCGCCAGCGCGATGTAGGGTTCGCGCGGCGTGATCTCGGAGCGCTCCACCGTATGCGGCAACTCGGACAACGCCGGCACCACGATGTCGCCGCTGAATTTGTGCTGACCGTTATAGACCAGGATCTGGTGGATGCCGCGGTAGCGGCGCTGGGTATCCATGGTGGACGCCACGTCCAGCTGCTGCGGAAAGACCAGGTGCTGCGAACGCTTGCGGTAGCGCTTTGCCGCGCCGTTTTCCTGCACCGTGTACTCCTCGTCGTAGGGCATGACAAGCACGGGGCCGTACACCAGCTGGGCGCCGACCGACTCGGCGGCGATGCTGTCGGCGGCGGCATCGCGGAACTGCATGCGCTCCTGCACCGTGGACTGGATCATGGCCAGCGGCGCGCCGAGCAGGAGCATCAGTAGTGCGACGGTGAGGGCTTTGAACAGAAGTCTCTTCTGCATGATTGGCGCTTCCTGTTGTTGTTTAGGTTGCGCCAGTCTATTCAGCGTTTATGCGCTGACGATGCGTTCCGTGTGAAGCGGCAGCAGCAGCGCCGCGCGGCAGCCGCCGCCCTCCCCGTTGGCCACGTGCACGCTGCCGCCGTGCAGGGCGGCCACCTCGCGCACGAAAGGCAGGCCAAGGCCGGTGCTCTTGGCGCCGTCCGGGCGCGGCAGCGAATAGAAGCGCTCGAACAGGCGCTCTTCGGCGTAGGCCGGGATGCCGGGGCCGGCGTCCGTCACGCTGATCTCCAGCCGTGATCCGCTGCGGCGCGCCACCAACCCGATGGTGCTGCCCTGCGGCGCGAAGCCGATTGCGTTGTCGAGCAGATTGCCCAGGGCCTGGCGCAGCAGCAACGCATCGCCGCGCACCCGCGGCGCGTCGTCCACCGCCACCTCCAGGCGCAGGTCGCGCGCATCGAGGCGGGCGTGGAAATCGCCCGCCACATCGTGCAGCAGGCCGCCCACATCGACCGTGTCCGCCTGGTCGATGCGCTGCTGCTTCTCCACGCGCACCAGGGCCAGCAGCTTGTCGATCAGGTCGCGCTGGCGCGCGTTCTGCGCCTGGATCGTGGCCAGGAACTGGCGCCGCTGCTCGGGCGGCATGTCTTCTTCCAGCAGCTCCGCCGTGGCCTGGATGGCGGCGATCGGGCTTTTCAGTTCATGGGTCAGCGTGTGCATCAACGTCTCGACGTAGTCCTTGCCTTCCAGCTTGGCGCGCATCGCTTCCAGGGCGTGGCCGAGGGTGCTGATCTCGCTGCTGCCCAGCTTGGGCATGACCGCCTTGCGGCCGGCCTGCACTTCCGCCACGAACACCATCAGCTTGCGCAGCGTACCCATGATGCGCCAGGTCATCGCCACGCCGATCAGCAGCGACAGGCCAAGCAGCAAGGCGCCCCATTGCAGCAGCTTGCGCTGGCTGCGTTCGATGAAGGCCTTCACGCCGGAGATAGGCTTGGCCACGGTGAGTACGCCGATAATGCGCTCGCCGTCGCGCACCGGCGCGGCGACGTACATCACGGTGCTGGCCTCATCGTCCGGCCGCTCACGCGTCATGCGCGCACCGTACTTGCCGCGCAGGGTCAGGTAGACATCGTTCCAGCGCGAGTAATCATGACCGAGCGCCTTGCCCGCCGTGTCGAAGCGCACGATGCCGCGCACGTCGGTGATGTAGATGCGGTAGCCGATGCGCTGCTTGGCGACGCCGCCGATGTTGGCCACCAGCGCGCGCTGCGACGCATCCTTCAAGCGCGCCAGCATATCGGCATCGAAGCGCCCTTCGCGCACGTCGGCCGCCACGGCGCCAGCCAGGAGCTGGGCGGTGTCGGCAGCCATATCTTCCATGGTAAAGCGCACGCCGGGGCGGACCTGCTCGACGAAGACGTTCATCAGCAGCCAGGCCGCCACCCCGACAATCAGGAAGTAGCCAAGCAGGATGCGCAGGCCGATTTTCATGCGCCGCGCTGCAGGCTGTAGCCCATGCCGCGATGCGTCTGGATCGGGTCGGCGCTGTCGTCGACGGCGCGCAGCTTGGCGCGCAGCGATTTGATGTGCGCGTCCACGGTGCGGTCGAGCGTGTCGGGTGCGTCGCGCCACACGCGGTCCATCAGCTGGGCGCGCGACAGCACATGGCCGGGATGCTCGACCAGCGTCTTCAAGAGCAGGTATTCGTAGCGTGTCAGGTCCAGTGCATGACCGGCGAACAGGATGCGCGCTTCCAGCGCCCGCAACTCGAA
>JAJTCO010000064.1 GCA_021323265.1 Pseudoduganella sp. | reverse complement strand
GGTGAACCAGCCCACGTCCAGCCAATGCACCAGCTTGCTGCGCACCAAAATGGAGCGGTTGGCCAGCAAGAGCAGGGTCACGCTTTGCAGCAGGTAGGCGACGAACACGCCCAACGACAGGAAATCGAGCCGGCCAGCAGGCTCCACCAAGAGCGTAAACAGGCAGGCCACCGCCAGGACCAGACGCATCCAGCGCACCATGGACGCGTCCGAGGTATCCTTCGGCAGGTTGGAATGCACCAGGCCCACGTTGATCACAGGTTCTCCCGACGCCGTGTGTTGATACCATGCTAAGAGAATGGCCGTGACTTGTCTACAACAAGGTTGTTTTTTCGAAACGTTGCAGTTCCCCCTTGAAATGGCTCCCTGCGGCCCCATGTGTGGCATTCCGACGCACTTCCTTATAAGACTATTGAGGTAAAAATGGCAGAAAACAAGCAAACCATGGGGTTCCAGGCAGAAGTCAAACAGCTCCTGCAACTGATGATCCACTCGCTGTACTCGAACAAGGAAATCTTCTTGCGCGAGCTGGTGTCGAACGCTTCCGATGCGGCCGACAAATTGCGCTTCGAAGCGATCAACAACGATGCGCTGTACGGCAACGACCACGAATTGAAGATCACGGTCAGCTTCGACAAGGAAGCGCGCACCATCACCATCGCCGACAACGGCATCGGCATGAGCCGCGACGAGGCCATTTCCCACCTCGGCACCATCGCCAAGTCGGGCACCAAGGAGTTCTTCGGCCGCCTCTCCGGCGACCAGCAGAAGGATGCCGCCCTGATCGGCCAGTTCGGCGTGGGCTTCTACTCCGGTTTCATCGTCGCCGACAAGATCACCGTCGAATCGCGCCGCGCCGGCTTGCCGGCGGAAGAGGGCGTGCGCTGGGAATCGGGCGGCGAGGGCGAGTACTCGGTGGAGCAGATCACCCGGCCGGAACGCGGCACCGCCGTCATCCTGCACCTGCGCGAAGGCGAGGACGAACTGCTGTCCGGCTGGAAGCTGAAGTCCATCATCCGCAAGTACTCCGACCACATTTCCCTGCCGATCCAGATGCGCAAGGAAGAGTGGGATGCGGAGCAGAAGGAAAACGTCCTGAAGGACGAGCTGGAAACCATCAACCAGGCCAGCGCCCTGTGGGCCCGCAGCAAGAGCGAGATCACGCCGGAGCAGTACGAGGAATTCTACAAGCACGTCTCGCACGACTTCGGTGCCCCGCTGACCTACACCCATAACCGGGTGGAAGGCCGCAGCGAATACACCCAGCTGCTGTATATCCCGTCCAAGGCGCCGTTCGACCTGTGGGACCGCAACAAGCGTGGCGGCATCAAGCTGTACGTCAAGCGCGTGTTCATCATGGACGATGCCGAGCAGCTGATGCCGACCTACCTGCGCTTCGTGAAAGGCGTGATCGATTCGGCCGACCTGCCGCTGAACGTCTCGCGCGAGATCCTGCAGGAGTCGCGCGACGTGAAGGCCATCCGTGAAGGTTCGACCAAGCGCGTACTGGGCATGCTGGAGGAGCTGGCCAACGCCGACGAGCAGGAAAAGAAGGACAAGTACGCCGCCTTCTGGACCGAATTCGGGCAGGTGCTGAAAGAGGGCGTGGGCGAAGACTTCGCCAACAAGGACCGCCTGGCCAAGCTGCTGCGCTTTGCCTCCACCGCCAACGAAGGCGACGAGCAGACCGTGTCGCTGGAAGCCTACGTGGGCCGCATGAAGGAAGGCCAGGACAAGATCTATTACGTCACCGCCGACAGTTTCGCCGCCGCCAAGAATTCGCCGCACCTGGAGATCTTCCGCAAGAAGGGCGTGGAAGTGCTGCTGCTGACCGACCGTGTCGACGAATGGATGCTGTCCTTCCTGACCGATTTCGAAGGCAAGGAGCTGCATTCGGTCGCCAAGGGCGGCCTGGACCTGGGCAAGCTGGAAGACGAGGCGGAAAAGAAGGAACACGCCGAGACCGAAAGCCAGTACCAGGAACTGGTGGGCAAGATGAAGGAAGCGCTGGCCGAGAAAGCCAAGGAAGTGCGCGTTACGTTCCGCCTGACCGATTCGCCGGCCTGCCTGGTGGCCGACGAGCATGAGCTTTCCGGCAACCTGCTGCGCATGCTGAAAGCCGCCGGCCAGGCCGCGCCGGAGTCCAAGCCTATCCTCGAAATCAACCCGCAGCACCCGCTGGTGACGCGCCTGAAGTACGAGGACGCCGCGAGCGACAAGTTCAAGGATTGGGCCCATATCCTGTTCGACCAGGCCCTGCTGGCCGAAGGCGGCACCCTGGCCGACCCGGCCTCCTTCGTCAAGCGCATGAACGAAATGCTGCTGTCTAAGTAATACAACAAAGGGGCTTCGGCCCCTTTTCTTATTGTTGTTTGTTGCTACTATCGGGGACATGCTCGTCTCCGTCTGCATCCCCACCTACCAGGGCGCCGCCTATCTGGGCCAGGCGATCGATTCGGTACTGGCGCAGACGCTGCAGGATTTCGAACTGCTCGTCGTCGACAACCATTCCACCGACGGCACCGAGGCACTGGTCGCCCGCTACACCGACTCCCGCATCCGCTTCCTGCGCAACGAACGCAACCTGGGCGCGGAAGCCAACTGGAACCGCTGCCTGGAGCAGGCGCGCGGCACCTACATCAAGCTCCTGCCGCACGACGACATGCTGGCACCCGATTGCCTGCGGCGCCAGGTCGAGGCGCTGGAACAGGACCGCGACGGGCGCCTGGCGCTGGCCTTTTGCGCCCGCACCGTGGTCAATGCGGCAGGGCGCCCGCTGATGCGGCGCGGTTACCGGCGCAGCGGCGACGGTGCGATAGCGGGCGATGTCCTGCGCCGCCAATGCCTGCGGCGCGGCACCAACCTGTTGGGCGAACCGGGCGCGGTGCTGTTTCGCCGCGCGCTGGCGCAGCGCGTGGGCGGCTTCGATGGCGAGATCGGTTATGTGATCGACCTCGATTACTGGTTCCGGCTGCTGCAGCACGGCGACGCCTGGTATAGCGCCGAAGCGCTGGCCAGCTTTCGCGTCACGTCCGGCTCCTGGAGCGCGCAGGTGGGGCGCAGCCAGGGCGAAGCGTTCCGCCGCTTCCTGAAGAAGACCGGGGCGCGCGGCGTGGACCTGCTGGCCGGCAGCGTGATGGGGCGGGTGAACGGCTTGGTGCGCATGGCCTTCTACCGGTTCGGCGGGCGCGCATGAGCGTGGCGCGGGCGCTGTCGCAGCGGCGCTGGCTGCGCTTCCTGCTGGCCGGCGGCGCCAACACGGCGGCCAGCTACGCCGTTTACGCCATGCTGCTGTTGGCCGGGCTGCCTTATGCGCTGGCCAATCTCGGCGGCCTGGCGTTCGGCATCCTGTTCAGCTTTCGCACGCATTCGACCTACGTGTTCCGGCAGCGCGACCGGCGCCGGCGCCTTGCGCAATTCCTGCGCTATCTGGCATGCTGGAGCGTGCTATATGCCGTGAACGTCCTGCTGATCGGCGGCTTCATGCGCCTGGGGCTGGACGCGTACTGGGCCGGCGCGCTGGCGGCAATGCCGATGGCGCTCCTGTCGTACCTTGTGCAGAAGCAGTTTGTGTTTGGAGACCCGCCATGAGCGCAAAGCTGGCAATCGTCGTTCCCTGCTATAACGAAGAAGAGGTGTTTCCCGCCACCGTGGCGCGGTTGCTGGCGCTGCTGGACGCGCTGGCAGCGGGCGGCGCGGTGACGTCCGACAGCTTTCTGCTGTTTGTCGACGACGGCAGCCGCGACCGCACCTGGGCACTGATCGAAGCGCACACGGCGCGCGACAGCCGCGTCCATGGCCTCAAGCTCTCGCGCAACTGCGGTCACCAGAATGCCCTGCTGGCGGGGCTGGCGCTGGCCGACGCCGACGCACTGGTCTCGATCGACGCCGACCTGCAGGACGACCCCGACGTGATCAAGGCCATGGTGGCCAAGTACCACGAGGGATGCGAGGTGGTGTACGGCGTGCGCAATTCGCGCGCCTCCGACAGCGCCTTCAAGCGCATCACCGCGCGCGGCTACTACCGTACCATGCAGCTGTTCGGGGTGGAGATCGTGTACGACCATGCCGACTTCCGCCTGCTCAGCAAACGCGTGGTGGCGCACCTGCAGGAGTATGCGGAAGTGAACATGTTCCTGCGCGCCGTGATCCCCTTGCTCGGCTTTCGCAGCGCTACCGTGTACTACGAACGCGCGCCGCGCTTTGCCGGCATGTCCAAATACCCGCTGCGCAAGATGCTGGCCTTTGCCATCACCGGCATCACGTCGTTCAGCGTGGCGCCGCTGCGCTTCATCACCCTGCTGGGCTTCCTGACGTTCCTGTTCAGCTTTGGGATGGTGTTCTGGGTCCTGTACGGGAAACTGGTGCATGGCAATGTGATCCCGGGCTGGGCCTCGTCCGTGATTCCGATCTACTTCCTGGGCGGGGCGCAGTTGCTCAGCATCGGCGTGCTGGGCGAGTACGTGGCGAAGATCTACCTCGAAGCGAAGCGGCGCCCGCGCTACATCGTGGAGAAACGCTTGTGAGCGCGCTGCCGGGCGAGGTCGCCGCGCCCGCGGCGCCGGCCGCTGTCGCGCGGCGCACGCGCTGGCTGCGCCTGGCGCCGGCGGCACTGGTGGCGCTGGTGATGGCCTGCGGCGTGGCGGCAGCCTTCCTGTACACGTTCAACCATAACGCCTCCTACCTGCTGCACGCGGCGGGGCAGTTGCTGCGCGGGGCCACGCTCTATGTCGACGTCCCCGAGATCAATCCGCCGCTGATCGTGTGGCTCAACCTGCCCATTGCGTGGCTGGCGCAGCAGAGCGGCCTGCACGATGCGCTGGTGTTCCGCATCGCCGTGCTGGCCCTGGGGCTGCTGTCGGTTGCCTGGTCCAGTCGCCTGTTGCGCGGCCAGCTGGCGCCGGGGCAGTGGTGGAGCTGGCTGGCGGTGGGCATGTTCGCGGCGCTGCTGGTGCCGGGCTACGAGTTCGGCGAACGCGAACACCTTGCGCTGCTGTGCGTCCTGCCTTATCTGGCGGAGGCAGCGCGGCGCTGCGACGCTCGGCCGCTCGGTCCTGCCACGCAAGCTGGCGTGGCCGCGCTGGCCATCCTCGGCCTGGCGCTCAAGCCCCACTTCCTTGTGGTGCCGCTGCTGGTGGAAAGCTACGCCATCTGGCGCCTGCGCAAGCTTTCCATCGGCTGCGTGGTGGCGGCGGCCTTGCTGCTGGCTTACCTGGCGGCGGCCTGGCTGTTCGCGCCGCACTACCTGGAGATGGTGCGCCTGCTGGCGGGCGGCTATTGGGGCTATGCGCGCGGCTGGAGCTCGTTCCTGACGGTGCCGTACTTCCTCGCCAGCGCCATCCTGGTCCTGCTGGCTTGCCTGGTGCGCCCGCGCGCAGGCCGGCTGCCGGTGGTGCTGGGGCTGGCGATCGCGGGTTTCGCACTGGCGGCCATCGTGCAGCAGAAGGCGTGGTCGTATCACTGGGTCGCGGTGCTGTCGCTGGCCTGGATGCTGTTCGGCCAGGCCGCCGCCACGGCGACGGCCCATCGCAGCGCGCATGGCATGCCTCTGGCGCCGCTCATCGTGTGCAGTGGCGCCGCCGTGCTGGCGCTGCTGGCGCTGGCAAGCGCGCGGGTGGACGGGCACAAGGTCAACCCGCATCCTGCCGAACTGGGCCCGCTGATTCGCGAACTGGGCGGCGGGCCGGTACTCGTCTTTTCGACGTTCCAGGTGTCGTTCCCGCTGGTGACCGAGCCCGGCATTGGCACATCGTCGCGTTTCCCGACGATGAGCATCGTGCATGCCATGGAAAAGGGCGGCAACCGGGCGGCAGTGGCCTGGATCCACCGCTCATTCGCCGAAGACTTCCGCCGCGCGCCACCGCGGCTGCTGTTGCTGGAAACCGGTGCCGACGGCCGCCCTGTCGTCGACTTCATCGAGTATTTCAAGCAGGACGTGCCAGAGTTGCAGGATTTTCGTGTTGTTCGCCGCACGCCGCGATTTATGCTTCTGGCCGCGCCACAACGTTAGATTTGGTGAGACTTCCTTTGCTTGGATGACGGCATAATCAATCCAGCTCCCGCTTCAGCGAGGATTGCATGACGGAAGTTCGTAAGCTGCGTATCCTGATCGTCGACGACCAGCGCGCCCAGACCGGCGCGCTGTGCGACGTGCTGCGCCAGTACCAGTACGACGCCGAAGGCTGCTGCAGCGCCTGGTCCAGGCTGTGCTGCAGTGCGACCCGGACCTGGCGTGCATCATCATGACCGGCGAAGGCAGCATCGCCTCCGCCGTGCGCGCCATGCAGGCCGGCGCCCTCGATTACATCGTCAAGCCGTTCAAGGCCTCGTCCCTGCTGCCGGTGCTTGCCCGCGCCCAGGCAACGCGCAGCCTGCGCATGGCCAACGCGGAACTGGAGCGCCAGTTGCGCCAGAACGTGATGGAACTGGCCGAGGCCAACCTGCGCCTGGAACAGGCCCGCACCGCCGCCGAACATGCCAGCGCGGAGAAGTCGCGCTTCCTGTCGAACATGAGCCACGAACTGCGCACGCCCTTGAACGGCATCCTCGGCTTCGCGCAGATCCTGGCGGCCGACAAGCTGCCGGCCACGCAGCTGGAGAAGCAGCGCTTCGCGCGCAATATCGTGCAGTCCGGCCAGCACCTGCTCAAGCTGGTCAATGAAATTCTCGACCTGGCGCGCATCGAAGCGGGCAAGGTGCCGCTGGCGCTGGAGGCGGTCGACCTGCCCAACGTGCTGCAGGAGTGCCGCATGATGGTCACGCCGCTGGCGGAAAAGCGCGAGATCAAGCTGGGCTTCGGCGCCGTGCCCGAGCGCCGCCTGCGTGCCGACCGCACGCGCCTGGTGCAGGTGCTGATCAACCTGTTGTCCAATGCGATCAAGTACAACAGGCAGCGAGGCTGCGTTGGCGTGGCCTGCACCGAAACGGAAGACTGCCGCGTGCGCATTGCCGTCTCCGATACCGGCCCGGGCCTGGAATCGGACCAGCTGCAGCACATCTTCCAGCCCTTCAACCGCCTGGCGCGCGACGAGGAAGAGGAGGGCAGCGGCCTGGGCCTGGCCTTGACGCGGCGCGTGGTCGAAGCCATGCACGGCATGATCGGCGTCGAGAGCAAGCCGGGGCAAGGCAGCACCTTCTGGGTCGAGCTGCCCCTGGTGCCGGAGACGGCACCCAAGGTGCAGCATGCGTAGCCGCAACTTGCAGGGACTGGGCGGGCTGTTCCTGCTGTTCGCAGCCGTGGTGGCCGGGTTGTGGCAGGCGCGCCGCCCGCCCGCGCCGCTGGCGCAGCACATCACCATTGCCGCCAACACCGAGTACGTCGGCGCCTGCGCCGTAGTGGCCGCCCAGGCGCGCGGCTTCTTCGCGGCGCAGGGGCTGCAGGTCACCGTGCTGCCGTTCTCCAGCGGCAAGGCTTCGCTGCAGGCGGTCCTGGACGGCAAGGCCGACATGGCCACCGTGGCCGACATCCCGATCGTGTTTGCCGCGATGGACGGCTTGCCGGTCAAGGTCATGGCCACCCTGTTCAGGACGGGCAAGGACCACGGCATCGTCGGCCGGCGCGACCATGGCGTGGTGACCCCGGCCAGCCTGAAAGGCAAACGCATCGGCATCTCGCAGGGAACGTCGAGCCATTTCACGCTGGATGTGTTCCTCAACTGGCAGCGCATGGAAGGGCGCGAGGTCACCATGGTCAACTACAAGCCGGAGGAACTGGGCGGGGCGCTGCAGCGCGGCGAAGTCGATGCGATATCGGGCTGGGAGCCCTTCCTCGGCGCCACGCGCAAGCAGCTGGGCGACACGGCGGTGAGCTTCTCGGGCGAGCAGGCGTACGAAAGCATCTACAACCTGGTGGCCCTGCAGCGCTATACGACGGAACGCCCAGCCGCGATCCAGCGCGTGCTGCGCGCGCTGGGGGATGGCGGGGCGTTCTGCGAACGCTCGCCGCAGGAGATGCACGCCATCCTGCCCGCCACGGCGCGCCTGAACCGCGCCGAAGTCCTGGCGGCATGGCCGACCTATCACTTCGGCCTGGAACTGGACCAGTCGCTGCTGCTGGCGCTGGAAGACCGCGCGCGTTGGGCCATCCGCAACCACCTTGGCAACTCGCGCGAGGTGCCCAATTTCCTCGACAATATGTACCTGGACGGCCTGGGCGAGGTGCGTCCCACGGCCGTCACTGTCATCCATTAGGACCGCCATGAAAATCATCACGCGTCTCAAATGGGCCCAGTGGCTATGCCTGGCCGGCCTGGCGCTGGCCGTGCTGATGATGGTGGGCGCCACGCGCCAGGTCAGGCAGGAACTGATGCGCAACGCGCGCGCCGCCGAAATCGTGTCGGGGGTGATGTCGCTGCGCTACCTGTCGCTCGAGTACGCGCAAAACCAGGAGCGCCGCGCCCAGGTGCAATGGCAGCTGCGCAAGGAATCGCTGCAAGGCTTGCTGCTGCGCGACGCGTTGTTCGACCGCGCCGAGGACGAGCGCCTGCTGCGCTCCCTGCAGCAAAATGTGCCGCTGCTGGCGCGCCATTTTTCCGAGCTGGTCCTGGTGCGGCAGGAATTGCGCGGTGCACCGGACAAGACGGACGTCCTGCGCCAGCTGGAAGCGCGCCTGTTCGGCCAGCTGATGTCGCGCACGCAGGACATGATCGGGGATGCCGACGAGCTGGCGCGGCGCAGCCGCGAGGGCGTGCTGGCGGCGCAGCAGCAGGCCTCCATGGTGGCCGCCGGCCTGGGCCTGCTGCTGGTGTTGACCGTGCTCGGCGCGCTGGCCATGACGATGCGCAGCGTAGCCCATCCGCTGGAGCGGCTGCGCCGCGCCGCCGAACAGGTGGGGGAAGGGAGGCTGGACTTCCGCGTGAACATGAAGGCCGTCGACGAAGTGGGCGAACTGGCACATGCGTTTGACAGCATGACCGAACGGTTGCGTGCGACCACC
The DNA here is from genome assembly GCA_021323265.1 of Pseudoduganella sp. Taxonomy (GTDB): domain Bacteria; phylum Pseudomonadota; class Gammaproteobacteria; order Burkholderiales; family Burkholderiaceae_D; genus Rugamonas. Next base: position 13,331 of record JAJTCO010000064.1, on the reverse strand, counting down.
GTGTCGCGCGACGAACTGGTGCACGCCAACGCGGCCCTGCATGCGGAAATGGCGGAGCGCCAAGGAGCCGAGCTCAAGGTGCAGGCGCAACTGGCCCGTCTCAGCCTGCTGCACCAGATGACGCGCTCCATCGGCGAGCGGCAGGATTTGCGCAGCATCCTGCAGGTGCTGGTGCGCAGCCTGGAAGACCAGCTGCCGGTGGACTTTGCCTGCGTCTTCCTGTTGCAGGACGGCGTGCTGGAAGCCAGTTGCGTGGGCCTGGGCAATGCGCTGCTGCCGGGCGAGCTGGCGCTGAAGGAGGGCGCCCAGGTGTCGATCGACAACAACGGCCTGTCGCGCTGCGTGAAGGGGCAGCTGGTCTACGAACCCGATATCGGCGGCGCCGAATTCCCCTTCCCGCGCCGCCTGGCGCGCGGCGGCCTGGGTTCCCTGGTCCTGGCGCCGCTGCAGGCGGAAAGCGTGGTGTTCGGCGTGCTGGCCGTGGCGCGCAACGCGCCGCACGCCTTTGCCAGCGGCGAGTGCGAGTTCCTGCGCCAGTTGAGCGAGCATGCGGCGCTGGCGGCGCGCCAGGCGCAGTTGTACGGCGCCCTGCAGCAGGCCTATCACACGCTGCATGCCACGCAGCAGTCGGTCACGCGCGAGGAACGCCTGCGCGCCCTGGGCCAGATGGCCAGCGGCATCGCGCACGACATCAACAACGCCATTTCGCCGGTGGCCTTGTATACGGAGTCGCTGCTGGAAACGGAGCAGGGCCTGAGTCCCGCCGGCCGCAGCAACCTGCAGGTGATCGCGCGCGCCATCGACGACGTGGCGGCCACCGTGGCGCGCATGCGCGAACTGTACCGCCGGCGCGAGCCGCAGGTGGAGCTGGGGCCACTCAGCCTGAACGTGCTGGCGCAGCAGGTGGTGGACTTGACGCGCGCGCGCTGGAGCGACATGCCGCAGCAGCGCGGCGTCGTGATCAGCATGAAGCTGGAGCTGGCGCCCGGCCTGCCCAGCATCATGGGGGTCGACAGCGAGATCCGCGAGGCGCTGACCAACCTGGTGTTCAACGCTGTCGACGCCATGCCCGACGGCGGCGCGCTCACGCTGCGCACGCGCAGCACCGGCGAGCACGCGCTGGTCGACGTGATCGACAGCGGTGTCGGCATGGACGAGGCGACGCGCCGTCATTGCCTGGACCCGTTCTTTACCACCAAGGGCGAGCGTGGCAGCGGCCTGGGTTTGGCCACCGTCAACTCGATGGCCGAGCGCCACAGCGCGGTGGTGCAGGTGCAGTCCGCGCTGGGCGCGGGCACCACGGTGTCGCTGGCCTTCCCGCTGCCCCAGGCCCACGCCAGCATGCCGCCGCTGGAAGAACCGGCCGCCAGGGTGCCGGTCGCCGAGCCGATGCGCCTGCTGGTGATCGACGACGACCCCGCCGTGCTCGCTTCCATGCGCGCCATCCTGCAGCGCGATGGCCACGTGGTGGTGGCGGCCGATGGCGGCGCCGCCGGCATCGAGCAATTCCGCGCGGCGCAGGCGTCGAGCCAGCCGTTCGACGCCGTGTTCAGCGACCTGGGCATGCCGCACGTGGACGGGCGCAAGGTGGCGGCCAGCATCAAGGAACTCTCGCCCGGCACGCCGGTCATCCTGGTCACCGGCTGGGGCCAGCGCCTGATCCCGGAGGGCGACGTGGAAGCCAAGCCGGCCAGCGTGGACGAGGTGCTGAGCAAGCCGCCGCGCGTGCGCGAACTGCGCGAGGTCCTGCTGAAAGTGAACAAGGTCGGGTATAGTCCCGTGCATGACTGACGAAATCGCTTTTGCCGCGCAACGCGCGCGGCTGTTTGCCATTGCCTACCGCATGCTGGGCGTACGTGCCGATGCCGAGGATGTGGTGCAGGACGCCTGGATCCGCTGGCAGGGAACGGACCAGCGCAGCGTGCAATCGGCCGAAGCCTGGCTGGTGACGGTGGTGACGCGCCTGGCCATCGACCGCCTGCGCGCCGCCGTTGCCGAGCGCGCCGCCTACGAAGGGCTGTGGTTGCCCGAACCGCTGGTGGCCGTCGACGAGGAGACGCCGGAAGTGCAGGCCGAACGCGCCAGCGACCTGTCGCTGGCCTATATGTGGATGCTGGAGCGCCTGGGGCCCGAGGAACGGGCGGCCTTCCTGCTGCGCCAGGTGTTCGACTACGACTACGCCGAAGTGGCGCAGCAGCTGGGCAAGTCGGAAGCGGCCTGCCGCCAGATGGTGAGCCGGGCCGGCGAGCGGGTGCAAAAGCCGCAGTCGCGCTTCGATGTGCCGGCCGAGGTGCACCGCCAGCTGTTGCAGCGCTTCGTGGAAGCGTCGGCCAGCGGCGACAAGGCCGCCGTGCGCGCCCTGCTGGCCGAGGACCTGGAACTGGTGGGCGATGGCGGCGGCAAGGTCAAGTCCTTTGGCATCGTCATTACCGATCCGGACAAGATTGCCGCGCTGTACGCCGGCATGCACAAGCTGGGCGCGATCGAATATCGCCCGGCCATGGTCAACGGCGAACCGGGCTTGCTGCGCTTCGTGGACGGCCAGCTGGAGTCGGCCCAGGGCTTCCTGAGCGACGGCCAGCGCATCACCGGCATCTACGTGGTGCGCAATCCGGACAAGCTGGCGCATATTTTCCGCTAGGAGAGGCTGGTATGCCGAGTGAACCGCGCGAACGGGTGCAGCAGCTGGGATTGCCCGAGCTGGTGCGCGCCATGCAGTACCTGCCGGCGGGTATTTCCGTCATCGACAGCGATTTGCTGTTCAGGTTCTGGAACGACCGCTTCTGCCAGTACCTGGATTTTCCGGACCGTCTGATGTACGACGGCGTGCCCCTGGAGGACCTGTTCCGTTTCAATGCGCTGCGCGGCGAGTTCGGGCCGGGCGATCCGGAAACCCAGGTGCGCGAGCGCATCGGCCTGGCGCGCCAGTTCGTCCCGCACCGCTTCCGGCGCACACGTGGCAACGGCGCGGTGCTGCAGGTGACGGGCAGCCCGATGAGCGATGAACAGGGGCGCATCACCGGTTTCGTCACCATTTACGAAGATGTCACCACCGAAGCGTGCCAGCAGCTGGAACTGGAGCAGGCGCACCAGCAGCTGTTGGCGGCGTACGAGGAGTTGCGGCGCGCCCAGCTGGACAATTCCGAGCTGGAAAAGGATCGCTCGAAGTACTATCAGCTGGCGGTGCGCGACGCCGTGAGCGGCCTGTACACGCGCCACTACATGGAAGACGCGGCCGCACGCCTGCTCGAGCAGCATGAGCGCGACCGCAGCGAGAAAGTGGCCTTGCTGGTGTTCGACGTGGACCGCTTCAAGCACATCAACGACAACCATGGCCACCTTGCCGGCGATACGGTGCTGCGGCGTATCGGGGATTTGCTGAACGGGCACACGCGCCGCATCGATATCGCGGTGCGTAACGGCGGCGACGAGTTTGCCGTCTTCCTGCCCAAGCTCGATCTGCGCCAATGCCAGCAGTTTGCCGAGCGCGTGCGCAGCGAAGTGCGCGCACTGCGCCTCGCCGCGCCGTTGGGCACGGTCGAGCTGTCCATCAGTGCCGGGGTGGCCGAACACTTGCCGGGCGAGTCGCTGCACGACTTCCTGCAGCGCGCCGACAGCGCCCTGTACGCAGCCAAGCGCGCCGGGCGCGACCGAGTCGCCTGCGCGCCCGGCACGCCGGATTGAAATTTTTTCACGCCGCTGTCACAAAGCGCAGCGCTGCTCCGTCTAATGGATAAGGCGGCCGCACAGGGCGGTCGCCACTATCAGATGAAAGGATGCACCATGAGCACTATGCGCTACAACTACTTCCAACTGTCGCAGAAATCGTTCCAGGCCCTGCTGGCCCTGTCCAATGGCCTGAACCGCGAGCTGCTGGGTAAAAAGCTGGTGGACCTGGTCCTGTTGCGCATTTCGCAAATCAACGGTTGTGGTTTTTGCATCGACATGCACTACCAGGACTTGCTGAAAATGGACGTCGATCCGCGCCATGTGAATGCGGTGGCGGGCTGGCGCGAAGCGCAGTTCTTCTCCGAACGCGAACGCGCCGCGCTGGAATGGGCCGAGCTGATCAACGCCATTCCCGTCCGCGATCCCGACGATGCCGCCTATGCCCGCGTGCAGGCGCATTTCTCGGCGGAAGAGATCGCGGAACTGGGCTTCGTGGTTGCGGTCATCCGTTCCTGGAACATGCTCAACGTGGCTTCGCGCAACCCGATCCCCCGTTAATCGCGCCGGCGGCGCAGCCACAGCAGCGGCAGGCCCGCCAGCAGCATCATGGCTTGCGCCGGTTCGGGAATCGGCGCCAGGAAGCCGCGGATTTCCCCGGCCGGGTACGTGCTCGTGTGCAGGTTGAAGTAGGCCGAGCCGCCGTTCAGGCCGGCCAGCAGGGCCGCTTCCGCGCCGGCCGTGGTGCCGCCATTGTTGGTCAGGAAGGTCGCGTTCCAGAACGAGGCCTGCGAGGTGTCGAACACGGCGTTGTAGTTGCCGCTGGTCACGCCGGACGGGAAGCCGGTGAAGGTCGGCGTCATGCTGGCGACCCCGGCCGTGTCCACGCCCGGCACCAGGGTGCAGCAATGGATGTGGGCTGCCGTGGTGCCGGCCACCAGGCCGCTGAAGGTGGTCGCAATGCTCAGGTAATGGCTGGTGAGGTCGAAGACCAGCGTCACGCTGCCGGTGCCCGGCGAGTCGTTCGGCGTGGCTTCCGCTGCACCGCTCAACGTGGCGGTGTAGGTGACGGGTTCGGCTTGCGCGGCTGCGCAGCCGAACACCAGGGCCAGCACGGCCAGCCCTTTGCTCAGGTGGTGCTTCATCTAAGCCTCCTTGTGGGGAATTGCGCGGTACAGCGCGATTATTGTCCCCTTAACGCAGGCTGGTGCGGCGCACGAATCCTAGCAGCAACTCCTCTCCCTGCGGCCACGGGCCGTAGCCCGCGTCGCCGTTGATATGGCCGGCAGCGCCGATGAAATGCAGTTCGCTGCCCCAGGCGTGCGCGAACTGGCGCGCGCGCGCGGCGCTGACGTAGGGATCGTTCTCGCTGGCCACGACGATGGAAGGGAAGGGCAGTGGCGCCAGTTGCATCGGCTGGAAGCCGGTGGTGCAGGTGGGGTAGGACGGTGCGTCGACGTCGCTTGGCGCGACCAGGAAGGCGCCGGCGATGCGCTGTGCCCCGGCCGCGTCGCGCGCATGCTCGGCGGCCCACCAGGTGACCAGGGTGCAGGCCAGGCTGTGCGCGGCCAGCACGGGCGGCTGCTCGCAGGCGGCGATGGCGGCATCGAGTTCGCGTACCCATTCCACGCGGTCGGGCGTTTCCCAGTCGCGGTGCGGGGCACGCCGCCAGCCGTGCTTCTTTTCCCAGTGGGTTTGCCAGTGCTGCGGGCCCGAATTCCACAGGCCCGCCAAGGTGATGACGGTCATTTGACGTTCTTCATGAGGAAGGTGGATTGGCCGCAGCTCTTTTGCGAATAGGCGATGGCCTCGCTCGAGCAGCTGCGGGATTTGCCGTCCTTGGCGTAGCACACGCGCGCTTCGCGCAGGAAGCGGCCGCCGGCGCCGCAAACGGGCAGCACGGCATCCTTCGCCAGCCAGGGATTGGCCTTGTGGAACTCCGCCTCGAACTGGCCGGGCGTGAGGCGCACCGGCTGCTGCGGCCGGGCGAAGGCGGCCGGGATCTTCAGGCCATCCTTCAGCTTCGCGCTCAGGGCCAGGTAATCCTGGGGCGCCAGGCCGGAGCACGTGCCATGCTTGTTCCACTCGTGATGGAGCAGCTTGGGGGAAGCGTAAATGCCTTCATACTGGTCGCGCAGCCTGGCCGGCATCTTGACGCGCCCGCAGCTGCTTGGATAGCCGCGTTCGAACTGGGGCCACAGGCCGTGCAGTACGAAACCGAGCTGGCGTCCGGCGGCGCATTGCAGCGGATCGTTGCCGCCGCGGCCGGCGCAGTATTCCGGCGACCAGGACATGGACAACACGTAATAGTCGAACTGGCCCGGGCGGTCATCGCGCGCTTGCGCCGGCGCGGCCGCCAGCAGCGCGCCCGCAAGGGCCAGGGTGGCGGCAACCGCCCGTGCGGCGCGGCGCATCACAGCGCGGTCCTCAGCGCAAACAGCTCGGGGAACAGCACCACGTCGAGCATCTTGCGCAGGTAGGACACGCCGGCCGTGCCGCCGGTGCCGGTCTTGAAGCCGATCACGCGCTCCACCGTCGTCACGTGGCGGAAGCGCCAGAAGCGGAAGGCCGTTTCCATGTCCACCAGCTTCTCGGCCAGCTCGTACAACGCCCAGTGGCGGCCGGTATCGCGGTAGACCTCGAGCCAGGCGTTCTTGACCGATTCATTGGCCACGGTCGGCTGGGTCCAGTCGCCGTCCAGGCGCGCGGCGTCGATCTGCAGGCCGTGGCGCGCCAGCAGGCGGATCGCCTCGTCGTACAGCGACGGAGCGTGCAGGGCAGCCTCCAGGCGCGCATGGCTTTCCGGCGCCTGCTGGTGCACCGCGAGCATGTTCGGATTCTTGTTGCCGAGGATGAACTCGATCTCGCGGTACTGGTGCGACTGGAAGCCGGAGGACGCGCCCAGGTAAGGGCGGATCGCCGTGTACTCGGGCGGCGTCATGGTGGCCAGCACGTCCCAGGCATGCACCAGCTGGTCCATGATGCGCGCCACGCGGGCCAGCATCTTGAACGCCGGCGGCAGGTCGTCGCGGCGGATATGGTCGCACACGGCGTGCAGCTCGTGCAGCATGAGCTTCATCCACAGCTCGCTGGTCTGGTGCTGCACGATGAACAGCATTTCGTTGTGGTTGGGCGAGAGCGGGTGCTGGGCGTTCAGGATCTTCTCCAGGCCCAGGTAGTCGCCATAGCTCATGGACTTGCTGAAGTCCATCTGTGCGCCATGCCAGGCGGCGCCGGTTTTCTTGTCGTCGGTCATGATGTTCAGGTTACAGTGCCGCGTGCGGCAGCGGTGTCGTAGGCTTTGTCGTCGAGGATCTGCTTCAGGATTTCCACAGCATCCCACACATCGGCAAAGCTGGTGTACAGCGGGGTGAAGCCAAAGCGCATGATTTCCGGCTCGCGGTAGTCGCCGATCACGCCGCGCGCGATCAGGGCCTGCATCACGGCGTAGCCATGCGGGTGGGTGAAGCTGACCTGCGAGCCGCGCCGCGCGTGCTCGCGCGGCGTGACCAGGCCCAGCGGATGGCTGGCGCAGCGCTGCTCCACCAGTGCGATGAAGAGGTCGGTCAGGGCCAGCGACTTGGCGCGGATGGCCGCCATGCCGGTCTGCGCGAACACGTCCAGGCCGCATTCCACCATGGCCAGCGAGGTGATCGGCTGGGTGCCGCACAGGGCGCGCCCGATGCCGGCGCACGGCGCAAAGTCCGGCGCCATGGCAAACGGATTGGCGTGGCCCCACCAGCCGGAAAGCGGGTGGCTGAACGTGTCCTGCCTGCGCTTGGGGACCCAGATGAAGGCGGGCGCCCCGGGGCCGCCATTCAGGTATTTATAGGTGCAGCCGACGGCGTAGTCGGCGCCGTCCGCGTGCAGGTCGAGCGGCACCGCGCCGGCCGAATGCGCCAGGTCCCACACGATCAGCGCGCCGTGCTGGTGGGCCAGGGCGCTGATGGCGGCCATGTCGTGCTGGTAGCCGGTGCGGTAGTTCACATGGGTCAGCATGACGACGGCTGTGTCGGCGCCGATCGCGTCCGGCAACTGCTGCGGACTGTCCACCAGGCGCACCTCGTAGCCGCGTTCGAGCCAGGACGTCAGGCCCTGGGCCATATAGATATCGGTGGGGAAGTTGGAGCGCTCGGTAACGATGATCTTGCGGCCCGTGTGCGCCTGGTCGTGCAGGGCGGCGGCCAGGGCCTTGAACAGGTTGATGGAGGTAGTGTCGGTCACGACCACCTCGCCATCGTGCGCCCCGAGCAGCGGGGCCAGCCGGTCGCCCAGGCGCTTCGGCATCTCGAACCAGCCGGCGCTGTTCCAGCTGGTGATCAGGTCCTTGCCCCATTCCTTGGCGATCACGGCGGTGGCGCGGGTGAGGGCGGCTTTCGGGCGGGCGCCGAGGGAGTTGCCATCCAGATAAATCACACCGGCGGGCAGGTCGAACTGTTCGCGCAGCGGCGCCAGGGTGTCCGCAGCGTCGCGGGCCAGGCAGTCGGATCGGGAAATCATGCGGGGCTTTCCTTGAGGCTTAAAGAAAGTGAGATTGTAGCAATCTTTTAAGCCCTTAAACCCGGTAAAGCCGGGTCAGACCCCTGGGTCAGACCCGCGGGTCTGACCCAGCTTTGCCGGGGTTTGCACGCCAAGTCATTGATTTATAACACGCTAAAAAATTTTCAGATTTTTTTTCAAAAAACCCTAAAGTTCCCGCCCATCCCGCCGTTACCCTTTTCAGAAGCCCGGTAAAAGGCTTGCTGTTCGGCAGTTTGGGTGGTGCGAAAAAAATTTAAAATTTTTTGCGTCCCCCCCTAAAGTTTCTGAAAACCCTGCCGTTACCAGTTCAGATGTCGCGAAAAAGCATCGCTGCGCCATCGCATTTTTACCCTCGGCTCCTGGATTTCGGCGAGCACGAACGACCCGCAAACCCGCGCCAATCCTGGCGTTGCCCCACTATGGGCAGCCCCTTGTAGGACAAAATCCTACGGGGTCACTTCGTCTATTCCCGACCCAAAATACAGAGTCCCGCCTCTTTGTGCTTTTGCGCCGCTCCAGCAGAATGTGTCTCAACGGCAACGACATTTTCGTTGCAAGCAGATACCGACAGGAGATGGACATGACCGCAAACGACATGATGGCTGAAATCCGCGACGCGAACCTGAGCTACCTGATGCTGGCTCAGCAAATGATCCGCGCCGACAAGGTCACGGCAATCTTCCGCCTGGGCATTTCTGCCGACATCGCCGAGCTGATCGAAGGCATGAGCAATGCCCAGATCCTGAAACTGGCCGGTGGCAACATGATGCTGGCGCGCTTCCGCTTCGACGACAGCGCCATCCTCGGCATGCTGACCAATTACAATAAGGACCGTTCCCTGGCCCAATCGCACGCCGCCATCCTGATGGCCGGCCAGGCCGTCGAAGAAATCGCCTAAGGAGCCGGCCATGACCAAGAAGAGCGTGGTGACCGAGGCCCAGGAAATCCAGCTGGCCATCGAGCTGATCAACCTGGGCGCCCGCCTGCAGCTGCTGGAGAATGAAGTGTCGCTGTCGCGCGAACGCCTGCTCAAGCTGTACAAGGAGCTGAAGGGCGTGTCGCCGCCGAAGGGCATGCTGCCGTTCTCGACCGACTGGTTCCTCACCTGGCAGCCGAACATCCACGCGTCGCTGTTCATGAACATCCACAACTTCCTGGTCGAGCACGCCGGCGCCACGGGCATCCGCGCCGTGATGAAGGCTTACCAACTCTACCTGGAGCAGATGCCGCCGGCGCCGGGCGAAGAGCCGCTGCTCTCGCTGACCCGCGCCTGGACCCTGGTCAAGTTTGCCGGCAGCAGCATGCTGCAGCTGAAGGCGTGCACCTGCTGCAAGGGCAAGTACGTGGTCGATGCCATGGACTTGAACCGCGACTACAAGTGCGGCCTGTGCCATATGCCTTCGCGTGCCGGCAAGACCCGCAAGGCCAAGGATGCCGCCCAAGCGCTCGCCGCTTAAGATTCCCGCCCTGCAGGCGCTGCTGGTCCAGGCCGGCGCGCTGTTGCCTTGTGCCGCCCTGGCCGTCGCCGCCGACGCGCTTGGCGCCGGGCTGACCTTGCTGCAGGCCGCGCTGCTGCAAGGCGTGCTGGCCGCCGCCGCCAGCGCAAAGCTGGGCCTGGCCCGCTGGTGGCTGCCGATCCAGCTCCTGTTCCCCCTCGCATTGCTGGCCGCGCTGGCGCTGCGCCTGCCGCCCTGGCTGGCCGCTGCCGCCTTTTTCATCCTGCTTGGCTGGTACTGGTCGACTTACCGGACCCAGGTTCCCTACTATCCATCCAACCGCGCCGTGTGGCGCGCCGTGCTGGCCGAACTGCCGCAGGGCAGGGCGCTGCGCGTGATCGACATTGGCAGCGGCCTGGGCGGCTTTACCCTGCACCTGGCCGCGGCGCGGCCCGAATCGGAAGTGACGGGCATCGAGCTGGCGCCGCTGCCCTGGCTGGTGTCGCGCCTGCGCGCCGTCCTCTCCGGCAGCCGCGCCCGCTTTGTGCGCGGCGACTACGAGCAGCTCGATTTTGCCGGCTACGACCTGGTGTTTGCCTATCTGTCGCCAGCCGCCATGCCGGCCCTGTGGCGCAAGGCCCAGCGCGAGATGCGTCCGGGCACAATGTTGGCGAGTTATGAATTTCAGATTCCAGCGGCCGACGGCGTCAAGACCATCCTTACCACAGAGGGCGGTGCGCCACTCTATATAAGAGCGTTTTAGAGGCAGTTTTCCTTGCCGCAGAGGCGTCTTCACGTTATTGTAGTTCCACCGTGGAATATTATTGCTTTTAACTAGCTTTCGGGAGTTTGCGCGCTTGTTAGTCATTGTCGGTTACATCATCGTTGTCGCGTCCGTGTTTGGCGGTTTCGCGCTGAGTGGCGGCCACCTTGCCTCCCTGTTTCAGCCCCTCGAACTGCTGATGATCGGCGGCGCAGCGGCTGGCGCTTTCTTCGTCGGCAATAACGGCAAGGCGATCAAGGCGACACTGGGCGCCATCCCGGGCCTGTTCAAGGGGTCGCGCTACACCAAGGACCTGTACATGGAGCTGATGTCGCTCCTGTTCGACGTGCTGTCCAAGGTGCGCAAGGAGGGCCTGATGTCGATCGAAGGCGATATCGACAAGCCGGAGGAAAGCCCGCTGTTCAGCAAGTACCCGGCCGTGCTGGAAGACCACCATATTATCGAATTCATGACCGATTACCTGCGCCTCATGGTGTCGGGCAACATGGACGCCTTCCAGATCGAGAACCTGATGGACAACGAGATCGAGACCCACCACCAGGAAGGCCATGTGCCGGCCCATTGCATCGCCAAGCTGGGCGACGGCTTGCCGGCCTTCGGTATCGTGGCGGCGGTGATGGGCGTGGTGCACACCATGGAATCGGTGGGCATCCCGCCGTCCGAGCTGGGCATCCTGATTGCGAAGGCGCTGGTCGGCACCTTCCTCGGCATCTTGCTGGCCTACGGTTTCGTCGGCCCGCTGGCCAGCCTGCTGGAGCAGAAGCTGGAAGAGTCGACCAAGATGTTCCAGTGCGTGAAGGTGACGCTGCTGGCCAGCCTGAACGGCTATGCGCCGGCGCTGGCCGTGGAATTCGGCCGCAAGGTGCTGTACTCGACCGAGCGCCCGAGCTTTGCCGAGCTGGAAGAACATATCAAGAAATCGAAGTCGAAGTAATGGAAGCGAGGACCAGCCATGGCTGAAGAAGGCCTGCGGCCCATTGTCGTCAAGAAGATCAAGAAGGGCGGAGGCGGCCATCACGGCGGCGCCTGGAAGATCGCATACGCCGACTTCGTGACGGCGATGATGGCCTTCTTCCTGCTGATGTGGCTGCTCGGTTCGACCACCAAGGGCGACTTGAACGGTATTTCCGAGTACTTCAAGACGCCGCTCAAGGTGGCCATGCAGGGCGGCTCCGGCAGCGGCGACAGCTCCTCCGTGATCCAGGGCGGCGGCGCGGACCTGTCGCGCAAGACGGGCCAGGTGAAGATGGCCGACGACCCGCAGCAGAAGAAGAGCTACAACCTGGACGCGGCCAAGAAGGCGCTCGAGGCGGAAGAGAAAGCGCGCCTGCAGGCGCTGCGTGCGCGCATCGAGATGACCATCGACACCAGCGCCGAGTTGAAGAAATTCAAGGAGCAGCTGCTGCTGGATTTCACCAGCGAAGGCTTGCGCATCCAGATCGTGGACCAGCAGAACCGGCCCATGTTCAGCGCCGGCAAGGCGGACCTGCAGGCCTATGCGCGGGAAATCCTGGAAGCGATCGCGCCGGTGCTGAACGACGTGCCGAACAAGATCGGCCTGTCCGGCCACACGGACTCCACGCCGTATTTCACGGAAACGGGGTACAGTAACTGGGAACTGTCGGCCGACCGCGCCAATGCCTCGCGGCGCGCCCTGGTACACGGCGGCCTGGCGGAGAACAAGATGCTGCGCGTGGTGGGCCTGGCCAGTGCCGCCCACCTGGACCGCGTGGATCCCTTCAACCCGATCAACCGGCGCATCAGCATCATCGTGATGAACAAGAAGACCGAGGAAAACGTGTTGCGCGACGGCGGCAAGCTGCAAGTCGGCCTCGATACGGAAGAGACAAAAGCCGCCGCGGAAGCGGCCCCGGCCCCGGCAGGGAAGAAATAATCGAGACAGTTATGACCAGAAAGAAGATCCTTGGCTCCCATGTGAAACGCCTGCTGTCCGGTGTCTCGGACCATGGGCGGCGCCACCTGACGGAAGTCGAGACCGACCTGCTGCAGACCAACCTGCTGCTGGAGGAAGCCATCGACAAGCTGACCCGCAACTTCATGGCGATCCATGAAGCGGTCAGCGCGCAGCAAGCCACCATCGACCTGCTGCTGCAAGGCGGCGAACCGTCGGCGGAGGACAAGGCACGCCTGAAGGAGATGAATGAACTGGTGAGCGGCTACGTCAATGCCGCCATCACCAGCATGCAGTTCCAGGACATGACCAGCCAGCTGATCGACCGCACGCTCAAGCGTGTGACCGGCTTGCGCGAATTCCTCGGGACCTTGGGAGCGCACGGTGCCGAAGTGGTGCCGGAATCGGGCAGCGACGAGATTGTCGACCTGCTCAGCAAGGTCAGCATGGCGCTGGCGATCCAGAGCCTGGAGCTGCGCAGCGTGCTGCGCAAGGCGGTCAGCCAGAAGCACCTGGAAAGCGGCGACATCGAACTGTTTTGAATGTATAAATAAACAACACTTTAGAGTGAGATAAGAAGATGGCTAAAACAATTCTTGCAGTCGACGATTCCAGTTCGCTGCGCCAGATGGTCGCTTTCAGCCTGAAGGCCGCCGGCTACCAGGTGGTGGAAGCGGTCGACGGACAGGACGGCCTGGAAAAGGCCAAGCTGCAAACCGTGGACCTGGTGCTGACGGACCAGAACATGCCGCGCATGGATGGCCTGCAGCTGATCAAGCTGCTGCGCGAACAGCCGGCCTACGCCAAGGTGCCTATCCTGATGCTGACCACCGAGTCGTCCGATGAGATGAAAGCCAAGGGCCGCGCTGCCGGCGCCAACGGCTGGCTGGTCAAGCCTTTCGACCCGCAACGTCTGATTGAGGTAGTGAAGAAGGTCATTGGCTAATTAAGGGGTATGGCATGACCATCGATATTAGCCAGTTCTACCAGGTCTTCTTCGACGAAGCGGAAG
>JAJTCO010000126.1 GCA_021323265.1 Pseudoduganella sp. | reverse complement strand
AACCTGGTGCGCAGCCCGGACTTCATGGACTACCTGATCCTGGGCCGCTACGACCAGCCGCTGACGCTGAACTTCCGCGGCCGCAAGCTGGTGGCCCACATCATCCCGTTCGAAAACCGGCGCCAGATCCTGGTCACGCACGACATCACCGAGACCCAGCGCGCCGAGATGATGCGGCGCGACTTCATCGCCAACGCCTCGCACGAACTGCGCACGCCGTTGACGGTGATCGCCGGCTTCCTGGAGATCGCTGCCTCGATGGAGCTCGATCCCGACACGCGCGCGGCCCACCTGAAGCTGATGATGGAGCAGAGCACGCGCATGCAGCACCTGATCGAGGACATGCTGACATTGTCGCGCCTGGAGTCGGTGGACCATCCGATGCGCCCCGAACAGGTCCACATCGCGGCGCTGCTGGAGCAGGTGCTGCACGAGGCGCGCGCGCTGTCGGGCGGCAAGCACGAGATCACGCTGGAAGTGCACGGCGGCGACGTGATGGGCAACATGGACGAACTGCACAGCGCCTTTGGCAACCTGGCCTCGAACGCCGTGCGCTACACGCCGGCCGGCGGCACCATCCGCCTGCGCTGGGACGATACGCCGGCCGGCGTGCAGTTCCAGGTGCAGGACACCGGCATCGGCATCAGCCCGGAGCACATCTCGCGCCTGACCGAACGCTTCTACCGCGTCGACAAGAGCCGCTCGCGCGAGACGCAAGGCACGGGCCTGGGGCTGGCCATCGTCAAGCACGTGCTGCTGCGCCACAGCGGCAAACTGCACATCGCGTCGGAAGCGGGGCAGGGCAGCACCTTCACCGTCAGCCTGCCGAAAAGCCGCATTTCCGCACCCGTGGAGGCGGCGCAAGCGGCCTGACCCCCGGCATGAGGTAAAATCTGCTCGCCTAAAAATACGAGCAGATCAACCTTTACATGCAGCTAAAACGTTTCGCCCTTGCCTTCCTGGCCGCGGCAGTACTGGCCGGGTGCCAGACCACCTCCACCACCGTCACCACCGACTTGCCGCCGCCGGTCAAATCGACCGACGTGCCGCTGGTTTCCGTCGAGCCGCCGGTGCCAGGCATGCAGCCGCCAGCGGCTGTCCCGGCCCCGCTGCGCAAGGTCAGGATCGGCCTGGCCCTGGGCGGCGGCGCGGCGCGCGGCTTCGCCCACATCGGCGTGATCAAGGCCCTGGAAGCGCAGGGCATCGTGCCGGACCTGGTGGTCGGCACCAGCGCCGGTTCCGTGGTCGGGGCCCTGTACGCGGCCGGCAACAATGCCAGCGCCTTGCAAAAGATGGCCCAGGAAATGGACGAATCGGCCATTTCCGACTGGGCGCTGCCCCTGTTCAGCAAATCCTCCGGTGTGCTCAAAGGCGAGGCGCTGCAAGCGTTCGTCAACAAGGCCGTCCACAACCGCAGCATCGAAAAGCTGAAGATTCCCTTCGGCGCCGTGGCGTCCGACCTGAAGACCGGGCAGCCGATCCTGTTCCAGCGGGGGAACACCGGCATGGCGGTGCGCGCCAGTTCGGCCGTGCCGGGCGTGTTCCAGCCGGTGCGCATCGGCGACCATACCTATGTCGATGGCGGCCTGGTGGCGCCGGTGCCGGTGCGCTTTGCGCGCGAAATGGGCGCGGAATTCATCATCGCGGTCAACATCTCGACCCAGGCCGAGGCGCAGGCCACCAATTCTTCGCTGGAGGTCATCATGCAGACCTTCTCCATCATGGGCCAGCGCATCAACCAGCTGGAGCTGCGCGACGCCGACATCGTGATCCAGCCGCCGCTGGGCAAGATGGCCTCCAACGATTTCAATAACCGCAGCGGCGCCATGCTGGCCGGCGAGCGGGCAACCATGGCCGTCATGGCGCAACTGAAGCAGAAGCTGAAGGCGCGCCGCGAAATGCCGGCGCCATAACCATAACCATAATCGAGGACCGAGAGAGTATGATTACCAAGCCAGTGCTGTCCATGGAGGACGTGAAGAAGATCGCCGCAGCCGCCGAGGCGGAAGCCCTCAAGCACAAGTGGGCCGTGTGCATTGCCATCGTCGACGATGGCGGCCACCTGCTGTGGCTGCAGCGCCTGGACGGCGCCGCGCCGCTGTCGTCGCATATCGCCCCGGCCAAGGCGCGCGTTTCCGCCCTGGGGCGGCGCGAATCGAAAGTGTATGAAGACATGATCAATGGCGGCCGCACCTCCTTCGTCGGCGTGCCGATGGTGGAAGCGCCGCTGGAGGGCGGCGTCAACATCGTGGTGGATGGCCATACCGTGGGCGCCGTCGGCGTATCCGGCGTGAAATCCAACGAAGATGCACAAATTGCCAAGGCGGGCATTGCCGCATTGGCTTAAATCTTGCAATTGAGGCAATGTATTCCTAGAATACTAGCAAGGGGGGAGTATGCGACTGCCGTTTGCCTTGCTGACTTGCCTGGTTCTTCAGACGCCGCCGCTGCACGCCCAGGAGCTGCAGCTGTCGATCATCGCGCAGCATACGATCAATGATCGCATCTGGCCCGTGCTGGAAGCGGCCGCGCGGCGCGCCGCCGTCACGGTGGTGGCGCGCCCCATGTCGGCCGAGCGCGGCGTGGTCGAGGCCAGCATGGGGCAGCTGGACGGCGCTGTTGGCCGCTCGCTGGGCGTCGAACTCAAATACCCGGAGCTGGTGCGGGTCCCCGAAGCGGTCTATCACTACGCCCCCACGGCCTATTCCTATAAGCGCATCGATGTCAGCGGCAGCTGGCCGTCGCTGCGCGAACACTCGCTGTGCATCCGGCGCGGCCTGCAGCTGACCACGGTCCGCACCAAGGACATGGCGCGCCAGCAGCTGGCCGACGAAGTGTCCATGCTGCGCATGCTGAAGGAGGGCGGCTGTTCGGTCGCCATCATGGACCGCAACGATCCGGTGGCGCGCGCGGCCATGGCATCGGACCCGAGCCTGGTGCAACTCAAGCCCCCGCTGGAAGAAATGCCCCTGTACATTTACCTGCACAAGCGCCATGCGGCGCTGGTGCCGAAACTGAACGCGGCGCTGAAACAGATGCGCGCGGACGGCACCCTGCAAAAGCTCTCGGGCGAAGGGGAGTGAAGGTGAAGGCCCTGGCAACCTTGCTGTGTGCGCTGCTTGCGGCGACCGCGCAAGGCCAGGACCTGGTGCTCTTCGTCATCCCCGACACGCCCGCTCACATCGAAGCCTTTAACACGGTGCGCGCCGCGGCGCGCCACGCCGGCATCGGCGTCTCGCTGCGCGCCTTGCCGGCCCGGCGCGGCATGGTCATGGCCGGGCGCGGCGACGTCGACGGCGCCATCGGCCGCAGCATGCTGGCGGCACGCGATCATCCCAGCCTGGTGGCGGTCCCGGAACCGGTGTTCCTGTGGGCGCCCAGCGCCTATACCTACCAGCCGCTGGACGTGGGGGCCGGCTGGCAGGCATTGCGCGGCCTGACGCTGTGCATCCGGCGCGGCTATACGCTCACGGAGGAGCGCACCCGCCACCTGCAGCGGCAGCGCCTGGACACGGACGCCTCGCTGCTGCGCATGCTGCGCCGCGGCGGCTGCCATGTCGCCATTCTGGACCGCGACAACAAGGAGGCGCGCGCCGCCCTCGCGGCCGACCCGGCCCTGGTGCGGCTGCAGCCGCCGCTGGAGGAAGTGCCGCTTTACCTGTTCCTGCACGAGCGCCACGCCGCCCTGGTGCCGCGCCTGGCGGATGCCTTGCGGCGGGTGAAACGCGAATAGGGCGGTCTTGCCGCCGCGGGAAGTTTAGGTTATAATTCAAAGGTTTAGCCAATTACCATTCGACCGTAGCGCCTACCTCACACATCCATCATCATCTGACCCGCGAGCCCGGCAATGCGCCCGGCCGTCCCGTGGGTTGTCTGAGTGGCGTCGCTACGGTAACTTAATCAGGAGTTGCCCTTGCCGCCATTTTTTTCTGGCCCAGCCGTTCCAGCCATCCTGGCACTCGCCGACGGAACCATTTTCAAAGGATTTTCCATTGGCGCTGCCGGTCACACGACGGGCGAAGTCGTTTTCAACACCTCCATGACGGGTTACCAGGAAATCCTGACCGATCCCAGCTATAGCCGCCAGATCGTCACGCTGACCTACCCGCATATCGGCAACTACGGTATCAACACCGAAGACGTCGAAGCTTCCAAAGTCCACGCCGCAGGCCTGATCATCCGCGACCTGCCGCTGATGGCCTCCAATTTCCGCTCCCAGCAGTCCCTCTCCGATTACCTGAAGTCCGAGAACATCGTCGCCATCGCCGGCATCGACACGCGCAAGCTGACCCGCATCCTGCGCGAGAAGGGCGCCCAGGGCGGCGCCATCCTGACCGGTACCCAGGGCAACGAGCCATCCGTGGCGCAGGCGCTGGAACTGGCGCGCAGCTTCCCGGGCCTGACCGGCATGGACCTGGCGAAGGTCGTCACCGCGCCGTCCGTCTACGAGTGGACCGAAACCGAATGGGAACTGGGCAAAGGCTATGGCAAGGTAGCCGACCCGCGCTTCCACGTGGTCGCCTACGACTTCGGCGTCAAGCGCAACATCCTGCGCATGCTCGCCTCGCGCGGCTGCAAGGTCACCGTGGTGCCGGCGCAGACCTCCGCCGCCTACGTGCTGTCGCTGAACCCGGACGGCGTGTTCCTGTCCAACGGCCCCGGCGACCCTGAGCCATGCGACTACGCGATCGAAGCGACGCGCACCTTCATGGAAAAGAAGATCCCGGTGTTCGGCATTTGCCTGGGCCACCAGATCATGGCACTGGCTTCCGGCGCCAAGACCCTGAAGATGAAGTTCGGCCACCACGGCGCCAACCACCCGGTGCAGGACCTGGACAGCAAGAAGGTGATGATCACCTCGCAGAACCACGGCTTTGCCGTCGATGCGGACACGCTGCCGGCCAACTGCCGCGTGACCCACGTGTCGCTGTTCGACAATTCGCTGCAGGGCTTCGCCCGCACCGACGTGCCGGCCTTCTGCTTCCAAGGCCACCCTGAAGCATCGCCCGGCCCGACCGACGTCGCCTACCTGTTTGACCGCTTCATCACCATGATGGAAGCCGCGGAGAAGAAATAAATGCCAAAACGTACAGACATTAAAAGCATCCTGATCATTGGCGCCGGCCCGATCATCATCGGCCAGGCCTGCGAATTCGACTACTCCGGCGCCCAGGCCTGCAAGGCCCTGCGCGAAGAAGGCTACAAGGTCATCCTGGTGAACTCCAACCCGGCGACCATCATGACCGACCCGGAAATGGCCGACGTGACCTACATCGAGCCGATCACCTGGCAGGTCGTCGAGCGCATCATCGCCAAGGAAAAGCCGGACGCGATCCTGCCGACCATGGGCGGCCAGACCGCGCTGAACTGCGCACTGGACCTGCACCGGCACGGCGTGCTGGACAAGTACAAGGTCGAGCTGATCGGCGCCACCCCCGACGCCATCGACAAGGCCGAGGACCGCTCCAAGTTCAAGGATGCGATGACCAAGATCGGCCTCGGCTCGGCGCGCTCCGGCGTGGCCCACTCGATGGAGGAGTCGTGGGCGGTGCAGAAGGAAGTGGGCTTCCCGACCATCATCCGTCCGTCCTTCACCATGGGCGGCAGCGGCGGCGGCATCGCCTACAACGAAGAAGAATTCGAAGCCATCTGCAAGCGCGGCCTGGAAGCGTCGCCGACCAACGAGCTGCTGATCGAAGAATCGCTGCTGGGCTGGAAAGAGTACGAGATGGAAGTGGTGCGCGACAAGGCGGACAACTGCATCATCGTGTGCTCGATCGAA
>JAJTCO010000008.1 GCA_021323265.1 Pseudoduganella sp. | reverse complement strand
GCGGTTGGAGAAGCACAGGATGTAGTCGTGCGTGTTGGCGATGAACAGCTGGTCGATCCAGTCCTCGTCCTTGGTCGCCGCCGCCTGCTTGCCGCGGCCGCCGCGCTTCTGGGCGCGGTACTCGGACAGCGGCTGGGCCTTCATGTAGCCCATGTGCGACAAGGTCACCACCATGTCCTGCGGCGTGATCAGGTCTTCCGTTTCCAGGTCGGTCGCATTGTTCTCGATGTTGGAACGGCGCGGGTCCTTGTCGCCGAACTCCAGCTTGGACGCGTTCAGTTCGTCGGTGATGATCGTGGTCACGCGGGACGGCTTGGACAGGATGTCCAGCAAATCCGCGATCAGCGCCATCACATCCTTGTACTCGTTGACGATCTTGTCCTGTTCCAGGCCGGTCAGGCGCTGCAGGCGCATCTGCAGGATTTCGCCTGCCTGCTCGTCAGACAGCTTGTACAGGCCATCGGGCTGCAGGCCGTAGTGCTTCGGCAGGTGCTCCGGACGGAACGCCTCGATGCCGCCCTGGCCTTCCTCGCCGGTGCGCTTCAGCATTTCGCGCACGATGGACGAATCCCAGCCGCGCGCCATCAATTCCTGCTTCGCGATCGGCGGCGTCGGCGCCGCCTTGATGATGGCGATGAAGTCGTCGATGTTGGCCAGTGCCACGGCCAGGCCTTCCAGCACGTGGCCGCGTTCGCGCGCCTTGCGCAGTTCGAACACGGTACGGCGCGTCACCACTTCGCGGCGGTGCGACAGGAAGGTGGCCAGCAGGTCCTTCAGGTTCATCAGCTTCGGCTGGCCGTCCACCAGGGCCACCATGTTCATGCCGAAGGTGTCCTGCAACTGCGTTTGCTTGTACAGGTTGTTCAGCACCACTTCCGGCACTTCACCGCGTTTCAGCTCGATCACCACGCGCATGCCCGATTTGTCGGACTCGTCGCGGATGTCGGAAATGCCTTCCAGCTTCTTGTCGCGCACGTTCTCGGCGATGCGCTCGAGCAGGGACTTCTTGTTGACCTGGTACGGCAGCTCGTCGACGATGATCGCCGTGCGGCCGCCTTCCTTGCCGTATTCCTCGAAGTGGGTCTTGGCGCGCATGACGACGCGGCCACGGCCGGTGCGATAGCCATCGCGCACGCCGGACACGCCATAGATGGTGCCGCCGGTCGGGAAGTCCGGCGCCGGAATCAGTTCGATCAGCTCATCGATCGAGCAATCCGGGTTGTTCAGCACGTGCAGCGCGCCGTTGATCACTTCCGTCAGGTTGTGCGGCGGGATGTTGGTGGCCATACCCACTGCAATACCGGAGGAACCGTTGATCAGCAGGTTAGGAATCTTGGTCGGCAGGACGGTAGGCTCTTTCTCCTTGCCGTCGTAGTTGGGCGCGAAATCGACGGTTTCCTTGTCGATATCGGCCAGCAGCTCCTGCGAGATCTTGTCCAGGCGGCACTCGGTATAACGCATCGCCGCGGCGTTGTCGCCGTCGATGGAACCGAAGTTGCCCTGGCCGTCCACCAGCATGTAGCGCAGGGAGAAGTCCTGTGCCATACGCACCAGCGTGTCGTAGATCGACGCGTCGCCGTGCGGGTGGTACTTACCCATGACTTCACCCACGACGCGGGCGCATTTCACGTAAGGACGGTTCCACACGTTGTTCAGCTCGTGCATCCCGAAGAGGACGCGGCGGTGCACAGGCTTCAGGCCGTCGCGAGCGTCAGGCAGGGCTCGGCCCACGATCACGCTCATGGCGTAATCGAGGTAGCTCTTGCGCATCTCTTCTTCGAGGGAAATCGGAATTGTTTCTTTTGCGAATTGATCCATTGGCGGGTCGATCTATATTGTCCAGACACACAAGCCTGCGATTTTAGCATGGCGCCCGGTGGCCTGGACGAAAGTCATCGGGTTGACACAAATGCCAACTATTATGACCACCGCGTTGCAACAAAACAACATTTTGGTCAGATACGCGAAACCCGCCTTTTCCCCCGGTTTTGATGTGGTTTTGCGAACTATGGCAAAATGGACGAGAAACCAATAGATTTCCCCCCGGATAAGGACAAGACCAATATGAAGAAACTGTTCGCCACCTTGCTCGCCGCCTCCTCCCTGCTGGCCGGCGCCGCCACCGCCCAGGACAAACCGACCGCGCCGCCGTTCGCGCCGGTCACCCAGGACATCAAAGCCCCCACCCCGAAGAGCGCCTACGTGCAGGACAGCCGCGGCATCATTGCGCGCAACCCGTTCGGCCTGTGCTGGCGCACCGGCTACTGGACCCCGGCCGACGCCGTACCGGGCTGCGACCTGCCGATCTGCACCCCACCGGAAATCCTGAAGGACGGCAAGTGCGTGCTGCCGCCAGCGCCACCAGCGCCGGCCCAGCCGCCAGTACCGGTCCAGCCTGCCCCAGCGCCGGCCCCGGCGCCCGTGCCGACCGCCGAGAAAGTATCCTTCGCCGCCGACGCCTTCTTCGACTTCGACAAGGCCGTGCTGAAGCCGGAAGGCAAGGCCAAGCTCGATGACGTGGTCAGCAAGCTGGGCACCATCAACCTGGAAGTGATCATTGGCGTCGGCCACACCGACTCCGTCGGCACCGACGCCTACAACGACAAGCTGTCGCTGCGCCGCGCCGAAGCCGTCAAGGCCTACCTGCTGAGCAAAGGCGTCGACGCCAACCGCGTCTACACCGAAGGCAAAGGCGAGAAGCAACCGGTAGCCGACAACAAGACTGCCGAAGGCCGCGCCAAGAACCGCCGCGTGGAAATCGAGGTCGTTGGCACCAAGAAGTAATTCCCGGCGCAACAGCGCTATTCCAGCCCCGCCTCGGCGGGGCTTTTTTTTGAAGAAAAATGGGGACGTAACACGATTTCGGCGCACCGAAATCGTGTTACGTCCCCATTTTTAATTTGCGCTCTGCTATCATCCGCGCTATGAACGCCGACCCATTAGAACTGCAAAAATTCAGCGAACTGGCCCATCACTGGTGGGATCCCACGTCCGAATTCAAACCCTTGCACGAAATTAATCCACTGCGCCTGGAGTGGATCAACGCGCGCGCCCCGCTGGCGGGGAAGAACGTGATCGATATCGGCTGCGGCGGGGGCATCCTGTCCGAATCCATGGCGAAAAAAGGCGCCAAGGTGACCGGTATCGACCTGTCGGAGAAGGCCCTGAAAGTGGCCGACCTGCACAGCCTGGAATCCGGCGTGCCGGTGCGCTACAAGCTGATCGCCGCCGAAGACATGGCCGCCACCGAACCGGGCCAGTACGACGTGGTGACCTGCATGGAAATGCTGGAGCACGTTCCCGACCCGGGCGCCATCGTGCGCGCCGCCGCCACCCTGGTGAAGCCGGGCGGCCACGTATTCTTTTCCACCCTGAACCGCAACCCCAAGGCTTACCTGTTCGCGGTGATCGGCGCCGAATACCTGCTGCGCATGCTCCCCAAGGGCACGCATGATTATGAAAAGTTCATTACTCCGGCGGAACTGTCGCAATATGTGCGCACTGCTGGATTGCAAGTAGATGCCTTGAAAGGCATGGGCTACAATCCGCTCACCAAGGTCTATTCCCTGAACAACGACACCAGTGTTAACTACCTGGTGGCGTGCACCCGCCCCGAATGACGCCAGGCGGCCTGCGCGCCGCCTGCCTCGAAAGCCTCCTTCCACCATGAGCCCGATCCAAGCCCCGCGCGCCATCCTGTTCGACCTGGATGGCACCCTGGCCGACACCGCCCCCGACCTGGCCGCCGCCATCAACCTGCTGCGCACCGCGCGCGGGCTGGAACCGACGCCCTACGAGGTGCTGCGCCCGCAAGCTTCGCACGGCGCACGCGGCATGATTGGCGTGTCCTTCGGCCTGGCGCCGCACGATGAAGGTTTCGAGGAGCTGCGCCAGGGCTTCTTCACCAACTACGAAGCGGCCATGGCGGTGCACAGCATCCTGTTCGAAGGCATCAGCGAACTGCTGGCCGGCATCAGCTCCGCCGGCCTGCGCTGGGGCATCGTCACCAACAAGCCGGCCCGTTTCACCGACCCGCTGGTGCCCCAGATCGGCCTGGCGCTGGCCAGTTGCATCATTTCCGGCGACACCACGCCGCACGCCAAGCCCCACCCTGCCCCGCTGCTGGAAGCGGCGGCGCGCCTGGGCGTGGCGCCGGAAGACTGCTGGTACGTGGGCGACGACCTGCGCGACATCCAGGCCGGTCGCGCCGCAGGCATGCGCACCGTGGCTTGCCAATGGGGCTACTGCGGACCGCAGGAACCGGCTGCCTGGGGCGCCGACCACCTGCTGGCATCGCCAGCCGAACTGCTGGCCCTGATCCGCGCGACTGTACCATCGCCGACACCATTGGCCGCTTAGAAATCGCGCGCGACTTGCCCAACAGCAATAAGTCTCTATACTATAGTAAGCAGCAGATACAAGAAAACAGGCATTCGGAGACTTTATGGACGGGCAAGACGACATCGAGGCGGCGCTACCACCGCGCAGCAGCGCGCCGCAGCGCTGGGAAGCTTCGGTTGCCGAAAGCCGTTTCTACTGGTACGACCTGCTCGTCAACGATCCCCTGGTCCCTGACTTCCGCGACCCGATCGGCCGCTACCAGCGCCGCATGCAGTTCGCGCTCGACGCGACCATGGAAAAGCAGCTGCTGTTCTTCGTCGTGGCGCGCCCGCGCCTGCGCTTCGACACCAAGAAAGGCACCAGCTGGGGCTTCTTCGGCCTGAAGCTGACCGTGCCGCTGCTGGTGGGCCCCGAACTGCGCAAGGAATCCATCACGCTCGAACTGGAGGTGCCGTTTGAAGCCACCTTCAAGAAGCCGATCGTGACCCTGCATGACAAATACCTCACACTGAACTGGGGCGCCCTGACCGAATGCCTGTCGATCCACGACTTGCTGCAGCGTTTCCCGCACGACCTGAAGTACGAAAGCACGGTGCAGTTCGTCGGCATCACGCGCGACCCGCAAGCCAGGCTGGCCAAGGGCCGCTACCCGGCGGTCAACCGCATCGTCGAGGAAAACGACAACACCTTCGACACCTTCCTGCTCATCAAGCGCATGGATGTCAAAGTGCAAACTTTCGCCCCCGGCGACGTCATGGGCGAAGCCTCGGCCCGCTCGCACGTGGAGCTGATGGAAGCGGCGCTGATCCGCTACTTCCAGGGCGAAAAACCCGCGCACCACGGCGTGATCGAGCAGAACAACCGGCGCGACCGTGTGGCGCAGCTGGTCGAGACGTACCAGGTGGTCGGCCTGACCATCGACCTGGGCTTCAAGGAAGCCGACAGCTTCCACGACCTGAAGTCCGCCCACGTGCCGGTCTCGCGCCGCCACCTGATCGACTTCACCTTCGGCCCCGGCGGCGAAATCAAGGCCAGCCGCCTGCCCGACGACGCCCGCCCGCTGGTTTCGATCGAAGTCTGACGCGCGCCAAGAGATTCATGTAGAATAGAGATTCCTTCTGTGGGGACGACCTGGCTTCGACGTGGGTTGCAAAGCAGAACAGGGCATACCGAGGGCTGGTTACCTCGTAAATACACCCAGAAACAAACTAACTGCAAACGATAACTCGTACGCACTGGCAGCTTAATCGCCGCCTGCCCGACAACACCTCTCCCTTAGGGTGTGGCCGCAAGGCCAAGTTGGGTCATTTATAAGGGATCGAGCTACGAGGGTTCACTTCGAGTAGCTCTAAATCTAAGGTGAATCGCCTGTCCGAAACGTGCACATCCGTGTCGTATAGGTTAAATTAAATGATAGTGCTAAGTATGTAGAACTGTCTGTAGAGTGCTTGCGGACGCGGGTTCGATTCCCGCCGTCTCCACCACCGAACAAAGAAAAAGGGCCCAAGCTTTGCTTGGGCCCTTTTTCTTTGTTCGTCGGCGGCGTACGGCGGGACTCGAATCCGCGGACGGCACGGACGCGGGGCGTAGCGGGGAATTCGTGCCGCATGCGGCACGCCCGCGCAGCGACGCCCGCTTGCAAGCGGGCGGCTCTCCGATTCGCCCATTCTCGAAATCGCGCAGCGATTTTGCGCCGCGTCAGCGGCTCAGGCTCATGCACATCTTCTACGCTTATTGCAATCACCTCGGCCAAACACCGTCGTCGGAACACGAGCCGCGCACTTAAACAGTTTGATGCATTAAGCACTGGTGCTTAAACTCTGTACATGTGAACTACATCGGGGGGGTAGTTGACCATCACGTCGGCGATGCGCTAACACTCAGCAACCCGCCCCGCCGCACCGCCAGCAAGAACAGCCCAAACGAAACAACCGACATCATCGCCAGCGGCACAAGGGCCTGCTGCACGCTGGCGACATCCAGCGCCATCGCAAATACCAGCGGCCCGCTGGCCTTTGCCAGCAAGGCTGGCGCAGCCAACGCACCGGAAATCGCGCCGTAATGCCGGCGCCCGAACATCGCTGCCGGTAGCGTGCCGCGAAGGATGGTCATCACACCATTGCCAAGCCCGTAGAGGACGCAGAACGCACCCACGGCATAGGCACTGGCGCCAAACAGGCCAATCGACAACAGCGCCGCAGGCAGTGCAGCAAAGGTGTACATCCCGACGATGGCGGGAGGCGTTGCGCTGGCCCAGGTGCGTTCGATGAGCCGCCCAACGACCTGCATCGGCCCGATCAGCGCGGCAAGCATGAGCGCCAGTTCCACTGCATGCCCGAACGCTTGCACGACGCGAATCAGGTGCACCGACAGCGCGGAGAAGATGAAGGCGTTGAACGCAAAGGCCGCTGCCAGCAGCCAGAACTGCACCTGGCGAACCGCCTCCGGCAGCGTGGCGCCAACATGCTGATGCCCGACCGTTTTTCGCGCGCCTGCACCGTCCAGCAAGCAATGCAACGGTGCGCATAAGGCCAACTGAAGGACTGAATACAGCATCAGGGTATCGCGCCAGCCGACGCGCACGGCCAGTGCTTCGGTCAGTGGCCAGAAGGCTGTGCTGGCAAGGCCGCCAAGCAGGGTCACGGTCGATATGGCTTTCGCGGCTTCGTTGCTGATGGACTGGTTCAGCGTGGCGAAGGCAGCCTCGTACAGCGTGAGCGCCATGGCCGTGCCAATCAGGGTCCAGGCAACCATATAGGTGAAGAACGTACCTGCAACGGCGAGGCACGCCAGCCCTGACGCGGCAACGATGGAGCCGGCTACCATGATCCAGCGGCCGCCGTAGCGGTCGATCGCAATCCCGACTGGCGTTGCCGCCAGGCCGGCCACCAGCACGCTCCAGGAGAACGCGCCAAAGGTCTGGCTGGCGGTCAGCGCCAGGTCGGCCTGGATGCGGCTGGCCAGCACGCCGAAGGCGTAGTACAGCATGCCCCATGAAACGACTTGCGTTATGGCGAGGACTGCGACCGGTTTTCGTATCTGCATCAGCTTTCTTTCAGTGTGCGGCGCGGCAGCAGCCGGGCATGAACATCGACCAGATCTGCCTGGCGAAGGATGAACGCGCCGGGTACCTGGTCGGCTGATAGAGTCCGACTGCGACGGGATCATTGCCTTGCGCGCTGTAGCGGAAGGTACCGAACAGCATATCCCAAACGATCAATGCGCGGCCGAAGTTCCAGTCGCCATCCCTGGCGTTATCGGCATGGTGCCAGCGGTGGACTTCGTTCGTGCTGAACACGTAGTTCAGCCAACCGCTGCGCAGGGGCAGGTTCGCATGCTGCAGCATCAGCACGGGATAGGTCAACGCCAGATAGCCCAGCACGACGTCCGTCGGGGTTCCGATCAGCAGTAGTGGCGCGAAGCCCAGCACGTAGTTGATCGCGTAGTTTACCGGGTGGATGCGGAAGTTGTTCAGCCAGTACAGGCGTTCGCTGCCATGATGCAGGGCGTGCAGCCACCACAGCGCCGGCAGGCGGTGGTGCAGCCTGTGCGACCAGTAGCTGGTGAGTTCGGCCAGCAGGGTCGCCAGCAGTACCTGCGCCAGGAATGGCCATTCGGTTGGGAAGATGGCTGCGCCGTTGTTCACCAGGTACGGTCCGGCAAGCGCCACTACCAGCACCGGCAAAGCCCACTTCAGCAACGGATCGAATACGGCGAACAGCAACGCCGCGCTGGTGATGTCGGTGCGCAGGTCGCCATGATCGCGGTTCCAGTCGCGCCGGTAGGCGTGCTGCCGTTCCGCGAATGCGGCGGCGACCACGATCAGGAGACTTGGCACGATAACAGCCAGCTCCAGGTTCCATCCCATCTGCCTTGCGGTCAGGAACGCGCCGACGCTCAGGGCCAGCGCGGCGGGCAGGAACCCGCGGCTGATCAATGTCTTGACCATGGTCGCCTCCGGCATCAAGCGCAGCAGGCGCTTTGCTTGGGGCGCGGGCCGCAGGATGGGGATGTGGAGCAGCCGGAGGCGCCCTTGGCCTTTTCCGCTTCGTCCAGCGCGCAGCATGCGGAGCTGGCGTCGACGGCTGGACCGCCGCAGCAGCCCCCGGCACTTGCGCTGGCTTCGTCTTGGTAGGCGAAGCGCGTGTTGCATACGCCGGTCTCCGGCAGGTCCAGCTGAACGTCGTCTGCCGCTACCTTGTCGCCTGCCAGCATGGACACCACGGAGCGCACCTGCTCGTAGCCCGTCGCCATCAGGAAGTTCGGGGCGCGGCCATAGCTCTTGGCGCCTACCGCGTAGTAGCCGGGCTCGGGGTGGGCCAGCTCGCGATGTCCGTGCGGGCGCACGGTGCCGCAGCTGTGCTCATTGGGGTCGATCAGCGGCGCCAGGGCGTCGGTGCTTTCCAGCCATGGATCGTGGCGCACGCGCATCTCGCGGGTCAGGCCCAGGTCGGGGCGCGCGCCGGTTGCGGCTACGATGCGGTCAACCCTGGTGATGACTTCCTGCGTGCCGTCGGGCTTTTCGCCGACCACGTCCAGGCCGGCCGCCGTTTCACGCAGTGCCGTCATGCGGAAGTTGGTGTGCAGCTCCAGCTTGCCGGAATCACGCAGTGCCTTCAGGCGCAGGCCAAGCTGGCCGCGTGCAGGCAGGCCATCGGCTTCGCCGCCACCGAACACGCGCGCCAGCTGGTCGCCGCGCGTCGCCCATACGATCGAGGTGCCGGGCACCGATTCGGCCAGTTCGGCCAGCGCCAGCAGGCTGCCTGCGGCGGAGTGCCCTGCCCCGACCACCAGGGTGCGCTTGCCGGCGTAGGTGGCGCGCTCTGCGCCGGCCACGTCGGGCATGCCATAGGCAATGCGCTCGCCCTGTTCCCGTTCGCCGAGTGCAGGCAGGCCATTGGCGCCCAGCGGGTTCGGGTTGGACCAGGTGCCGGTGGCGTCGATCACGGCTTGCGCCAGGTAGTCCTGCTCGCCTTCGGGGCCGGCCACGCGAATCACGAAGGGCGCCAGCTCGCGGCCGCGGCTCTTGACCTTGTCGAAGCCCTGGCGCGTCACCTGCACGACTGTATGACCCAGCTTCATCGCGGGCGCCA
The DNA here is from genome assembly GCA_021323265.1 of Pseudoduganella sp. Taxonomy (GTDB): domain Bacteria; phylum Pseudomonadota; class Gammaproteobacteria; order Burkholderiales; family Burkholderiaceae_D; genus Rugamonas. Next base: position 69,296 of record JAJTCO010000008.1, on the reverse strand, counting down.
GTTGCGGCAATCGGGCCAGCGGGGCCAGGTAGCCATCGAGCAGTTCGCCGGCGGTGGGCAGGCCGTCATGCGCGGGAGCGATCCAGCCGCTGCGTTCCAGCAGTTGGCGCGCAGCCTTGTCGATGTTGTATTGCCAGGGCGAGAACAGGCGCACGTGCCGGTAGCTTGCCAGATTGGCGCCGACGTCGTTGCCGCGCTCGAAGATTATCGGGCGCAGGCCGCGCTGGATCAGGTGTGCGGCGGCGGCCAGGCCAACAGGGCCGGCGCCCAGCACGGCTACGGGGAGTTGGTTCAGTTGGGTCATGATGTTCTCCTTTGCGATCAGAGCTTGGCGACCATGGCGGTGGCCGATGCCGGGCAAACGCCCTGGAATTCACGGGAAGCCTGCAGGGCCGCAGGCGTTTCGGCGCGTGCAATCACGCTGAAGCCGCGCTTGCCGAAGAAGTCTGCTGCGGTGGTCGTCAGCAGGTAGAGCTCGCCGACGCCCTGCCCTTTTGCCAGGCCGCGCAGCTTGTCGAGCAATTGCTCGCCGACGCCGGTGCCACGCAGGCCGGCATCCACCGCGACGGAGCGCAGCAGCGCAGTCGCGCCGTATTGTTCGAAGCCGCCGATGCACTGCAGGCGGCCGTCCGCCTCGCCCACCACGAAATTGGCGAGGTGGCTTTGCGCGCCGTCGAGCGGCAGCGCGGCTGCCAGCAGCAAGGCCTCGATGGCGGGCCAATCGGCCGGGGCCGCTGGACGGAAGTTCATTTCTTGTTTCATGTTTCGCTCCATTTCCAATTCGTCGAATTACGAATAAGCAGACAAAAAATTTTTACAAACTACCGATGAGCTGCTTGAACTGTTCCAGCCGCTCGGGATTGACGCAATAGCAGACGCGCTGCTCGTCGGCAGAGCCAAGGATCAGCCCTGCCTGCTTGAGGATGGTGACGTGCTGGGAAATGGTCGACGGCGCCAGGGGCAACACATCGGCCAGGCTGCCAAAATAGCAAGCCCCATACGCGGCCAGATAACGCAGCAGTTGCACACGGGCCGGGTGCGCCAGTGCCTTGCACAGCAGGGCTACCTCTTCGGCATCCACTTCTGGCAGGTCGGGCTTCGGGTTCGGGGTGCAGCAGCTGATCATGTTCTTCAAGCAATTCGTCAATCGACGAACGAAGATTAACGCCCATGTCATCAAGCTGTCAAGATATTTCGATATTCTTTGAAACGTCGTAGCGATGTGCCATAATCCGGCTCACCGAGACATCACACAGGAAAGCCCCCCATGGAAACGAAAGCGGTACTGGCATCACTGGCTGCGCTGGCCCAGGAGTCGCGGCTCAACACGTTCCGCCTGCTGGTCCAGGCCGGCCCGCAAGGCCTTGCCGCCAGCAAGATCGCCGAGCAGCTCGATATTGCGCCCTCCTCGCTCTCGTTCCACCTGAAAGAGCTGACCAATGCGGGCTTGATCGAACCCCGCCAGGAAGGCCGCTTCATCATCTACAGCGCCAATTTCGACACCATGAACGGCGTGCTTTCCTATTTGACCGACAACTGCTGCAGCGGCCAAAGCTGCGCTCCTACAACCAACGTCAATTCCTGCAAATCATGAACGTCCTGATCCTATGCACCGGCAATTCCTGCCGCTCCATCCTTGGCGAAGCCACCTTCAACCACCTGGCGCCGGCCGGCTGGCATGCCATCAGCGCCGGCAGCAAGCCCGCTGGCTACGTCCACCCACGCTCGCTGGCTTTGCTGGAACGCGAAGGCATTTCCACCGAGGGCTATCACAGCAAATCCTGGGACAACCTGCCCGTCACGCCGGACATCGTGATCACGGTGTGCGGCAGCGCCGCCGGCGAAACCTGCCCGGCCTATCTCGGCCCGGTCATGCGCGCGCATTGGGGCGTGGAAGATCCGGCACATGCGACCGGCACCGATGATGAGATCGACGCGGCATTCATGAAGGCCTACCGCATCCTGCGCCACCGGATCGAAACCTTCTTCGCGCTGCCGCTGGAAGAACTGAAGAAAGACCCGGCACGCATGAAGGCGGAGCTGGAGCGCATCGGCACCCTGCAACCTTGAGCGAGGCCGAGATGAACCAGAAGACTTACAACGTCCTGTTTCTTTGCACGGGCAATTCGGCGCGCAGCATCATGGCAGAGGCCATGCTGAACACTTGCGGCGCCGGCCGCTTCCGCGCCTTTAGCGCAGGCAGCCACCCGACCGGCACCGTCAACCCGTTCGCCATCGAACAGGCCACGGCTTTCGGCTACAGCACATCCGACCTGCGCAGCAAATCGTGGGACGAGTTTGCGCAACCGGATGCGCCAGCCATGGACTTCGTGATCACCGTCTGCGACCGCGCGGCCGGCGAAGTGTGCCCTGTCTGGCCCGGCCAGCCGGTAACGGCGCACTGGGGTTTCCGCGATCCTGCCGCAGCCTCGGGCACGGATGACCAAGTGCGCCACGAATTCGCGAAGGTCTGCCGTGAAATCAAGACCCGCCTGGACATCTTCTGCAGCCTGCCGGTGGACAAGCTGGACAAACTGGCGCTGAAGCGTGAGCTGGCCCGTATCGGCGAGGTGCAGCCATGACGCTGTCGCGACGCCTGGTGGCCGAGGGGCTCGGCACCGCGCTGCTGCTGGCAGTAGTAGTCGGTTCGGGCATCATGGCCGAACGCCTTGCCGGCGGCAATGTGGCCATCGCCCTGCTGGCCAACACCATCGCCACCGGCGCCGGGCTGGTGGCCCTGATCCTCATGTTCGGCACCATCTCCGGGGCGCACTTCAATCCCGCCGTGACCCTGTCGGAAGCCTGGCAGCGCAACGTGCCCCTGGCCGAAGTCCTGCCTTACATCGCGGTGCAGGTTGCCGGCGCCTTCGCCGGCGTGGCCGCGGCGCACGGCATGTTCGGCGAGGCGCTGTTCTTCGCTTCCGAACACGCCCGCACCGGTCCTTCACAGTGGTGGAGCGAATTCATTGCCACCTTCGGCCTGATCGGCGTGATCATCGGCTGTTCGCGCAGCCGCCCGGCGATCACCCCGTTTGCGGTAGCGGCCTACATCACGGCAGCCTACTGGTTCACGTCCTCGACCTCCTTCGCCAACCCTGCGGTGACGCTGGCGCGCGCCGCCAGCAATACCTTTGCGGGCATCCGCCCGGCCGACGCGCCCGGCTTCATCCTGGCCCAGCTGGCGGGGATGATGGCGGCAACGGCTCTGTTCTGCTGGCTCTACCCCGCGCCACCAGCCGACGCCACCGTCGGCGGCACCGTGGCGCCAGGCGATTTTGCAGACTCCCTCGAAAAGCACTGAAACATGAGCATCCCCGACCTTCCGAACCTCAAGCCCGAACTCGTTGACGTTCCCAACCTGGACAAGCTGGCGCCGCAGGGCGACATGCACCATCCGCCGCGCATCCTGATGCTGTATGGCTCCCTGCGCGAGCGCTCCTTCAGCCGCTTCCTGACGTTCGAAGCGGCGCGCATCCTGCAGCACTTCGGCGCCGAGGTCAGGATCTTCGATCCGATGGAGCTGCCCATGGTGGGCAGCGTTCCCGAATCCCATCCAAAGGTGCAGGAACTGCGCGAGCTTTGCCTGTGGTCGGAAGGCCAGGTGTGGTGCAGCCCTGAGCGGCATGGCGCCATCACCGCCGTCATGAAGAACCAGATCGACTGGATCCCGCTGGAGCAAGGCGCCGTGCGTCCGAGCCAGGGCCGCACCCTGGCCGTGATGCAGGTCTGCGGCGGCTCGCAGTCCTTCAACGTGGTAAACACGCTGCGCTTGCTGGGGCGCTGGATGCGCATGTTCACCATTCCCAACCAGTCGTCGGTGCCGATGGCCTACAAGGAGTTCGACGACGCGGGTAGAATGCGTCCTTCCGCCTACTACGACCGCGTGGTCGATGTGATGGAAGAATTGTTCAAGATGACCCTGTTGATGCGTGGCCGCACGGAGTACCTGACCGACCGCTATAGCGAGCGCAGCGAGCGGGCCATCAAAGCCATCGACCGCCAGATCGCCCGCCTGTAAGGCGGGGATACTCCAAACGAGCAGAATGACCAAAGCCGACAACAGCTTCTCCCCTTCCGAACGCGAAGGCCTCTATCGCGCCATTCGCGAACGCCGCGACGTGCGCTCGCAATTCCTGCCCGACCCGGTGCCGGCCGATGTCCTGGCCCGCCTGCTGCAGGCGGCGCACCACGCACCGTCGGTCGGCTTCATGCAGCCGTGGGACTTCATCGTCATCGACAGCCGCGAAGTGCGGCAACAGGTGCACGCCATCTTCACGCGCGAGAACGAGAGGGCTGCGGCAAACTACGAAGGCGAGCAGGCAGGCCTGTACAAGCGCCTGAAGCTGGAAGGCATCCTGGAAAGCCCGCTGAACCTGTGCATCACCTGCGACCGCAAGCGCGGCGGCCCGCATGTCCTGGGCCGCAACTCGATCGTGGAGATGGACTTGTTCAGCGTCTGCCTGGCGGTGCAGAACCTGTGGCTGGCGGCCCGCGCGGAAGGCGTCGGCGTGGGCTGGGTCAGCATCCTGGACCAGCAGCAGCTGGCGCAGGCCCTGCACCTGCCGGACGACGTCTATCCGGTGGCCTATCTGTGCCTGGGCTATGTCAGCGAGTTCCTACCAACTCCTGAATTGGAAGCCAAGGGCTGGCGTTCGCGCCTGCCGATTCAATCCCTCGTTCATAGTAATGTGTGGGATGCGCCACTGGACAACGCGGAACTGGAAGAAGCCTTGCGCAACATCCTCTAAAATGGTCGGCATGTGGACTGACGCACAGACCCGCCAATCGCGGCGGTTCTAGCATAAAGTCTTGTCGAGGGAGGACGCGTGGACCAAAGAAGGAACAAGGAACGCCGGCACGATCTCGGGACAGCCGAGCGTTTCGACATGGCCGTTCGTACCGCCCTTGCCTTCGACCAGGGCGCCGCCCGCAGCTACCTCACCATCTGCGGTGTCGAGCACCTCCTGATACGCTCCTTTACCGAACGCTTCCCCACCCGCATCCGCTCTATCGCATCGCTCCCCTGGCATGTGCGCGACCGCCGCGGCGACTCCATGCAGCGCGCCATGTGATTGCCGAAAGCAAGCCACGCCCAGGGCGCTTCGCATAGAATGCGGGAATGAAATGGAATTTGCTCATTCCCACCATCATCCTCTGGCTGTCGGCCAGCCAGACCCTGGCTGCCTGCGGGACCATTCGGTTTGCCTATCCGGACCAGCACCGCCCGCCCTACTGGCTGGGCAATGGCGCAGCAGTGGCGAACCCGCCCGGCGCCAACGTTGAGTGGGTGCGCGAGTTCGCGGCAAGCGCGCAGTGCGAGGTGCAATTCGTGCGGCTGCCCGTGCTGCGCCTGCGCAGCGCACTGGTCGGCGGTACTGCCGATTTCACCACGGTCGACATCACAGCCGACGGCCAGCCCGGCATCGTGCTGCCGCGCGACGCGCAGGGCAAGCCGGACACCCGGCGCGCCAGCACCCTGAACGTCGTCGTCTTCGTGCGCGCCAAGGATGGCTACGCGCGCAGCAGCGAACCCCTGCAGATCCTGCGCGGACAGCGCGTCGGCATCATGCATGGCTCGACCTATGCGAACACCCTGCAGCAAGCCGGCGCCGTGCTCGACCCGGGTGCGCCCACGGTGCCGAACAACTTCGAGAAACTGCACCTGGGCCGCATCGATGCCTTCGTGGTGGCCCTGGTTTCCGAAGCGGACATGGACAAGTTCGTCGCCACCCGTTTCAAGGGGGAGATCGTCCGGCTCGACAAACCCATCCTGAAATCCCACATCTGGCTGGCCAGCAGCCAGCACTTTTACGAGGGCCACCGCAGCGACGTGGAGGCCATGTGGAACTGGCTCGGCGGCGACGGCAACAAGCGCTATAACATGCTCCTGCGCAAATATACGGAGAACTAGGACAAAGCTGCTTTCGCGCCTACAATGGACTATCGGCCTGGTTACAAGGAGGCAGTCATGTCCACACTCAACAAAGGACGCAACCTGGAGCAGCAAACCCATGACGGGACCAGCAGCATCGGTACCTGGGGCGCCGGATGCACCGGCCAGCGCAATCTTTCCAGCAGCAAAGGAGGCAGCGAACAGTCTGCCGGCCGCACGGACGACCTGCTCTCGGGCGGCGTCGACGAAGGCGAACGCGAACATGGTTTCCAAACGGGTGAGCAATACCGGCAAGGGGAGCAGACCCCGAGCGATGCCGCCAAGGTAAAACGCAGCGAACGCTAAATATGGTTGTGCAATCCGCATGGCTGGCGCATAATCTCAGATGCGAATAATTCTCATTACCTAGCCAGCCATCCTTCTGCACCTGTCAGGTGGTCGCCAGCCAGCCACCACCTCAGGAAAGCACATGAAGTTGAACAAATCCCCGCTGGCGCTCGCGGTAGCGCTGGCATTGCCGCAACTGGCTACCCTCCCCGCGTTTGCCCAGGATTCCACCTTGCCCGCCGTCACGGTCACCGCGGCACGCGAATCCACCTACAATCCGGTCAGCGCCAGCAGCGCCACCAAGATCGATGCGCCGCTGCGCGACATTCCGCAGACCGTCAACGTGGTGCCGCAGGAACTGCTGCGCGACCAGGCTGCCAGCTCCATGGAAGACGTGGTGAAGGGCATTCCCGGCATCGGCCTGTCGCACGGCGACGGCCAGCGCGACCAGGTGACCATTCGCGGCTTTACCGCCATTGCCGACCAGTTCATCGATGGCATGCGCGACGACGCGCTGTATTTCCGCGACCTGTCGAACATCGAACAGGTGGAAGTGATCAAGGGCCCGGCCTCGGTGCTGTACGGCCGTGGTTCCTCGGGCGGCATGATCAACCGCATCACGAAAAAGCCGGGTATCGACAAGACCGAAGTCACGGCCACGTTCGGCAGCTGGAACAAGAAGCGCGGCGAATTCGACGTGGCGCGCAAGCTGTCCGAGAGCGGCGTAGCCTTCCGCGTCACCGGCGCCAAGGAAGATTCCGATGGCTACCGCGACCAGCAGTTCCTCAAGCGCGAGGCCTTCTCGCCATCCCTGCTGTGGAAGCTGAGCGCCGATACCTCCGTGCTGGTGCAGGGCGAGTACCTGTCCGACCGCCGCCTGACCGACTTCGGCATCCCTTCCTACAAGGGCACGGCGGTCGACGTCGACCCGTCCACCTACTTCGGCGCGGCCAATGCGCGTGACGTGGACTTCAGCCAGGCCCGCGTGAAGGCGCTGGCCGTGGCGCTGGAGCACCGCCTGAACGGCAACTGGTCGCTGCGCAATGCGTTCCGCCGTTACGACTACTCGCTGAACCGCAACAACACCCTGGTGGGCAGCGTCAACGAAGCGGCGCAAACCGCGTCGCTCACGCACGGCAACGTGCGCCGCCAGGAGGACGGCTACTTCAACCAGACCGAATTGACCCAGCGCGTGGAAATTCTCGGCATGCCGCACCAGCTGCTGTACGGCGTGGAGTTCAGCAAGCAGGACAAGGACCAGGTCAACCGCTCGCAGGCCAACGTGGCCAGCGTGAACATCTTCAAGCCGGTGCTGCCGGTGCTGCCGCTGGCCGCCAACGTGGCGCCGGGCACGGACAACCTTGGCATCCTGAAGAACCAGAGCGTGTACGTGCAGGACCTGGCGACGCTGACGCCGCAGTGGAAAATGCTGGCCGGCGTGCGTTACGATGACTTCAGCCAGGAGACGCGCGAGCGCCGCGTGGGCCAGAAGAACCTGGACCGCACCGACCGCGCCTGGAGCCCGCGCGCCGGTCTGGTGTACCAGCCTTCCGGCAACCAGTCCTACTACGTCTCCTTCAGCAAATCCTTCCAGCCTTCCGGCGAAACCTTCGCGCTGGCCGCCAACAACGCCGCCATCGATCCGGAAAAGACCACCAACAAGGAAGTGGGGGCCCGCTTCGACCTGCTGGACGGCCTGGCCACGGTCAGCGCCTCGCTGTTCCGCCTGGAACGCACCGGCATCAAGAGCAGCGATCCGGCCACCAACCAGCTGATCCCGATCGGCACCCAGCGCACCGACGGCCTGGAGCTGACCTTGAGCGGCGACCTGGGCCAGGGCTGGAAAGTGGTCTCCGGCCTGGCCCTGCTGGACGCGGAAATCACGCGTTCCATCGCGCGCGACGACGGCCGCATGGTGCAGGGCAACCAGCCGACGCTGACGCCCAAGCGCAGCGCCAACCTGTGGCTGAACAAGGAACTGGGCGGCGGCTGGCACAGCGGCGCGGGCTTGAACTACCAGGGCGACCGTTTCGCCAACACCGGCAACACCACCGTCCTGCCCGGCTACACGGTGGTCGACGCCATGCTGGCCTACCGCGCAGCGGCCTTCGACGTGCAGGTCAACGTGAACAACCTGTTCGACCGCGATTACATCGTTTCCGGCCACGGCTCGAGCAAGCTGCTCAACCTGCCGGGGGCACCGCGTAACGTGCGCGTCACCGCCCGCTACCGCTTCTGATCCATATCAGGCACAATCGGAGCATTACTTAGCGAAAGGAATGCCCCGATGATTCACGAGCTGGCGGAGTTTGAAATCAAGGATGGCCAAGGCGCCGAATTCGAAGCAGCGGTGCAAAGCGCCGTACCGCTGTTCCAGCGTGCCAAGGGCTGCAAGTCCATGCGCCTGGACCGCGTGATCGAGCGCGCCAACACCTACCACCTGGTCATCGCCTGGGAAACGCTGGAAAACCACACCGTCGATTTTCGCGGCAGCGCGGATTTCCAGACCTGGCGCGGGCTGGTGGGCCAGTATTTCGCCACCGCGCCCAGCGTGGAACACACCGCCAACGTAGTCGCCGGCTTCGGCAATTGACTCCAATGCGCGCCCTAGCCTGCCTGCTGCTGGCCGCCGCCAGCATGCCCGCCTTCGCCGCCACGCCGGCTGAAACCATGGATGCCTTCCAGCGTGCGCTGGCCGAAGGCAAGCGCGAACAGGCGCTGGCCATGCTCAGCCCCAAGGCGCAGATTTTCGAATCGGGCCATGTCGAGCGCAGCCGCGACGAATACGCCGCCCACCACCTCGACAGCGACATTGCCTTCCTGCGCGCCACGCAGTCGCGCCTGTTGCGCCACGCCGAGCATCGCGACGGCGCCACGGCCATCGTCATGCGCGAAACGGAAACCACCGGCAGCTACAAGAACACCGCGGTGCATACCTTTGGCCTGGAAACCGCCGTGCTGGAACGGCAAGGCGACAACTGGCTGATCGTGCACCTGCACTGGTCCTCACGCAAGGCCAGCGCCAAGTAAGCGCGCGCCGGACTCGCGCGCCTTACGGGACAATCCAGCCATACAGGAGACGCACCATGCCCAACACCATTTACCGCAATTTCCGCCAGATCGCGGACGCCGAAGGCGCGCGCAGCGCCCTGCTTGCCGAAGGCTTCAGTAACTCGGCCGTGCAGCTGAACCTGCATGAAGCGCGGCCGATGACGACCACCGCCTCGGCCGTGCAGAACATCATGGATTCGCTGACGCCCGACGACGTCGACAACACCGACAAGCCCGACCGCCCCGCCGCCCTGCTGTCGGTGGACGTGGATGACGATGCCCAGCGCGAGCAGGCCGACCGCATCATGTCGCGCTTCGGCGCGGTGGAAGCCTGAGCGAGCCTGGTCTCAGGCGGACTGGTGGCCGAACACCTGCCGCAGGTAGGCCAGGAAGGTCTCGTCCTTGCACAGCGTCTTGCCGGGCGAATCGGACAGCTTGGCGACCGACTGGCCGTTGCAGCGGATCAGCTTCATCACGATGTTTAGCGGCGTGACGCCGACATCGTTGGTGAGCCACGTGCCGATGCCGAAACCGACCATGATGCGGTCGGCGAAGTGGCGGTACAGGCGGAAGGACGTGTCGAAGTCCAGCCCGTCCGAAAACACCAGGCGCTTGGTATTGGAGTCGATGCGCAGGGCCGCGTAGTGCGCGATGGCCTTCTCGCCCCACACGACCGGGTCGCCCGAGTCATGCCGCAAGCCGTCGAACAGCTTGGCGAAGTACAGGTCGAAGTCGTTGAGGAAGGCGTCCATGCCGACCACGTCGGTCAGCGCAATCCCCAGGTCGCCGCGGTACTCCTGCACCCAGGCTTCCAGGGAGGCTTTCTGGAAGTCGCGCAGGCGCACGCCGAAGGCCTGGAAGGACTGCATGTACTCGTGGGCCATGGTGCCGATCGGGATCAGGCCGTATTTTTTCGCGATGTAGACGTTGGAAGTGCCTTTGAAGAACTCCGGCACCTCGCTTGCCAGGCGCGCGACCACTTCGTCGTGCCAGGCGGCCGAAAAGCGGCGGCGCAGGCCGAAGTCGGAAAATTCGAAAGGGTGCCGCAGCGCCGGCATGGCGCCGAAAGCCTTCAGCTGCGCGATCTTTTCGCCCAGGCGCCGGCGCCCTTCGTCCAGCACGGCCGGTGTGGCGGCGCGGCGGAAGTACAACTCGTTGACGATGTACAGCACGAAGATCTCGAATGCCATCACGTGCACCTGCGGGCCGGCGGCCTGGATCAGCAAGGTGTCGCCTTCCGCGCGCACGTCGATGAACTTGCGCTGGAAGCGGAACAGCGCGAGGAAGTCGACGAAGTCGCTCTTGATGTAGCGCAGCGCACGCAGGTAATCCAGCTCGTCCTCGGAAAAGGACATGCCGCACAGGTGGTCCAGCTGGGCTTCCACTTCCGCCTTCAGTTCGGAGAGCGGAAACGCGGTCTGGTTGCGGCAAACGAATTCGTATTCGGCGTGCGCACCGGGCTGGCCGTGCAACAGCGCCTGCCACATGGTGAACTTGTACAGGTCGGTTTCGAGCAGGCTGCGCACGACGGGGATCATGCCTGGTGCTCCGCGTTGGACAGCCATTCGCGCAATACGTCGCCGGACGTGGCCAGGCGCGCGCCGCGCCGCTGCATGGCCTGGGCGAATTCCAGGTACTGCGCTTCGAAGCCGGGCACGGGACTCATGCAGTCGCTCACCAGCACCAGCTTGCGTGGGTCGATCTGGTCGGCGATATGCTCGGTGGTCGCCTTGACGCAGTGGCTGCCCGCTTCGCCGGCAATGTAGATGGTGTCGGCCGGCGCCAGGCTGCCGATCAATTCCCGGTTCAGCTGGGAGCCAGGATCGGCCGGGTCGGGCACTTCCGCCATCACGGCGGAATAGTGCTCGGTCCAGGGATTGGCACCCTTGCCCACCTTGGCCACCACCGCGTGACGTTCCTCTTCCCAGGCATTGTAGGCGGCGCGCACGGCGTCGTGCACGTTGTGGCCCCAGCTGCCGATCTCGCAGTGCACCGGCCACACCATCAATTGATAGCGGCCGGCCGCTTCCAGCGCATCGAGGTAGGACAGTACGCGCGGCAGGGCCTTGGCATCGCGCGGCTGGAAACGCCCTGCCCGCACGTCGGCGGCGGCAATCGGCGTGAACGGGGCCGGCGCCGTGCCTTCGGCCGTGTACCAGAAGGTCGGATGGGCCACGTCGTAGCGGTGGTGCGAGTCGAGCGTGACGGTGATGTCGGCCAGGCCGGTACCGCCCAGTTCAATCAGGCTGGCCAGGCGCAGCATGTCCTGGTGGGCGCCCGGCACGGGCAGCGCGGGCGCATGCGGCGCGGTGGCGTCCAGCGGCATGTCGCAGAAGTCGTTCTGCGGATCGATGATGAGCAAGTGGTAGCGTTTCATCACCACATGATACCAAACGAAAAAGGGCAGCACGGCCCGCGGCCGGTGCTGCCCATGGGGCTGTGCGCGCTGTCTTACGCGGCGATCAGTTCGTCGATCGACTTGCGGCCCTTGGCCACGGTGTCGGCCACGGCCTGCTCGCCCATTGCCACGCCTTCGGCGCGGATGAACTGCACGTCGGTCAGGCCGAGGAAGCCCAGCACCGTGCGCAGGAAGGTGGTCAGGTGGTCGTAGGCCGCGGCCGCGCCTTCGCTGTACACGCCGCCGCTGGCGGTGAAGACGTACACCTTTTTACCCTTGAGCAGGCCTTCCGGGCCGTTGGCGCCGTACTGGAAGGTGCGGCCCGCGCGCGCCACGTGGTCGATCCAGGCTTTCAGCGAGGACGGCACGGAGAAGTTGTACATCGGGGCGCCCAGCACGATCACGTCGGCGGCGAACAGTTCGTCCACCAGGGTGTCGGACACTTTCACGATGTGCGCCTGTTCGGCATTGCGCTGCTCGGCCGGGGTGAAGAAGGCGCCCATCATCTGCTCGGTCAAGTGCGGCACGGGGTTGCTGGCCAGGTCGCGCTCGACCACGGTGTCGGACGGGTTGGCCGCCTTCCACTTGGCGATGAATTCTGCCGACAACTGGCGCGACAGCGAGCCGGCATTGCGCACACTGCTGTTGATGTAGAGAACGTTTGCCATGATGGTGCTCCAAAAGAGTTAGTGATTGCTGCCATCATAGAACCGGATTAATATCGATGAAATAGGTTTTGTATCAATGATTATTATCGATTTTCTAGATTATGCGAGATCCCGGACTCCCCACCCTCGACCAGTTGCGCGTCTTCATCGCCGTCATCGACCACGGCGGTTTCGCCCATGCGGCGCGCGCCCTGCACCGCACCCAGTCGGTGATCAGCTACACCATCGCCAACCTGGAAGAGCAGCTGAACATTGAGCTGCTCGACCGCAGCACGCGCAAGCCGACGCTGACGGACGCCGGCAAGGCGCTGCTGGCCGATGCGCGCGCCGTGGCCAGCAAGGTCGACAGCATGCGGTCGCGCGCCAAGGCGCTCGGTGCGGGGCTGGAGGCGGAGCTGTCGATCGTGGTCGACGTGATGTTCCCCACCTGCCTGCTGGTGCGTACGCTGGAGCTGTTCCAGCGCGAATTCCCCACGGTGGCGCTGCGCCTGCATACCGAGGCGCTGGGGGCCGTGTCGCAGATGGTGGCCGACCGCCGCTGCCAGCTGGGCGTGGCGGGCATGGCGGCCAATGCCCCGGCCAATATCGAGCGCCACGCGGCCGGCTTCGTGAAGATGATGCCGGTCTGCTCGCCCCTGCATGCGCTGGCGCGCGAGGCGGCGCCGATCCCGACCGGCGTCCTGCGCGAGCATTTGCAGCTGGTGGTGACCGACCGCAGCGCGCTGACCGAGGGCCGCGACTTTGGCGTGCTCGGCTTGCGCGACTGGCGGCTGGGCGACCTGGGCTCGAAGCACGCCTTGCTGTTGGGTGGCCTGGGCTGGGGCAATATGCCGGAGCACACCGTCCTGCGCGACCTGGCCGAGGGCCGGCTGGTCCGGCTGCATACGCAGGAAGGCCTGGAGCTGGAATACCCGCTGTTTCTCATCCACCGGGGCGACGACGAACTGGGTCCGGCCGGGAAGTGGCTGCGCCAGCAGTTCATCCAGCTCGACCATACCTTGCCGCACGACGCCTTCTAAAACGTCCTACAACTCGGCGAGGCGTGCGCCTACAGGCACAGCTGCGGCATCGGCCTAGCATGGATTCCGCTTCAACCAGATAGGAGAGCGATCATGGCACCACGCAAGGATAGTGAACAGTCGGACGATTGGCGCAACCAGGCCGGACAAGCCGGCCAGGGCCAAGGTGGCAAGCAGCAAGGCCAGCGCGAAAATGTGACTGGCGGCAACCAGCAATCTGACCAGGGCCGCGGCAACAAGCAAAGCGACCTCGGCCAAGGGCAGCGCCAAGGCAGCCGCGACGACTTGCAGGACCAGGAGAGCGGCAACCGCGGCAATCGCGGCGGCCGTGACCAGCAGCGTTAAGCTGCCTGACGGCTTCTAGGCCAACCCGGCGGCGCGCAGGCGCGACTTCAGGCGACGCACTTCATCGCACAAGTCCACCACCAGCGCCGCCAAATCTTCGTCCGCATCGAAATCACGTTCCAGCTGGACCAGGCGACGCGCCCTCCCCAGGTCCACGCTGGTGAACTGCAGGCTCTCCACCGATGCCACGTGCGTCCCGCCCAGCAGGATGCCGCTTTGCACGTGGTGCACCACCCACTCCGGTTCGACCTCGCAAGCGCGCGCCAGCTCTTCCAGCGTCAGTGCCTGGCGTTCCAGCGGCACCCCTTCCACAATGATTTCCATAGGCATCGCTTATCCTCCCATTTCGCGTTGCATCTGCTCGTACAGCGCACGCCGCGCGGGCGTGTCGGCCGCCGGCACGAAAATGTCCAGAATCAGGTACAGGTCGCCCGCCGTGCCGGCGCTGCCGCTGGCGGGGATGCCGCGCCCTTTCAGGCGCAGCTTGCGGCCGCCTTGCGACCCGGGCGGCACGGTCACGGTCACGCGGCCGGAGGGCGTGGCCACCTCGCGCTCGCCACCCAGCGCCGCCAGCCAGGGCGGGATCAGCACTTTCTCGAACACGTCGCGTCCCTCGACGCGGTAGCGGTCGTCCTGCTGGAAGGCGATTTCAAGGTACAGGTCGCCGGACTCGGCGCCATTCATGCCGGGCTGGCCCTGGCCGCTCAGGCGCAGGTGCTGGCCGGCCGTGACGCCTTGCGGGATGTTCACCTTCAGGTTGCGCTGGCGGCCCAGCGAGATCTCGCGCTGCGCGCCGTGATAGGCGTCCTGCAAGCTGATTTCCAGCGTGGCGTGGATGTCCTCGCCGCGCGTGCGGAAACCCTGGCGCCGGCCGCGCTGGCCGTGGCCGCCCACGTGCGCGAACAGGTCGGCAAAGAAGTCTTCCGCGCTGCCGCCCTGGAAGCCCCCGCCCCAGTCGGGCGGCGGGTGGAACTCCTGGCCGGCGCGGTACTGGCCGCTGCCCAGCGAATCGTAGGCAGCGCGCTTTTCCGCATCGCCCAGCACGCCGTAGGCTTCGTTGAGTTCCTTGGTGCGGGCGTCCGCATCGGCTTCCTTGCTGACGTCCGGGTGGTATTTGCGGACCAGCTTGCGGTAAGCCTTTTTGATTTCGTCATTGCTGGCCGTCTTGTCCACGCCCAGCGTTGCGTAATAATCCTTGTATTCCACGCCATGCCCTCCCGGTGATGGAGCTCATAGCGTAGCAGGAAATCAGCGGATACGGCGAATCGACGAGATGCGATCGATGAAGTCCTGCAGGTCCGGGTAGCGGCCCGGTCCGTAGACGCGGCACTGGCCGCCGTAGTCACCATGCTCGCACACTTCCCAGGTGCCGTAGTTGATCACCAGGGAGTTGGCGTTGTCGTTGAAGCCGATGTCGCGCAGGGTGCGCACGTCGTGGCTGACGGCCACGCGGCGGCCGCGCATGCCAACGTCGTTGAACAGTTCCACGGCATCGCCGCGTTCGCGCTGGTAGCGGCGTTCCTCGCGCCGTTCGTCGCGGCGTTCCTCGCGCCAGCGCTCATCGCGTTCGTCGCGGCCGTAGGCATAGCCCTGGCCCCGGTCGCGGTGGCGTTCGATCTCGCGCGCGGAGGAGAAGTTGTTGTTGAAGCGGCGCAGGTCCGGGTATTCGCCGCGCTCGAACACGACGCAATGGCCCTGGAAGTCCTTGTGCTCGCACAGCTCCCAGGCGCCGGAGCGCACCACGATGCTGGAGGCGCGGTCGTTGAAGCCGAAGTCGGTGAAGTTGTGGGCGGCACCGTCGGCGATCACGACGCGTTGGCCGCGGAAGTCTTCGCGCGAGAACAGGTGCAGTTCGCCGGCCGTCGCAGCCTGGCCCAGAAGGGATGCCGCCAGCAGGAATGCGGCAGTCAGGGTATTCTTCATCAATATATCTCCGTAATCAAGCAAGCCATGCGCCTTCAACGCAGGACAAAGGGCGCTAGACTACATTACCTTGTAACAAATTCCTACTGTACAACACATGCCGAACACGCTATCGACCGCCACCTTCCGCCATGAAGCAAGCGCACTGTGGAAGTTGGCCTGGCCGGTACTGATCGGGCAGTTGGCCACGGTCGGCATGGCGGTGGCCGACGTGGCGATGACGGGCCACACCAACGCCGCCGAACTGGCCGCCGTCTCCACCGGCGCCGCCATCTGGTCCATCGCCGTGGTGACGGTGGTGGGCACCATGATGGCCATAAATACCCTGGTGGCGCATGAAGTGGGCGCCGGCCGCCTCGAACGCATACCGCACCTGGTGCGCCAGGGCTTGTGGAAAGGCCTGGCGGTCGGCCTGGCGGCGGCGCTGCTGGCCAACCTGGCAACCCTGCTGTTCGACCATCTGCAACTGGCGCCGGAAGTGAACCGGCGCGCCTCGCTGTTCGTCCACTTCATCAGTATAGGCCTGCCGCCGTTCGCCTGCTACCGCGCGCTGTACGGCTACAGCGCCAGCATCAACCAGACCAAACCCGTCATGGTGATTGCCCTCCTTGGGCTGGCCTTCAACGTGGTGGTCAACTGGCTGCTCATATTCGGCAAGTTCGGCTTGCCGGCCATGGGCGGCGTGGGCTGCGCCATCTCCACCGGCATCTGCATGTGGCTGATGCTGGGCGCCATGCTGGCCTGGATACGCATCGCGCCCGCCTACCGCGCCACCTACCCTTTCACGCACTGGGAAGGGCCGCACTGGCCGGAGCTGCGCAGCATGCTGCAGCTTGGCCTGCCGATCGGCGTCACCTATTTCGCCGAAGTGAGCGCCTTTGGCGCCGTGGCCCTGCTGGTGGCGCGCTTCGGCGTGGTGGAGCAATCGGCGCACCAGATCGCGCTGAACTTTTCCTCGCTGGTGTTCATGGTGCCGCTCAGCCTGGGCATCGGCATGGTCACGCGCGTGGGACAGGCACTGGGCGAAGGCGACGCGCGCCGCGCGCGCAGGGCATCCTGGGTGGGGATGGGGCTGTCGCTTGCGTTTGCCGTGCTGTCGGCGGCCTTCATCGCCGTATTCCGCCACCAGATCGCGGCAGCCTACACCAACGACGTTGCGGTGCAGGCCACCTGCGCCACGCTGCTGCTGTTTGCCGCCCTGTTCCAGCTGTCGGACGCGACCCAGGTGGCGGCGGCGTGCGCCATCCGCGGCTACAAGGTCACGCGCGGGCCGATGCTGATCCAGCTGCTGGCGTTCTGGGGCTTCGCCCTGCCGGTGGGCTGCCTCCTGGGGCTGTGGCAGGAAATGGCGGCCACCGGTTTCTGGATCGGGCTGGTGCTCGGCCTGACGATTGCTGCACTTTTGCTCACAGCCTATCTTCGGACACTGTCGAATTCACGTGTAGCCGAAGGAAAAACGGCATAAGCCAAAGCATTCCGAATTTCAGCGGGGGCCGCTTCTGGTATTGTCTTGCGATTCGCAAATAGACCATACCGGGACAAATCAATGCGCCTCATTCTTACCCTGGTGGCCCTGCTGGCCGCCGGCACCGCCTCCGCCGAACGCCTGACGCTGGAACGCCTGCACGCCGACCCGTCGCTGTCCGGCCCGGGCGTGCGCTCCCTCAAAGTGTCGCCTGACGGCGCCCGCGTGACCTTCCTGCGCGCACGTCCGGACGACCAGTTCCAGCTGGACCTGTGGGAGTACAACATGAAGGACAAGACCACGCGCCGCCTGGTCGACTCCAAGGTGCTGGTGCCGGTGGAGAACCTGTCCGACGCCGAGAAGGCGCGCCGCGAACGCGAACGCACCGCGGCACTGAAAGGCATCATTTCCTACAGCTGGTCGCCGGACGGCAAGCAGCTGCTGGTGCCGCTGGCCGGCAACCTGTACCTGGTCGACCTGTCCAAGCCCGACACCGCGCGCCTGGTCGCAGCCGGCAGCGTGATCGACCCGAAGATTTCGCCGAAAGGCAAGTACGTATCCTTCGTGCGCGACCAGAACCTGTTCGTGATCGACCTGGCAACCGGCCAGGAACGCCAGCTGACCACCGACGGCAAAGGCACGGTGCATAACGGCGAAGCCGAATTCGTGGCGCAGGAAGAGATGGACCAGCGCACCGGCTACTACTGGGCACCGGACGATTCCGCCATTGCCTTCCGCTGGTATGACGAAGCACCGGTACCGGTGCGCCAGCGCTTCGAGATCAGCGCCGAGAGCACCAAGGTCATCGACCAGCGCTATCCTGCCGCCGGCGAGACCAACGCCATCGTCGGCCTGAAGATCGTGTCGCCGGCCGGCGGCGATATCCGC
Source organism: Pseudoduganella sp. (assembly GCA_021323265.1). Lineage (GTDB taxonomy): Bacteria > Pseudomonadota > Gammaproteobacteria > Burkholderiales > Burkholderiaceae_D > Rugamonas. The sequence continues at coordinate 51,319 of JAJTCO010000008.1, read as the reverse complement.
GAAGTGGACCTGGGCGCCAACAAGGACATCTACCTGGTGCGCGCCGACTGGAGCAAGGACGCCCGGTCGCTGTTCTTCCAGCGCCAGTCGCGCGACCAGAAGAAGCTGGAACTGATCGCGGTCGACGTCGCCACGCTGGCGCAGCGTCCGGTGCTGACCGAGAGCGCCGACACCTGGACCAGCATCCACGACGACCTGCGTTTCCTGGACAGCGGCAAGGGCTTCATCTGGTCCTCCGAGCGCACCGGCCGCAACCACCTGTACCTGTACGGCATGGACGGCAAGCTGAAACACGCCATCTCCAAGGGCGAATGGGGTTTCGATTCCCTGCTGGCCGTGGACGAAAAGGCCGGCAAGGTCTACGTCTCGTCCAACAAGGATGCGGCCTACGACAAGCAGGTCTATGAACTCAAGCTGGACGGCTCCAGCGCCGACAAGCCCAAGCGCATCACCAAGGCCGACGGCTGGCACGACGCCTCGTTCTCGAAAAACGGCGAAGTGTTCGTCGACACCTGGTCCGATCCGGCCAATCCGCCGCAAGTGGCGATCCGCCGCCCGGACGGCACGCTACTGAGCTGGGTGGACGAGAACAAGGTCGACGAATCGCACGCCTACTTCAAATACAAGCCGGACCTGCTGCCGGTCGAATTCGGCAACATGAAGGCGAAGGATGGCCAGACCCTGTACTACTCCATCATCAAGCCGTACAAGTTCGACGCCAACAAGAAGTACCCCGTCTACCTCTCCACCTACGGCGGGCCGCACGCGCAGCACGTCACCCGCAAGTGGGATGGCGGCCAGTTCGACCAGTACATGGCGCAGCAGGGCTACGTCGTGTTCCGCCTGGATAACCGCGGCTCCTCGCGCCGCGAGCGCGTCTTCACCGACGCGATCTACCGCAACCTGGGCAAGGTGGAAGTGGAAGACCAGCTGACCGGCATCGAGTGGCTGGGCAAGCAGTCCTATGTCGACCCGTCGCGCATCGGCGTGTATGGCTGGAGCTATGGCGGCTTCATGACGCTGCGCCTGCTGTCGCAAGCCTCCGACAAGATCGCCGCCGGCGTGTCGGGTGCGCCGGTGACCGACTGGGGTCTGTACGACACCCACTACACCGAGCAGTTCATGGACCACCCGAAGAACAATGCGGAAGGCTACAAGCAGTCGAACGTGTTCTACCACGTGGACGGCCTGAAATCGAAGCTGCTGCTGATCCACGGCATGGCCGACGACAACGTCCTGTTCACCAACACCACCAAGATGATCGATGCGCTGGTGAACCGCGGCGTGCAGTTCGAGCTGATGACCTACCCGGGCGCCAAGCACGGCGTGTCGTCGCGTACCGCCAAGCGCCATGTGCAGACTTACATCGACGCCTTCTTCCGCAAGAACCTGAAGCCGGAATCGAACTAAGCCGGGCCGACCGCCCCAGCCCGCCCGCGTCTGCCGGCGGGCTTTTTTTATTTCATTAATAACTGGCGAATTATTACCGACATATTGAAACCCGCCAGTTTTAGGAATAATCCTATTTTAAAAAATATTCTTGCAATTGGAATTGTCGGGCGTATTATCAATTTCGTGCCCAAAAGCAAACACAAGGCATTCTTCCGGTATTAACTTCAAATAGGCTATTTAATCTATTGCGAAAATGTGCAAGGCATTTTTGCGGCCGCTTGTCGCGCATTTTTGCTTGTTTCCGATTGATGTAAATTGAAAGGGACTTCGCTATGCCGCAATATCAGACCAAGGTGGAAACGGATGTCATCGTGATTGGCTACGGTGCGGCAGGCGGCACCTGCGCCCTGACGGCCGCGCGCCATGGCGCCGGCGTACTGCTGCTTGAAAAGGCCCCTGAGCCGGGCGGCAACTCGCTGGTCTCGTCGGCCATGATGATTTATCCGAAACAGGTCGAGCAGAAAGAGCAATTCGTCGAATACTTGCACCAGGTTACCCACGGCACCACCCCGCGCGTGCTGGTGCAGACTTTTGTCGATGGCCTGCTGCAAAACCCGCAATGGTTCCAGGACCTGGGTGGTGAATTGGAAGTCTACGATTATAAGCTTAGCGATCCGAGCCTTTCATATTACATCCCCGATAAAACCTTTTCGCAATTGCCGGCCGCGCGCAACCTGAACCTGGAACTGCGCCGGCTGAAGCAGACCGACAGCGTGCCGGAACGGACCGGCGGCGCCCGCGTGTGGAACCTGATCAACCGCAATGTGCGCGCGCAAGACAACATCGAGGTCATGACCGGCACCGCCGTGGTGGAGATCGTCAAGAACGACCTGGGCCAGGCCATCGGCGTGATCGCCGAACATGCCGGCGAGCGCTTCTTCTGCAAGGCGCGCAAGGGGGTGGTCATGACCTGCGGCGGCTTCGAATACGATCCCGAACTGAAGACGCAGTATCTGCGCCCGCAGGAGATCCAGGCGTCCGGCTGGCCGCACAACACGGGCGACGGCGTGCGCCTGGCGCAGAAAGTGGGCGCCCAGCTGTGGCATATGGATGCCGAAGCGAGCGCCATCGGCATCCGGCCGGAAGGCTGGGAGGCCGGCTTCGTGCTGACGGTACGGCGCCCCGGCTTCATCTACGTCGACAGCGACGGCGACCGCTTCGTCAACGAGGCGCGCCTGGAAGCCCATAACGCCGGCGCGTCGATCGGCGAGTTCAACCTGCCGACCTACAAGTTCTCGCGCCTGCCCTCCTTCCTGATCATGGACGAGGAAAACGGCCGCGGCGCGCCGCTGGCCATGGACATCTTCTCCTACAACGTGGTGGTCAAGGGCTACAAGTGGAGCGCCGACAATTCGGCCGAAATCGCCAAGGGCTGGATCATGGTGGCGCACGACATGGCGGAGCTGTCGCGCATCACCGGCATCGAGCAGTCCGCCCTGGCCAACACCCTTGGCGGTTACAACGCCCAGGCGCGCGCCGGCGTCGACCGCGCCTTCGGCCGCCCGCCGGAAACCCTCAAGCCGATCGACCCGCCCTACTACGTGGCCAAGATCCTGCCGCTGATGTACAACACCCAGGGCGGACCGCGCCGCGACGAACACGCGCGCGTGCTCGATCCGGACGGCAAGCCGATTCCCCACCTGTTCGCGGCCGGCGAATGCGGTTCGATCTGGGGCTTCAAGTACCAGACCTCGACCAATTTTTCGGAAACCATCGTCTACGGCCGCATTGCCGGCACCAACGCCGCCAACCTGCCGGCCATCGAGAACTTCAACTCGCCGCAGCTGCGCTGAACCTCGCACAAGGAGAATGCCATGCAATCGCAATGGGGCAGGAAAATCGGCGTGCTGACGCCGGCCACCAATGTCACGGTGGAGAACGAGTTGTGGAGCATGCGGGTGGAGGGCGCGACCATCGCCACCGCGCGCATCATCATCGATGCCGTCGACTGGAGCGCGCCGGACGGCCTGCAGCGCTTCGTGGAAGGCGTCAACGCGCGCCTGCCGGAGACCGCGGCGCGCCTGCAATGCAAGCCGGACAGCCTGCTGCTGGGCATTTCCAGCAGCAACCTGTGGGGCGGGCTGGAAGGCAACCGCCAGATCAAGGCCACCATCGGGCACGATACCGGCCTGGAGATGATCACGCCGGTCGACGCCATGCTGGCGGCCCAGCGCGCGCTGCAATTCACCCGCATTGGCGTCGTCACGCCCTACCCTGCGGTGGCGGACGAGAAGATCGTCTCCTTCTTCAAGGAGTTCGGCGTCGAAGTGGTGGCGCAGAAAAGCCTGCACTGCACGAACGCCATCGAGATCGGCGAAGTGTCGGAGGAAGTGCTGCGCGAAAGCCTGCGCGAAGTGAACGTGCCGCAGGCGCAGGCGCTGGTGCAACTGGGGACGGACTTGCGCATGGCGCGCGTGGCGGCCCAGGCCGAAGGCTGGCTGGGCAAGCCCACGCTGTCGGTCAATGCCACGACCTGGTGGCACTGCCTGCGCAGCAACGACATCCGTACCCGGATCAACGGCTGGGGACAGCTGCTGGCTGCGTACTGACATGGCCGCGGCGCGCGCCTGGCGTACGCTGGGGCTGGCCCTGCTGCTTTGCCTGGCAGGGCCGGCCACGGCCACCGATCACTGGGATGGCCCGGCCGTGACGGCGGAACCGGCGGCGGACATCACCGACTTCTTCGCCGTGGCGCTGCCGGGGCGCCAGTTGGCCTTCATCCTGAACGTCTACCCGGGGGCCACCGCCAACACGCGCTTCAGCGATGCCGTCGAGTACCGCATCCGCTGGCGGCCGATACGCGGCTTTTCCAGCAAGCCCTTGCGCGCCCAGGTCGACGCCGCGCTGGAGTACCAGTTGCGCTGCCGCGCCGATGCGGCGGCCAACCAGGCCATGCGCTGCCGCCTGCTGCGCAATGGCAGCCAGTTGGCCGACGTCACGGCCCCGGTCAACCTGCCCCAGGGTGGCGGCGACCAGCGCCTGCGCGTGTTTGCCGGCAACCGTGCCGACCAGTCGTTCACCGACCTGGCGCGCGTGCGCCTGCCGGTGTGGCGCGACGAAGGCATGGACAACCGCCCCGGCCTCAATTCCCTGGCCGGCAAGAACGTGCTGAGCATGGTGTTCCTGCTCGACGCCTCGCAGCTGGAAAGCCAGCTGTGGGCGGTGGTATCGGAAACCCACGGCAGCGGCAGCAAGCCGGCCCGGATCGACCGCATGGGGCGCCTGGAAATGACGGTCTTCCTGATCCGCGACGACAAGCTGAAGGACTGGTGGAATGCGGAAGACAGCTTCAATGTCGATCCGGCCCACGCCAAGCTGTATCGGCAGGCGTTGCAGAACGGCCTGGCCAGGATGGACAACTTCGAGAAGGCGCTCGACGCCAGCAACGTCCTTGACTGGCCGACGCCCCATCCGCTGCTCGACCTGTTGCTCGATGACTTCCTGATCCTCAACACGGCGCAGACGGCCAGCATGGACAGCCAGCAGGCGGGCTACCTGGGCATCGAAAAGGCCCTGGTGCTGGGCAAGCCGGTGCAGACCATGGGGGGCCGCCTGCCGAACGAGGATGTGATCAAGTCGATGCTCACCTTGCTGATCAACGGCCCGCGGCGCGATGAACCCAACCGCGGGGTCGGCGTGCACGCGCCCGCCAAGCCGGCGCAGACGGAGTTCCCCTATGTGCAGCCGCCCAGCCAGTAAGGCGCGGTGCGGCGACGCCGTGCGCCGGCTGGCCGCGGCCGCCGTGCTGCCGCTCGCGGCCCTGGGCGGCGCGCCGGCAGCAGCGGCGGACTGGCTGGCGCACGTGCGCAGCACCGACAGCGCCATCTTCCAGCACAACCTGGATGATCGCCTGGCCAGCCTGCAGCAGCGGGCCGGGGCCGGCGCCTTGCCCGAAGCGGAGGCACGCGAACTGGCGCGCCTGCTCTACCTGCGCGGCCAGCTGCTCAACGACGTGGGTGCCATGGAGCAGGCGCTGGCCGTGCTGCGCCCCCTGCCCGCCAGTGCCGCCGTGTCGACGCAGCGCGCCAGCATCCAACTGAGCCTGCACCGTTTCGACGACGCGGCAGCGGAGCTGGCGCAGCATGGCGCGCGCGATGCCGGCCGGGAAGCGGCCGTCCTGCAGGCGGAACTGTGGTGGAACCGGGGCCGCACGCGCGAGGCATGGCAGCTGCTGGAGCAAGTGCTGGCGGACAGCCGCAACCCGTTGTTGTACGCGCGCAAAGCTGGCTGGCTGATCGCGCAGGGCCGGCTGGCGGCGGCACAGCAACAGCTCGACCTGGCGCGCAGCCACCTGACAGATCCCCATCCCGTGCCGGCCGTCTGGCTGTACCTGGGACAGGCGCGCCTGCTGTCGGCGCAGGGCCGGCATGACGAAGCCTACGCCGTGCTGTTGTCCGCGCAGCGGCGCCTGCCCCGTCATGTGCCCTTGCTCGAAGCGCTGGCGGCGGCGGAGCGGCGCAACGGGCTGCAACAGCAGGCCATCGAACGCCTGCGCCTGGCCATCGCGCTGTCGCCCGATCCCCACCTGCCCATGCAGCTGGCGCGTCTGCTCCCGCCCGCGCAGCGGGCGCCCTGGCTGGCCGAAGCCGAGCGGCGCTTTGCGCAGATGGCGCGCGACTACGCCCCGGTGTATGCCGCCGAAGCGGCAGCCTACTACCTGGAGCAGGCGCGCCATGCGCAGGCGGCACAGGCGCTCTCGCTGCTGCCGCCGGCGGCGCGCGGCCTGCACGACTGGGTGCTGGCCGCCGCCGTGGAGGCGGCTGGCGGCAGGCGGCAGCAGGCGCTCGACGCCCTGCGCGCCGCGCGCGCCAGCGGGCAGTTCGCCCGCGCGCCCTACTGCCGCGCTGCCGCCCTGTACGCGGCGCTCGACGCGCCGGCCGAATCCGCCGCCCTGGCGGAGACCGTCACCCACCAAAGCGGCCGGCCCTGTCCGGCCAACCCTGACCTTGAGGAGGAAGCATGAAAGCGTTTGCCTTGACCCGTGCCGCCATGTGGGCGGCCCTGGCCGCCGGTGCGGCCGTTCCCGCCGCTGCCGATTCCGGTCCTGCATGCTACGACCGCAGCACCCAGCCCAACCTGGCCATCGTCGACAGCCATTTGCACTTCCGCCCTTTCGGCGGCAGCCCGATCCCGCACCAGGACCTGACGCGCATGCTGAAGAATGCGGGCATCCGCTACGCCAACGTGTTCGGCATCGGCCAGACGCTACCCTATGATTCGAGCTGCACCTACTACCTGAACTGCCCCGGCACGCCGGTGATCCCGAACCTGAAGAACGACATCATCAATGCGGAAAACGTGTCCGAGTTTCCGGTCCAGGTGCCGCGCCTGACGATGTCGATGTCCTTCGCCGACCTGGCCAAGCCGCACACGGTCAAGCGCGGCATGGCGGTGCTGGACGAGGAGTTTCCGGGCCTGTTCAAGTGGATGGGTGAACTGAACCTGGTCAAGCAAGCCCTGTTCAACAACGGCCATCGCCCCGTCACCATCGAGGAGATCCGCGGCTGGGGGCCTTTCATGGCGGCGCTGCGCGAGCGCAACATGCCGATCGGCCTGCACGGCGACTTGGGGGAAGACGGCGCGCCCACCAAATACCTGGACCTGATCACCGAGGTGATGCAGCGCTATCCGGACAACAAGGTGGTGTGGCTGCACATGGGCCTGTCCAAGGAGCTCACCGCGATCGACCCGGACCAGCACATCAAGATCCTCAGGAACCTGCTGGACAAGCATCCGAACATGATGATCGACCTGTCCTGGCGCGTCATCTACGACAACTACTTCCTGAAGCCTGCGGTACGGGCCAAGTACGTCCCCTTCATCAACCAGTATTCCAGGCGCATCCTGCCCGGCACCGATTTCGTCGCCTCCGACGACAAGACCTTCGACTCCTACCTGGAAGAGCTGAAGGCGACCAGCTTCATCTACCAGTTCGTCGACGACGACGCCTTCCGCAACATCGCGCTTGGCCAGAACTACTTCGACATGCTGAAGCTGCCGGACAAGGCTCCCGTGATCTGCGGCGCGCGCCAGGGCAGGCAGCTGCAGGCGCTCAAGTAGCGGTGACGAGGAACTCGAACCTGGCGTTGCGGCTGATGAATCCAGGTTCGTCCAGCGACCCCACCATCTGGCGCGAGACGTCGCATTCCAGCGCGGCGGCGCCGCCATGCCTGGCCACCAGGACGCCGCGCTGCGCCAGCCGGCGTGCATGCTTCTCGTGCATGACCGAGCGCCACTCCTGCGACACATCCTGCCAGCACTGATTGCCAAAGCCGGCGTCGGCGAAGAAGGCCTGCCAGTGGGCCATGTGGCGCGCTTCGGCGCCGCTGGTGCCGATCCGGTGCACGCCGCCGAACATCACGCCGCCGCGCCGCAGGACACGCCGCAGTTCGCGCAGCGCCAGCTGGGGATCGGGCACCAGGTGCAGCGCATCGATGGTGCAGGCAATGGCGAACGCGCCATCCTCGAACGGCAGGCTGGCGATATCGGCCACCATGAAGGCGGCGCCCGGTTGATGGTGGTCGGCGCGCGCGGCCGCAATCGCCGCTTCGGAAAAGTCGACCCCGACCAGGCTGGCGCCGATCGAGGAGGCCAGCGCCGCGCCCACGCCACCCCGGCCGCAGCCGGCGTCGAGCAAGCGCACCGGCGAAACGCAACCCTGCATGACGCTGGCCTGCGCGGCCATGCCGCACAGGCGGCGCCAGCCGGCCGGGGTCAGGAATGCGGAACTGCGCAGGGCCGCCGTTTCCGGCGCCGCCAGGGCCGGAGGCAGCAGCGCCTGCAGGGAGAGGTCGAGCGGTGATTCGCCGGCGGCGTAGTGCGCATCGAAATGCCGCCTTATTGCCGCCAGCATCGTGCTTGCCCTATTCGCCCGTGAACATCGATTCGCCCACTTCGGCCAATGTCAGTTCGTTGAACTCGCGCACCCGCCGGCGTGTCGTGTGCAACACGAAGTCGGCACTGCCCTGTTCCCCGGCCGCGTTGATCAGACGGGCCGTGTACTGGATATGCCGGGTCTCGTCCTCCATCAGCGAAGCAAGCAGCTTGTGCAGCCGCTCCCTGCGCTCCGGCGGACAATAGGCCGTGATCACGGGGCTCATCAGGAGCTGGTGGATGCGTGTGCGTATCTCTCCGATGTTCATCTGCACCAGTTCATCGAGCACGGCCTGCGCCGACGCGTGCGGCGCAGGCGCGGGGAAGTCGCGCGCGGAGTAGCGCGGCGACAGGCCATCGGCATAGTCCTTCATGTCGCCCTCCAGCGCGCCCGGAAAGACCAGCTCGCACATGGCCACGTACTGCATGGCGTGGCGCGATTCGTCGATGGCATGCTGCCTGATCGCTTCCGCGATCTCGGGATCGGGGCAGCGCGCCACCAGCTCCCACAGCTTGCGCGAACCCTCCCCTTCCTTTTCCGCGTTGGCGATCAGCGACGTGGCAAGCCAGCCTGGATCGCTGGACAGCTCACGGTACTTTTCTCCGTACCAGGCTTCGCCAAAGGGGGGCGGACTCGCTTCGCATGCGCTGCGCAAGGCCTGCTCGTAACAAGGTAGCTGCGCTTCGCCGCGCTGGCGAAGCGCATTCATCGTGTCGGTAGCGATGAAAGTCATGCGTCGCTCACTTGCGGAACGGTGCGTTGCAAGCGGTGAAGGCGGCGTTGCAGGCGGTGAACGGGGCATTGCAAGCCACGAAAGGCGCATTGCAGGCGATGAAGTTCACCAGCATTTTCCCATTCTTTACGCTGCCGCTCAGACGGACCTGGCGGTCGCCCGCCAGCTTGCTCAGCGCCTCGGCATGCTCCGGCGACAGGTCGAACTGGATAGGCTGCTTGCTTTTGGTATCGCTCATGTTAACGCTCCTTGTGGTGGGTTTAACTAACGTCGATTCGCTTTCGCATCAGCACTGCGGCATGCGGCTGGTAGCCCAGCGCGGAATAGAAGCGCACAGCGTCTTGGCGGCTATCGAGAAAGACCGCAACGAGTCCCTGTTCCTGCGCCCAGCATTCCGCATGCCGCAGCATGGCCTTGCCGATACCTTTGCAACGTTTGCGTTCGGTGACGACAAGATCGTCGATGTGCAGGTGGTCGCCCCTGGCCAGGGTGGAGACCGGCCGCATGCCCAGCACGGCCAGCAACTTGCCCTTGGCATCGAACCCGCCCAGCAGCCGGTAGCCGCTGCGCCGTTGCCTTGCGACGCAATCCTGGAACTGCTGCAGGCCGAGATGCTGCCGCAGCTCCCGCATCACCGCGTAAGCCGCAACGAGTTCCTGCTGCTCCAGTTCCCGAATTGTCACCATTGCCTGGGACTCGATTCACTGCACGACGAGAGACAGATAGTCCGCGAAGATGCGGCGCGCGGTGTTGATATACCGCAAAAAATCCGGTGGTCATGTCGATCCGGCGTGGCGTTAAACGTCGTCCTGATACCATTCACGTTCAACCCAAGGAGCCACCATGTCCCTGCAATTGTTCTACCACCCGCTGTCCTCCTACTCCATGAAAGCACTGGTCGCGCTGTACGAGAACGGGACACCATTCGAGTACCGCATACTGTCGCCGGACCATGCCGAGAATTGCAGGCAGTTTGCGGAATTGTGGCCGATCCAGAAATTCCCCATCCTGCTGGACGGCGAGCGCATGGTGGCCGAGGCCAGCATCGTCATCGAGTACCTGGCGCTGCACCATCCGGGGCCCGTGCGGCTGCTGCCGGCCGATCCCAAGGCCGCGCTGGAAGTGCGCATGATGGACCGCTTCTTCGACAACCACGTCGCCACGCCGCAGCAAAAGCTGGTGGCCGACGTGCTGCGCCCGGAAGACCGGCGCGACCCGCATGGCGTGGCCGAAGCACGGCAAAAACTGGACACCGCGTATGCGTGGCTGGACGGGGTGATGGCAAGCCGCACCTGGGCTGCCGGAGAGGAATTCAGCATGGCCGACTGCGCGGCCGCACCGTTCTTGCTGTACGCGCACTGGTCGCATCCGGTCGCCGCCCGGCACCGGCACGTGCTGGCCTACCTGAACCGCCTGCGTGCGCGCCCATCGTTTGCCCGCTGCTGGGAGGAAGCCAGGCCCTATCGCCACATGTTCCCGCTGGGCGTGCCGCAGGGCGAAGCGTAAGCGGCGAGGGAAATGGAAAAGGCCGCGGGCAACACGTGCCCGCGGCCTGTGCGCAGTAGCTTACTGGCGGTTACCGCGGTCGATCAGTTCATCGGTGGCGTCGTCGACGGCTTCACGCAGGTCGCCACGCTGCTTTTGCAGCTTGCCTTCCACCTGTTTGGCCACGCCCTTCACCTGCTGCTTCGAGCTGCCGACCAGATCCCCTGCCTCTTCCTGGATCTTGCCGCCGATTTCCTTCGCTTTACCCTTGACTTGGTCCTTGTTCATGATTCGCTCCTCTAAAAAGTTCGCGACGAGCAAATCATACGGACAGGAATTTCCGGTCACTGTACGCAAGCTAACACAACTCCCTCTTACGCCAGACTGAAGCCAGCCATGGCTGCTGCGCGCGCGGCAACCCTTCCGGACGGTAATAGTGCGAGATGGCATCGAAGCCAGCGGCCGTCACCACCGCGGACCAGGTTTCGAAATCGTAGTAGCAACCGTAGCGCGCACCGTTCCAGCCCTCTTCGTTCTGCCCGCGCGGGTTGGAGCTGAAGAGCACGCCGCGCGGCTTCAACGCCGCGTGCAGGCGCGCCAGCACATCGGGCAAGGCGGCGCTGGGCACATGGAACAGGGAGGCATTGGCGAACACGCCGTCGAAGCTGGCGCGTGGCAGGTCGAGCGCGACGAAGTCCTGCTGCCACACCGTGCAGCCGCTCCAGCGCCGCGCCATCTCCGCAAAGCGGGCCGAGCCGTCGACACCGACCGGCTCATGGCCGAGGGCCTGGAAGGTGCGCAGGTCGCGGCCGGGGCCGCAACCGAGGTCGAGGATGCGGAACGGTGGCGTTCCCTCGATGGCACCGAGCAGTGCCGCCACGTTCTGGCTGACGTCGTGGTTGCGCGTGCCTTCCAGGAAGGCTTGCGCGTTGCGTTCGTAATGCTCCAGCGTGCGGCGGGTGATCTGCTCGATGTCGTCCATTCCCCTACTTTACCAGACGCGCACCCGTTGTTCCGGCGCCAGGTACAGCTTCTGGCCCGGCTTCACGTCGTAGGCCTTGTACCAGTCGTCCAGGTTGCGCACGGTGTAGGTGCGCCATTTGGCCGGCGCGTGGCCGTCGGTGGCGATCTGGTTGCGCAGCGCCGCGTCGCGCGCCTTGCTGGCCCAGCTGGAGGCGAAGCCGGCAAAGAAGGTGCGCTCCTGCTCGGGCGTGGCCTTGCCGCCGACGGAGGCGTTGTAGGCGTCCAGCGCCGCCGCCAGGCCGGCCAGGTCGGCCAGGTTTTCGCTCAGGGTCAGCGTGCCGTTCAGTTTCAGGTCGGGGAAGGCCTGGTAGGCGTCGTACTGCGCCACCAGTGCCGCCGCGCTCTTCTTGAAGTGCTCGCCGTCTTCCTTGGTCCACCAGTCGCGCAGGCGGCCCTTGGAGTCGAACTGGGCGCCCATGTCGTCGAAGCTGTGGCTGATCTCGTGGCCGATCACGGAACCGATGGCGCCGTAGTTATGCGCGTCGGACGCCTGCATGTCGAAGAACGGCGGTTGCAGGATCGCGGCCGGGAAGTTCAGCGCATTTTGCATCGGCATGTTGACGGCGTTGACCACGTGCGGCGGCATGCACCACTCGGTGGCGTCGACCTTCTTGCCCAGCTTGGACAGCTGCTGGCGGTAGTGGAACTTCTCCGCGCGCAGCATATTGCCCATGGCGTCGTTCGGCTTGATCTCCAAGCCTTCGTAGGAAGTCCATTTGTCCGGATAGCCCACGCCCACGTACAGGGTGCGCAGCTTTTCCTGGGCTTCCTTCTTGGTCGACGGCGCCATCCAGTCCAGCTTGTCCACGCGCTGGTGGAAGGCGGCGACGATATTGCTCACCATGGTTTGCAGGCGCGCCTTGGCTTGCGCCGGGAAATAGCGCTCCACGTACATCTTGCCGGCGGCATCGGGCACGGCGTTATTGACCGCGCTCAGGCCGCGCTTCCAGCGCGGGGACAGCTGCGGCGTGCCGTTCATGGTGCGGCCGTAGAACTCGAAACGCTGATCGACGAAAGCCTTGGGCAGAGCACTGCCGAAATGGTTCACGGTATGGAAGGCCAGGAAGTCCTTCCACGCCTGCAGCGGCATCTCGTTGACCAGGGCCGCGGCGCCGGCGATGGCGGTCGGATGGTAGACCATGAACTTGCCCTGCTTGCCCAGGCCTGCTGCGCGGAAGAAGGCCTTCCAGTCCATGCCGGGCGCCTTGGCGCTGAAGTCCTTCATGGTCCACAGGTTGTTGGCCTTCTGGATATTGGCCGAGTCCTCGCGCGAGGCGTGCGACTGGGCGATCTTCTTTTCCAGCTCGAATACGCGCGCGGCGCGGGTTTCCGGCTCGGTATAGCCGGCCAGCTTCAGCATGGCGGCGACGTGGGCCTGGTAGGCGGTGCGCAACTGGCTCATGCGCGGCGTGTCGTCCAGGTAGAAGGCGCGGTCGGGCATGCCCAGGCCGCCCTGCAGGATGTAGGGAAGATAGGTGTGCGGGTCGGTCAGGCCCTGCGCAAACCACAGGCCGAAAATGTTCTCGGTGTAGAAATTGGTGGCGTTCAGCGGGTCCACGTCGGCGCGCAGGCTGGCGCCCAGGGCTTTCACCAGGCCGCCCTTGTCGCGGATCGCGTCGATCTTCTTCAGTTCCGGCGTCAGCGAGGCGGTGCCGGCGGCTTCGATCGCCGCTTCGTCCATGAAGGCGCGGTAGAAATCGGTCACGCGGCGCGTATCGCCGGTTGGATTGGCGGCGCCGGCTTCCTCGATCAGCTTGACGATGCGGGCGTTGGTGTCGTCGCCCAGCGCCGACCCGGCGCCCCAGCTGCCCTTGTCGGCCGGAATCTGCGTCTTGGCCAGCCAGTCGGCGTTCACGTAGCCAAAGAAATCGTCGCCCGGCAGCGGGGTGGCCGCTGCCGCCGGCGCCGCTTGCGCCGGCGCTGCCTGTTGGGCAATCGCCGGAGCCAAGCCCAGGGTGGCGCCGCAGAAAGCCAGGGTAAGAGCCAGCTTCAGGGGCGTTACGCGTGTGGTTGCTTGCATTTGTTGTATCCCTATCTAGTCATTATGTTGGCGGAATGAGCCAGACTGCACTCTAGCGAGAACGGGGCGGCGGCGCCGGGCTTGTGCGACAGACTGCAAATTTTCGGGATCAGTTGCAGAAATAAAGGAATGCTGTGCGGCAATGCCAACGAATGTTAAAAACTTGCTGCAATCCCCTCTGAAATCGCTATATAGTTCACTTACAGCAACGCATATCAATGAGGAGACTTTCCATGAAGCTCGAAGCCCTGTTCCAGAATCCAACAGCGTTGCCAACCGCCCCGAAGGTTGTTGACGAATTGATCAGCAGCTTCGACAAGGCCAGCGTTTCCACCGAGGACATTGCCAAGAAACTCTCGGCCGATCCCGTGCTGAGCGCCAAGCTGCTGCGCCTGGCCAATTCCGCCTATTACCATGTCTCGCGCTCCATCGGCACCGTGGAAGACGCCGTGCTGATGCTGGGCTTTGTCACCGTGCGTACGCTGGTGATCAGCTCCGGCCTGGTGAGCGGGTTCAAGACCGTGCCCGGCCTGGATCTGCGCCAGTTCTGGCGCTACAGCCTGCGCACCGCCGTGGGCGCCAAGTTCATCGCCAAGGCTTGCAAGCAGAACACCGACCTGGCCTTCACCATCGGCATGATGCACGCCATCGGCCAGTTGGTGATCCATGCCGCCATGCCGGAACAGGCCATGACGCTGGACAAGGTCGCCGGGCCGCTCGATGCGCGCCGCCTGGACGCCGAGATGTCCTCGCTGGGTTATAACTTCGCCGATGTCGGCGCCGAACTGGCCCGCCGCTGGAAGTTCCCGCCGGCCTTCTCCGAAACCATTGCCGCCTTCCCCAACCCGGGCGACAACATGCTGGCCGCCGTGATCCACCTGGCCGCCTGGCGCGCCCGCGTCGACGAGAACAAGCTGACCCCGGAAGAAATCGCCGCCTGCTACCCGACCGAGGTGGCCGACAGCCTGGGCCTGGACGACAATGCCCTGATCGACCAGATGCCCTCGCTGGACGAACTGAGCGCCGGCCTGGAAGAACTGATCAAGTAAGACGCACCGCTTGGCTCCTGGCCGTTGCACCCTTGGGATGGGGGTGTAACGGCTTTCTTTTTTGGCAAGCTCTAAATATTTTTCAAATTATTTTCAAAAAACCCTAAAGTTTCCGCCGAGCCTGACGTAAATCCTGACATGCGGTACTCCGCGCCCAGAATCCAAGGCTCAAACATGACTGCCACCGAAGTCCTCGCCACCTACGAAAATATTGCCGGCCTGACCACCCAGATGGTGATGGCTGCGCAAGCCAGCGACTGGGATTCGCTCGACCGCATGGAAAACCAGTGCGCCGCCGCTTCGGTCGCCCTGATGGGCGGTGCGGCGCCGGTGCAAGGCGATGCCCGCCAGCGCAAGATCGACCTGCTGAAGCAGATCCTGGCCAACGACCGCGCCATTCGCGAAGTGACCGAACCCTGGCACAACCGCCTGAACGGCTAAACGCCGCTCCCACCGATATGAAAGCGCCTGCGGGCGCTTTTCTTTTTTGCCGTTGCGGCGCGCCCATGAAAAAGGCGCCCGCTTGGGGCGCCTTGGGAATTCGGGAGGGGCGAGCACCAGGTATCTCCTGGCGTCGCCTCAGCGCCGGTTGCACCCGGCGTTCATATCGCCTCAGTCGGCTATGAACAGCTTCCAGGCGGGGTCGTTTCTTCAACGTCGCTCTGCTTATCGCGTCACGCTATCGGTGGTGACTGCGGCAGAACCTCGCCTGTGTACACCCAGTATAACGTAGTTCAAAAAAATTTGTCCAGTCCGCAAAAGCAAGTGCAATTACCCCTGGGCAGTGGCTTCTTCCATCGTAGGCTCCGCCACCACCGTTGCGTCCTTCTTGCGGAACGATTGCCAGATCTGCAGCGGGCCCCGACCCTTGCGTTTGCGCAGGAAGTAGATGGCGCCGCCGAGCGCGGCCAGGCCTGCCAGCGCTCCCGCTGCCAGCATGACCATGCGCGTGCGCGATTTTGCTTCCAGCTCCGCCGTTACGCCAGGCTTGCCCGGCTTGGCGCCGGGCTTGGCGACTGCAGGCGCGGGCTTGGCAGCCGCTGCCGCAGGCACGGCCAGAACTGGCGCTGGCGCGGCAAAGGCTTGCTGCAAGCGCTGCACCTTCCCCTCGAGATCAACGAGCTTGCCGGTCATCGCCTGGCATTGCTGAATCTGCGCTTCAACCTGGGCAGGTACGCAGGCCGGTGCCGTCTCCGGAGCGGGTGCTTGCTGCGCCGGGGGCGGCGCCTTGGCGCGGACTGGCGCCGGGGGTGGCTTGGGCGCGGCAGGTTTGGCTGCCGGCGCAGCCTTGGCAACTTCGGCGGGCGGCGACGACGCGGCGGCCTGCTTGCGCGCGGCGAAGGCGCGTTCGGCCGCCAGGCTCAGGCCCGCCTCGCCCGATGCGGCCGGCGCGGACTTGGCCACAGGCGGCGCGGCGACAGGGGCTGGAGCCGGAACGGGCGCCAGGGCCGGCATCGGCGCTGTGGCGGGGGTGCTCGCTGGTCGCGCAACCCGTTGCGGCGGCGGTTCGGGCGTCAGCCACAAGGTGGCGGCGCGGATGATCTGGCGGCCGCCACTGCCGAGTTCGAGGAACAGGTGCAGCGCCTCGCTATTGACAGGCTGAAGCGTGGTCAGGTGCAGGAAGCGGCGGTTGTCGCGCTTGGCCACCGAAATGTAGAGGCCGCTCAGCACAGGCGGCAGGCTCAGGCCGGCGCCCTTGAAGACGTCGGGATGGGCCAGGCGGGCCTGGATTTCCGCCAGGTCGGCCGCCGTCAGGTCGACCAGCTCGATATCGGCCGACAGTTGCTGGCCGATGTGCGAGTTGACCTTCACCTCCCCCAGCTCGGCAGCGCGCAGCGGGCCGCACCAGAGGGCGGCCAGCAACGGCAGCGCCAGGGCGCCGAGGGGCAGTCGTTTGCTTAGCATGGAGAACAGTTCTATTTCCGTAATGTATTCGTTAACGGCGAAAAATCCCATTCTTGAAGGTCCCGGCAGAGCAAGTGCGGTTGGCGTTAGAATCGTGACATCACTTTCCACCTTGGAGCTTTCATGGACAGCAGAACCGAGCGCGACAGTTTCGGCCCGATCGAAGTTCCCGCCAGCCAGTTGTGGGGCGCGCAGACACAGCGCTCGCTGGAACACTTCCGCATTTCGAGCGAACGCATGGCACCGGAACTGATTGCCGCGCTTGCCAGCGTGAAGCGTGCCGCCGCCCAGGTCAACGTGGACCTCGGTGTACTCGACAGCGCCAAGGCGCAGGCCATCATGCAGGCGGCCGATGAAGTCCTGGAGGGCAAGCATGCCGGCGAATTCCCGCTGGCGGTCTGGCAAACCGGTTCCGGCACCCAGACGAACATGAACATGAACGAAGTGCTGGCCAACCGCGCCTCCGAGCTGCTGGGCGGCGAGCGCGGCGACGGCCGCAAGCTGCACCCGAACGACGACGTCAACAAGGGCCAGTCTTCCAACGACATCTTCCCGACGGCGATGCACGTGGCGGCGGCGCAAGCGGTGGCCAACAATGTCCTGCCTGCCTTGCGCCAGCTGCGCGCCACGCTGCAGGCGAAGGCGCAAGCCTTCGACGCCATCGTGAAGATCGGCCGCACCCACCTGCAGGACGCGACGCCGCTCACCCTTGGCCAGGAGTTCTCCGGTTATGTCGCCCAGCTCGACTATGCCGAAAAAGCCATCGCGGCCACCCTGCCCGCCGTGCTGGAACTGGCGGCCGGCGGCACCGCCGTGGGCACGGGGCTGAACTCGCACCCCGAGTACGCCACCCGTATCGCCGCCGAGCTGGCGGCGCGCCTGCACCTGCCCTTCCGTACGGCGGACAACAAGTTCGCGGCGCTGGCCGGCCACGATGCCCTGGTGTCCGCGCATGGCGCGCTGAAAACACTGGCCACCGCGCTCATGAAGCTGGCCAACGACGTGCGCTGGATGGCTTCCGGGCCGCGCTCCGGGCTGGGCGAAATCAGCATTCCCGAGAACGAACCGGGCAGTTCGATCATGCCTGGCAAGGTCAATCCGACCCAGAGCGAGGCGCTGACCATGCTGTGCTGCCAGGTGTTCGGCAACGACGTGGCGATCACCGTGGGCGGCGCGTCCGGCAACTTCGAGCTGAACGTGTTCAAGCCCATGATTGCGCATAATTTCCTGCAGAGCGCGCGCCTGCTGGCCGACGGCATGCGCAGTTTCGATGAACATTGCGCCCACGGCATCGAGCCCAACCATGACCGCATCGCCGAGCTGATGGCGCGGTCGCTGATGCTGGTCACCGCACTGGCCCCGCATATCGGTTATGATCGCGCCGCGCAAATTGCGAAGAAGGCGCAGCACGAAGGTACTACATTGAAAGAAGCGGCCCTGGCCCTGGGTTTTGTGGACGAAAGCCAGTTCGATGCGTGGATTGTGCCGCTGGACATGACTAGGCCGGATGGCAATAAATAATTCCCTGCGGAAATACAACACTGCAGCGCCAGCCCAACAGAAAGAGGATTAAAATGCAGAAAGTAGATTTCGAATTGACAGGCGAGTACATCGAACTGAACCAGCTCCTGAAGGTGGTTGGCCTGTGCGACAGCGGCGGTGCGGGCAAGCAGATCGTGGCCAGCGGCGACGTCAAGGTCGACGGCAAGCAGGAGTTGCGCAAGACGGCAAAGATCCGGGCGGGCCAGCGCGTGCGCCTGGGCGATGTGCAGATCGAAGTGCATGCCGAGGGTAGTGCAGCCTGATTGACCGGCGCGGAGGGTAGCATCATGAACGGCCCCGACGAGAAACAAAAGCAGACCCAGGAACAGTTGATCGGTGACTTGCGACAAGTCATCGAGAATGCTGAGGAGCTGCTCAAGAATACCGACTGCTACACGAGCGTGGTCTACCGCTCGGCGCGGGCCAAGCTGGAGCAGGCCTTGCTGGCGGCGACCGAAGAGCTTGAGCGCTGCGAAGATGCGCAATTGCTGCGCATGATCGAGACCACCCGCCGCGCCAATATCCTGTACCGCGACCTGACGGGCGAGGCCAAGTTAATGCGGGCGTTTCACTAGGATTTGCTGCTGCAGCCACTGCTGGAGGCTGGCGGCGACGTTGAACTCCTCATCCAGCGCAAAGGCGGCGTCCAGGGCGGCGCCCACTGTTTTTCCTTCTTGCAGTGCCTGCAGCGCGGCGTATTCCGGCGCCTGCAGCGGCGTGAGCTGCGCCGTCCACTGCGGGCGGCTCAGCAGGGCGCGGCTGGGCACGTCCATCGCCGGCGGGAAGGCGACGCCGCTGCCGGCCTCGTGCGCCAGCCACAGCGGCACCACGGCCCAGTCGGAAGCGAACAGGCGGGCGGTGGCTTGCCACGGGAAGCGGCTTTCCTCGACCGTTTGCGGGTCGATGTCCTGCGCCGCCAGCGCCGGTTCATGCGGCGCGTAGTGGATGCGGTGCAGTTGCCATTCGAGGCGCGCCATGTCGGGCAGATAGGGCAAGTCCTGCGCATGGGGGAAGGTATGCAGGAAGTGCGCGAAATGGGCGCCGAAACGATTCAGGTCGCCACTGTCGGATGGGTGCTTGCGACCGTACGCGCGCACCAGTGCAGCGAAGAACTCCTCCCCCACCAGCTGCGCGATGACGGGATAGGCGGCGGCCAGGGCCTTGCCCCAGGTCGCGCCCAGGTTGCCCCGGTACAGGCCGAAACGCTCGGCATGCGTGATGGGCAGGCCCGCCTCGGCTGCGGGCGCGAACAGGGCGTCCGCAAACGCCTGCTGCTGCGCCGCCAGCACCGCGCTTTCCGCCAGTAAATGTCCACCTGGGGGTCTGACCCCAAGGTGGACATTTGCTGGGGGAAAGGCGCTGGCGAGGGCGTCGGCTTTGGCGGCTTCGCCCAGCAATACGTCCAGGGCGGGGATGTCGCTGTCCCATTCGATCAGCGTGGGGACGGCGCCGAAGCGTGCGAGGGCGGCCTGGTACAGGCGCCAGACGGGCTCGGCGACCGTGGCGCCGTGGTGGTCGACCACTGCCGCTTCCGTTACAAGATGGCCGGCAAGGTGGATTTCGCCCACGCTGCCGGGGGCGATCGCTTGCAGCGCGGCCAGCGCGTCTTCCTCGTGATTGCACTGGTTGACGTAGAGGTTGTTGACGTCCAGGAGCAGGCCGCATCCGGTGCGGCGCGCAAGGGCGGCGAGGAATTCCGCTTCGCTCATGGCGTCGTCGGCGAAGCGGACGAAACTCGAGACGTTTTCCAGCAGGATGGTGCGGCCAAGCGCTTCCTGCATGCGCCCTACCCGCCCTTCCAGCAGTGCGAGTGCCTCGTGCGTGAGCGCCAGCGGCAGCAGGTCGTTCAGGTGGCGGTCGAAGACGGCGCCCCAGCACAGGTGCTCGGAAACCAGTGCGGGTTCGATGCGGCGCGCCAGGCTGGCGACGCGCTCAAGGTGGCTGGCGCAAAAGCCGCGCGCGGAGCCGAGACCGAGACCGACCCCGTGCAGGCTGATGGCGTAGTCGCGCCGCAGTTCCTGCAGCACGTGGAAGTCGGCGCCGGCCTGGTCGAGGTAGTTTTCAGTGTGAACCTCGAGCCAGGCGGCGCCTGGCCGCTGCTCGAGGAATTGGCGGTAGTGCGGTGCCCGCAATCCGATTCCAGCACCTGCAACTGGGTGACGCGGGTGGGATTGCGGCATCGGCTTACTTGGCTGGCGGGGTGGTCTTGCCACCGGTTTTCTCGCACGTGCCTTTGGCAACATACTTCCATTCGCTTGCCATGTTGTCGCTCTTGGCCTGGTTGGAGCAGCCGTGGGTGCCGGTGGCGCAGTCGTTCTGGCCGGCCTTGGCGATGCCGTAGCACTTTTCCTTTTCCGCTGGCTTGTCCTGGGCGGCGGCGACGCTGCCGGCGGTGGCGCAAACGGTGGCCAGGGCGGCGGCAATCAGGGCTTGACGATTCTTCATGTAGGTCTCCTCTTGAGGTGTAGGGGGTTGCGGCTGCGATTAAACCATAAAAAAAACCCGCTGGCACCGTTGGCGGTGCGGCGGGTTTCTTGCGGCCTGCGCGGCGCTTGCCGGTCAGGCAGTGGTGTTGATCTTCTGGCCCAGGTGCGATGGCAGGTTGGCGGCGGCCGGCGCCGGCGGGATCGCTTCGATCAGGGCCTGGGCGCTGGAGGCTTGCACGTCCTGGGCTTTCTTCATCACGGCGTAGCCGACCTGGACACGATTGCTCGTCTCGGCGATGGTTGTTGCTGCCTTGGCAATGCTTGCTGCATCCATTTTTGATCTCCCACGTGTACTTATCCTGATTTACGGACGGGTTTGGGGGAACTTTAGGCCTGGCGCGGAATTTTTTTGATGAGCCAGGCCAGGACCGCCGCCGGGGCATTCAGGTCAAGCCATTCCATGTGCGGCGGCAAGCCGTGCGGGGCGGGCTGGTCGGAGGCCACGGCGACGATGCTGTCGTCGTCCAGGTAGCGCGGCGGCTGGCCGGCAATGGCGCGGTAGACTTCCAGCTTGTCGATTTGCCATGCATGGAAGCCCTCCACCAGGGTGAGGTCGGCCGGCTTGAGCCTGGCCAGCTGTTCGTCGCAGCCAGGTTCTGCGGCGCCGCGCAGTTCGTGGATGATGGCGAAGCGGTAGGGCGATGCGATCATCACCTCGGCGGCGCCGGCCTGGCGGAAGCGGGCGCTGTCCTTGCGCGGCGGCTCGATCTCGAAGTCGTGGTGGCTGTGCTTGATGACGTTGACCTTCCAGCCGCGCGCGGCCAGCTCGGTCACCAGGTATTCAACGAGGGTGGTTTTGCCGCTGCCGGACGGGCCGACCACGCCCAGGACGTTTTGCTTGTTGCTCATAATGGCACTCGATAGCGGTAGCCGCGGAATCTGAAGACCGCTTGCTTGGGCTGGAGCTTTTCCAGCAGGAGGCCGGGGGCAACTTCCTCCCCTTCCTTGCGCAAGACTTTGTCGATCAGCAGCAGGCGGTCTGCCGGATTCTTGGAATACATGTAGCCGCCCAGCGCGACCGGCGGAATGGCGCGCTGGATCGGCTCGGGGAGCTCTTGCAGGGACTGGATGTGCTCTTCCACTGGCGCTGCCGGGGGCGGCGCGGGCGTGGCCGGCACGCTCGGTGTCGCTTCGGCTGCGCGTGCGGCGGCCGCCACTTTCGGCGCAGGCGCGGGCGGCGGCTCGCGGGTGGCCGGGGCGGACGGCTTGGGCTCGGCGATTGCGCGGCTTGCGGCAACCGGTTCCGGCGGCAGCGCGACAGGCGCGGGCGCCACTGGTGCGGGCGCCACGGCGGCGGGGGGCTCTGCGGGGCGGGCGACGCTGGCGGGGGTGGCGGGCGCCATGGCGGCAGCGGGGTTGGCTTCGGGGGCGGGACTGGCGGCGGGCCGTTGGCGCACCAGCATGGCCGCCAGGCCGGCAATGGCTGCCGCCATCAGCACCATGGCCACGATCACGGGGGCGCGCCGCATGGCACGTCCCTGCCCTGCCGGCGCGGCGGCCAGCGTGGGGGCGTGGATGGTGGGCGTGCTGCCGATCTGGCGCTCGGCCTGGGCTTTTTTCAGTGCTTCGAGAATGTAGGACATGTTATTTTCCCGCCGCAGCCAGCAGGCGCGGTTCGGTTTCCTTGCCCGGTTGCGACAGGCGGATGAAGGTTTTCGGCCCTGCCACGCCGTCGGCTTTCAAGCCCTGGGCTGCCTGGAACTCGCGCAGGTAGCGCAGGGTGTCGCCGGCCAGCGGCTGGTTTTCGCGCGGCTTCCGTACGCCGTTACGTTGTGCCAGGCGGCGCGCGAGCCAATCGACGTCCGGCCCTTTGTCACCCGCGGCGACTTCCTCGCGCCAGCTGCGCGGGGCGCGCCAGAAGGTGGTGAAGCTGCCGTCGAAGCGGTTTTCCAGGGCATCCAGCGCCATGCTGCGCTCACCCTGGCCGGTGACCAGCGTGGCTTTGCCGGTGTCGAGCGCGGTCAGCAGAACGATTTCCGGATTGGCCGGGTCGTCGCGCAGCTTGAGCACGACCGGGCGGTCCAGCTTGCGAATTTCCGCCAGGCCGCCCTTGGTTTGCAGGCAGCGCAGGCCCTGCTTTGCGGCTTCGGCGCAGCTTTCGCCTTCGGCCAGCGCTACGTCCCAGCTGGCGGCAAGCTGGCGCAGGGCGGCATCGAGAGTCAGTGCCCTCGCGGCGGGCGGCGTCGCCGCAAGCGCAGCCGGTGCCGCCGGCACGCTGGCCACCGGCGATGCCGCGGGGGCGGAGCGCGCCACCGTCGGCGCAGCTGCGGTGGCGCGCGGCGCGGCGGGACTGCCCGGCATCATCTGCCAGGCTGCGCCTGCCGTGAGCGCGGCGCCGGCCAGGACGCCGGCTGCGGCCAGGCGCCAGGGCCGCGCGCCGCCAGCCGCCCGCGCCTCGCCGGCAAACACTTCTTCCGCGGCGCGGCGCAGGATGGTGGCGTTCACTTGCGGGCGGTTTTCCACGTAGGCGCCCAGCAGCGCGCGGTCGCACAGGAGGTTAATCCGGCGCGGCACCCCTTTGCTCAATTGGTGGACGCGCCGCAGCAGCGTGCGCGGGAACAACTCCACTGCGCCGGCGCCGGCAACGGCCAGGCGATGCTGGATATAGCTGCCCACCTCCGCTTCCGACAAGGGCCCCAGGTGGTAGCGCGCGATCACGCGCTGCGCCAGTTGTTCGAGCTCGGGCCGCGCCAGCATGCCGCGCAGTTCCGGCTGGCCGATGAGGATGATCTGCAGCAGCTTGCGCTCGCTGGTTTCCAGGTTGGTCAGCAGGCGCAGTTGCTCCAGCACGTCCGCCGACAGGTTCTGCGCTTCGTCGATCACCAGCACGTTGTTCAAGCCCGCCGCATGCGACTGCAGGAGGTAGGCGTTGAGCGCATCGACGTAGCCTTTGACGCTGCGCGCCCCGTCCTGCGGCGCGACGCCGAATTCGTCGCACACCGACTGCAGCAGCTCCTCCACCGTCAGCTTCGGGTTGAAGATGTAGGCCAGGCGGCAATCGGCGGGAATCTGCTCCATGAAGCAGCGGCAGACGGTGGTCTTGCCGGCGCCGATTTCCCCGGTCAGCAGCACGAAGCCGCCGCCGCTGCCCACGCCATACAGCAGGTGTGCCAGGGCTTCGCGGTGCCGTTCGCTCATGAACAGGTATCGCGGGTCGGGGGCAATCGAGAACGGCTGCTGTTTGAGGTTGAAGTATTGCGTGTACATGGTCGGCGCTTAGCGCAGCGCTGGCGGCAAGGGCTTGAATTTTGCGCAGTATATCTTGGAACGCGTGTTGAAATAGACAATGCGGCTGCCCGGCTTGGACTGCCGCACGGGAAAGCGCGAGCCGTCGATTTTCGCATACGGCACGCCATCCAGGCGACGGATGGCCTGCTCCAGCTCCTCCGGCGTGGTGTCGGTGACGGCGCCGACAAAGCGGTACGGGTAGCTTTCGTCGCTGACGATCACCTCCAGCACCGGCACGCCCCACAGCATGGCTTCGTCCGTGCGGAACCAGTAGGCGCCGCCCTCGCGCTTGTAGGGCGGCCCGAAATGCTGGCTGAGGTAGTCGAAGTAGTAGCGGTTGGAGGTCTGGTCGCGGCACAGCAAGCCATTGCCGAGCACGACACCGAAATGGGTGGGCGGCGCCGCGTGTGCCAGGACGGAGACCGCCAGCAGGCCGGCGCCAAGGGTGCGCAGTCCCAGCATCACTTACAGTTTCTGGAACCAGGCGCGGTTCGCACTGATCTTGGCCTTGGCAGCGGGAGGCAGGGCTTCGTAACAGCCAGGATATTGCTTCAGGGAACCTTCGCGGATCTCCTTTTGCAAACCATTGATCAGGAACACGTATACCGTTCCACCCTGGTCGGTCTTTTTGGTTCCCAAGTACTTGATCATATAAGCGTCTCTCCTGACGAGCATTATGACATTTCAAGCCGAAAGCACAACTTTTTGGCTCATGCCGTGTGCATTTCGGTATCGGAAAAATGCAGTTCGCTCCTCGATTTCGCGCGTCTGTCTTTTTCCGGACCCGGCCCGGCCCCGCTTCGCATATCGTTTCACCATCACCAACCTGGACAGTGACAATCAAAATGAAAAAGCTGATCACCTACGGCGCTGCCTTCTCCCTGATCGCCCTTGGCGTCTCGACGCTGCACGCGACGCCATCGGAAAGCGAGAAAAAGGCCGACGGCACGCCGACGCGCGAAAACCGCCCGGTGACAGCCTTCAGCCGCATTGAAATCGATGGTCCCTACAAGGTGCTGATCAACGCCCAGGGTGCGCCGGCGGTGGAAGTGAGCGGCCCGAAACGCCAGGTCGAGCAGCTGGAAACCGTGGTCCAGGGCGATACCCTGCACGTGCGTCCGCTGCGCCGCAACCACTGGGTGTTCAGCTTTGGCAAGCAGCGCGAGCCGGTGATCGTGAAGATCAGCACCAGCGGCCTGAAGGCCCTGAGCGCCAGCGGCAGCGGCGACGTGGAACTGGAGCGCGTGGACAGCAAGGAACTGAAACTGATCGCCACCGGACCTGGCGACCTGAGCGTGTCGGGCAACGCCACCGAGCTGACCGTCAAGTCGAGCGGCAGCGGCGACCTGCACCTGCACCGCATGCGTGCCACCAACGTGAACCTGGTCATGACCGGTCCTGGCGAAGTGAGCGCACCGGCCATTACCGGCGACTTGAATGCGGTCCTGTCCGGTTCGGGCGACCTGGAAGCGTCCGATGTGCGCGCCAACAAGGTCAACGCCTCGATCAGCGGCCCCGGCTCGGCCGAACTGCGCGGCAGCAGCCGCGACATCCGCGTCGAGCTGTCCGGCTCGGGCGACCTGGAAGCCTGCGGCATGCAGGTGGAAAACGTGAGCGCCATGCTGAATGGCCCCGGCAGCGCCTGCCTGAATGGCACGATCAAGAAGTTCGACGCCGAAGTGCACGGCTCCGGCGACCTGGAAGCACGCGGCCTGCAAACCCAGAACACGCGCGTCATCCTGAGCAGCGCCGGCGGCATGCAGCTGTCGGGCAGCAGCGCCACCCTGAGCGCGGACGTCAGCGGCTCGGGCGACCTCGACGCCAAGCAGCTCACGGTGGCCAAGGCCATCGCCCGCAGCAAGGGCCCGGGCAATATTTACCTGAGCAAGGTGAGCGATTCGCTGGAAGCGGACGTGCGCGGCTCGGGCGACCTGCAGGCCGAACCGGAATGCAAGGACGTGAAGGTGAGCATGAGCGGTCCGGGCGGCGTGCAGCTGCGCGGCTGGACCAGCAACCTGAACGTGCAGGTGAGCGGCTCGGGCAGCCTGGATGCGCGCGGCATGCTGGCCAAGCAGGCCGACGTCAACGTGCGCGGCCCCGGCAACGCCACCGTCAACGTGCAGGGCAAGGTCGCAGCCCAGGGCCAGCAGCTGATTTCCGATAAACAGCGTGTGGTGACGATCGACCGTCGCGGCGCCCACACCGAATGATTGCCGACATCGCTGCTGACGCCTGCGGCGCCGGCAGCGATTAGCTTTTTCCTCCAGCCCGGCCTACTCAGCCGGGCTTTTTTTCGCCCATACCAACCATACCATTGGGCCACGCCACCATTCCCATAAGAATCAATATCTTAGGGCGCTGTGGTGCGGTCGCAATGCGAACCGAAACAATACCAGTTAAATACCTGTTGACAAGCTGGTGTGCTCCCCATATAGTCGCCACAGTCCTGTTCAACCCGTGAAAAAATGATTGAATTCCTGATAGGCGTCGATGGCGGCGGCAGCGGTACCCGTGTGCGCCTGGCCCGCGCCGATGGCCAATTGCTGGGCGAAGGCCAGGCCGGCCCTTCCGGCCTGCTGCATGGCATCAAGAATGCATGGGCCGCTGTCGAGGAAGCCATTGCGCGCGCCTTCGAGTCGGCCGGGCTGGCCCTGCCGCCACGCGGGCAGATTGCCGTCGGCCTCGGCCTGGCGGGCGTGCACAACAAGCAATGGGCCGGCAATTTCGTCGCCGCCAACCCGGGCTACGCCGCCGTGGCGCTGGAGACGGACGCCTTCACCACCGTGCTGGGCGCCCACGAGGGCCAGCCGGGCGCCATCATCGCGCTGGGCACGGGCAGCGTGGGCGAAATCCTGCATGCCGACGGCCACCGCCATGAAGTGGGCGGCTGGGGCTTCCCGGCCGGCGACGAAGCCGGCGGCGCCTGGATCGGCATGAAGGCCATCAACCACATCCAGCAGGTGCTGGACGGCCGCGTACCCGGTAGCGCCTTCGCCGACGCCGTGGTGCAAGCGTGCGGCGGCAACCGCGACCGCATCCAGGTATGGCTGGCCAATGCCTCGCAAACGAGCTACGCCCAGCTGGCGCGCCTGGTGCTGCAGCACGCCGCCGGCGACGCCACCGCGCGCGCCATCCTGGAAGAAGCCGGCCGCCAGGTGGCCCTGATCGCGCATGGCCTGGACCCCAGCGGCACGCTGCCGATCGCCCTGTGCGGCGGCCTGGGTGAACCGCTGCGTGCTTACCTGCCGCCTGCCTTGCTGCAGCGGATCGTTCCACCCAAGGGGGATTCCGCCGCGGGTGGCCTGCGCCTGATCCAACAACACCTGAAGGAGTAGCCCGTGCTTTCCCAGTTGAGCGATTTCCGGCCCGACGCCGACAGCGACACCCCTCTGTACATGCAGTTGGCGAACAAGCTGTCCGACGGCATTGCGAGCGGCGACTGGCGCGCGAATGAAGCGCTGCCATCCGAACGCGTGCTGTCGGAAATGCTCACGATCTCGCGCGTGACGGCGCGCAAGGCGATCGACATGCTGTGCGCGCGCGGCATGCTGACGCGGCGCCGCGGCTCGGGCACCTACATCACGCCCAAGCTGGAGCAACCGCTGTCGCGCCTGACCAGCTTCTCGGAAGAGCTGCGCCAGCGCGGCTTTACCGCCGGCTCGCGCTGGCTGCAGCGCGAGATCGGCGTGGCGGCGCCGCTGGAACTGCTGTCGCTGGGCCTGTCGCCGAACATGCCGGTGGCCCGCCTGAAGCGCCTGCGCACGGCGGACGACGTGGTGATGGCGATCGAAACCTCGACCATTCCCGCCACCTACATGCCTGATCCCGCCACCGTGAGCGGCTCGCTGTACGGCTACCTGGAGGCGAACGGCAACGTGCCGATGCGCGCGCTGCAGCACATCCGCGCCATCAATGCCAACGCCGAGCAGGCGCGCCTGGCCAATATCGCCACGGGCACCGCCATGCTGCACATTACGCGCGTGAGCTACCTGGAAAGTGGCGCGGCGGTGGAATTGACCCACTCCTTCTGCCGGAGTGACTATTATGAATTTGTAGCGGAGTCGCGTCGATGAACCAGGCAATCACAGGCAATATCCTGACCCCGTCGGGCTGGCTGAACGGCACCATCAGTTTCGGCGAGCGCATCGCGGACGTCGTCGGCAGCAGCACCGACCCGCAGCACAACGGCGACGACTATATCCTGCCCGGCTTCATCGACCTGCACGTGCATGGCGGCGCCGGCAAGGACGTGATGGAAGGCGGCGACAGCGTGCACGCCATTGCCGCCCTCCACGCCCGCCACGGCACGACCGCCATGCTGGCCACCACCATGACGGCGCCGCCGGAAGACATCGAACTGGCGCTGGCGGCCATCGGCAAGGCCGTGCGCCAGCGCGGCAAGGGCGAGGCGCGCGTGCTGGGCGCCCACCTGGAGGGGCCGTATATCAACAGCGGCAAGCTCGGCGCCCAGCCCAACTATGCGCGTGCCGCCACGCTCGGCGAAGTGCACCGCCTGGAGCAATTGGCCCCGCTGCGCGTGATCACCGTGGCGCCGGAGATTTCCGGCCACCTGGAACTGGTGCGCGACCTGGCCGGCCACGGCGTGCGCGTGCAGATCGGCCACACGCTCGGCTCCTACGAGGAAGGCGTGGCCGCGCTGGAACACGGCGCCACCGGCTTTACCCACCTGTTCAATGCCATGAGCGGCCTACACCACCGCGAACCGGGCATGGTCGGCGCCGCGCTGGCCCACGCCGAGTTCGCCGAACTGATTCCCGACCTGCTGCACGTGCATCCGGGCGCCATCAAGGGCGCGCTGCGCGCCATCCCGCGCCTGTACTGCGTGACCGACTCCACCGCCGCCACCGGCATGCCGGACGGCGAGTACATGCTGGGCCGCCACATCGTGCACAAGTGCATGGGCGGCGTGCGCCTGCCCGACGGCACGCTGGCCGGGTCCACGCTGACGCTGGACCAGGCCCTGCGCAACCTGGTCGGGCTGGGCCTGGACCTGGCCGACGCCTCCAAACGAGTTTCCACCCATGCGGCCGACTACCTCGGCCTGCAGGACCGCGGCCGCCTGGCACGCGGCGCTTATGCCGACCTGGTCGTGATGGACCGGGACCTGAAACTCAAAGCCGTTTATATCGAAGGAGAACGTTGTGACCTCAATGATGCTTAAAGAAGCCCTGTCTGCCGCCGACTGCGTGGAACAGCAGTTGGCGCAAGACACCGACCGCTACGCGGAACTGGGCCGCAAACTGAGGAGCACTCCGTTCACCTCCGCGCTGACCGTGGCACGCGGCAGCTCGGACCACGCCTGCAACTACATCGCCTACCTGATCATGTCGCGCCTGGGCCGCGTGGTCGCTTCGCTGCCGATGTCGCTGGTGACGCTGCACAAGTCGCCGCTGATCACGCGCGACACGCTGACCATCGCCGTCTCGCAATCGGGCCAGAGCCCTGACGTGGTGGAACCGATCCGCTACTTCCGCGATGGCGGCGCCACCACCGTGGCCCTCGTCAACGATGCCGATTCGCCCCTGGCGCACGCCGCCGAATGGGCCATGCCGCTGCGCGCGGGCAAGGAGCAGAGCGTCGCCGCGACCAAGAGCTTCATTACCTCGCTGGTGGCCGGGGCGCGCCTGGTGGCGCACTGGCAGAACGATCCCGAGCTGCTGGACGGCCTGGCCGCCCTGCCCGACGCCCTGCGCGCCGCCTGCAATACCGATTGGTCGCCCGCACTGGAAGTGCTGGCCCCGGCGCGCAACATCATGGTGGTCGGGCGCGGCATCAGCTTCCCGGTCGCACTGGAAGCTTCGCTGAAATTCAAGGAAACCTCGGCGCTGCAGGCGGAGGCCTTCTCCGGCGCGGAGATCAAGCACGGCCCGATGGCGCTGATCGACGAAGGCTATCCGCTGCTGATCTTCGCCACGCGCGGCCCGACCCAGGCCGGCCTGCTGGCGCTGGCCGAAGAGATGCGCGGCCGCGGTGCGCGCGTGCTGCTGGCCGCGCCGGACGACGTGGCGCAGCGCGACCTGACCCTGCCCGTTGCCGCCACGCCGGACCTGGACCCGATCGTTGCGATCCAGGCCTTCTACGTGATGGCGGCCAAGCTGTCGGCAGCGCGCGGCCTGGACCCGGACCGTCCGCGCCACCTGAACAAAGTCACCAAGACCCACTGACCCAGCGCGCGGCCATCGATGAAGAACAGTCTCCTGCTAGCTGCATTGATGGCCATCGCGGGCGCCGCGCCGGCCACGCAAGCCGCAGCGCAGCAGAGCATCGAGTTCTGGACCTTCAGCATGAAGCCGCGCTTCACGCCCTACTTCGAAGACGTGGTGCGCCGCTACGAAGCCGCCAATCCCGGCGTGCGCATCGAATGGGTCGACTTCCCGTGGGACATCATCCAGACCAAGCTGGTCACGCGCATCGTGGCCGGCAAGCCGCCGGCGCTGGTCAACCTGAACGTCCCATGGGCCGAGGAATTCGCCCGCGACGGCCTGCTGACGCCGGTCGACGCCCTGCTCGGGAGCGAGCGCGCGCGCTACCTGCCCAGCGCCCTGAAAGACCTGTCCTTCAACGGCAAGACCTACGGCTTCCCGATGTACAGCAATGTCGCGGTGATCGCCTACAACCGTGAGCTCTTCCGCGCAGCGGGCATTGCGCATGCGCCGCGCAACCTCGACGAACAACTGGCCTTCGCCCGGCAGATCGCCCAGCGCACCGGCAAGGCCGGGCTGTGCCCTGCCCTGTCCAAGGTCGATGGACTAATGCTGCAGCAAGGCTTGCCGGTACTGGCGGGCGGCAGGGCGGTGTTCAATTCGCCCGCCCACGTCGCCTTCGTGCGCAAGCTGGCCGACACCTACCGCGCCGGCGGCCTGCTGAAGGATGGCCTGTTCGCCGAAGACAACTTCCCGCCCGCCGTGGAAGCCTACAAGAGCGGCCGCCTGGGCATGCTGCTGGCGCCCCCCACGGCACTCAAGCGCATCCAGGCCGACGCACGCGACGTGTACGCCATCACCGACGTGGCGCCAGCCCCGCTAGGGCCGACCGGCATTGCAGACGGCGGATGGCTGATCCACTTCGGCGTGCCGGCGCGCGTTGCGGCCAAGGACTTGCCCGGCATCGGCAAGTTCGCGCGCTTTCTCACCAGCGACGAGAACCAGCTGGCGTTCGCGCGCCAGGCCAGCGTCTTTCCCGCCTCCGCGCAGGCGGCCAACGACCCGTTCTTTACCGCAGTCCCGCCCAACGCGGGCGCCGCCGAAAAGGCCGTCGCCGCCGGCGCGGTCTCGATGCCGCACTCGCGCACCATGTACGTGGCCGGCGTCGAAGACTACGACGAACTGCGCCGCTCACTGGTGAAGGCAGTCGAAGCCGGCGTCACCGGGCGGCAGGACATCGGGCAGGCGCTCGACGCCGCCGTAGCCATCTGGAACCGCAAACTGAAGCCGGGGGCGCCATGAAGCGTTCGCTGGCGGCCTGGCTGTTCCTGGCGCCCGCCCTGGCGCTGCTGGCGCTGTTCGCCTTCTGGCCGGTGCTGTTTGGCTCGGTGCTGGCATTTACCGACTTCTCGCTGGTGCGCGACACGCACTGGGTCGGGCTGGACAACTTCCGCTACATCTTCGATAACGAGATGTTCGTCACCGGCCTGAAGAATTCCCTGGTCTTCCTCCTGATCGTGCCCTGCGTGCAGCTTGGCGCCATCGCGCTGGCGGTCCTGGTGAACAACCAGTTGCCCGGCATCCGCCTGTTCCGCGCCGCCTACTACGTGCCGGTGGTGACCACGGTGTCGGTCGTGGGCATCATGTGGGGCTTCATGTTCCACGAACAGGGCGCCTTGAACTACATCCTCGGCACGCGCATCGGCTGGCTGCAGGACGATACCTTCGCCCTGGCCGCCATCATGTTCGTGACGCTGTGGCGCGGCCTGGGCTGGTACATGGTGATGTACCTGGCCGCCCTGCAGTCGGTCCCGCAGGAGATGCAGGAAGCCGCCATCCTCGACGGCGCCACGCGCTGGCAGCGCTTCTGGCACATCACCGTGCCGATGCTGCGCCCCACCATCATGGTCTGCACCATCCTGTCCGTCCTGGGCGCGCTCAAGGCGTACCAGGAAGTGGACGTACTGACCCAGGGCGGTCCGATGAACTCCACCTTCACCGCCCTGTACTACGCCTATGACCAGGGCCTGAAGCACCTGAAGCTGCCGCGCGCCCTGGCCGCCAGCTTCATCGTCTCCCTGATCTGCATCGGCATCGCCCTGCTTTGCCTGCGCTACCTGAAGCCGAAGCACCGATGAAAAAGGCCGTCCACTACCTGCTGCTGGCGGCGATCGCCCTGCTGTGCATCTTCCCGTTCTGGTGGACGCTGGTGACGGCGCTGTCCACCGAAGGCAACATCTTCGCCTTCCCGCCGACCTTCTGGCCGCGCGAGCCGTCGCTGGAAAACTTCGCGGAAGTGTTGCGCGTCATCCCCATCTGGTCCTTCCTCAAGAACTCCATCCTGATCACGGTGTTTACCGTGATCTGGAAGCTGGTGCTGTGCTCCATGGCCGCCTATCCGCTGGCGCGCCTGCACTTCAAGGGGCGCAAGCTGGTGTTCGGGCTGATCGTGGCCACCATGGTGCTGCCGTCCGAAGTGAACTTCCTGGTCAACTTCATCACGGTGACGGAGCTGGGCCTGGTCGACACCTATTCCGGCGTGATCCTGCCCAACGTGGTGAACGCGGTGGCGATCCTGCTGCTCAAGCAGGCGTTCGAGGAAGTGCCGCAAGACCTGGTCGACGCGGCGCGCGTGGACGGCGCCTCGGAATGGACCATTTTCACCAGGATCATGCTGCCGCTGATCGCGCCCTGGCTTGCCACGGTCGGCATCCTGACCGCCGTCGAGGCCTGGAACGAATACATCTGGCCTTCCATCGTCATGAGCAAGCCGGACGAATTCCCGCTCTCGGTGGGCGTGCTGTACCTGCGCGGCACCTTCGGCAGCAGCACGCGCGTCATTGCGGCGGGGACCATCATCACTATCGTGCCGACCCTGGCGGCATTCCTATTCACCCAACGTTACTTCATGCGCGGCATGGACGGAGCAGTCAAATGAGCACACAAGAACTTCGAAAAATCGCGGGACAACTGATCATGATCCGCTTCCCCGGCACCGTGCTGGAACCGGCGATGGCCGACTTCATCCGCGACAACGGCATCCGCGGCGTGTGCCTGTTCCGCGGCAACATGACCGACTCGGCGCAACTGGGGAAACTGACCGCCGACCTGCGCGAGGCGATGGGACCGCACGCCCTGATCGCGATCGACCAGGAAGGCGGCGCCGTGGTGCGCTCGACCTGGGTGCCCGCGCCGCCGGCCGCCATGGGCCTGGGCGCCGCCGACGACCCGGACCTGGCCTACCGCACCGGCGCCGCCGTGGCGCGCGCCGCCAAGTCGCTGGGCTTCAACTGGAACTTCGCCCCGGTGCTGGACCTGAACAACAATCCGGACAACCCGGTGATCGCCGAGCGCTCCTTCGGCGCCGAACCCACGCGCGCGGTGCAACTGGCCATGGCCTGGATGGCCGGCAGCCATGCCGAAGGCGTTGCGTGCTGCGTGAAGCACTTTCCCGGGCACGGCGACACCCACGTCGACTCGCACCGCGACCTGCCGACCGTGGACAAGGCGCTGCCCGAGCTCGACGCGCTGGAACTGGCGCCGTTCCGCGCCGCCGCCCCCGTGGCGCCGGCCATGATGACCGCGCACATCGTCTACCCGGCAATCGACGCCGACAATCCGGCCACCATGTCGCCCGCCATCCTGGACGGCATCCTGCGCCGGCAGTGGGGCTACCAGGGCGTGATCATCACCGACGGCATGGACATGCACGCCATCGCCGGCCGCTACGGCGTGGGCAACGCCGCCGTGCGCGCCCTGCTGGCCGGGGCCGACATGGTGATGGCCCTGGGCACTACCGACACGCAGAACGAAACGCTGGACGCCATCGCCGCCGCCCTGGCCGACGGCTCGCTGAGCCAGGCCGCCGTGGAGGAGCGGCTGGCGCGCCTGAACGCGCTGGCCCTGGCCTATCCCTGCCAGCAACGCTCGTACAAGGAGGACGCGGCCGACCGCGCCATCATGGCCGAGGGCTGGCGCCGCGGCCTGACCGCACGTGGCAACCCGCAGCGCCCGGCGCCCGGCGCCAAGGTGCGCCTGGTGGTGCGCCAGGACGTGGTGAGCGACGGCGTGTCCGAAGCCGGCGTGCCGGCCGCCACGGTGGCCGCCTCGCTGGGCAAGCTGTACGACGTGGAACTGCTTACCTTCGCCGATGCGGCCACCTTCGACTGGTCCGCGCTGCCGCAGGATGGCCGCTTCACCGTGC
Source organism: Pseudoduganella sp. (assembly GCA_021323265.1). Taxonomy (GTDB): domain Bacteria; phylum Pseudomonadota; class Gammaproteobacteria; order Burkholderiales; family Burkholderiaceae_D; genus Rugamonas. The sequence goes on along the minus strand of JAJTCO010000008.1, from coordinate 17,154 downwards.
TGGCCTCCACCTCGCGCCTGCGCTACGGCGAGAACGCGCGCCGGCACTGGAAGCCGGACCTGCACCTGGCCCTGTGGAATCCATATCAGGCGCTCGACATCCAGGCCCCGGCCCTGATGACCTACGGCTTCGCCGCCCCGGCGCTGGACGCCGTCAACGCCTGGCTGTCGGGCGCACTGGAAGCCACCGGACGCTGCCCGGTTCCCGGCTTCGCCTAAGGAGAAAAGATGGACGCCGTTCGCCGCACCCCGCTGAAGTGGATTCCCACGCTGTACCTGGCGCAGGGCCTGCCCTACTTCGCCATCGCCCTCGTCTTCGGCCAGATGATGAAAAGCATGGGCATGAGCAACGCCGAGATCAGCCACTGGGCCGCCCTGCTGGGCGGCGCCTGGATCTTCAAGCCGCTGTGGAGCCCTTTCCTCGAACTGGCGCCCAACAAGAAGATCGTGGTGGTGGCGCTGCAAGTGCTGTGCGGCGTGTGCCTCGGCCTGGTGGCGCTGGCCTTGCAGTTCCCCTTCTGGCTCAGCGCCTGTATCGCCGTGCTGTTCCTGGCCTCGGTCTCCTCGGCGACCCATGACATATCCTGCGACGGCCTGTACATCGCCAGCCTGAGCGAGAAGCAGCAGGCGCAGTATGCCGGCTGGATCGGCACCTTCTTCAACGCCGGGCGCTTCCTGGCCCAAGGCGGCCTGCTGATGCTGGCGGGCTACCTGGAAAAGACCCAGGGCATCACGGCCGCCTGGACCATCGTGTTCGGCCTCCTGGGCCTGACCATGTGCGCGCTGGGCGGCTACAACGCCTGGGCGCTGCCGCTCAGCCCCAACGCGCGCCTGGACGACCATACCTTCGGCGGCGTGGCCGGCACGCTCAAGGAAGTGATCATCGACTACTTCCGCAAGCCCGGCATCTGGGTCTCGATCCTGTTCATCATCCTGTTCCGCGCCGGGGAAGCCCAGGTGCAGACCATCGGCCCGCTGTTCCTGCGCGAAGCGCGCGAAGCGGGTGGCCTGGGACTGAGCACGTCCGAAGTGGGCGCCGTGTACGGCACCACCGGCACCATCGCCTTCATCATCGGCTCCATCCTGGGCGGCTACTTCACCTCCTGGCTCACCCTGCGCCGCGCCATCCTGTTCCTGATCCTGGCGATGAACCTGCCCAACCTGGTGTTCTATTACCTGTCGCACGCCCTGCCCACCGACCTGACCCTGATCGGCGTGGCGCTCAGCGTGGAGATGTTCGGCTACGGCTTCGGCTTCGTCGGTGTGATCCTGTACATGATGCAGGTGGTGGCGCCGGGCAAGTACACCACCGCGCACTACGCCTTCTCCACCGGCGTCATGCAGCTGGGTTTCGTGCTGTTCCGCTGGATCAGCGGCGACGTGCAGATGGCCATCGGCTACCAGAACTTCTTCCTCTGGGTGCTGCTGGCCGCCGTGCCGGTGGCCATCCTGTCGCAGTTCATCCCGATGGAGTCGCGCGACAAGAGCACCGGCGGCGCCGTGCCGGAAGCGGCCTGACATGGCAGCGGTTTCCCTGCGCGGCATCGCCAAGCGCTATGGCGACAACCCGCCCGTCATCCGCGGCATCGACCTCGACATCGACGACGGCGAATTCACGGTCTTCGTCGGCCCGTCCGGCTGCGGCAAGTCCACCCTGCTGCGCATGATCGCCGGGCTGGAAGAGATCAGCGACGGCGCGCTGCATATCGGCGGCAAGCTGGCCAACCACGTGCCGCCCGCCCAGCGCGGGCTGGCCATGGTGTTCCAGTCCTATGCGCTGTACCCGCACATGACGGTGTTCGAGAACATGGCCTTCGGCCTCAAGCTGGCCGGCACGCCGGCCGAGCAGGTGCGCGCGGCGGTGCAACGCGCGGCCGCCACGCTGCAGATCGACCACCTGCTCGAACGCAAGCCCAAGGAGCTGTCCGGCGGCCAGCGCCAGCGCGTGGCCATCGGCCGCGCCATCGTGCGCAAGCCGCAGCTGTTCCTGTTCGACGAGCCGCTGTCCAACCTCGACGCCGGCCTGCGCGTGCAGATGCGCCTGGAAATCGGCCGCCTGCACAAGGAACTGGGCACCACCACCATCTACGTCACCCACGATCAGGTGGAGGCGATGACCCTGGGCCAGCGCATCGTGGTCTTCAACGGCGGCCGCATCGAGCAGGCCGGCGCGCCGCAGGACCTGTACAACGCACCGGCCAACCTGTTCGTGGCCGGTTTCCTCGGTTCGCCGCGCATGAATTTCATCCCGGCCGAAGTGGTGGCCGTGGGCGCGGCGCACGTGGCCGTGCTCCTGCCCGGCGGCGCCATTGCCGAGGTGACAGCCCTGCCCGGCGCCCTCCAGCGCGGCGCCAGGGTCACGCTCGGCGTGCGTCCGGAACACCTGCAGTTGCGGCAAGAGGCGTACAATTCTGCCGCCGCCATGGTCAGCCATGTCGAGTTCCTGGGCGACCAGTCCATCGTGTACGCCAGGCTGCCCGGCATGGACGATGCCCTGGCGGCCAAGCTGGCTGCGGAGCTGCCGGTACCCGCGCCCGGCGCGGCGGCGACGCTGCACCTGCCGCCCGCACGCTGCGTGCTGTTTGCGGCCGACGGCAGTGCCTGCGCCCGGCCATGAGAAATCGTTACAATTGGCTACTTCAGAAATCCGGCTCCCTGCCGAAATTATGGGAAAATAGAAGTTTGCCTCAACCACAAGAAGGATCACCTACCATGACCCAAAAGCGTTTCGCACGTATCGGCCTGCTGCTGGCAGCCCTCGGCCTGGGCGCCGCCCCAGCGCTGGTCCAGACCGTCCACGCGCAAGACAAACAGGCTATCGCCGGCGCACAACAGGAGACTGTGCGTAAAGAGATGCACAAGTTCCTGGACAGTAAAGTCCTGACCCCGCTGCTGGACGCGAAGAAGTACGCCGAAGTGACTGCCCTGCTGGACCAGGCGGACGCCCTACCGAACAAGTCCGGTTTCGAGCAGTACATCATCAATCGCATGCGCCTGGCCGTCGCCGTCAGCTCCAACGACAAGGCGAAGCTGAAGGAAATGCTGGAATACACGATCAATTCCGGCCGTCTGGAAAAAGACGAGAAGGCGAAGTTCCTGCAGGCGCTGGCGGGCACTTATCAGGAAGAGAAGAACTACCCGAAGGTCATCGAAAACCTGCGCAAGTACGGCGAACTGACGGGTGATCCGAAAGTGCCGCGCCAGATCATGCAGTTCCGCTTCGAGTCCGGCGACTACAAGGGCGTGCAGGCCGACCTGCTGAAGAAGGTGGCGGACGGTATCCAGAACAACCAGCCCGTGTCGCGCGAAGAGCTGCACATGCTGGCCGACACCTCGAACCGCCTGAAGGACAAGGAAAACTACCTGACCGCCCTGGAAGGCCTGGTGCGCTGGCATCCGCGTGACCGCTACTGGTCGGACATGCTGTACCGCACCCGCGGCAAGGAAAACTACTCGACCCGCTTCTCGGCCGACATCATCCGCCTGCAGAAGGTCGCCACCACCAAGATGGACGAGCAGGACTACCTCGAGCTGGCCGAAGTGGACCAGCTGGAAGGCCAGTTCATCGAAGGCAAGGCCGTGCTCGATGCCGGCATCGCCAACGGCGCCGTGAAGATGACCGACAAGGTCAAGAAGCTGAAGGCGCAGCTGGACAAGCAGGCGGCCGACGACACCAAGAGCATTGCCGCTTCCGAAGCGTCGGCGCGCAAGGCCAAGAACGGCACCGGCCTGGTCAACCTGGGTTACGCTTTCGTGACCATGGGCCAGTTTGACAAGGGCATCGCCCTGATCCAGGAAGGCATCGCCAAGGGCGGCCTGAAGAACGCGGAAGACGCCAAGCTGCGCCTGGGTTACTCCTACGCGATGGCCGGCAAGAAGGAAGAAGCGATCAAGATCCTGGAAACCGTGCAAGGCGCCGATGGCCGTGCCGACCTGGCGCGCTACTGGATCCTGTGGATCAACCGCCCATACCCGGCAACCGAAGGCGACGACGCCAAGCAAAGCTGATGCAGTTGTCGTGAACGACACACAAGCGGGAAAGGCCTTCGGGCCTTCCCGCTTTTTTTTCGACTAGAGGGAGCCGATGCAGCGACTGGCAAGCCTGGATGCGTTCCGGGGTTTCATCATCCTTGCGATGATCTGGGTGAACTATATCGCCGGCATGCGCGACACGCCGTACTGGCTGCAGCATACCGGGCCACAGGCCGACGGCCTGACGCTGCCGGACCTGGTGTTTCCCGGCTTCCTGTTCATTGTGGGCGTGGCCATCCCGCTGTCGCTGCGGCGCGCCGCCGGCAGCGGCATGGATGCGCAGCTGCTGGGCAGGCTGCTGTGGCGCTCGGCCAGCCTGATGCTGGCCGGCGTCATGCTGCTCAACGCGGGCCGCTACGACAGCGCCGCCGCCCTGCTGCCGCGCGCCTGGTACTACCTGCTGTTCTATGGCGCGATGATCCTGCTGTGGCGCCAGGAACCGGCGCAGGGCCACGGCAGCGCGCGGCGCTGGCCGAAATGGCTGGGCGGCGCGCTGATGGCGCTGCTCGTGCTGCGCTTCCCGGGCGGCCTGCAGACCGACTGGTGGGGCATTCTCGGCATGATCGGCTGGGGCTACCTGGCCTGCAGCGTGGCCTTCGTGCTGGCCGGCGGCGGCAGCGCGCCCCTGGCCGGGGTGTTTGCCCTCATGCTGGCGCTCTACCTGGGCGGCATGGCGGGCGCGCTGGACTGGCTGCCCGCCGGCCTGCGCGCCTTCGTCAACATCCCGCAAGTGCTGGGTTCCACGGCCGCCAATGTCATGGCGGGCGTCCTGGTCGGCAACCTGTTCCGGGTCGACATGCCGCACCGGCTGCGCATGCGCCAGATGGCCTGGATGGCCTTGGCCTTTGTCCTCGCCGGCCTGCTGCTGCGGCCCTATCACGGCATCAACAAGATCCACGCCACCGCTGCCTACACGCTCGTGTGCGCCGGCCTGGCGCTGGCGCTTTTCCTGGCCTTCTACTGGCTGGTCGACGTGCGCCAGCAGCGGCGCGCCGTGGCGTGGCTGCTGCCGGCCGGCGGCAACGCGCTGCTGGCCTACATCCTGCCGGACCTGTTCGAGCAGGCGGCGGCCGTGCTGCACATGCCGCGTTTCTGGTGGCCCTACCTGGACAGCGGCGGCGCCGCCGGCCTGGCCAACGCCAGCGCGATGACGGCGCTGATGCTGGCCCTGGTGGCGCTGGCCAACCGCGCCGGACTGCGCCTGAAGTTCTAGACCTTGAGGTAGATGCCCCGGCGGTCCAGCCAGTAGCCAACCAGCCAGCAGGCCAGCGTAAACAGGACTGCGAACGCCAGCGACGCCGCCTGCGCGCTGCCCACGAATGCCAGCGTGGCAGCCAGCGGCGCGTACCAGCCTGCCTTCTCCAACGCCACCACGGCAAGCTGCGACAACAGGTAGATGAACAGGGTGTTCCGGCCGAACACCTCGAAGAAGTACGTCCAGCCGCGTGCGCCGCGCACCTCGATGAGCCACGCCAGCGCGGCCAGCACCAGCAGCGCCGTGCCGCTCGACAGCAGCACATAGCTGCCCGTCCACAGCTTCTTGTTGATCGGCAGCAGGGGCGCCCAGCACAGCGCCAGCACCGACAGCGCCAGACCCGTCCCGGCCAGCATGGCCAGCGTGCGCGGCGTCGCCCCGCGTTCGCGCAAGGAGCGGCCGGCGACATAGCCGGCGATCACGTTGACGGTCGCCGGCAGGGTGCCCAGCAAACCTTCCGGATCGAAGGGGATGCCCTCGCCCTGGTAAAGGTGGCCGGCGCCGAACAGCCACAGGTCGACGGCGCGTGCGGCATTACCCTGCAGGCTGTAGTCGCCGAACAGCGCCAGCACGGCCCAGTGCCCCAGCAGCGCCAGCGCGCCAAAGGCCAGCGCGCCGCGCTCGCCCAGCCAGTACAGCACCAGCGCCGCGATGCCGAAGCACAGGCCGATGCGCTGCAATACGCCCGGCAGGCGCACGTCGCCAAGCGCTTGCCCCAGCTTGGGCAGCAGGCAAAGCATCAGACCCAGCGCAACGATGGTTGCGCTGCGCTGGCCGATCTTTGCCAGCACGGCGCGGCTGCCCATGCCGGCGTAGCGCGGCAGCGTAAACGCCAGCGCATTGCCGACCACGAACAGGAAAGCCGGGAACACCCAGTCGGTCGGCGTGAAGCCGTGCCAGGGCGCGTGCAGCAGCGGGGCGTAGACATGGCTCCAGCTGCCCGGCGTGTTGACGATGATCATCAGCGCAACCGTCAGGCCGCGCAGTACGTCGAGCGAAGGATAGCGGGCAGCCTGGCCCGCGAACGGCACGCTCATTGCGTTGCCGGCGGCGGCACCAGCGCCCGCTGGTAGGCCCCGGCAGGCACGTCCGGCATCGTGCTGCACGACGGATCGGCGCCCTTGGTTGGCTTGGCGCACGGCTTGTCGCGGTCAAGCGACCAGTAATGCACGCCCGCCATGCCCATCTTGCGCACCGCCTGTGCCGTGGCGCGCGCGTCCTCCAGCGTGAAGACGTTCTCCAGCACGTCGTTCACGCCGATCATCGGCGTCAGCGCGATCTGCGCATACGGCACCTTGTACTTGCGGTGCACGTTGTGCGCCGCCTGCACGGCCGACGCGCCCATGTCGCAACGCCCGCGCCGTACCACGCACACCTTGCGGCTGGCCGGCCCGTAATCCATCACCATCAGGTTCAGGACGAAGTCCTGCACGGCGTGCCGGCGCAGCGCCGCCAGCACCTGCTCGCCAGTGGCGTTCAGGCTGCGCCGGCTGCCGTCGGATGCAGCATGGGTGGCGATGGTGAAGCTGTAGCGCCAGCCCGGATGCGTCTTCTGCACGTGGGCGATGCGCTGCACCAGCGAATCGATCTGCGCCGGCGTCTGGCCATGCTCGATATCGAAGTCAAAGCCGATCAGCTGCGCCGATTTGTAGCGCGAGACGAAAGCTTCCATGCCCGCATCGGTGGCACAGGTGAAGATGTTGCCCTGCCCGCCCGTGGAAACGATGTAGCCCACGCCGGCCTGCACGAAGCGCGCCACGTTGGCGGCAGCCACCTCGGCGCCATCGAGCCCACCCCAGCGTTCCTGGCCGCACTCGCCGCTGGCGAAGGCCCAGGTCTGGACGCCGTGCGCTGGATCCCATGGGGAGAGGTACTTGTAAGGGCCGCTGACCGCGGCAGGGGCCGCCAGCGCACTGGCCGGCAAGGCTGCCGCGCCGATGGCGGCCAGCGCCGCCAGGAGAATCTGTCGCATTTCAAACTCCGGATACAAAAAAGGCAGGGCCCCGGAGGAACCCTGCCGCAAGTCTCACTTCAGGGAGAATTACATCTTGCCGCGCACACCGAAGAACAGTTGCTTGCCGTTCTTGTAGAACGCGCGTGGCTGGTTCTTGCTGGTGGCGTAAGACTTCAGGGTCGGATCGTTCAGGTCCTTGCCTTCCAGCGACAAGGTCAGGTTCTCGCTCAGGTTGTAGTTGAAGGCGGCGGACAGGGTGCCGACATCATCCTGGTAGATTGCGCTGTTGCGGTCCAGACCATTCAGGAAAGCCGAACGGAAGCTGTAGTTGACGCGCGCACTGAACTTGCTGGTCTCGTAGTACACGCCCAGGTTGTAGGAGTTCTTCGAGGTGCCGATCATGCTGCAGTCGCCCAGGTCCGCGCACGCCGACTTCGGCGCCTTGGCGGTTTCCTTGCCGTCGGCGTAGGTGTAGTTCGCGTTCACGCCGAAGCCGTTGCCGAAGTCCTGCACGTACTGCAGTTCCACGCCGCGCACACGGGCCTTGGTGTTCACCGCGGCGCTCATGTTGTAGGTGGTGACACGGCCGACGGACTGGTTGAAGAAGTCCGCCTGCGACGAACCGAAGGTCACGTAGGAACCCATGTTCATGTTGTAGATGTTCATGCCCAGCAGGGACTTCGGCAGGAAGTACCACTCCAGGCCCACATCGACATTGTTCGACATGATCGGACGCAGGTTCGGATTGCCGCCGGAACCGGAGAAGGTCAGGTCGTTCAGGCTCAGCGCGCCCAGCGAACCGAAGTCGGGACGTGCCAGGGTGCGGCTTGCGGCACCGCGCAGTTTCACGTCCGGCGCCAGTTCGGTATGCAGGTTGATGCTTGGCAGGAAGTCGTTGTAGGTGTTGGAGCTGTGCACCGGCTTCCACACGTTGTTCGGCGAGCCGTTGTCGACGTCGATCTTGGTCTGCACGAAGCGCACGCCGATATTGCCGCCGATGTTGCCAAAGTCCAGGTCACCCATCACGTACGCTGCGTGCGCCTTTTCCTTGATCAGGAATTCGCTCTGGTAGGCGTGGTTGTTGAAGGTCACGTACTTGTCGCCCCAGGCCTTCATCGACGCGGCGTCGAAGGTCCAGGCCTTGTTCAACAGGTTAGGCAGTGGGCTGTTCGGGAAGTTGGTCAAGCCGGTAGGACGGTTGGCCAACTGCGAACCGGCTGGCGCCACGGTGCCGCCCAGCCAGGTCAGGGAGCGCTCGTGGTCCGCGGTACGCAGGCCGAAGTGCAGGGTCGGCACGCTGTCCCACTGGGTCTTGTACTGGCCGTCGATCTGGCCGTAGGTTTCCTTGTCCTTCGCGGTCACGTCCGAAGCCCAGCCGCCGAAGAAGTCGGCGCCCGTGCGCGGGTTGAAGGTGGCGGCGTTGTCCACGGTCACGGTGGCCGGGGCATCCAGGCCATAGGTGGTCAGGCTGCTGCCGGAATAGGCCAGCCATGCCTCGTAGCCATAGTCGCGCGCGTAGCCGGTGCCGCGGGTGGTGCCGACCTGGCCCTTGAACTTCAAGTCCTGGTTGGGGCGGTAGTTGAAGTCGAAGTTGACGAACTTGGAATCGCTATAGGAGCCGGGACGGGCGATGATGTCCTGCACCGAAGGGCCCATCTTCGAGCAGTCCGCCACCGGGCAGGTGCTCGGGAAGGTGATCGACGTGATGGTGTCGCCGGTGACGGTCCACTTGGACGGGATGACGCCGCCCACGCCGGACCAGTTGTTGGTCAGCGGCTGGTATGGTGCCAGCATGAAGTTGGCATTGACGTTGTCCGCGTCCAGGCGGGTGTAGAAGGCATTGATGTCGAAGTCGAATTCCTTGTTGACCTTGACCTGCAGGTCGATCATGCCGCCCTTGCGTTCGCGCTCCTGGTTGAACATGGCGGTACCGGTCAGCAGCGAGAGCCACTTGCCGTTCACTTCGGGATTGGCCGCCACCCACTGCGGCGCATAGCCGCTGGAGATCTTGTCCCACCACAGGAATTCCTGGCCGATGCGGCGCAGCGTGCGCTTTTCGTCGAACACCTGGACCAGCACGCCCACGTTGTTCTGTTCATTCTTCCAGTTGCCCAGGGCGCTGAACTGCGCGTCGGTCTTCTTCGAGCCTTCGCTGTAGACGCCGGTCACGGCGCCCATCAGGGTCAGCGGGTTCTTGAAGCTCAGCGGCTTGCGCGTTTCGATGTCCACATTACCGGAAGCGCCGCCTTCGATCAGGTTGGCCTGGGACGACTTGTTCACGGTGACACGGCCGATCAGTTCGGACGGGAACATCGAATAGCTGACCGAGCGGCCGCCGTTGGTGATGTTGGAGATATACCAGTCGCCGCTGGACACCGTATGGCCGTTCAGGGTGGTCAGCGCCAGGTTGGAGGGCGTGCCCTTCAGGCTGACGCGGTCGTTCTCGCCAAAGCCGCCTTCGGCGCCGCCCGCGGTCGCCACGGACACGCCAGGCACGCGCTGCAGCGAGTCGGCCACGCTCTTGTCCGGCATCTTGCCCACGTCTTCTGCGGTGATCACTTCAACCAGCGAGTCGGCATTGCGCTTCTGGTTGATCGATTGTGCGAGTGCTGCACGCACGCCAGTCACGATCACGACGCTCGGCTCCGGAACCTGAGCTGCCTGCTGCGCTTGCGCCATGCCAGTGGTGGCGATCAGGATGGCGACTGCGGTCGCGATCGGTGTCATATTGCGGTTCATTTACTCCCCCTAAGTATGGGCCTGTCTCAAAGCCCGGTCTGATAGTACCTTTGACGAAAACCACGTTTAAAACCAATTGGACGCCAATATACCCCGATCGAATACCAGAACACTACCAATTTTCATATTTTTTTCACATGTTGTACTGAAAAGACATACCACTTTGCCTAGAAAAGGCCCGTGATAGCGCTATCTCATGGGAGGCGTTGATAGAACGCAATGCATACCTCTGGTCAGAAGGTCTTTTTTTGGTATTATCAGCCGCACTACAACGGGAGACTCGATGACAACGCTCGCGCAGATCATGGCCGACCTGGTGCAGACCAGTAGCCAACCGCTGTACCAGCTGCTGCAGCGCGCCCTGCGCGAAGCGATCAATTCCCAGCTGTACGGCCCGGAGGAGGCCCTGCCCGCCGAGCGCGTGCTGGCGGCCGACCTGAATATTTCCCGCATCACGGTGCGCAAGGCGATCGACGGCCTGGTGGAGGAAGGCTTGCTGGTGCGCCGTCCCGGCTCGGGCAACTTCATCAACACGCGCATCGAAAAGAATTTCGCCAAGCTCACGTCCTTCTCGGAAGACATGCGCTCGCGCGGGCGCACGCCGCGCAGCGTGTGGCTGAAGAAGTCGCAGGGCACGGTGACGCCGGAGGAAGCGCTGCGCCTGCGTTTGAGCCCGGGCGCGCCGGTGTACCGCTATCACCGCATCCGCTTTGCCGACGACGTGCCGATGTGCGTGGAATACGCCACCATCGTGGCCAGCGCCCTGCCCGCGCTGGAAGCGGTGGATGTTTCGATGTACGAGGCGCTGGAGGCGGCGGGCAACCGCCCGGTGCGCGCGCTGCAGCGCCTGTCCGCCCTGCTGCTGACGGGCGAGCAGGCGCGCCTGCTGCAGGCCAGGGAAGGCGACGCCGGCCTGGCGGTGGAACGCCTCGGCTTCCTGCGCGACGGGCGCGCCGTGGAATTTTGCCGCTCCATCTTCCGCGGCGACATGTACGACTTCGTCGCCGAACTCAGTACGCCTTAGCGCTTGGCTTTCGCCGCGTCGCTGGCGATCACCACCGACAACCGGGCCGGGTCGATGTGCTTGCGGAAGGCGGCGCTCACCTGCTGCGCCGTGAGCGCCTTCAGCTTTGCCTCGTGCTCCTTGCTCCACAAGAAGGTGCGGCCCAGGTAGCGGAAGCGCGACCAGGCGCCGGCCAGCACGTCGTCCTTGGAGCGGTTCTGCAGGCGCTGCTGCATCAGGCCGGACTTGGCGCCCGCCACTTCCGCCGCGGTGAAGCCCTGCTTGACGGCGCGCTCCAGCTCCTGGCGGATGGCCGCCTCCAGCTTGACCATGTTCTGCGGCGCGGCGATCGCTTCGATGGTAAAGCCGCCCGCGTCGTCCAGGTCGCCGGCGTCGAGGGCGGAGCCGCCGCCGTAGGACAGCCCGTCCTTCTGGCGGATGCGGTCCATCAGGCGCGATTTCAGGCCGCCGTCGCCGAAGATGAAGTTGGCCAGTTCCAGCGCTGGGTAGTCGGGATGGTCGGTGCGCAGCGCGATGTTCAGGCGCGCCGCGAACATGCCGTTCTCCTTGTCCGGCGCATCGAGCGTCACGCGCGTGGCGGGCTTGTCGACGTGCCGGTCCAGGATGGGCGCGTAGGAAGCCTTGCTCTGCCAGCCGGCCAGCTCCTCGCCGGCCACCTTCACCAGCTCGGCCTTGTCGAAGTCGCCCACCACCGACAGCTCGCCGCGCGAAGCGCCATAGAAGGCGGCATGGTAAGCCTTCACGTCCTCCAGCTTGAGCGCCTTGATCGCCGCCACCTGCTCGTCCAGCGTCATCACGCTGCGCGGATCACCCTTGGGCCAGTGGTCGAAATACTCCGCCAGCGCGCGCCCGGCCATCGCCTGCGGATCGTTGCGCGACGCTTCCAGGCCCACCAGCCACTGCTGGCGCATCTGCTCGAATTCGGCTGCCGGGAACGCCGGCTCCTTCAACACGTGCGCCTGCAGGCGCAGCGCCGCCGCCAGGTGTTCGCGCGTCGTTTCGAACTGGTACAGGCTGCCCGTCATCTTCAGCTTCGACATCGCATCGGCCAGCTGCGCGCGCGAATACTTGCTGGTGCCGCGCGTGAGCATCTGGTCGGCCGCCGCCGCCACCACCTGCTGCCCGAACTGGTTCTTCTCGTCGCCCCAATGCAGGCGCAGGTCCAGCGCCACCGTCTCGCCGCGGTTGCGCTTGGGCAGCAGCGCCAGCTTCAGGCCGCCCAGCTGCGCGAGCTCGGTGCGCGCCATGATGTTGTCCTGGCTCGGATCGAACACTTCCGACGTCAGCGCGCCGGCCTTGCCCCGGTAGTCCTTGAGCAGTTCGGCCGCCGTGGGCGCCGCCCCGATTTCCGCGCGCTGCGGCGCGTCGTCCGGCACGAAATGGCCCACCACGCGGTTGTCGCGCTTGAGGTAGCGCCCCGCCGACTCGGCCACCTGGGCCGCGCTGATCGCGCCCAGGCCGTCGCGCCCCTGGAACAGCAGGCGCCAGTCGCCCAGCGCGATATGCTCGCTCAGCGCCACGCCCACCTGCTGCGGATTGTTCAGCGCCTTCTCGATCGCGTTGCTGAACTCGCGCCGCGCGCGCTCCATTTCCTCGGCGCTGGGCGCGGCCTTGGCAAAGCCCTCCACCGCCGCGATCAGTTCGTCGCGCACCGGCTCCACCGGCTGCCCCATCTTCACCACGGCGCCAAACACTTGCAGGCTGGGCGCGAAGCCCGGCTGGCTGAAGGCAAACACTTGCGCCGCCTTGCCGCTCTCCACCAACTGCTTGTGCAGGCGGCCGTTGGGCGTGTCGCCCAGCACCTGGTTCATGAAGGCCAGCGGGTCGGCGTCCGGATGCAGGCCGGACGGAATCTTGTACCCCACCAGCACGATCTGCACGTCGCCCTTGCGCCGCACGGCGAAGCTGCGCTCGCCGTCCTGCGTCGGCTCCACGGTCCAGAACTGCGGCAGCTTGCGCTTGGGCTTGGGAATGGCGCCGAAGGTCTTGCTGATCCAGGACAGCGTCTGCGACGCATCGAACTTGCCCGCCACCAGCAGCACCGCATTGTCCGGCTGGTAGTAGGTGCGGTAGAAGGCCTGCAGGTTCTCGATGCGCACATTCTCGATATCGCTGCGGTTGCCGATGGTGGAACGGCCGTAGCTGTGCCAGTCGTAGGCAATGCTCTCCATGCGCTTGTACAGCACTTCGAACGGGCTGTTCTCGCCGCTCTCGTACTCGTTGCGCACCACGGTCATTTCCGAGTCCAGGTCCTTCTTGGCGATGAAGGACTTCGTCATGCGCTCGGCCTCCATGTCCAGCGCCCATTTCAGGTTTTCCGGGCTGGCCTGGAACACCTCGTAATAGTTGGTGCGATCGAGCGAGGTGGTGCCGTTGTAGTCCATGCCGCGCTCGGAGAATTGCTGCGGGATGTTGCGGTGGCGCGGCGCGCCCTTGAACATCAGGTGTTCCAGCAAGTGGGCCATGCCCGTCTCGCCGTAGTTCTCATGGCGCGAGCCGACCAGGTAAGTCACGTTGACGGTGACGGTGGGCTTGGACGCGTCGGGAAACAGCAGGACCTTGAGTCCGTTGGGCAGGCGGTATTCGGTGATGCCTTCGACCGAAGGGCCCTTGGCCACGCCGGCGGGCAGGGTCTGCGCGAAGGAGGTAGATGCGGTCAGCAGCAGCGCTGCGACAATGCGGATATGCATGGTGTCCTGCTCATATTGGCAAAACACCTATGCTACGACAAGTCAGGCCTTCTCGTCAGGTAGCAGGCACGCTTCCACCACCTGCAGCTTGTTGTCCTTGGCGAATTCCTTGACGAAGTTGTACGCCATGGGCTGGATTTCGCGCAGGCCCTCGTTGACCACGACGGCCTTGATGCCATTGACGACGGTTGGCGTGACGTAGGGCGAGAACTGGAGGTGGGCATGGCGGCCGCCGGAGCCTTCCGGGCGGAAGCAAGCGAGGACGCCAGCCAGTCGTTCCGCCCAGTCGCTGGGACGGAATTGCTTGCCGTCGGTGGTAAGCCCAAGAATGAAGAACTCGCTGGCCATATACCTGAAACCAAGTTGCTGTGAGGAACCCCAGTATTATATCTTATAGAAGACCTGAACGGGGTTCCGGCGTCAGGCCATTTTAGCCCAGCCACACGGCTCCGGACAGCAGAAGCAGCAACATCATCCACAGCAGCAACGCGCGCCACACCAGTCCGACCGTGCTTTGCAGGGCCCGCACGCCCGGTTCGTCGCCCGGCAGCTGGTCCACCTCCATGTCGCTGATGTCGACCGTGGCCGCATCGGACGGGATGATCTTGGCCGCGTTTTCATTCGGGGTGCCCAGGCGCACGCCCATGGCGCCGCCACCGGCGGCCAGGATGATGCCGATGGCTTCGTCCTTCCAGCGGTGGGCGAAGTTACGCCAGGCGTAAATCGCATCCTCGAAATTGCCCACCACCGCAAAGGCCACGGCGGTCAGGCGCGCGGGAACCCAATCGATCCAGTAGAAGGCCGTGGCGGCGAACTGGCCGAAGGCTTCGTGGCGCATGTGTTCCGGCTCGTTCCAGGCGCGTGCCAGATACTCGGACACGCGGTACAGGATCGCGCCGCAAGGGCCGAGCGGCATCAGGAACCAGAAGAACACGCCGAACACGTTGCGGTGCGTCGTGACCAGCGCCTTCTCCACCGCGACGCGGGAAATCTCGCTCACCTCCATGCCCACGGTATCGACCTTGCACCACTCGGCCAGCAACGCACGGGCCTGGCTTTCATCGCCCGCGTTCAGCGCCAGCTGGATCGAGGTGAAGTAATGGCTGTAATGGCGAAAGCCCAGCGTCAGGTAGACGATCAGCACATTCCACGCAAACGCGGCCAGCACCAGGTTGTAGCGCAGCAGCAGCCAGTACACCAGGCCTGCCGGCAGGGTCAGCGCGCCGATCATCAGGAACCAGCCCATGCGGCCATGGCTCGCATGCCCGGCGTTGAACCATTGCTCCATGCGCACGGCCAGGCGCTTGATTTCCGCCCAGATCGGGTTGTCCGCACGCAAGGGCTTCAATTGTTCAAACAACAAGGCCACGAGAATGGAGAGAAAAGTCATCTAAATCCTTTGATTAGCAGTACCACAATGCCCGCTACGATAGCTTATGCGCGCAAGAAATGAAACAGGTTGCGCAGCATGCCCGCCGTCGCGCCCCAGATAAAATAATTCTGGTACGGCATTGCGTAGAACGTGCGGCGGCCATTCGGCAGTTCGGCCGCCAGGCGCTGGTGGTTGGCGCCATCCATCAGGTAGCCGAACGGCACTTCGAAGATCTCCGCCACCTCGAATGGGTCGGCGCGCAGCTCGAATGGTGGCCGCACCAGGCCTACCACGGGCGTCACCGCATAGCCGGTACCCGTGTAATACAGCGGCAAGGTGCCGATCACGTCCACATGGCGGCGATCGAGGCCGATCTCCTCCTCCGTTTCGCGCAGCGCCGTATCGACCGCATCGGCATCGCTTACCTCGGCGCGCCCGCCGGGAAAGGCGACCTGGCCGGCATGGTCATTCAGGTGCGCCGTGCGCATCGTCAGCAGCAGGTGGATCCCCTCCTCGCGCAGGACCAGCGGCACCAGCACGGAAGCCGGCGTCGGCGCGCCGCGGTGCAGGCCGAGCGGCGGCTCGGACGGTTCCGGCGTCCATTCAGGCGGCTCGGCGAAGCGCTGGCGCAACCAGTCGGGCGCCAGGCGCTCCAGCAGCACGGCCGCCTCGCCGGCGATGGCCTCAATCGGAAGCTGGGTCGGATCGAAAGGGGTCTTGGGCATACCCGGCATTGTACCAACTGCCGAATCCGCACGATGCTTGCGCTCACTCAATGCGCAAAGCGCTGCCATCGCATTAGACTCGGCCAATGCGCCCTACCCCGCCACGCGCCCGTTATGACTCGCCCTGGAAGGCAGCCCTCACGCACGCCTTTCGCGCCTTCATGGCGTTCTTCTACCGCGACCTGTACCCGCTGATCGACTGGTCGCGCCGCCCGCGCTTCCTGGACAAGGAGCTGGCACAAGTGGGCATTGGCGACCAGCCCGAGGGGCGGGTCGCCGACAAACTGGTCGCCATATGGCTGCTCGATGGCAGCGAGCAGTGGATCCTGGTGCACATCGAAGTGCAGGCCCAGCGCGACGAGGCACTGGCGCTAAGGGTGCTCGACTATAACTTCCGCATCTTCGACCAGTACGAACGTCCCGTCGCCAGTCTCGTGCTGCTTGCCGATGACGATCCACACTGGCGCCCCCATGCATTTCACAACTGCGTGCTGGGCACGGTCATGGGCATCAGCTTTGCCACCGCCAAATTGCTGGACTATGCGGGCAGGGATGCTGAACTGCAGGCTTCCCGCAATCCGTTTGCCTTGGTTACCCTGGCGCACTTGCGCACCCAGCAAACCCGCCACGCAGCGCAGGAGCGCTTCGCCGCCAAGTGGCAGCTGACCAAGCTCCTTTACCAGCGAGGCTGGAGCAAAAAGCGCATAATTATTTTGTTCAAGGTGATTAACTGGATGATGACCTTGCCTGAAGCGCTGCAATTGCGCTATCGGCGGGCATTTGAATCGTTGGGGAGGACCCATCAGATGGAATGGATCGATCCATATGATGCGCAGCGCATCGCGAAGGCGGAAGAGAAGGGCCGCAAACACGGTTGGCGGATTGGCCTGAAAGAAGGAAAGGCGGAGGGCCGGGCGGAAGGCCGGGCGGAAGGTCGCGAGGAAGGCCGCGGGGAAGGTGCAGCGCTCCTGCTCGAGCGGCAGCTCACCACGCGCTTCGGCCCCCTGCCGCAGACGGTCAGGAGGCGGCTGGCCAAAGCCAGCCTGGAGCAACTGGCGCACTGGAGCGAAATACTGCTGGACGCGCAATCGCTGAGGCAAGTGTTCAAGTAAAAAAGGGCGCCCGAAGGCGCCCTTTCCCAAATCCGATACCGAAGTATGGATTACGCTGCTGGAGCCGCTTTGCGGTTTGGCAGCTTTTCCTTGATACGTGCGGACTTGCCCGAACGCTCACGCAGGTAGTACAGCTTAGCACGGCGCACGTCGCCACGACGCTTCACTTCGATCGAAGCGATCAGCGGGGAGTACAGCTGGAAGGTACGCTCAACGCCTTCGCCGGACGAGATCTTACGAACGATGAAGTTC
>JAJTCO010000125.1 GCA_021323265.1 Pseudoduganella sp. | reverse complement strand
CCAGCCAAGATAGGTGGTGAGCTTCATCAGTGAAAACACCAGCAGCGAGACAGTCAGCAGCAGGCGCAAGGGGTCGATGTAACGGGTGCGGCGGCCGCGAATGTACTCCAGCGTCAATTGCCCGGGGCGTCCCAGCAGCAGGCCGAGCGTGCGCCACAGCTTGCCTTCGGCGGCCACGTAATGCCCGATCAAGTGGTGCAGGAACTCATGCGCGCTGGCGATGTGCAGCTTGGCGCTCTGGCCGCACTGGCCGCAGTATTTTTCCGTGACGGAGGCTTGGCAGTTGTGGCAGTTGCCGGCGTGCCGGGGGCGAATATCGCTGGCGCGCGGGCCAAGGGTCAGGTACTTCATGATCTTGCAGGGCGGGTTGGTCGGCGGAGCAGCATCTTAACGGCGCCACGCAACTTGGTCAATTTGCAAGATCAGGGCCATTGGCAGGGAAGTCAGACCATCCGCAACAGGAAGGCGAACCGCACCAGCCATTCGAAGCTGGCCATCAGGCAATACCCGAAAAGCCCCGCACGCAATAACAGCACGATCCAGCCACCCCCATAGACCTTGCGCATGGCCAGCAGGATGTACAAAGCCATTGCCGACAGCGTGGCCAGCTTGGTCGGACCATGCATGCCGCCGGTGGTGGCAATCAGGGCCAGCAGCGTGACGGTCTGCACGTGCATGATGAAGACCAGGTGTTCGCCATAGCGCCAACCGGTGCCCAGGTGCAGCACTTTCAACACGGCAGCCAGCAGCGGAACCAGGCACAACATAATAGTCGGGCCAAAGCGGAGCCACGCCTCCCAGAATTGCACCGCCTGCACCGGTTCAGGCTGCGCCGCGAACGTGCCGTAGTTGATGGCAAAGCGGTCGCTGGCACGGTCGAACACCGCGAATAGCTGGCCGTCGTGCGCATGCACCATGCGCGCCTGGGCGGCGGTGGCGGGCTGGGCCGTGGCCACCGACGGCGCTGGTGCTGGTGCCGTGTGCGGCAGAAGGTAGACCTGCCAGCGCATGACCAGGAACATCAACAGCGACATCGTCAGCAGCAGCCGCAGCGGGTCAATGAATTGCCCGCGGCGGCCGGCGATGTACTCCACCGTCAAGGCGCCCGGCTTGGCGATCAGCCAGCCCAGGGTGCGCCACAGCTTGCCTTCCGCAGCGACGTAATGGCCGACAAAATGGTGCAGGAAGTCATGCGCGCTGGCGATATGCACCTTGGCCTTTTGTCCGCACGCGCCACAGAACGTGCTGCTGACGGTGGCTTGGCAGTTATGGCAGGTGCCGCCCGCCACGGGACGCTGCGTTTCGGCCCGGACGCCCGGATGAAGGAACAGATTTTTCATGCGGCAATATTAATCACCGCATGCAGCTTAGTCAATTTACAACATCGTCTTCGGTGGGCGTGGCCGCCATCTGGCGCGGCAGGATCACGTGGAAGGTGGTACCGCGCCCCACTTCGCTCTCCACCTCGATGCGCCCGCCGTGCTTTTGCACAATGCTGTAGGACAGCGACAAACCCAGCCCCGTGCCCTTGCCCACCGGCTTGGTGGTAAAGAACGGCTCGAAGATGCGGCCCAGGTTTTCCGCCGCGATGCCGCTGCCGGTGTCGCTGATGGACACGGTCACCATCTCGTTGGCGTAGGCGGTGCGCAACGTAATGCGGCCGCGCGACTCGATGGCATGGGCGGCATTGATCAGCAGGTTCATGAACACCTGGTTCAATTGCGAAGGAATGCACTCGATCTCCGGCACGCCGCCGTATTCCTTCACCACTTCGGCCTTGTACTTGAGTTCGTTCCACACGACGTTCAGCGTGCTGTCCAGGCCTGTCTCCAGGTTCGCCACCAGCACGTCGCCGCCGCCCACATGCGAGAAGTCCTTCATGTCCTGCACGATGCGCTTGATGCGGTCCAGGCCATCCATCGATTCGGTCAGCAGGCTGCTCAGGTCTTCGCGCAGGTAGTCGGCGTCGATCTCCTTGCGCAGCGCCGACAGTTCTTCGCGGTCGCTGGCGGGCAGGTGTTCTTCGCGTGCCTCGTAGGCGTCGAGCAGGCGCATCAGGGATTGCATGTAGCGCTGCAGGCTGCTCAGGTTGGAATTGACGAAGCCGACCGGATTGTTGATTTCGTGCGCCACGCCAGCCGCCAGCACGCCGATCGAGGCCATCTTTTCCGATTGCAGCAGCTGGTTTTGGGCTTCGCCCAGCTTGCGTATCAGCTCGGCCTGGCGCGCCTTTTCGGTTTCCAGCGTGATGTTGGCCATCTGCAGCGCCAGCGTGCGCTCGTGGACCCTGCTTTCCATCTGGTCGCGCGATTCGCGCAGCGCCTGCTCGGTGTGCACGCGCTCCGTGGTGTCGAGGAAACCGAACACGCGGCCGATGATCCGTTCGTCCAGGAACTGCGGGCGCGAGCGGCATTCGAACACGCGGCCGTCGTGCAGGTGCAACTGGTCCAGCGTCTCGTGCGGGTCGCTCACCTGCAGCAGGCGCTCGCGGCACAGCTCGTGCTCCACCACGTTCGCCGTCAGGAACTCGAGAATGGCCGCATCGTTGCCGTTCTTGAGGAAGGCGTCCGGGATGTTCCACATCTCGCTGAACTGGCGGTTCATGTTGGCGATCTGGTTGTGCCAGTCGATCACCAGGATGCCGTTGCCGGTCGCCTCCAGCGTCGTGCGCAGTTGCGACAGGGTTTGCTCGAGCACGTCCTCGACCTTGCGCTCCTGGCGCACGTCGCGCGCCAGGATCAGGATCAGCCAGCGCTCGCCATGGCGCAGCACGCGCAACGATTTCATGACCAGGATCTGCGTGCCGTCGACGCGCTGGTATTCGCCTTCCTGCGCGTCGATGTCCTGGAAATGGCCACCGCGCACGTCCTCCCAGTAAAACACGTCCTGCAGCGAGCTTTCGATATCGGTGATGAGCATCTCCATCATCTGCGGCGAGGTATAGCCCAGCACCTGCTCGGCCACCTTGTTGGCGACGATGATGCGCAGGTCGACGGGATCGACCAGCAGCATCATGTGCGGGCTGTGGTCGAGCATCAACTGACGGAGTTCGGAGATCACCCGGCAGCCCCCTGGCCACCCTTGGTGGCGTCGAAGTAATAGCTGACCCGGCGGCGCGGGCTGAGGTAGGCGTAAATATCCTTGGGCACTTGCGATGGCTTGATGGCGCGCACGATGTTCAGGTCACTCTCCCGCTCCATGTCGACCATGATGGCGTCTTCGCGCGGCACGCCGGGCTCGTACACCACCAGTTCCGGCTTGTTCGGCTTGACGGTATTGATGGTGGCGACCATCCCGGTGGCGCCGTTCGACAGTTGCACGATCGTCCCCGGCGGGTACACGCCCAGGCAACGGATGAATACCTGCAGCAGTTTCGGGTCGAACTTGCCGCGGTTCTTGGCGAACATCAGCGACAGCGCCTCGTGCGGCGTCAAGCCGGGCATGCCGTTGATCGGGTTACACAGGCGGTCGTAGTAATTGGCAATGGCCACGATGCGGGCCAGGATGCCGATGCCCTCGCCTTTCTGGTGCTGCGGGTAGCCGCTGCCGTCAAACATTTCGTGGTGGTCGCGCACGATCGCCACGGCTGCCGGCGGGAACTTGAGCTGCTGCGCCATCTCCGTGCCGACGGCGCAGTGCGTCTCGTACATGTTCTGTTCCGAATGCGTCCACGGCTCCGTCTTGCTGAGCACCCGATCCGGAATGTTGCGCACGCCGATGTCGTGGAACATGGCGCCGATGCCCAGCGCGCCCGCCACTTCGCGCGGCAGCTTGATGTCGCGCGCAATCATCATCGACAGCATGGTGACGTTCAGCGAGTGCACGTAGATTTCTTCGGCGCCGGTGCGGTCGCCCATCACGTGGATGGCCAGCTCCGGTGCGCTGAGGATGGAGTCGGCGATCTTGCCGATCATCTCGCTGGCGCGCTGCAGGTTCTCGGTCGGGCGGGCAAAGATGCTCTTTTCCAGATCCTTCATGGCGCGCGCGGTGTCGACAAACGCGTGCTCGATGCGCGCCGCATTGTCGCGCTGCTGGCGCATGCGTTCCATCATGGCGCGTTTGGCGGCAAGCTCGGGCGACTCGGGCGCCGGCGCCGGCGGCGGCGGTGGCGCGGCGGCGGCAGCGGCCGCCGCGCTGGCGGCCAGCGGGGCCGGCTGCACGTCGCTCAAGGCCGGATCGATGCGGATCGTGCGCAAGCCCAGGCTGCGCAACTGGTGGATCTGTTCCTGCGACTTGATCTTGAAATGGCTGAAGGCAAACGGGTGCTCAAACCATTTCAGGTCGAGATGGACGTACAGGCCTATCTGCAGCTGCTCCAGAAGGATATCCTGAGTCTCCGGCATGGCCCTCCCCTCCCTGTTAAACAGTCGATCAGCCGATTATAGCCAAACGCGCACGATGCGAGCGCCAAGCAAATTGCAAGTTACAAGTGCTGGGGCAGCTGGAGGATGGCTTCTGCGTTCGAGGGCGAGAAGCAGCGGTCGGCCGCTTCCAGGTAAGGCAGCCAGACGTGCGCGGTGTGTTCGCGCGGGCTGAGCATGACGGGCACGTTGCGCGGCACCTGCACGCTGAAGATGTGTTCGAGGTTGTGCGTCACGCCGGGCGCGTAGCGGTGGCGCCAGACGGGGTAGATTTCGTAGATGTTTTGCAGGCCCCAGTCGCGCAGCACGATGTCCTTGCCGTCGGCGACGATGCCGGTTTCTTCGAACAGTTCGCGGGTGGCGGTGGTGATCAGGGGTTCGTCGGCGGCGTCCTTGGAGCCGGTGACGGATTGCCAATAGCCGGCCTTGTCGGCGCGCTCGATCAGCAGGACTTCCATGTCGGCGGTGTGGATCACCACCAGGACGGATTCGGGGATTTTGTAGGGCTTCATCTTGACCCGGTAAACCTGGGTCAGACCCGAGGGTCTGACCCCAGCACGCGACGGCCGCCGGGCAGGGTCGGGCCCTTGGGCCTGACCCTGCTTTACCGGGTTTTAGCCGGCGACTTTTGGCTCAGCCGCACGCAGGCGGATGTGCAGTTCGCGCAGCTGCTTCTCGTCCACGGCCGACGGGGCCTGGGTCAGCAGACACTGGGCGCGCTGGGTTTTCGGGAAGGCGATCACGTCGCGGATCGAATCGGACTTGGTCATCAAGGTCACGATGCGGTCCAGGCCGAAGGCCAGGCCGCCGTGCGGCGGCGCGCCGTACTGCAGCGCGTCCAGCAGGAAGCCGAACTTCAGGCGCGCTTCTTCGGCGTCGATCTTCAGTGCGCGGAACACTTTCGACTGCACTTCTTCGCGGTGGATACGGATCGAGCCGCCGCCCAGTTCCCAGCCGTTCAGCACCATGTCGTAGGCCTTGGCGATACATGCACCCGGATTGGTTTCCAGCATGTCCTCGTGGCCGTCTTTTGGCGAAGTGAACGGGTGGTGGGTGGCAGTCCAGCGGTCTTCTTCCTCGTCGTATTCGAACATCGGGAAGTCGATCACCCACAGCGGGGCCCACACGTCGTTGAACAGGCCGGCGTTCTTGCCGAACTCGGAGTGGCCGATCTTCACGCGCAGCGCGCCGATCGCATCGTTGACCACCTTGGCCTTGTCGGCGCCGAAGAAGATCAGGTCGCCGTCTTGCGCGCCGGTCATTTCCAGGATCTTGGCCAGCGCTTCGTCGTGGATGTTCTTCACGATCGGGGACTGCAGGCCGTCGCGGCCCTTGGCCTTCTCGTTGACCTTGATGTACGCCAGGCCCTTGGCGCCGTAGATGGCGACGAACTGGGTGTACGCGTCGATTTCCGAACGCGGCATGTCGGCGCCCTTCGGCACGCGCATGCCGACCACGCGGCCGTTCTTCATGTTGGCGGCGCCGGAGAAGACCTTGAAC
>JAJTCO010000124.1 GCA_021323265.1 Pseudoduganella sp. | reverse complement strand
GCCGGTCATGCCGCCGATGACGAAGGTGACCATGAAGGCGACCGCCCACATCATCGGCAGCTCGAAGCGGATGCGGCCGCGGTACATGGTGAAGAGCCAGTTGAAGATCTTGGCGCCGGTCGGGATCGAAATGATCATCGTCGTGATGCCGAAGAAGGAGTTCACGCTGGCGCCGGAGCCCATGGTGAAGAAGTGGTGCAGCCAGACCAGGTAGGACAGGATGGTGATCACCACGGTCGCGTACACCATCGACGAATAGCCGAACAGGCGCTTGCCGGAGAAGGTCGACACCACTTCCGAGAACACGCCGAAGATCGGCAGGATCAGGATGTAGACCTCCGGATGGCCCCAGATCCAGATCAGGTTCACGTACAGCATGGCGTCGCCGCCCATTTCAGGCGTGAAGAAATGGGTGCCCAGCATGCGGTCCATCGACAGCATGGCCAGCACGGCGGTCAGGACCGGGAAGGTCACCACGATCAGCACGTTGGTGCATAGCGAAGTCCAGGTAAAGACCGGCATCTTCATCAGGGTCATGCCCGGCGCGCGCATCTTGACGATGGTGGCGATCAGGTTGACCCCTGATAGCAATGTCCCGACCCCGGCCACCTGCAATGACCATATGTAGTAATCCACCCCCACATCCGGGCTGCCCAGGATGCCCGACAGCGGCGGATACGCCAGCCAGCCGGTCTTGGCGTACTCGCCGACGAACAGCGACACCATGGTCAGGCCGGCGCCGAAGGCCGTCATCCAGAAGGAGAAGTTGTTCAGGAAGGGGAAGGCCACGTCGCGCGCGCCGATCTGCAGCGGCACCACGTAGTTCATCAGGCCCGTCACGAACGGCATGGCGACGAAGAAGATCATGATCACGCCGTGCGCGGTGAAGATCTGGTCATAGTGGTGCGGCGGCAGGTAGCCCATGTTTTCGCCAAAGGCCATGGCCTGCTGCATGCGCATCATCAGCGCATCGGCAAAGCCGCGCAGCAGCATGACCAGGCCGAGCACCATGTACATGATGCCGATCTTCTTGTGGTCGATGCTGGTGATCCAGTCGCGCCAGAGCGAGCCCCACAGGCGGTAGCGCGTCATGGCGCCCGTGACGGCCAGGCCGCCCAGCACCACCATGGCAAAGGTGGCCACCAGGATAGGCTCATGGTAGGGGATCGCGTCCCAGCTCAGCCGGCCCAGGATCGGGTGGGTCAGGTTGGTGTGGTTTTCCATATTCATTTCTTGCTAGGAGTTGAGACAAGGGCGACGGTCTGCTGCGCGGCAGGCGCCTCGGCGTACGCGTCGTTCGGCGTGCACAGGCGCGCCTCCATTTCCTTCTTGGCGATGGCCTTGCGCACGCGCATGGCATCGTCCGCCATGGTCTGGGCCATGCAGGCCGCGCCCGGCTCGACGCAGCGGTTGATGATCGCCGTGTACAGCTCGGACTCGACGCCGCCGAAACGGCGCACCGGATCGCGCTCGCTCGGTTTTTCCAGCGCCAGGTAGCCCGCGCGGTCCAGCGTGCCGCCGGCGGCCTTGGTCTTGGCAACCCAGGCGTCGAACTCGCCGCTGGACACGCCGTGGTACTTGAAGCGCATGTGCGAGAAGCCGGCGCCGCTATAGTTGGCCGAGAAGCCCTCGTACACGCCAGGCTTGTTCAGCACCGCGTTGAGCGTGGTATCCATGCCCGGCATGGCGTAGATCTGGCCGGCCAAGGCCGGAATGTAGAAGGAGTTCATTGCCGTCGACGCGGTGATCTTGAAGCGGATCGGCGTATCGATCGGGGTCACCAGCTCGTTGACGGTGGCAATGCCCTGTTCCGGATAGATGAACAGCCACTTCCAGTCCAAGGCCACCACCTGCACCACCAGCGGCTTGTGCGCAGCGGGCAGGGGACGGTTCTCGTCGATCCGGCTGAGAGGACGGTAAGGGTCGAGCAAGTGGGTGCTGATCCAGGTCAGCAGGCCCAGCACGATGATGATCAGCAGCGGCGCGCCCCAGATCACCAGTTCCAGCTGGGTCGAATGGTCCCAGTCCGGCGTGTAGGTGGCCTTGGTGTTGTTTTTGCGGTAACGCCAGGCGAACAGCACCGTGAGCGCGATGACCGGCACGATGATGAGCAGCATCAGCAAGGTGGAGACGGTCACAAGCTGGGCCTGTTGCTTGGCGATATCGCCGGCCGGGTTCATGACGATGGTGTCGCAGCCTGTCAGGCAGGCGGCCAAGAGAAGAAGCAGTATGATAGGCATGCGGAAGATTCAATGTCCTGGATCAAGATTTTGATACTTTATTGAAACTGGACAGCGCGCGCGATTGGACATATTGTCCTACCAGCAGGCTAGATAACAGTAATAAGTGCCGGTGATAACTGCGCCCGGCGGAGATAGGAGACCCAACCATGCAAAGCCTGACCGTACCGGCCCACGGCATTCCCACGCCGGCCAACACAGCCAAACAGCGCATCGCCCCCGGCGAAATCGCCGTCGGCGTCGTGATTGGCCGCGCATCCGAGTATTTCGACTTTTTCGTGTATGCCATCGCCTCGGTGCTGGTCTTCCCGACGGTGTTCTTCCCGTTCGCCTCGCGCCTGGACGGGATGCTGTACTCCTTCCTGATCTTTTCTTTTGCATTCGTGGCAAGGCCGCTGGGCACGGTGACCTTCATGTCGCTGCAGCAGCGCTTCGGGCGCGAAGCCAAGCTCACGGCAGCGCTATTCCTCCTCGGCGTCTCCACGGCCGGCATGGCCTTCCTGCCGACGTACTCGGACATGGGCCTGGCCGCCATTGCCTTGTTGGCAATACTGCGCTTCGGCCAGGGCATTGCCCTCGGCGGCTCATGGGACGGCCTGCCGTCGCTGCTGGCGCTGAATGCCCCGCAACATAAGCGCGGCTGGTATGCGATGCTGGGCCAGCTCGGCGCGCCGACCGGCTTCATCATTGCCGCCGGCCTGTTCGCCATTCTGCTGGCGAGCCTGGCCTCCGAAGATTTCCTCGCCTGGGGCTGGCGCTACCCGTTCTACGTCGCGTTTGCGATCAACGTGGTGGCCCTGTTTGCGCGGCTGCGTCTCGTATCGACCAAGGAATACGCACGCCTGCTGGAAGAACGCGAACTGCAGCCGACCGACGTCGGCGAACTGCTCAAGTCGCAAGGGCGCAACGTGGTGATCGGCGCCCTGGCCGCGCTGGCCAGCTACGCGCTGTTCCACCTGGTGACGGTGTTCCCGCTGTCCTGGATTTCCCTGTACTCGGAACGCTCGGTCAGCGAATTCCTCGTAATCCAGATCGCCGGCGCCGTCATTGCCGCCGGCGGCATCGTCGCCTCCG
Source organism: Pseudoduganella sp. (assembly GCA_021323265.1). Lineage (GTDB taxonomy): Bacteria > Pseudomonadota > Gammaproteobacteria > Burkholderiales > Burkholderiaceae_D > Rugamonas. Next base: position 3,306 of record JAJTCO010000124.1, on the reverse strand, counting down.
GCTGGATCGCCGACCGCATTGGCCGCCGCCGCACGCTGGGGACGCTGGCCATCATGATTGGCGTGTTCAGCGGCTTCGTGCCGCTGCTGATGCAAGGCGGCGACCTGGGGCAGACCGTGTTCATCCTGCTCGGCTTCGCCCTGCTGGGCCTGTCTTACGGCCAGGCCGCCGGCGCCGTGACGGCCAACTTCGAAAGCCGCTTCCGCTACAGCGGCGCCGCGCTCACGTCCGACCTGGCCTGGCTGGTGGGCGCCGCGTTCGCCCCGCTGGTCGCGCTTGGGCTGTCCGCCAATTTCGGCCTGGCGTACGTCAGCCTGTACCTGCTGTCCGGCGCCGCCGGCTCGCTGGCCGCGCTCAGCCTCAACCGCGCCCTGGAAATCAAGGACTAAGACGCTGCGCCCGGCTGCCGCCAGGTACTGTCGGGCGAAAGTCGGGGGCATTTCGTCACCGACAGCCGTGAATTTCGGCCACATTGGAACTCCACGAGCGTTGAAGGCAACCGAATGATTCTCAAGCAAATCCGCATCAGCCGCAGCCTGTCCCAGGATCAACTGGCACAGATGTCCGGCCTGAACGTGCGCACGATCCAGCGCATAGAGAGTGGCCACACGGCCAGCCTGGAATCATTGAAATGCCTTGCAGCCGCGCTCGACATCGAAGTTTCAACCCTTAAACAGGAGAAATTCATGGTCGACAAGAGTTCCGAGAACTGGGGCAAGCTATCCATTTGGGTGAAGTTATGGTTCATGACCAACTTCCTCGACAACAAGCCCATCCAGCGCGCGGTCGCCCGCCGCGTGATGATGGCCTCGCACATCAGCGGTTTCCTGGGCTGCCTCGGTGGCCTGTTCAGCGAAGCCGCCCTGGTGGGCGGGCTGATCATGCTGGCCAATGCCTACCTGTTCCAGTTGCTCACCTGGCAAGGCGACAAGTACGGCATCTGGTACGACGACTTAAAAATGGGGACGTAACAGGTTTATTTTATTCGGCGAGCTTGCGCGGCCGGCCGGGGTGGCCTGGGACTATGCGCCGCCCCAGCATCGCAGATAGCGCCTCGATCGCCTCTGGTGTGCCAAGGATGTGGTTGCTGTTGGTGGCCAGGCGCAGTCGCTGCATTGCTTCTTTGTCAATCTCGTCCTTGAAAAGTCCCTGGTAGGCTGCTTCGCGTCCGGCCCGCGTGTTTCCCAAAGCTAAATAGACGGGGTGGGGCACGATGCGCGGATCGAGTGCCCCTTCGGCATTGGCACGATAGCTCGACCAGCGGTAATGGCGAGGATGTAGGGCCATACCCGCCCGCACGGGGTTGAGTTCGATGTAGCGCATACAGGTCAGGAAATAGGCGTTGTCATGCAATAAACACGACTTGAAGCGCCCCTCCCACAGGGTGCCCGTCCGGCTGCGAGTGCGGTTGATGTATGCGACGTAATGTTGGTTCAGCGACTTCATCAGCTGCGCCAGGCTGTCATGTGCATGCGGCGTGAGCGCCAGGTGCACATGATTGGTCATCAGGGCATAGGCATGCACATCGCAGCCGCTCTCGTCCGCGCAGCGTTTCAGCCAGTGCAGGTAGCCATGGTAATCGTTGTCTTCAAAGAAACAAGCGTGCTTGTTGTGGCCACGCTGGATCAGGTGGACGGGATGGCCGGGAAGAACGATGCGGGCGTGTCTTGGCATAGGAGGAGTGTGCCCCGCGGCGCCCCTTTTCGCCTTGAGAAAAAACGTGTTCCGTCCCCGATTTTCGGTTATACTCCCGTGTCTGGCCTTCCGGCTGGATTTTTATTTAACGATGTTCACGATGTCCAGGGTTGCAAGACTCCGTTCATCGCATGTGAAAGGTAAGAAAATGTCTGTTGAAAACATCAACAAGTCGGCCATTATCGCCGACAACGCCCGTGCCCAAAACGACACCGGCTCCCCAGAAGTGCAAGTTGCTCTGCTGACCGCACGCATCAACGAATTGAACACCCACTTCAAGGCGCACTCCAAGGATCACCACTCCCGCCGTGGCCTGATCATGATGGTGAACCGTCGTAAGTCCCTGCTGGCTTACCTGAAGAACAAAGACGCAAACCGTTACCGCGATCTGATCGCTAAACTCGGCCTGCGTAAGTAATTCTTGCGTATTCCGGTTTAAACGAGAAATGCCTGCGCCAGTTCGCTGTCGCAGGCATTTTGACTTTATAGACCGTTAGTTTTTTTGCAGTAAGGCGGCCACTGGCCGTCCGTGGTGAGGTGCTACGACAGCTCCTGAAAATCTGTCGGCTAAAGAGAAAGAGGGATCAACCCATGTTTAATAAAGTAACGAAGACCTTCCAGTACGGCGAACATACCGTGACGCTGGAAACCGGCGAAATCGCTCGCCAGGCATCCGGCGCGGTACTGGTATCGATGGACGACACCGAAGGCCGTCCTTCTGAAAAAGAAACCCTGACTTCCCGCCTGATCGACCGTCCAATCCGTCCTCTGTTCCCAGAGGGCTACATGAACGAAGTCCAGGTAGTCGTGCACGTGCTGTCCGTGAACCCGGAAATCGACCCTGACATCGCTTCGATGATCGGCGCCTCCGCCGCCCTGTGCGTGTCCGGCGTGCCTTTCAACGGCCCGATCGGCGCTGCGCGCGTTGGCTACAAGAACGGCCAGTACATCCTGAACCCGACCGCTACCCAGCTCAAAGATTCCCAGATGGACCTGGTCGTCGCCGGTACCGAATCGGCCGTGCTGATGGTGGAATCGGAAGCGCAGCAACTGTCCGAAGAGATCATGCTGGGCGCCGTGGTCTACGGCCACGAGCAGATGAAAGCAGTCATCGACGCGATCCACGAACTGGTGCGCGACGGCGGCAAGCCTGAGCAAGTGTGGACTGCACCTGCCAAGAACGAAGCCCTGATCGCCAAGGTTGCCCAATTCGCCGAAGCGAAGATCAACGCTGCCTACCAGACCAAGGACAAGCAAGCCCGCACCGAAAAGCTGCGCGCGATGTCCGCCGAAGTCATGGCCGACCTGGCTGCCGATGCGGCTGCCAACGGCGTGGATGCTCCTGATAGCGTCGAAGTGGGCAACATCCTGTTCGACATGGAAGCCAAGGTTGTGCGCTCCCAGATCCTGCAGGGCGAGCCACGTATCGACGGCCGCGACACCAAGACCGTGCGTCCGATCTCGATCCGCACCTCCGTGCTGCCACGTACCCACGGCTCCGCGCTGTTCACTCGCGGCGAAACCCAGGCACTGGTCGTAGCGACCCTGGGCACCGCCCGCGATTCGCAGAAGATCGACGCGCTGATGGGCGAGTACACCGACGACTTCATG
>JAJTCO010000063.1 GCA_021323265.1 Pseudoduganella sp. | reverse complement strand
CAGACGGTGGAAGCGTATGCGCGCGCCATCGAGCAGGGCGCGGATGCGATCGAGCCCGACGTGGTCTCCACCAAGGACGGCGTGCTGATCGCGCGGCATGATCCCAACCTGGCCTTCAGCACCGACGTGGCGCAGCATCCCGAGTTCGCCGCGCGCAAGCGCAAGCTCAGTGTCGATGGCGACGTGCAGGAAGGCTGGTTCGCCAGCGACTTCACGCTGGCTGAAATCAAGACCCTGGGCGGCATCGCGACCGATGCGGAGCGCCCGCAGCAGTTCAACGGCAAGTACAAGATCGCGACCGTGCAGGAGATCGTCGACATGATCAAGAAGAGCGGCCGCAGCATCACCATCTATCCCGAAACCAAGAATCCGACCTTCCACCGCCAGCAAGGCGTTCCGCTGGAAGACAAGCTGCTGGCATTGCTGTCGGCGGCAGGCTGGAACGACGCGAGCGCGCCGGTCTTCATCCAGTCCTTCGAGCCGGGTAGCCTGAAATACATGCGCAGCAAAGGCTCCAAGCTCAGGATGGTGCAGCTGATCGATGCCGACGATGTGGACCTGAAAACCGGCGCACTGACCTACGCGGCGCCTTACGACCGCCCTTACGACTGGGCGCAGGCAGGCGACAAGCGCATGTTCAGCGACATGGTGACGCCGGCCGGGCTGGCCGAGATCAAGACCTACGCCGACGGCATTGGCCCCTGGAAGCGATACATCGTCAGCGTCAAGGGCACGCTGGACGCGAGCGGCAAGGTGGTGGACGTCAATGGCGACGGCAAGGTGAACGAAACCGACACCACCACGATGGCCCCGACCACGCTGGTGGCCGACGCGCACAAGGCGGGCCTGTTCGTGCATCCCTACACCTTCCGCAACGAAAAGCGCCGCCTGGCCGGCAACTACAAGGGCGATCCGGTGCAGGAGTACAAGCAGTTCTTCGCCATCGGCGTTGATGGCCTGTTCTCCGACTTCGCCGATACCGCCCTGGCGGCGCGCGCGGAATACCTGAAGGAAGCGGGGCGCTAGGCCCACGCTTGCGGCTGCGGCCCGGTCAGAACTTGTGGTTGTACTCCGCCGAGAAGCGCACCTGCCGTTCCGGTGCGCGGCCCAGCACCTGGCCGTAGTACGCGCTGACCTTGTTCTTGCCGGCGTTGTAGACCGGGTCCGTGGCCAGCGTTGTCTGGCGGTTGAACAGGTTGAACACGTCGGCCTTCAGCGCCAGGCCCTTGAACATCTGCGGCATGTAGGTTGCGTTCAGCGCCACGCGGTAGTCGGTCGGCATCCTGCCGAACGAACCGCGCTGGGCAGGCTTCTCGTTGCAGTAGTAGGTCGCGGAGCCGTACCAGCCGCCGGGGTTGTTGTTGACGTCCAGCGCCTTGGGCAGGTTGCCGATGCAGGACTTCGGCCCGCCCGAGACGATGTTGATATTGGCGCCGACGTTCCATTCCTGGGTGAGCTGGTAGTAGCCGTATGCCTTGACCACGTGCGTGTGGTTGTTCGCCAGCAGTCCGTCGGCATGGTCCATCAGTTCGGGGAAGTCGAACGCCGTGGTGGCGGCGATGTCGGCCTGGCCGATGTCCGAGTGCACCTGGCCTTCCATATTGCCTTCCAGGCGCGACAACGTGTAGTTGATCTTGCCGTACCAGCCGTTGCGCAGCGGATGCTCGAGGAAGAAGTCGAGCGCGGTGTAGACGCGCCTGACCTTCGGCAGGCCGATGTCGGCGGCCGTCAGGGGGATCGTCACCAGCTTGCCGTCGCCGCGCAGGTCCAGCGTCAGCGTGTTGTCGCGGCCGGGATTGACCAGCAGGCATGGCATGCCGTACTTGCTCGTATCGATGTTGTTGCGCTTGGCCCAGGCGTCGACCGGGCGCTGGTCGCACCAGTCCTCGATGGTGTTGCGCAGGGTGCGGTAGGTGAATTTGGTACCTGCCGTGTACTGGGGCGTCAGGGCCGCCTCGAAACCGAGCGACAGCTCGTCCTGGTAAGTGGCGCCCAGGTTGCTCGACGCCACCTGGCGCGGATCCTTGGCCTTGCCGTACTCGTTCCCGGCGGAGAAGGGCGGGCTGATCTCGGTCAGGCCGGTCGGCGCGCCGGTCTTCGGGTCGACGCCGGTGTAGGTGTAGTAGTGGTCGATATGGACCGGGTTGCCCGCCAGGCGCAGCGCCACGCTGGTGGGAATCTGCAGGTGGTAGCGGCCGGCGTTGGCGAAGGCCTTCAGGCTGCCGTCGCCGCGCACGTCCCACGCGGCGCCCAGGCGCGGCGCCAGCATGTGGCGCTGCGCCGCATACGACTCGCCGAAGCTGTTCTTGTTGGTGAACTGCTCGTTGCGCAGGCCCAGGTCGAGCAACAGGTTGTCGGTGACCTGCCAGCGGTCCTGGATGTACTGCGCGGACTGGTCGGTCTTGGGCGAGGCCGAATCGCTCTGGTGGTAGATATTCACGTAATAGCCCTGCAGGCCATAGCCGCCGCCTGACGCCGGCGAGCGGCCGCCGGTCACCGGTTCGTGCGGGTCGGCGCGCAGGTAGTAGTAGGTGCCGCCGCCGGCAAGTTCCGAACCGTTGATGGACGAAACGTTGTTGCGGTCGATGCCGGCGCGCAGGGCATGCTTGCCCAGCTTGTACTCGACGTCCAGGCGCAGGGTGGACTGCTTGTCTTCCGCGTTGTCCACCTGGATGGTGCCGCCGATGGTCTGCGGGTTGGTATAGGTCAGGCCGGGAACCTGGGCGCCGACCGGTGCGCTGACCTGGTAGAGGCCCGGCACATAGCCTTCGCGCGACTGCGGGTAGGTCGACTTGAAGCGGCCGGCAAGGGCGGTCACGGTCAGGTTATCGCCCAGGAAGCCGGTGTATTTGAAGATGGAATCGTTGGTCTTGGCGCCGTCGCCGGTGGTGCCGCCGGCGCGCACGTTGTTGCGCTGCAGGGTGGCGTAGTCGAAGCCGTAGTTCTGTTGTGTCTTCTTGTTCTCGTCGTGGATCTGGGTGAATTCCAGGCGATGGTTGTCCGTGACGTTGTAGTCGAGTTTGAGCAGGTAGCGCGGCGTGCGCGTCTCGCGCTCGGTCCAGCCGTTGGTCTTGTTGAGCGAGTCCGAGTTCTTGCTGATGTAGCCGGTGGTGAAGCGGTCCTGCTCGATGTTGGCGAACATGAACAGCTTATCCTTGATCAGCGGACCGCCCACGTAGGCGCTGCCGAAGACGTCGGTCGCGCTATTGCTGCCGCGGTAGGTGAGCAGCTTGCCGTCGGTGGCGGGGTTGGCGCCGGTATGCGGGTAGAAGGTGTCTTCCGGCTTGGCGCGCAGCCGATTCGGCGTGTACTGCAGGATGGCGCCGGCTTCCCAGCGGTTGGTGCCGCTCTTGGTGGTGATGTTCACCACGCCGCCGGTGGAGCGGCCAAACTCCGCGCTGTAGCCGCCCTGCAGGATCTGCGCCTGCGCAATGGCGAAGAACGGCAAGGTGGTCGAGCCGATCTGGCGGTACACGTTGGTCACCGGGAAGCCGTTGATGTAGTAGGCGTTCTCGGTCACGCCGGAGCCGCCGAAGCTGTCGCCTCCCAGGCGCGGGTTGCCGCGCGTGGTGCCGGGCGCGAGCTGGATGATGCCGGACAGGCTTTGCGCGATCGGCAGCGCGGCCAGCTGGCGCGCCGTGAACACGGCGCCGTTGTTGGTGTTGCTGACGTCGATCGGCGGGCGACGGCTGGTGACCGTCACGGCCTGGATGGTCTCGAAGGAAGCTTCCACGCCCTGGCCGATCAGCGCCTCCACTTCCAGCGTGCGCTCGACGGCGCCGCCGCGCACCAGCATGACCTTGTAGGCGCCCGGCTGCATGGAGTTGGCGTTATAGCGTCCGTTGGCGTCCACGCTGACGGTGCGGCGCGCACCGGTCGCCGTGTTTTCCAGCACCACGCTGGCGCCGCTGCCGTTGGCGACCTGGCCGAAGATGGTGCCGGTGGCGTTGGACTGGGCAAAGGCCGGCGCTGCAAAGGCCATTGCAAGGGCGTGTGCGACGAGCGTCATCCGCACACGTTGGGAAGGGTTCTTCATTTCGTCTCCTGAGTGGTAATTGATCGGCCGCGCGATGGCGGCCGACGGAGACATGCTAGGGAAGACATCGATAGCGATCCAATGAATCTTTGGACCGCTACCGATGCTCAAAAGGACATCGGCTACTCGGGAAGCGTCACCAGCAACGGCGCCTTGCCGTTCCAGGCCTGGTCCAGCAGCACCTTGCCGTCCAGGCGTACCAGCACGCGCTGGCCGCGCGCCGTGCGCGTGGTGACGATGTCGATGCCCGAGCCTTGCTCGCCGGCGCCAAAGGCGCGCACATGGCGCAGCGCCATGCGCGGCCAGCCCTTGGGCAGGCGCGGCGCGATGGTGAAGCTGCGCAGGCTCGCCGCTTCCATGCCGAACAGGCCTTCGGTCACCACCCGCGCATACAGCCCGCTTTCCGCCGACAGGTGGCGCTGCTGTCCCTCGGGCCAGGCTTCCACCGCATATGGCACGTGGTCGCCCAGCAGGCGCCGGCTGGAGTAGTAGCGCAGATAAGGCATGGTGCGATCGAGCTCGCCGGCTTTGAGCAGGCCGCGCAGCGCGTACAGCGTGGCGCGGTCCCAGAACGTCTTGTCGCCCGCCTCGGTCAGGATGCCGTTTTCCGTCCACAGCTGCGCCGAGAGCAGCGCGTCAACCGTGCCTTGCTGGCGCTCATCGATGCCAAGCGCCAGCGGCAGGGCGATCCAGGCGCGCAGCTTTTCATTGCCGTCGTAATAGCGGTAGGTGTCGTAGCCGCCCATGCGCGCGCCGAAGTAGCGCTCGATGGCGCTGCGTTGTTGCTGTGCCTCCTGCTGCAGCTCGCCGGCGCGCCGGGCGTCGCCCAGCGATGCCACCAGGCGCGCCGCGCCTTGCAGGCCGGCGTAAGCCAGCACGTTGGTCGAGAGATTGGCTTTGCCGGCGGGGAAGCGGCCCTCCAGCTCGTCGCTGTCGGAATGCACGATGCCCTGTGCATCGCGCTTGCGGCGCGTGAATTCCAGGCACCAGTCGATCAGGGGCAGCAACTGGCGCGCGGTGCCGCTGTCGCCCTGCGCCAGCGCGAACTGGCTGGCGCCGTAGGAAATCATGGCGCAGTCGCCGCGGTCGCCCGCACCGTTCCAGATGCCGCGCCCCTCGGCGATGATGGAGGAGGGGATGGGCTTGTAGTCCGCGTTCATGTAGCGCGCGAACAGGCCAAAGCTGGTCAGCGCGCTTTGCACGGCGGCGCGGTCGCCCAGGTAAGGGAAGAAGGGGTTGACGTATTCGGCCTGGTCGTTGGCCCAGATCGCAGCGTAGTAGCGGGTGCCGCCCGGGCCGTGCAGCAGGCCGCCGCGCGTGGCGAATACGCTTTCCGCCGCGCGCACCTTGGAAAAGGCGAACATGGCGTCCAGCACCGGGTCGGGGGTCTCCAGCACCAGGTTGGAGCGCCACTGCGCCACCTTGCGCGCGCGCGCCTGCAAGGCCTCGCCGCCATCCACGTAGACCATTTCATTTTGCAGGCGGCCGCTGATGACCAGGTCCACGTGCACTCGTGCACCGGGCGCCAGCACGCCTTCGCGCGCCGGCGCGCGCACCTCGACCACATAGGCGCCGTGCGTGCCGCGTTCGGCCGGCGTGGTTTCGCTGCGCTCCAGCGCGGCGAAGCGGTAGCGGCGCGGTGCCTTGCCGTGGTTGGCCAGTTCCAGCCGCTCCACCAGCGCCGGTTCGTCGGGCGAGGGTGCGAGCGTGCGCGTCAGCACCAGGCCGGGCGCCAGCTGCGATTGCAGGGAGAGGGCGCCGTCGAACCGCACCTGCCGCAGGCGCTCGGCCGCGGCCGGCTGGCCGTCCACTTCGATGGTGGGCGTGGCCTCCTGACCGAACTTGCGAATCAGGCTGGCATGCGTGTCGTCCGGGATGGTGCGCAGCATCGGCCACACCACGGTACGCGACAGCAGCAGCGTGCCGTCGGCCTGGCTGCCGTAGTCGATCACGGCCGATACCTGGCGTCCGCTCATCTCGAGCTGGTCGCGGTGGCTGTCCTGCACTTGCCAGCGGATGCCCGCGCCGTCGATCTGCCAGCGCGGCGTGAAGGCAGGCGGCGCCGCCTGCGCCATGCTGGCGGCCAGCACCGTGCCGGCGAGGGCGCCGACCAGGGCGGCCGCGCGTTGGCGGAAAAGCTTGTGCATCGTGTTCTCCTTACTTCGATTTGCGGATGATGGCGGCCCAGCCGCCGCCCGGCGCCAGGCGCATCGGCAGGCGGGTGGCGCGCGTCACGCTGGCGCTGCCCTTTTGCACGTCGATGGCGAAGACGGCGGCATTCGGACCATCCTCCATGCTCTCGAACTGGTAGCTGCCTTCGCCCAGGAAGGACAGGTCGAGCTCCAGGTCGCGGCCGTCGGTGCCGGTCATGGCGCCCACGTACCAGGTGTCGCCGCGGCGGCGCGCCATGGCAACGTAGCGCCCAAGCTGCGCGTGCAGCACGCGGCTTTCGTCCCATTCCACCGGGATCTGGCGGATGAATTCCAGCGAGGACGGGTTGGCCCGGTACTGCGACGGGCTGTCGGCCAGCATTTGCAGCGGGCTCTCGTAAATCACGTACATCGCCAACTGGTGCACGCGCGTTCCCTGGCTCATGGGGCGGTCGAAGCTGGCCACGAAGTCCTTGCGGTGGGCATTGCTCATGGCGCCCGGCGTGTAGTCGATGGGCCCGGCAAACATGCGGATGAAGGGCAGGGTGACGTCATGCTCGGGCGTCTGCTTGTCGCTCCACTTGTTGTTCTCCAGGCCTTTCACGCCCTCGAAGGTCAGCACGTTGGGCCAGGTGCGCTGCAGGCCGCTGGGCTTGAAGCTGCCATGGAAGTCCACCAGCAGGCGGCGCGCAGCCGCTTCGCGCGCGACGCGCTCGTAGTAGTTCACCATCCACTGGTCGGAGCGCTGCATGAAATCGACCTTGATGCCGGCCGCGCCCCAGCGCGCAAACTGGTCCAGCGCAGCCGTCAGCTGGGTGTCGAGCGTCTTCCATGAAACCCAGAGGATGATGCCCACGCCGCGCTGCTTCGCGTGGTCCATCAACTGCTGCATGTCGATTTCCGGCTTGACGGCAAGCAGGTCCCCCAGCTTGTACCAGCCTTCGTCCATGATGATGTATTCCAGGCCGTTGTCCGCCGCGAAGTCGATGTAGTGGCGGTAGGTGCGCGTGTCCAGGCCGGACTGGAACGGCACGCCGTACAGCTTGTTGCCGTTGTACCAGTCCCAGGCCACCTTGCCTGGCTTGATCCAGCCCGTCTCCTTCATTACCTGCGGATCGGCCAGCAGGTACGGCATCTGGTTGAGCAGCAGGCCGCCGGCGTCGGTGGCGATGCCCAGGATGCGCCAGGGGAAGTCGCGCTTGCCGTCGGTGCGGGCGATGTAGGGCGCCTCTTGCGTCACCGGCACGTTGCGGTCGTCGCGCGCCGTTTCCGCCAGCGCCACTTGCGGGAAGGCCGCGCGCAGGCCGGCCGCATCGCCACGCAGGTACAGGCCCGGGTAGTCGCGCAGGCCCGATTCCGTAAAGACCAGGTGCGCTCCGCCGCCCTGCACCAGGGCCGGCACCCCGACCAGCTTGCCGGCGGCCTCGGCTACCGGCATGGGCTGGTAATAGTGCTCGTTGTGCGACTGCATGGACTTTTCCTGCGGCCAGTACAAGGTATGCTGCGGCAGCACGTTGAAGCCTGCCTGTTCGTCCTCCACCGTCACCTTGCCTGGGAAGCTGGTGCGGAAGCGGTACGCGACGCCCTCGTCGTAGGCGCGCACCTCCAGCGCGTAGCCGCCGGCGAAATCGAGCTGCAAGCCGTTGTAGTGGTCGCGCACCAGGCGCGACTTCTGCGCCACCACGGGGCGCAAGGTGGCGTCGACGCTGTGCCGCCGCTGCCCAAGCAGGCGCGGTTTCTCGCCCAGGGTGCCGATGCCGCTCAAGGTCATGCCGATCGGCGTGGGCAGCACCAGCGGCGCGCCGCGCAGGCTGACCGCGAACGCCAGCCGCTCGCCGGTGTCGATGGTGACGCGCAGCTGCTTGTCGGGCGAGCTCAGTTCGAGGGGGCGTGCGGCAAGGGCCGCCAGCGGTGCGATCAGGATGAGCGCGCCGGCCAGGTGGCGCGCAAGGAAAGCATGTTTCAAGGGATGTCTCCGGATAGTCGAGTGCCGGGCCATGCTAAGCGCGCGCAGCGTGATCGATCCAATGACTTTTTTACGCGATCGCGATGTCGAAAGCGGCATCGGTCTGCGGCGCAGGCTGGATCGCCAGCGGTTGCGCCGCCGCGCGCCGGATCGCCTGCAGCAGCAGTTCGGCGCCCGGCGACAGGTTGCGCTCGCGTCGGCGGATGATGCCGAAGGCATCCATGCGACAGTCCAGCTCCAGCGGCAGGATGGCCAGCAAGCCCAGTTCCTGGTAGCGCAGCGCGACGTCGGCCGACATGACGTTGAGCGCATCGCTCATTTGCAGCATGCTGGTGATCAGCACGATCTCGCTGGTGTCGACCACGTCGCCCGGAGGTTCCAGGCCGGCGTTGTGGAACAGCTGGTCGAAGCGCTGGCGCAGGATGCTGCCCGGCGGCGGCATGATCCACGGCGACATGGCCAGCTCCTGCAAGGTCAATCGGCTGCGCGCGGCCAGCGGATGGCCCGCGCGCGCCACCACCACCACCGGTTCGGGCGCCAGCTCCTCGTACTGCAGTTCCGCGTTGTCGTGCGGGCGGGTCATGCGCGCCAGCAGGAAGTCGAACGTGCCGCGTTCGAGCCGCTCCAGCAATTCATTGCTGGAGCCGATCTGCACCCCGATGCGCAACTGCGGCGCCCGCTCCTTGATGCGGGTAATGGCGCGCGGCAGCAGGCGCAGAGCCGGTGTCATGATGCTGCCCACGTCGACTTTGCCCGCCAGCCCCGCCCTGAGCGCCACGATGTCCTCGTGCGCGCGGGCCAGGCTCGTGAGCGCGACGCGCGCATGGCGGATCATGCTTTCGCCATAGATCGTGGGTTCCATGCCGCGCGGCAGGCGCTCGAACAGGGAAATGCCGAGCATGTCTTCCAGGCCCTTGAGCTGCTTCGATGCCGCCGGCTGCGTCATGCAGAGTACCTCGGCGGCGCGGTGGATATTGCGTTCTTCGTCGATCGCGATCAACAGCAGCAGCTGGCGCGTCTTGAGCCGCGCGCGCAGGAACCAGTTTGGATTTGGATCAGTCATGACGGGTGCCTTTCGGATGGGTTGCCATTTTTAACATGCCCAAATCGATATCAGTGTTGGCAATTTGATGATTTGATTTACATCGCGCCTTCCCCTGGCAGAATCGGCACAATCGGCACGCGCGCCACGAAACAGCTGAGCTCGGCTATCATGGCGGCCTTTCGCCTCACCCGTAGCAGGTTCAATGAAGTTTGGTGTTATCAATCTGTTAAAAGCAGTCGCAGCACAGTTGATTGTTTTGCATCACCTGGCGTTATACGGCCCCATGACCGACCACGCGCAGCACCTGCTGCCGGAGCTGTTCGACTGGCTGGCCGGCAGCGCGCGCATTGCCGTGCAAGTATTCCTGGTGGTAGGCGGCTTCCTGGCCGCCAAGTCGCTGGCGCCGAGCGGGCAGCCCGGCATTGCCGACCCCCTGGGCGCCATCTGGCGCCGCTACGTCAAGCTGGTGCCGCCCTTCATGGCCGCGACCCTGTTCGCCGCCGCCGCTTCGGCCCTGGCCCGCCAATGGATGGCGCACGACTCGATCTCCGACCCGGCCACGCTGGGCCAGCTGGCAGCGCACGCGCTGCTGCTGCACGGCGTGCTGGGCTACCCATCGCTGTCGGCCGGCGCCTGGTACGTCGCCATCGACTTCCAGCTGTACGCCAGCGCCATCGCGCTGCTCTGGCTGGCCGGCGCCATTGCAGGCAAGGCGCGCCGCCCGTCGCTGGTGCCATGCCTGGTCGCACTGGGCTGTGCGCTGTCGCTCCTGTACTTCAACCTCGATTCCGACTGGGACAACTGGGCCCCGTACTTCTTCGGCAGCTACGGCCTGGGCATGGTGGCCTGGTGGGCCAGCGACCCGCGCCGCAAGCCAAGTGGCGCCGTGCTGCTGCAGCTGGCGGTATTCGTCCCCGCCCTGATCGCGCTGGTGGTGAGCTTCCGCAGCCGCCTGGCGCTGGCCTTGATGGTGGCCTGCCTGCTGGTCGTGTGCGGCCGCATGCGCATCGAAGGAGCAGGGCGCACCTGGGCCGCGATCGACTGGCTGGCAAAGATCTCCTATGCCGTCTTCCTGATCCACTTCCCCGTGTCGCTGCTGGTGAATGCCGCCTTCACCCGCTACGTCCCGGCCGAACCGGCCATGCAAGGCCTGGGCGTGCTCGTGGCATGGGGCGCCAGCCTGCTGGCCGGCGCCGCTTTCCACCGCTACGTGGAAATCCCCCTCGGACGCCTATGGAGCGGGCGCCCGGCGCTACCGCCAGGAGCGCAAGGCGCGGCCACGAAGTGATGTTTTTCGGCATTGGTGGGAATTGGTGACAATGTGCGCGTGGTCCATCTGATAACTTCTGTGGTTTGTACGGAGACCACATGCGAAGATATGGCCCCCTCATTTGCCTGCTGCCGCTGCTGCTGACAGGTTGCGCGCTGCACAGCGAAACGCGCGAGAAGCAGTCCGTCGCAGCCCGCGACGCCTGGAAGAAGGTTGACCTGGCCGGGCAGCTTAGCGCCGCGCGCAAGGCCGAAGCCCAGGTCCTGATCGACCAGTTGCGCACCGAGGAAGAGATCCAGCGCGCCCGGCGCGATGCACTCGCCCGCGCCATGTCCTACGGCGGCACGGTCAAGGACAAGCTGCTCACTCCCATCGAAACGGAGCTGAAGAAGGCGGTCGCACCGGCCGGCGGACGGCAGCCCGCCGACATTGCCGCCGAATGGCTGGAAAAGCAGGACGCGCAAGCCAAAGCCATCAAAGGCCTGGAGAAATACGCCCTGGAATTCCGCCGTGCCGGCCTGGAGATGCCTACCTGCGCCAGCGTGAACGACGGCTCGGCCGCCGCGTCGGTCGACGCCTGGATCAAGGCGCACCCGCTGTACGCGGAAGCCATCGGCGCCACCTGGATTGCGCTGGGCAGCGAATGCAGCAACCCTGACCTGAGCATCGCCGACAAGATGGAGCTGCCGCCCGGCGCGCTGAAAACACAGCTCGAACGCATGCAGGCGGCATCCAGGACCCTGGCCACTGTCCGGACGGCGAGCCTGAACCAGCGCAACGCCTTCCGCGCCGCCGCGAAAATCCACGCCGACGAACTGGCCAACCTGGAAAAGAACCCCGACGCCGGCACCGAACGGCTGGAAAAGGCCAAGGAAAAGCTCGAGCAAGCCATCTCCGCCATCGGAAAGCTGGACAAGGTTGGCGCCGACGCCTTCGCCGACAAGCTGCTCGCCACGGCAAGGCTGGAGTCCCTGAACAAGCTGCTCTCGTCCCCGCACCTGGCCAACTTCGTTTCCCTGGCCGACGACGTCAAGGCAGCCCAGGCCAACGGCGACAAGGTCCGCCTGGCGCCGCTGGTGGTGGCAAAGAACCTGGAGAGCGTCAAGGCCGCCGCCGCCGAACGCGACGTCGAACTCCACCTGCGCCGCGAACAGCTGCTGCGGGACAAATGGAAATGGCAAGCCGCCCAGCTCGATGCGCTGGTGAAGGCGCACCAGTTTGCCAGCAAAGGCGCACCGGGACGCGACCTCGCACAGCTGCTGCGCCCACTGCAACAGGAAGGCAAGGAAGCGCAAACGAAAGCCGACGCATGGAAAGCCGCATCGCTCTACCTGGACGCCGAAGGACGCCTCAAGGCCGAAATCAGGAAGATCGACTACCAGCTCCTGGCACTGGAACATGAACGTGCGCTGTCCTACGCCGAAAGCAATATCGGACAATGGAACGCACTGATTACCTCCGTGATCGACCAGCAGGTCGAATACGGCGCAGCCGGCGTCCGCCCCGCGGACCTGGCCGCCCTGGTCAACGCACTGGCGCTGCTCTGGATTGGCGCGGGAGTGAACTGATGAAACGACTACTGATCCTGATCGCCGCCACCCTGGCCCTGACGGCCTGCAAGACGCAGCAACCCGCGCTGGAACAGGCCAGGCACGGCGTCGGCCTGATCGCCGAGCTGGAAGCGAACCTCGCCGAATACCGCCGCCTGCAAAACGTCACGCAAGGCGCACGCGCAGCGCAGATCCGCGCCCAGCGTGACGCCATGTCGCTGATCGAAGTAAACCAGCGCCGCGACGCCCGCGCACGCGCCGCAGCAGGCGACAAACAGGGCAGCGAGCTCGCCGCCCGCCTGATCGTCGAAGCCGACGCGATAGCTGCCGACGACGCCGAATACGTCGCCAACCTGGCTGCCAACGAAGCCGCGATGGCCGCCCTGATGGCGCCCTTGCCAAGCACCCGCAACGCCGCCACGGAAGCGCAATCCGCGCTGGCCGTGATGGGTGACCAGCTGACGCCGGAAGAGCGTCGCGCCGAAGCGAAAAAATGGTTCGACACCGTCAAGGCGGCGGTCGCGAAGAACAAGGAAGCGATTGAAAAGGCTGAAGCGCAAGCCAGCCTCAAAGGAGGGATGTAATGGAAGAGCACTTCACTCGGCACCAATACCTGCTGAACTACTTCGACTCGCTGAAAATCCTGGAAACCAAGCGCAACCAGCTCGAGCGCACCGCCGGCAGCCCCAAGCTGAACGACCAGCAGCGCGCCGAAGCCGCCGCCGCCTTCCTCGACATCGTCGACCAGATCGCCCACTTCAACAATGCGCACGAAGCCATGATGCGCAAGTTCACCGGCATTGGCGCCGAACCGCCGGGGCAGGAGGTGGTGGCCAAGACGCAGAAACTGGAAACCAGCCTGGCCGAGTTGATCGCCAAAGCGCAAACCCACCAGGCCCTGCTCAAAGCCGTGACCGACTTCGTCAACCGCTGGACCAAGCTCTCATCGGCCGAAGAGAACGGCAACGGCGCAGCCCCCAAAGCCAGCGCCCCCGCCACCCACCTGTCCTTCCTCGGACAGTAAAGCCGAGCCCGTGTCCACCTTGGGGTCAGACCCTTTGGTGGACACGGGCTCGGCCGTTGTCTGGGTTTTACGCCGCCGCGACGGCTAGCGTCGGGACGACTTCGTCGAGGTGGCCGACGTTGAACGTGGGGCGTGCCTCGCTGTCGTTGGCCAGGCGGTCCGGGTTGAACCAGCAGCTCTCGATGCCGTAGCGGTTGGCGCCCAGGATGTCGGCATCGAGCCGGTCGCCGATGATGATCGTGGCGTCCTTCGAGAACCCGCGCGCCATATTGGTGGCGTACGCGAAGAAGCGGCTATCGGGCTTGGCGTAGCCGCACGCTTCCGAAGTGGCGGTAAAGGATATGTATTCGCCCAGGCCCGAACTGGCAATGCGCCGGTCCTGGATATGCGCCACCCCGTTCGTGATGATGCCCACTTCGCCGATCCCCGCCAACGCCTCGCACACGCGCCTGGCGCCATCGATCAGCACCACGGTTTCCGACAATGATTCGAGGTAGCGGTGGCTTGCCGCATGCGGATCGATCTCCAGGCCATTGGCGGCAAAGGTCTTGCGAAATCGTTCGACTTTCAGGAACTCTTTCGCCACCGTGCCGGCTTCAAAAGCCCGCCACAGTCCAATATTGATTGCTTGATACTGCTGGAACAGGCTGTCGATATCCTCGTCAAAGCCAAGCTCCCGCAGGATGCGTTCAAAGGAGAGCTTTTCGGAAGCGCGAAAGTCGAGCAGTGTGTCGTCGAGGTCGAACAGGAATAGCGAATGCTTCATCTTCATGAGTTCTAGTGTAGCGTAAAAGCAAGCCTGCATAGCGCTGTCGCTGCGCGCCGGGCAACTGGCAGGCTTACTGTCGACCAGTGAAGGTATCGGCGGCCAGGACCTCTTCGCCACCTGGGTGAAAAACCTTCGCGTTCTGCAGACCGATACCGGTTTTGGCATCCCCTGATATCCATACGTTTTCGGAATATCAATTCTTAAAGATGCAATACTTTGATATGGCAAGTCTTGCGTAACATTGCTTCCATCAAAACCAAAACAATGGAGACAAGTATGCGTAAGACTGTATTGGCCGCGCTGATTGCGGAGATGCTATTGCCACTGGGGGCAATGGCTCAAACTGCAGAGGAGCCAATTGATCCGTCGGCCAAGATCGTGGTGAGTGGCGTTCGCGCTTCCCTCGCTTCGTCGCTGGCCACCAAGCGCTTGCAGGAAGGCGTCGTCGATGCCGTGTCGGCCGAAGACGCCGGCAAGTTTCCCGACACCAACATCGCCGAATCCCTGCAACGCGTCACCGGCGTGCAGATCCAGCGCAACAACGGGGAAGGGCGTTACATCTCCGTACGCGGCCTGGGCCCCGAATTCAACAACGTGCTGGTCAACGGCCGCACCATGACCAGCGACACCGGTGGCCGCGACTTCTCGTTCGACCTGCTGTCGTCCGACCTGATCTCGAAAGCCCTGGTCTACAAGACTTCCATGCCCTTCCTGCCGGAAGGCGGCATCGGGTCGACGGTCGACATCCAGACCGCGCGCCCGCTGTCCGGCAAGCCAGGCCACAGCGGCGTGGTGAACGTGTACGACGCATACGACTCGAACTCGAAGAAACACACCCCCAACGCCAGCGCGATGTACTCGTTCGCGAACGAGAACCGGACCTTCGGCGTATCGAGCTCGTTGTCCTACACCGACCGCGCCTCCAAGCAGAACAAGGCCATCACGGACGCGTGGAACCTGCGCGACGTCTACATGATCGACGGCGACCTGAATTCGCGCGGCCTGACCATGGCCAACGTCACCAGCAAGAAGCTGCTGATGCCGCAAAGCTTCGGCTACCAGCAGGAGAACGAATCCCGCAAGCGCCTGGTCGGCAACGTGACCGTGCAGTACAACCCAAGCGCAGACTGGAAGCTGACTGCCGACGCCCTGTACTCCCGCCTTAACCAGCGCAACAACGTCATCGCGATCAGCGACTGGAACAACCCTGTGCAGCTGGGCGTGAAGTACGACTCGAACAACCAGGTCACCAGCTTCATGCGCCCTGGCTCGAATTTCTTCGCCAACAATCCAGCCCTGGTCGGCGACGGTACCGGCATCCTGACCGACGCCAACTCGAACGACATGATCGTCAAGGGCGGCGACCGTCTCTCGATCACCAAGGCATTCGGCCTGAACTCCAAGTGGAACCTGGGCCAGGAATGGAAGCTGGAAGGCGACATCTCGAATTCGCGCACCACCACCAAGACGCCAGACCAGTGGGTGGTGGCAGGCATGGTGCCGAAGAATGGCGACACGCTGACCTTCGGCAGCACCCCGAGCCTGAGCTTCGGCGACGGCATCACCGACCCATCGGCGGTGCGCGCTCACGCCGTGTCCAACAACGACGTGCGCTTTGCCGATGAACTGAGCGAAGGCCGCATGAACCTGTCCTGGGCGCACGAGATGGGCGCCTTCAAGGGCATCGATTCCGGGGTCTCCTACTCGCAGCGCAAGGTTGGCCGTAACAGCTGGGGCAGCGACTCCTGGAACGCCTTCAGCGGCTATCACGTTTCGCTGCCGGCATCCCTGTTCACGGTGAAATCGCTGGACAACGCCTTCCCCGGCGCACCGGCGTCCTACCTGAGCTTCGACCCGTACGAGTACATGAACTACCTGAACCAGCCGTCCACGCTGGCGATGTCGAACGACCCGGCCCTGTACCTGGACAAGAGCAAGTTCCCGAACGGCCCGATGGCGATCGACTACACCAAGCCGAATATGTGGAACGTCAAGGAAAAGGTGTCGAGCATCTTCCTCGACTCCAAGTGGGAAGGCGAGGGCTGGTCGGCCAATGCCGGCGTGCGCATGGTGCACGTGAACTCGACCTCCACCGGCATCAGCCGCGTGCTGCTGTCGGCCACCAAGAGCCCGAACGACACGACCTATATCCTGAACTGGGGCCCGGCCACGGTGAACTCGGTCAGCAACAGCTATAACAGCGTGCTCCCATCCGGTAACCTGAAGTTCGACCTGGCCAGCGACATGATCCTGCGCCTGGGCGCATCCAAGACCGAGACCCGTCCGACCCTGAACCAGATGGGCGTCGACAACTGGTACGGCGGCCGCTTCGGCGACGTGCAGACCGGCGGCGGCAATCCTTACCTGAAGCCGATGGAGTCGAAGAACCTCGACGTGTCGTACGAATGGTACCTGTCGAAGACCAACTTCCTGGGTGCGGCGGTGTTCCAGAAGAAGGTGTCGAACTTTCTGGAGAAGCGCCTGGAAGACATCACCATCCCGCAATATTCGGAAGTGGTGCACGACACCCGCATCCGCAACGGACAGAAGGGCACCATCAAGGGGATCGAGATCGCCGGCCAGTACGCCTTCGACAACGGCATCGAATGGCTGCGCGGCTTCGGCGTATCGGCCAACTACACCTTCGTGGACGCCAAGGCAAGCCGCGAAGATGCGGCAGCCCTGAACTGCGGCTATCCTGGCCTGTCGAAGCAGTCGTACAACGCTTCGCTGTTCTATGAGAACGAAACCTTCTCGGCCCGCGCGAGCTACAACTGGCGCAACAAGTTCGCCGTCGATTGCGGTGGCGGCAGCACCCAGCCGCGCACCCGCGCAGCCTACGGCCAGTATGACCTGAGCCTGCGCTACAACGTCACGCCGAAGATCGCGCTGTACCTGGACGGCATCAACTTGAGCAATTCGCGCATGCACGAATATGCCAACAACGAGAGCCAGTTCCTGACCCTGGAGGATGTGGGTCGCCGCGTGAATGCTGGTGTGCGGTTCGCCTTCTAAGTACTTTCAGTAACGTGGGCGGCATCGGGAGTTGGGTAAGCCAGCTTCCGATGCCGCTTTCTCACCCGTCAACACCAAGTTCAGGGAGACGCTTCCGGATCTCGTCACGCCCCTCCGCATTTACCTTGGCAGGTCTGTGATCGCCGAGAACCAGACAGCATAATGAAAAGATGGTCAATCTCGACCGTCTGTAGATTCGACGTCAAGACGGATGCGATCAATCGAAATTTCCACGTCTTGCGGAAGTGTTTGATGGGGCCGTAGCGAGAGCTTGACGGCAGCACCCGCCGAGAGCAGCTCGGCGATGATAGGGCCAGCATGGGCAGTGATGTCTAGATGGCTCGTTAATCCGGCGCTCGTTCCGTCCGGGCGCGGCGCGCTGGCGATCCTGAGCCCATAGAGCGCAATGCTTCCCAGGTACGTCTCGCCTATATGTATCCTGAGCACCGTTGCATCCAACTCGCCGCGCATGTTTTCCAGCGAAACGTAGAGGCGGGACGTCGTGCCGATGCCGCGCAGGATTTCCGGATCCGGGGGCACTGCAGCGTGCAAGCGCAACGTCACTTCGGCACCATCGAGCTGGACGCGTGTCACGGTGTCGCAGGAGGCGATCACTAGGCGGGATGGTGTCGTCATATAGAGGCGTGCAGCGAGCGTTGGTTCTGATAGGCGCGCCGTAAGCGTAACAGCGCAGTTTGAAAGCCGCGCAGTCTCCAACTGGGAGACTTTGGCGGGTCCATGCGCTCACAATACATGAGTAAGGCGACCAGGGCCATGCCCACCATGTGCCATTGTGAAAGCGAATCGGCAAACAGCATCAGCGCCCAGCACGAGCCCACGCACCAGATGGCATGCTCCAGACCGAAGCGTAATGCATCCAGGTCCGCCGCGCGTCCAAATGCTGCCAGCGGGCGGTGGGCGTGGCATTGGTTCAGGCATCGCTGCTTGAGCGGTGAAGCCTGCCACAGCAAGGCGATGGCTACGCCAAGACCGACTTGAATCGGCCCGTCCAGAGCGTATCGCTTCATCGCCAGCTCAAGCAGTTTTGTGCCCCAGCCAGCGATCAGCCAGATCACCAAGAATCCAAACAAGAATAGCGCAAAGCTACGCCATCTTCGGTCGTTGAATGAGGCGATCCAGATATGCATGAGGGGCTGGAGTGTCAACGGCGTCATCATGGCAATGGCCATCAGCAGCCAGCCCATGCCTACCGAAAGCGCCCAGCCCATGGTCGACCCAGGAATCCAGCTGGTTCCGCACATCACTGCCGCCGGCTCCTGCCCGGACCAAAGAGACGGCACAATGATGGCGGCCCACGCCGCACAACTCGCGAAGGCAAGAAGGCGCTGGATGCGCTTAGCGGCGTTCCTGTTATAGATCACGGTGCCTTCAGGTCAAACAGGCTGGCGGTAAATGCTTACCCGGCCCACTTCGATCGGACTGGCCGGATGCACCGTTCCAGCGCTTTCCACATCGACCTTGATCTGATCGGCAGAGAGCTTGTGCTGAACGAACAAAGTATCCACGAAGCGCGAAATATCGAGGATGAAAGTGAGACCGTCGCTGCCATGCGCCCCATCCTTGGCGCTCGCGCGTCGCAAGCCGAATAGGCCCACGCTGCCAACGAACTGCGCATGGTGCGTCGCTTGGTCTGCTTGCGGTGGCAGGTCGATGTAGACGCGAAGCACGGTTGCATCCTGCGTGCCCCGTACGTTTTCCAGCTTCAGGTAGAACTGGTCCGGGAGTGTCGTGGAGGATGCCAATTGCAGGCTCTTGACCACGTTCTTTTGCGCGGATTGCTGGAGTGCCACGTTGACGGTGGCCGAGCCCGTCTTCGAAATCTGGAGCGGGCCGGCATTGGCTCCCACAAGTTCGGCAGGCTTGGGTTGTGCGGCAGTTTTCGGTGCTACGAATTTGTCGGTGGCGCTGAGCGCTCCCAGAGCGACCAGCCTTCGCGCCATCAGGTTGATGGCCGGCTTTTTGGGCGCGGCGGTTTCCTCATAGATATAGTTCAAGCTCGACAGGCTTTGTACGTCAGCTGGCGTATAGGTCCAAGGCTCGCTGCCAGGCATGGGCATCACGAATTGTTTCGTTGGCCCGTTGAGCCAGTCGGCATCGGAGGGATTCGCGTTGCCTTCGCCATTCCATACCGCCCACATCCTATCGATATTGCAGTGATGGAGATAGAAGATCGGGTCAAGCGCGGCGGTGCCGGGATCGGCCATGAGGCCGTAGTCCGCGTCGCTCTTGATGCCGCCGACGTAGACGTGGACCAGATCGTGCGGATTGCTTTCCATATTCCCGTGAGGGCTTCCGCCATGGGAAAAACCCGATTCCGGTCCGCCGAATCCCGGTAGAGGCGTTTTCGCATCGGCGCCGGTATAGAGGTCGTTCAGCATGCAGGTATCGGTGACATCGCCATACTGCGGCGTCGGCTGACCGTGCGAGTCGATCCAGGCGGGGGTGGGAACATAGATATTGCCGTTGTTCTCAGGTCCGTAACGCATCGTCACGAAGAGTGCGTTGGGGCTGCCGTCGGGCAGGGTCGCGGTGGTGAATGCGGGAGGAATCGCCGCTTCAGCGCCTTGCGGGCCGCCAAAGTAGTTCCAGTACGGAAGCGCCCAGTCGTCGGGCCCGCCCAGGCTCACGATGTCTGCACGCAGTTGCGCTTCCAGCGCATACAGGTAGCCGCGGTGCCACGGCAGGAAGTACCAGGTGCCGTGCTGGCATTGGTTCCAGAACTTGGTCTGTGTGGACAGGCTTGGCAGCGGCGACGTTGGCACGCTGGGCTGGCCTTTCACAAAGCCCCAGGCGGGGAATGCCGGAGGTTTGGGATACCAGGGGTTGTTGGGGTTGACGTACTCACCGTGGATGGCGGCAAAGAACCACCAACTGGCCGGATCGTTAAGCTCGCGCTCCATCATTTTCCTGACGCCTTGGGCATACCACAACAGGCTGGGGTTGCTGAGGGTGCCGCCATCATCCCAGGCATTCGTGCGCGTAAACTGTGTCATGTCTGTCTCGCTTTCTGTGCGGTGGAGTCGATCGGGTTAAACCAAGGAGGGGCGGTGTATGGACCAGCGACAGGAAACGGAAACGCACACCGAACGCTTCCGTTTCATTTGACGGAAATTGCTGAAGCACGTAGGAGTAATCTTAGTAAATATAAAAACGACCATACTCTCCAATTGTCGCGATTCATGTTTTTCGCAACGCCGACGTATGCGATTGAATCGCCTGGTCGCAAAGTAGGTACCGCTCGGATTCGGCCGGCGGCATTCATCCTCCCGGCGCCGGTTTCCTCCCCGATTTGCGGGCATTCGTCGCATGGGCGAAAACACGCACACCCGAGCCGCTAGAATGGCGGGCAAGTTCAACACGAGGGATTTAATGAGTTCTCACGCATTCGTGCCGTTTAACGCTCCTCCCATACCGGAAGTCAAACACGACCGCCGCCTGGTGCGCCGCTACCTGCTGCAATCGGCGCTACGCTTCAACGCCGGTTCGCTGCTGTTCCTGTCGCTGGCGATCGCACTGATGCCGCTCTGGCTGAACTTCGGCACGGCTGCGCCGGGCGAAGCCGAGTCCCGCAGGCTGAATCCTTACCTGGTCGGTGGCGTCGTGCTGGCGGTGATGGGCTGGTTTGCGCTGATGTCGAGCGGGATCGCCCGCAGCTTTCTTGCCCGGCTGAGCGAGGAGGGCAAGGCGCTGTGTGCCGAGGCGATGGCTTCCTCGGTGACGCGGCGCATCGATGCGCCGTTCAATCCCTATACTACCTTTGACCTGTGCACCGAATCCTTGTCGGGACTTGCCCTCGGCACGGCGCTCGGGTACTCCGGCCCGCCGGCGTTCTTCCACGACCCGTTCAAGGGCCGGATCGTGCTGGGCCGCTGGCGCCCGTTGGCGCTGGGACGCCATGTCGAGGTGAGGGTATCGTCCGATCTGGGTCCCAGCTGCCACATCGAGCTGCGCTGCCGCCCGGGCCTGGCCTGGTTCGCGATCCAGCAGGGCGAATCGCTGAAGGCCGCCGAGATGGTGTGCGTCCAGTTGCGCCAGCACCTCGCGCGCCATGCAAGCGCACTGGAAGCAGCTCGGCGTGAACGCGAGCTGGAACGCACCTCGCTGCAGGCGCGTCTGTCGGCCTTGCAGGCCCAGGTCGAACCGCACTTCCTGTTCAATACCCTGGCCAATCTGAAGTACCTGATCCGCACCAACCAGCAGACCGCGCAGGACATGCTCGATCACCTGGTCGGTTACCTGCAGAACGCGCTGCCCGATATGCGCTCGGTGTCCTCGACCCTGGGACGAGAAATGGATCTCGTTAGCGACTACTTGTCGGTGATGCGCATCCGCATGGGCACGCGCCTGCGCTTCGCAGTCGACATGGACGAGGAATTGCGCAGGCTGCCGTTCCCGCCGGCGATGCTGATTTCGCTGGTGGAGAACGCCGTCAAGCACGGGCTGGAGCGGGCCAGCCGACCGGGCCTGATCATCATCAGCGCAAGGTGTGAGGTCACGAAGGCGGGCGGGCTGGTGAGCGTGTCCGTGGTCGACGACGGCGTCGGCTTGACCGAACAGGCCGGGCAGGGCACGGGGCTGGCGAATATCGCAGAACGCTTGTTGCTGCTGTACGGGCGCGAGGCCAGCCTTTCCGTCGAGCCCGAAGAAGGGCAAGGCGTGCGCGCCGTATTGACGGTGCCTGTGAAAGGAAACCACGCATGATGCCGAGCGCCCTGATCGTCGAAGATGAGCCGCTGCTGCGGGCGGAGCTGGCGGACCAGCTGCGCGTCCTATGGCCCGAACTGCAAATCGCCGGCCAAATCGAAAACGGCATCGACGCGGTGGCGGGCATCGATGCACTGAAACCTGACATCGTGTTCTTGGACATCCAGATGCCCGGCCTGAACGGCATGGAGGTGGCGCGCCATATTCCCGAGTCCTGCCAGGTAGTGTTCGTGACGGCTTACGCGGACTATGCCCTGGCCGCTTTCGATGCCGGTGCATCCGACTACCTGGTCAAGCCAGTGACGACAGCACGCCTGCTGCAGACGATCCGCCGCCTGAAGTCGCGCGCGGCCGCAAGCCCGCCGCCGGCCGTGTGGGAAAAGCTGTTCGAGCAGGAGAGCGCGCCGGTGTACCTCAAGTGGATCAAGGCTTCGAGCGGCAATTCGGTGCGGCTGGTGATGGTGAGCGAAGTGCTGTACTTCCAGTCGGACGAAAAGTACACGCGGGTGGTGACGGAGAAAGGGGATGCGCTGATCCGGCTGCCTCTCAAGTCCCTGCTCGAGCAGCTGGACCCGCAGCTGTTCGCGCAGATCCACCGTAGCGCGATCGTCAACCTCCAGGCTGTCGACCGGATCGAACGCACTGAATACGGGGGACGAGGCGGCGCCGGCCTGGAGGTGATCCTGAAAGGCCGGACCGAGCGCTTGCCCGTTAGTGAAGCGTTTACCAGGCAGTTCCGCCAGATGTAGCTGGGCTGGTGAAGCCCGGCACGGCTGCGCCAGTAGTACTGTGTTTTTTCGCCTTTCGATTGATTCATTTTAATGGAGCCAAATCCTCATATGCGACACATCCTTCCCGCAGCACTCATGACCCTCTGCGTCATCGTCCTCCCCACCGCAGGCGCACAAGAAAAGGGGCCTGCCGCAACCGCGCAGCAGGCGCGGTCGTTGAGCGCAGCAGACAAAGCCGCTGCCGTAGACCTTTTAGCCCAACGCCTGTCCGACAAGTATGTTTTCGCAGACGAAGGCAAGAAGATGGCCGCCGCCGTCCGCGCTCACTTGCTCAAGGGCGACTACGAGAAGGCTGCGACGGATGCTGAATTCGCGAACATGCTGACGACCCATATCCAAGCTGCCCACCCGGACAAACACTTGAGCATCCGCTATTTTCTAAACGCGCCACCTGACCGGCCTCGTCCTTCACTCAACCACGGCGTGCCTGCCGAGATGCGACAGCGTGTGACCGAAGTGGGCCAATACTTGAATTTCTCCTTTGAAAAGGTAGAACGCCTCCCCGGCAATATCATGTACCTCAAGTTGAACGGGTTCTTTGAAGCAAATATCGGCAAGGCTGCCGCTACAGCCGCCATGAACTTGGCAGCTAATGGCAACGCGATGATCATTGACCTGCGCGAAAACCGTGGCGGCGACCCGCGCATGGTCGCGCACGTGGCCAGTTACCTACTTGGCGACAAGAGGGTTCATCTGTCGGACATGTACTTCCGGGCTGACAATGAAACCAATTCGTTCTGGAGCGATCCCGACGTTCCGGGTGCGCGCTTTGGCGCTGACAAGCCTGTCTATGTGTTAACCAGCGGCGAAACTTTCTCCGCGGCCGAAGATTTTGCGTACAACCTCCAAGCTCTCAAGCGCATCACTGTAGTCGGTGAAAAAACCGGAGGCGGCGCTCATCCGATCCAGCCGTTCCGTATCGATTCGAACCTGGTCGCCGTGATACCGGTAGGACGCTCGATCAACCTGATCACAAAAGGCAATTGGGAAGGTACTGGGGTGAAGCCGGATGTTGCCATCGCTGCGGATAAGGCTCTGACTAAAGCCAATGCACTGGCACTGCGTCAGGTGCTGCCAAAAATCGATAACCCGGGAGAGCGGTCTATGCTTGAAAAGAGCCTCACCGAGTTGGAGAAGGCTTTGTAACCTTCACGGGCCAGAAACGGACTAGAAACAAAAAAGCCCACGAACCGAAATTCGTGGGCTTCCTTGTGTATCTTGGTAGGCCGTGCGGGGCTCGAACCTGCGACCATCGGATTTAAAGTGCGGTGATTGCGAGTGCCAGATTCGCTTAGGAGCATATGAATCTGGCTCTTACGGCATTTAAGAACCGAATCGCGTGGTGAGTCGGGCGTCGGAGCAGGGCCAGAATTGGAGCAGAAGCTCGATTTTTTCGTAAAGGACCGGACCTACACGGGAACTACGACAGGCGGTTTACGCCCCAAAGCCGCCCGTGGGATTCACAATTGGTCAGCTAGTTTTCTACCGAAATGCTCACCTCAGGCTGATGGCAAGACACAACGTCAATAATATGGTTGAGGCAAAAAATTCCCCAGTGGGTCATTGGGCCGGGGAAGCTATCATCAGCAAAAGTCGCATCTCTTACAAAATCAAGGTATCTTGACTTCGAATATTTCACGAAATTTCTTCCTTCAAAAATTTCGTATTTATCCACGGTGGTATAACTTTCGTTACGAACCGAATAGGCTACGTAACTAGGCCACTGCAAAGTGAATATCTTATAACCGCTCACATGCTCAATTGGACTACCTAACGGCAAATTCAAGTCCAATGCTTCATTCAAGGGCCGAAATGTGTCAGGGGAGGCGGGTAGCGATACGGCTTCGAAAATTTGCAAGCGTAATTCATTATCGGATGGCTCGCTTATGCTGTTCATAAACAGCCATTTGCATCCTTGGATTTCAGCTTCAAAATTCATAAAGTACGCTCATATTTAATCGAAGGTCCGGTTCTGGCCGTTTTAAGTCGATGGGGCAAGGGAAAAGGCTGCCCTGCACAAGCATATCATTCTTGCCCACGCGAAAAATGCGCGCATTGTTACCGGCTGGGCG
>JAJTCO010000123.1 GCA_021323265.1 Pseudoduganella sp. | reverse complement strand
CCTTCAACCACAGGGTTGACGATTTCCAGGTGGGACGGGTTGAACGCCAGCGACAGGTGCACTGGGCCGCCTGCGGTGGAGATGTCGGACGAGAAGCCCTGGTGGTATTTCACGTCGCCGGCCGGCAGGTCGTCGGCGTGCTTGCCTTCGAACTCCTCGAACAGGTCCTTGGGCGCCTTGCCCAGGGTGTTCACCAGCACGTTCAGACGGCCGCGGTGGGCCATGCCGATCACGATTTCCTGCACACCCTTTTCGCCGGCGCGCTGAATCACTTCATCCAGGGAAGCGATGAAGGTCTCGCCGCCTTCCAGCGAGAAGCGCTTCTGGCCGACGTACTTGGTGTGGAGGTAACGCTCCAGGCCTTCAGCGGCGGTCAGGCGCTCCAGGATGTGCTTTTTCTTTTCGGCGGTGAAGTTCGGGGTCGAACGGATCGACTCCAGACGCTCCTGCAGCCAGCGCTTTTCGGCTGGATCGGAGATGTACATGTATTCCGCGCCGACGGAACGGGTATACGTGTCACGCAGCAGGTTGACCAGGTCGCGCAGGGTCGCGGTCTCCGGGCCGAAGTAGGTGTTGCTGATGTTGAAGACGGTATCCTGGTCGGCATCGGTGAAGCCGTAGAAGGATGGTTCGAGTTCAGGGATATTCGGACGTTCCTGGCGCTGCAGCGGGTCCAGGTTGGCCCAGCGAGAGCCCAGATAGCGGTAGGCTGCGATCAGCTGGGTAGCGGCCACGCGCTTGCGGCCCATTTCAGCATCGGAGGAAGCGACGATCGTGCGGATCGGGCCGGCTTTCGCGCGTTCGGCGAAGGAGGCGATCACGGACGAATGAACGACGTCTGGCTTGCTGGTACCGTCGACTGCCGGCACATTCTGCATGGCGTCGAAATACTGGCGCCAGTTGTCTGGCACGGAGCCAGGATTTTCGAGGTACGCTTCGTACAATTCTTCTACGTACGGCGCATTCCCACCGAACAGGTAGGACGTAGACGTCTTTTGTTGCATCATTTTTTTGCTCACCTTTCTTCGCGCTTCGCGAGGAATTAGCGGGTTTAATCAACCTTCCGCGACACGGCCTGACCGGTTAGCGGATTGCACATCAAGTTGTGGGGAAGGGCTTGTTGTTTCCAGCATTTCCAAAAACGGTCGCCTAGCATAGCACTGTCATTGAACTGAAACAACTAAAACTCCGTCGCGCGCCGGCCGAACCAGTCGGCCAGATAGTCCAGCAAAGCCCGCAGCGCCGGCGGCATATGCTGGCGCGATGTATAAATGGCATGAATCCCCAGCGCCTGCGGTTGCCAATCCGGCAAGACCTGCACCAGCCTGCCCGCCGCCACCTCCGGCTGCACGACAAAGCGCGGCTGCATGGCGATGCCAGCCCCCTGCACCGCCGCCGCCAGCAAGGCCATCGACTCGTTCGAGGACAGGTTGCCGCCGACCGGCACCACGACCGCCTCCCCGCCGGCGCGCGCCAGCTCCCACACGCTGCGGCCGAAGTAGCTGTAAGCCAGGCAGTTATGCCGCGCCAGGTCCTGCGGCTCCGCTGGCGCGCCGTGTTCCGCCAGATATGCCGGAGACGCCGCCAGCATCGACCGGCACTCCCCCAGCTTGCGTGCGATCTGGCTCGGCTCCAGCGCGTTGGTGATCCGGATCGCCAGGTCGATGCGCTGCTCCACCAGGTTGACGGCACGGTTATCCACCTGCAGGTCCAGCACCACGCGCGGAAAGCGGCGCAGGAAAGCGGTCAGCGCCTCCGCCAGCGCCGTCTGCGCCAGGAACTGCGCACACGCCACCCGCAGCAGACCGCGCGGCTCGCCGGCCGCCGCATCGCCCGCAGCCGGGATCGCCCCCGCCAAGGCCAACAACTCGCGGCAGCGCGCCAGCGTCACCTCCCCCGCCGCCGTCAGGCCAAGGCGGCGCGTGGTCCGGTGCAGCAAGCGCGCCCCCGCCCACGCCTCCATCTCCGCCAGATAGCGCGTCACCATGGCGCGCGACATATCCAGCGCCTCCGCCGCCGCGGCCAAGCTCCCGCGTTCAGCGATGACGACAAAGACGTTGGCGGAAGCGATACGGTCCATATGATCGAAATACGCAATAAATAGTTTCAATATACTCTATTTTTCGATGATGTCGGACGGCCTACACTGGCAGCACTCAACCACTGCCAAAGGAAAGTCGACATGATCAAGCAAGCCCTGGCCAGCGCAGCCCTCGCCGCCGCCACCGCCACCGCCACCGCCGCACCGCTCACGCTGGAAGTATTCAACCCAGGCGAAGCAGCCATCTTCCCGGTCGCCTCGGTCCTGATAAAAGGCAAGAAGGACGCCGTCCTGGTCGACGCCCAATTCTCCCGCGCCGAAGCCGAAAAGCTGGCCGCCACGATCAAGGCCAGCGGCAAGCGCCTGACCACGATCTATATCAGCCACGGCGACCCCGACTTCTACTTCGGCCTCGACGTCCTGAAAACCGCCTTCCCGCAAGCGCGCATCGTGGCCCGCCAGAGCACGATCGCCGCCATGGAAAAGAAGGCACAGGCCAAGGTCGCCTACTGGAGCCCCATCCTCGGCGCCAACGCCCCGCGCGGCATTGTGATGCCCGAGCCGCTGCAAGGCGACATCGAACTGGAAGGCAGGAAGTTGCAAGTACAAGGCCAGGGCGACCGCAGTTACGTCTGGATCCCCTCGATCAAAGCCGTGGTGGGCGGCGTAGTACTGTTCCAAGGCCTGCACGTCTGGGTCGCCGACACCCAAACCCCGCAATCGCGCGCCCAATGGCTGTCCGTACTGGACGACATGGCCAAGCTCAAGCCAGTGACGGTAGTCCCCGGCCACTTCGCCCCTGGCGCCAGCCAGACCCCGGACGCCATCCGCTACACGGCCGACTACCTGCGCCGCTTCGACGCCGCCACCCCGGCCGCCGCCGACAGTGCCGCCCTGGTCGCCGCCATGAAAGCCGCCTACCCCAACGCCGGCCTGGAGAGCGCCCTCCAGCTCAGCGCCAAAGTCGCCAAAGGCGAGCTCGCCTGGTAATCCCGCCACTACAGTCCCGCCCGTGTCCACCTTGGGGTCAGACCCTTTGGTGGACACGGGCTCAGCCGGGAAGCGGCACGTGCGGCGTAGACTTTTCTGTCTAGATCATTTATTCTAGATCCATCGATGTTCACCTGGATCTATCATGACTCTGCCGAAACCCACTCCCAGCGAACTGGAAATGTTGCGTCTCTTGTTTGCATTGGGCCCGGCGACAGCGCGCCAGGTGCATGAGGCAGCCGTGGAGACACGGCCGGACATGCAGTACGCCACCGTGCTGCGCCTGCTGCAAGTCATGCACACCAAGGGCTTGCTGAATCGCGACGAGAGTCAGCGCGCCCACGTCTATTCGCCGATCGAGCAGCAGGATTCCATCCAGACCTCCCTGCTGAAAGACCTGATCCACAAGGCATTCGCCGGCTCCGGCAAGGCGCTGGTGATGGCCGCGCTGAAAGGCGGCGCCGTCAGCGACAAGGAGCGCGCCGAGATCCGCGCCCTGCTCGACGAAGAGAAATAGTCCCAGTGCACACTCTTCAACAACTGCGCGCCGGCGAGCTGGCCGGCGTGACGCGGCTGCAGCTGCGCGCAAACCTCACTGAATTTCCCCGCGAAATCTTCGACCTGGCTGAAACGCTGGAGATCCTGGACCTGTCCGGCAATTCCTTGTCCAGCATGCCCGACGACTTGCCGCGCCTGAAACACCTGCGCGTCATCTTTTGCTCCGACAACCATTTCACCGAACTGCCGGACGTGTTAGGGCGCTGTCCGGCCCTGACCATGCTCGGGTTCCGCGCCAACCGCATCGAGGCGGTGCCGGCCGCCGCCCTGCCCAGCCGCCTGCGCTGGCTGATCCTGACCGAAAACCGCATTGAACAATTGCCAGAGGCGCTCGGCCGCTGTACCGACTTGCAGAAGTTAATGCTGTCCGGGAATCGCTTGCGCACCCTGCCGCCATCGCTGGCGGACTGCACGAAGCTTGAGTTGTTGCGCATCGCGGCGAATGATCTTTCCGAGCTGCCGCAATGGTTAATGGAGATGCCACGTCTTTCCTGGCTGGCATTTGCAGGCAATCCGTTTGGCGCAACACATACCGCCGCGCCGCCTCCTATCGCAAATATCCACTGGGGCGAATTAAATCTGCTGGAAAAGCTGGGAGAAGGCGCCTCCGGCATAATTCATCGCGCGACACTGCGCGGCGAATCAGTTGCCGTGAAAATATTCAAAGGCGCCATGACAAGCGATGGCTTACCCGAACATGAAATGGCAGCCTGCATTGGCGCGGGCAGGCATCCCAATTTAATTCCGGTCCTGGGGATTATTCCGGATCATCCAGCGCAATTGCCGGCATTGGTAATGCCATTAATCGATTCCAGCTTGCGTAATCTTGCCGGTCCGCCGAGCTTACAAACCTGCACGCGTGATGTGTATGCGGAGAATACCCTATTTACTGCTGACGCCGTTTTAAGCATCGCGCGCGGCATTGCATCTGCCGCTGAGCGCCTATTTGCACAGGGCATAATGCATGGCGACCTGTATGCACATAATATTCTGCACTGCGATCGCGGCAACGCGATTCTCGGCGACTTCGGCGCGGCATCGCTATTTGAACCGGGCACCGATTTGGCAATGGATTTGCAGCGCATCGAAGTCCGGGCATTTGGCTGCCTCCTGGAGGAGCTGCTGATGCGCTGCAACTCGGAAATTCCGCATGCCTGGAACTTGGCGCAAGAATGCCTCCAATCATGCCCGCAAGCTCGGCCGACGTTTGCCGAGATCGTCACTCACCTATCCCAACCATTGCCCGGGTAATGCCGAGCAGCGCACACTGTCATTGCACGTGCAAACCGTGCCGAGAAATAGTCTGAACGCGCCAACATATAG
Source organism: Pseudoduganella sp. (assembly GCA_021323265.1). Taxonomy (GTDB): domain Bacteria; phylum Pseudomonadota; class Gammaproteobacteria; order Burkholderiales; family Burkholderiaceae_D; genus Rugamonas. Next base: position 1,222 of record JAJTCO010000123.1, on the reverse strand, counting down.
CACGCTGCCGAGGCCAACTGGGCTTCGGGAGCGTTGGCCAGCTTCTAAGCAAAACTCTTCCGGTATAACCGACGACAGGGCGCCGCAAATAAGGCCGCCGCTAAAATAATCCCTTTCAACATATTGTTCCCCTTTAATCCGCCAGCCTGGCGCTTTAGATATGCGATACCGATAATAAAAAAGCGAGCCGGAGCTCGCTTTTTAAAGTACCGGGGCCGCAGCCCCAGTCGGCAAGAATTACTTGCGATCCTTCAGCGGAGGCACATCGCGCACTGGCGAGCCGATAAACAGCTGGCGTGGGCGGCCGATCTTCTGCTCTGGATCGGCAATCATTTCGTTCCACTGTGCAATCCAGCCGATGGTACGGGCCATGGCGAAAATACCGGTGAACAGCGATACTGGAATGCCCAGGGCCGATTGCACGATACCCGAGTAGAAGTCCACGTTTGGATACAGCTTGCGCGAGACGAAATATTCGTCGTTCAGTGCAATCTTTTCCAATTCCATGGCCAGCTTGAACAGTGGGTCGTCCTGCAGGCCCAGTTCGTTCAATACTTCGTGGCAGGTTTCGCGCATCAGTTTTGCACGCGGGTCGAAGTTCTTATAGACGCGGTGACCGAAGCCCATCAGTTTCACGCCGGAATTCTTATCCTTCACCTTGGCGATGAATTCAGGAATCTTATCGACGGAGCCGATTTCCTTCAGCATGGTCAGAGCGGCTTCGTTCGCGCCGCCGTGGGCAGGGCCCCACAGGCAGGCGATACCGGCGGCGATACAAGCGAACGGGTTGGCGCCCGAGGAACCGGCCAGACGGACGGTCGAGGTCGATGCGTTCTGCTCATGGTCCGCGTGCAGGATCAGGATGCGGTCCAGTGCGCGCACCAGCACGTCGTTGACCTTGTACTCTTCGCAAGGATTACCGAACATCATGCGCATGAAGTTGGCCGAGTACGACAGGTCGTTGCGTGGGTACACGAACGGCTGGCCGATCGAGTACTTGTATGCCATGGCCACCAGGGTTGGCAGCTTGGCAATCAGACGGATCGCGGAGATTTCACGCTGCTTGGCATCGTTGATGTCCAGCGAATCGTGGTAGAACGATGCCAGCGCGCCGACGGTGCCCACCAGGACCGACATCGGGTGCGCGTCGCGGCGGAAGCCACGGAAGAAGAACTGCATCTGCTCGTGCACCATGGTGTGCTTGGTCACGGTGTCGACGAAC
>JAJTCO010000062.1 GCA_021323265.1 Pseudoduganella sp. | reverse complement strand
CTTCCTGCCGGAAGAACGCGCCTGGATGAGCAAGCTGTTCGACGAAGTGGGCTACGTGGACGTGCATCGCGGCCTGGACCCGCGCGAAGAACAATACACCTGGTGGTCCAACCGCGGCCAGGCCTACGCCAAGAACGTGGGCTGGCGCATCGACTACCACGTCGCCACCCCCGGCATCGCGGCCAAGGCGCATGCCGTGTCGATTTACAAGGAAGTGAAGTTCTCCGACCACGCCCCGCTGATCATCGAATACCACCCGTAACCCTGGCCCGGCGCGGACGCAACACGGCGACATCCTCGACATGCCAAGCGCCTCGCGCGCACCGCCGGCTCGCTGTACCTGGTCGTCGTCGTCGCCGGCATCTTTGCCTTGGGTCTGCTACCTCGCCTTTCTGCTGCTGCCGCTGGTGCTCAACAGGCTCCGCAGCCCCCGGCATTCTTCCCAAGGTGCTCGGCATGCTGCTGATGGTGGGCAGCGCCGGCTATGCGGTCGAGGCTTTCGGCTACATCCTGGTGGCCGATTTCGGCACCCTGCCCGGCGCCGGGCTGCGTTGCCGCCTCGCTGGGCGAGATCGGCACCTGCCTCTGGCTGTGCATCATTGGCGCGCGCGAGCCGGTGCACAGTGTGGGCGCCTATAATACGGGGATCAAAACCGCCGGAAACCCGCAATGAAATCAGTACTGGTCCTTTTCCTCCTGAGCATCAAGAGCAGCTACATCAACGACGAAGAGTCCGAAGCCACCGACGAACAGTTCGATACGATCCAGTTCGTGCAGACCGAGAAAGGCACCTGGCGCTTCAAGACTTTCGCTGAAGACGAGGATGTGCACCTGTGGGGCATTGAAGCCGACGGCGATATCGTCGAGCTGGCAATCGAAACCACCAACAAGCATTACGGCGACGTGATTGACGAAGCATTCGTCATCGAGAGCGACGACGGCGTGGAGGGCTTGCGCCGCGAACTGAAAAAACACGGCTTGGCGGACAATCTCCAGATTTCCCCGCGCGGGCCGCTGTTCTGGGCCCCGCCGGGTTCGAGCTACAGCCCCAAGTCCGCCCCCACCCAGTAAGCGCGGCCAACGGCTAGAGCGCGCGCTTGCTTTCGAAGTAGCGCCACTCGCCGCTCAGCGGGTCGGGAAAGCCGATGGCCTTGGCCAGCAGCTTCAGCGGCGCCGAGACGTCGTCCTGCTTGCACGGCAGGGCAACGGGGTAAAAGACATCGTTCACGATCGGGATGCCAAGCGACGACAGGTGCACCCGCAGCTGGTGCTGGCGTCCGGTATGCGGCCACAGGCGGTACAGCACGTGCTCGCCACGCGGCTCGATCACGTCGATCATGGTTTCCGAGTTCGGTTCGCCCGGTTCCTCTTTCATGGTGAAGAACTTGTCGCCCTCCACCATGCGGCTGCGGTAGACGAACGGGAATTCGCGTCCCGGCAGCGGCCCGGCCAGCGCTTCGTATTCCTTCTGCACTACGCGCTTCTGGAACATCGACTGGTAGGCGCCGCGGCTCGCGGCGTTGCGGGAGAAGATCACCAGGCCCGCCGTCTCGCGGTCCAGGCGATGGATCGGCACCAGGTCCTCGATGCCGAGCGTTTGCCGCACCCTTACCAGCAGCGTTTCCTTCACGAAGCGGCCGGAGGGGATGGTCGGCAGAAAGTGCGGCTTGTCCACCACGACGATATGCTCGTCCTGGTGCAGGATCTCTTCCTTGAAAGGGATTGGCGTTTCGTGATCCAGCTCACGGTAATACCAGATACGGGCGCCGCGCACATAGCGCGACCCCGGCTGCACCGGCACGCCCTTGCCATCCACCACGTCGCCGCGCGCCATGCGCTCACGCCACTGCGCTTCGGTCACGGCCGGGTAGTTGGCGGCCATGAAGGTGATCATGTCCGGCCAATCCCCTTCCGGCAGCCACAGGTAGCTGGGCGTGACGCCATCGCGCATCGGCAACGGCGGCGCGCTTGGGGCTTGCTTCGGACGCGGCATGTCAGGACTTGGGCAGCGGGGATGTCTGGTAAGGCGGCAGGCGGTTGACGTCCAGCCCGCGCACGCGGGCATAGACGGGCAACACCAGCGGCATCTGCTTTTGCATGTCTTCGATGCGCGAATTGCCGCTCGGGTGGGTGGACAGGAATTCCATTGGCTGCTGCGCATTGACGGCGCTCATCTTCTGCCACAGCGCAACGCCCGCGCGCGGATCGAAACCGGCGCGTGCCGCCAGGTCGATGCCGACCAGGTCGGATTCGGTCTCGTCGCCACGCGAGAAGCGCAGGGAAACCAGTTGGCCGCCGGCGCCCGCCACCGCATCGGTCAGGCGCGGATCGAGGCCGAAGTATTGCGCGGCCACCGCGCCGCCCAGCTTGGCGATCAGCGACGTGGCCTGCGATTGCACCAGGCGCTTGCGCGCATGTTCACGCAAGGCGTGGGCGATTTCATGCCCCATCACCATGGCCACTTCATCGTCCGTGAGATTGAGCTTGGTCAGGATGCCCGTGAAAAACGCGATACGCCCGCCTGGCATGCAGAAGGCATTGACCTGGTCGGCGTTGAGCAGGTTGACTTCCCATTTCCAGTTGGCGGCGGCCGGGTTCCAGCGCGCCGCATGCGGCGTGATGCGCGCGGCAATGGCGCGCAGGCGCTTGACCTGCGGATGGGCGTCCGGCACCAGCGCATTCTTCTTCTGCGCTTCCGACAGCAGTTGGCCGTACTGCAAGCGCGACTGCTCGTTGACTGCCTGCTCGTCGGCCAGGATGCGCAGGCGCGACAGGCGCGTGACGGGAATGCCGTCCGCGTTGGGGTTCATTGGCGCGGCCTGCTGCGGCTGGGCTAATGCCGAGCCGGTGGCCAGTGCCAACGCCAGTAAGGTGTGCTTGAACTTCTTCATGTCAAATACGATATCACAAGCTGCCCGATTGCTTTTTCCGCAAACGGAACACGGCCAGGTCGCCGCGCAGGTTGGGCAGCACGGATACGGTCTTGCCTTCCGCCAACGCCACGCATTCGATCACTTCCAGCCCCACCTCTTCCGCCAGTTCCTGGAAGTCGTAGATGGTGGCGCAGCGCACGTTCGGCGTGTCGTGCCACTGGTACGGCAGCGACTTCGACACCGGCATGCGGCCCTGCAGCAAGGCCACGCGGTGTGGCCAGTAGGCGAAGTTGGGGAAGGAGACGATGGCCTCGCGCCCGACGCGCACGATGTCGCGCAGCAGGTCTTCCACGTGCTTCATCATCTGCAGCGAGGACAGGCACAGCACCGTATCGAAGGAATTGTCGCCAAAGATGCCCAGGCCGTTCTCGAAGTCCTGCTGGATCACGCGCACGCCGCGCTTGGTCGAGGCCAGCACCTGTTCATCCGCCAGCTCCAGGCCGTAGCCGGTGCAGCGCTTGTCCGTCTGCAGGTAGTCCATCATCACGCCGTCGCCGCAGCCCACGTCCAGCACGTGCGCACCTTCGCGCACCCAGTGCGCAATGAAGGCCAGGTCGGGACGGGCGCTGCTCAGTTCTTGGAAATTCATGCTGCTTGTTCCTTGGTCGTTTCTTTCCACACTTGCTCGTAGTAGGCGCGCACCATGTTCATGTAGCGCGCGTCTTCCAGCAGGAAGGCGTCGTGGCCGTGCGGCGCATCGATCTCGGCGTAGGTCACCTCGCGCCGGTTGGCCAGGAGCGCCTGCACGATCTCGCGGCTGCGCTCGGGCGAGAAACGCCAGTCGGTGGTGAAGGAAGCGAGGAAGAACTTGGCGCGGGTGGCCGCCAGCGTCTTGGTCAGGTCGCCGTCGAACTTGCGCGCGGGATCGAAATAATCGAGCGCCTTGGTGATCAGGAGGTAGGTGTTGGCATCGAAGTACTCGGCGAACTTGTCGCCCTGGTAGCGCAGGTAGGACTCGATCTCGAAGTCGATGCCAAAGCCGAACTTGTACTCGCCGCCGCTGGCCGCGATATCGCGCAGCTTGCGGCCGAACTTTTCCGCCATGTCGTCGTCCGACAGGTAGGTGATGTGGCCGATCATGCGCGCCACTTTCAGGCCGTTCTTCGGCACCACGCTGTGCTCGTAAAAATCGCCGCCATGGTAGTCCGGATCGCTCAGGATGGCCTGGCGTGCCACGTCGTTGAAAGCGATGTTCTGCGCCGACAGCTTTGGCGTGGAGGCGATCACCAGGCAGTGGCGCAGGCGCTCCGGATGCATGATGGACCAGGCCAGCGCCTGCATGCCACCCAGCGAGCCGCCCATCACCGCGGCAAACTGTGCAATGCCCAGCTGGTCGGCCAGGCGCGCCTGCGCCGCCACCCAGTCCTCCACGGTCACCACCGGGAAGGCGGCACCGTACTGCTTGCCCGTTTCCGGGTTGATGTGCATCGGCCCGGTGGAACCGAAGCAGGAGCCCAGGTTGTTGACGCCGATGACGAAGAACTTGTCGGTGTCGAGCGGCTTGCCGGGACCGACCATGTTGTCCCACCAGCCCACGTTCTTCGGATTGTCGGCATAGTAGCCCGCCACGTGGTGCGACGCGTTCAGCGCGTGGCATACCAGGACGGCGTTGGACTTGTCCGCGTTCAGCGTGCCATAGGTCTCATACATCAGCATGTAGTCGCGCAGGGACGCTCCGCTCTGCAGCTGAAGGGGTTCCGCAAAATGCATGGTCTGCGGCGAGACAATTCCAATCGAAGGCATGTGAATCCGGTGGTTAAAAGGTTGGTGTTACAGGACTTGCAGGGCGATCACGGCATCGGCAATCGTGTCCGGGTCCATGCTGCGCATGATCTTGCGCATCTGCGGCGCGATCAGCCCCAGGTCGCTGTTCAGGATTTCCTGCTTCACCGACAGCAGCTGCGATGGATGCATCGAAAACTCGCGCAGGCCCATGCCCAGCAGCAGGCGGGTCAGCTTGGTATCGCCCGCCATCTCGCCGCATACCGCCACTTCGATGCCTGCCTTGTGGCCGGCAGCGATGGTCATCGAGATCAGTTGCAGGATGGCCGGGTGCAGCGGATTGTACAGGTGCGCCACTTCATAATCGACACGGTCGATCGCCAGCGTGTACTGGATCAGGTCATTGGTGCCGATGGACAGGAAATTCATTTTCTTGACGAACATCGGCAGCGCCAGCGCGGCGGCCGGGATTTCGATCATGGCGCCGACCGGCACATTGGGATCGTACTTCTGCCCCGCTTCGTCCAGCTGCGCCTTGGCGCGCTTGATCATCGCCAGCGACTGGTCGATCTCGAAGGCGTGCGCCATCATCGGGATCAGGATGCGCACCTTGCCGTGCACCGAGGCGCGCAGGATGGCGCGCAGCTGGGTCAGGAAAATCTGCGGCTCCGCCAGGCAGTAGCGGATGGCGCGCAAGCCCAGCGCAGGGTTCAGGGCCGTGTGCTCCATCTGGTCCAGCGGCTTGTCGGCGCCAATGTCCAGCGTGCGGATGGTGACCGGGCGGCCCTTCATGGCCACCACCGCCTTCTTGTACTGCTCGTACTGCTCGTCCTCGCTCGGCATGCTGGAGCCGCGGCCCATGAACAGGAACTCGGAACGGAACAGGCCCACGCCGTTGGCGCCGGACTCCATCGCATGTTCGCAATCGTCCGGCAGCTCGATGTTGGCCATCAGCGCGATCGGCGTACCGTCCTTGGTGATGGCCGGCGTTTTCTTCAGCTTGCCCAGCTTCTTGCGGGCGCGCATGGCCGCCATCTGGCGCTCGCGGTACTGCTCCAGCACCTGCGCGCTCGGCGTGACGATCACCACGCCGGCGTCGCCGTCGATGATCACCCAGTCGTCCTGCTGGATCAGGGTGGAGGCCTGCGACATGCCGACCGCCGCCGGAATGTCGAGCGAGCGCGCCACGATGGCCGTATGCGAGTTCTGGCCGCCGACATCGGTCACGAAGCCGATGAAGGAGCGGTCGCGGAACTTCAGCATGTCGGCCGGAGAAATGTCATGCGCCACGACGACCATCTGCGCCAGGAATTCGTCGCCCTCGAGTTCGGCCTGCTTCGGCAGCAGCGGTTCGCTGCCCATCAGCACCTTCAGCACCCGCTCGGCGACCTGCTGGATGTCGGCCTTGCGCTCGCGCAGATAAGGATCCTCGATTTCGTCGAACTGCGCCGACAGCTCGTCGATCTGGGTCAGCAGCGCCCATTCGGCGTTGTAGTGGCGGCTGCGGATGATATCCAGCGGCGCCTCGGAAATCATGGGGTCCGACAGGATCAGCGCGTGGACGTCGATGAAGGCGCCCAGCTCCGTGGGCGCATCCTTCGGCAGTTCATTCCACAGCGTCTGCAGCTCGCGGTGCACGGTGGCCAGCGCCTGCTGCAGGCGCTGCACTTCCGCTTCCACGTGTTCCTCGGCGATCAGGTAATGCTTGACGTCGAGTGCCGCCGGCGCAAGGATGTGCGCACGGCCGATCGCGATGCCGCGTGAAACCGGGATGCCGTGGAGGGAGAACGATGCCATCGGGCTTCCGTCCCGCATTTACTCGCCTTCGCCGAACTTGTCGTTGACCAGTGCGGACAGGGCGTTGATGCAATCCTGTTCGTCGGGGCCGTCCGCTTCCAGCAGGACCTTGGCGCCCTTGCCCGCCGCCAGCATCATCACGCCCATGATGGACTTGGCGTTGATGCGGCGGCCGTTACGCGACAGCCAGACATCGCTCTGGAACTTGGCGGCCAGCTGGGTGAATTTTGCAGAAGCACGTGCATGCAATCCGAGCTTGTTGATAATTTCAAGTTCTTGCTGAATCATGTTCTAGTTTTGTTTAGTTGACTCGGATACGATTTTCCACCTTGACCGCGCCATTCTGCGCGCCGGCCAGGGCCATTTCCACTACCACGTCCAGCGTGTCGGTGCGGTAGGTAATGGCACGCAGCAGCATTGGCAGGCTGATGCCCGCCACCACTTCGACCCGGCCCGCATCGGCCAGCTTGTTGCAGCAATTGGCGGGCGTGCCGCCTTTGATATCGGTCATGACCAGCACGCCTTCGCCCGAATCGAGCCGCTTGATCGCTTCACGCGCCAATTGCTGCACTTCATTCAGGTCCTGGTCCGCCACCACGTCGATCGCCTCCAGCTTTTCAACCGGCGCCCTGAACACATGGGCTGCGGCAGCCAGGAAAGCCTGCCCCAGCGGCGCATGTGTCATCAATAAAATCCCTACCATGTTTATCCTTGCTGGCCTGCCCGCACTTCCACCGCGTCGATGAACATGGACGCGACCTGGAAGCCTGTCTGCTGCGTGATCTCCTGGAAACAGGTCGGGCTGGTGACGTTTACCTCGGTGAGGTAATCGCCGATCACATCTAATCCTACCAGCAACAGGCCGCGGGCCGCCAATTCAGGGCCCAGGGCCTCGGCGATTTCCCGGTCGCGTTGCGACAGGGGCTGCGCCACGCCGGTGCCGCCGGCGGCCAGGTTGCCGCGCACTTCACCGGCCTGCGGGATGCGGGCCAGGGCGAAGGGCACGGGTTTGCCGTCGATCACCAGGATGCGTTTGTCGCCCTTGACGATGTCGGGAATGTAGCGCTGCGCCATGATGGTGCGGGTGCCGAGCTGAGTCAGGGTCTCGATGATCGAGCCCAGGTTCAGCCCGTCGGGCTTGATGCGGAAGATGCCCGCGCCGCCCATGCCATCGAGCGGCTTCAGGATCACGTCGCCGTGTTCGGCCTGGAAATCGCGCAGGCGCATTTCATCGCTGGTGACCAGGGTCGGCGCCGTGAATTGCGGGAACTGGGCGATGGACAGCTTTTCGTTGTGGTCGCGGATGGCGGACGGCTTGTTGAAGACGCGCGCGCCCTCCTTCTCCGCCAGCTGCAGCAGGTAGGTGCCGTACACGTACTCCATGTCGAACGGCGGGTCCTTGCGCTGGATCACGGCGTCGAACGTGGCCAGGCTCACTTCCTCCGACGGCGCGGCCTTGTACCAGTCGTCGGCATCGCCCGTCAGCTCGATGCGGGCGGCATAGGCCGTCACCTTCCCCTCGCGCAGGGCCATGTGGCGCTGCTGGAAGGCATACACCTCATGTCCCCGGCGCGCCGCCTCGGCCATCATGGCAAAGGTGGAGTCCTTGTAGATCTTGAAGCCGGACAGCGGATCGGCGAGGAAGGCAATTTTCATGGATTGGTCCAAAAATGTAACAACTGATTCTAGCCTAAACCCGGAAATTCTGGGTCAGGCCCAAGGGGCCGACCCGGTCTATCGGGTTTAATAGACTTCCGGATCCGGGTCCGTGCGCTCCATTTCCAGCGACGCCGCCAGCAGCGCCAGCCTTGCCACCACGCCATAGACGTAGAAGCGGTTCGGCGCCGCCGTCCCCGGCTTGGCCTTCACATCCGGCACGGCATGCTGCTGTGCGAAGGCCAGCGGCACGAACTGCGAGCCCGGCGCGTTCAGGTTCTGGTCAGCGCCCTTCTCGCCGTGCACGCGATAGAAGCCGCCCACCACATAGCGGTCGATCATGTACACCACAGGCTCGGCGAAGGCCTCCTTGATGCTCTCGAAGGTCGGCACGCCCTCCTGGATATTCAGGTCGGTCACCGCCTTGCCATCCTTGATCACGGTCATGCGCGCCCGCTGCTCGTCCGACAGCTCCTTGAGCTGGGCCGCATCGCGAATCGTGATGATGCCCTTGCCGTAGGTGCCAGCGTCCGGCTTGATGATGACAAACGGTTTTTCCTTGATGCCGTATTCCTTGTATTTCTTGCGGATCTTGGCCAGCACCGCATCCACCGACGACGCCAGGCACTCCTGCCCCTCCCCGGTGGCCAGGTCGACGCCGCCGCACTTGGCGTGGAAAGGATTGACCATCCACGGATCGACCCCGATCAGCTTGCCGAACTTCTTCGCCACCTCATCGTAGGCATTGAAATGGTTCGACTTGCGGCGCAGCGCCCAGCCCGCGTGCAGCGGCGGCAGCAGGCTTTGCTCGTGCAGGTTGGTCAGGATGTCCGGAATGCCGGCCGACAGGTCGTTGTTCAGCAAGATGGTGCACGGATCGAAATCCTTCAGCCCCAGGCGGCGCCCGTTGGGCGAACGCACCAGCGGCTCCACCACCAGCATATTGCCGTCTGGCAGCGCCAGCGGCGTCGGCTGGGTGACGGACGGGTCCAGCGAGCCCAGGCGCACATGCAGGCCGGTCTGGCGGAAAATCTGCATCAGGCGCGCCACGCCCTGGAAATAGGTTGGATGGCGCGGCCGGATTTCCGGAATCAGCAACAGGTTGCGCGCATCCGGGCAATATTTGTCGATGGCCGCCATGGCCGCCTGCACCGACAGCGGCAGCATTTCGCTGGCCAGGTAATGGAACCCACCGGGAAACAGGTTGGTATCCACCGGCGCCAGCTTATAGCCGGCATTGCGCAAGTCCACCGACGCATAAAACGGCGGAGTATGTTCCTGCCACTCGAGGCGGAACCACCGTTCGATGGCTGGGGTCGCGGCAATGATCTTTTCTTCAAGATCCAGTAACGGCCCGTTCAGGGCCGTGACGAGGTGGGGCACCATGTTGCTTCCTTGCTGATGTTGGTAACGGCAGACTCTCCATTTTGGGGCAAAACTGTCAAATAAAAGATACTTTTGAACAAAAAAAGCGCCCCGCAGGGCGCTTTGACACTCCAGCCCGCCGGATGGCCGTCCCGTCCACCTTGGGGTCAGACCCTTTGGTGGACACGACCTCAGGCGTGATAAGCCGATTCGCCGTGGCTCGTGATATCCAGGCCTTCGCGCTCTTCCTCTTCCGGCACGCGCAGCCCGATCACGATATCGACCAGCTTGTAGGCCACGAAGGCCACCACCGCCGACCACACAACGGTAATGCCCACCGCGGTCAGCTGGGTGATCACCTGGCCGCCGATCGAGTAGTCCGGGCTTGGCTTATTGGCAACATAGTCGAAAATGCCCTGGCCGCCCAGCGATGGCGCCGCGAACACGCCGGTCAGGACGGCACCCAGGATGCCGCCCACGCCGTGCACGCCGAACACGTCCAGCGAGTCGTCCGCGCCGATCAGGCGCTTCAGGCCGTTCACGCCCCACAGGCAGACCACGCCGGCCAGCAGGCCGATTGCCAGGCCGCCCATCGGGCCGACAAAGCCGGCCGCCGGGGTGATTGCCACCAGGCCGGCCACGGCGCCGGATGCGCCGCCCAGCATGGATGGCTTGCCCTTGGTGATCCATTCGCCGAAGACCCACGACACGGTCGCCGCGGCCGTTGCCAACAGGGTGTTGACGAAGGCCAGGGCAGCGATGTCGCCCGCTTCCAGCGCCGAACCGGCGTTGAAGCCGAACCAGCCCACCCACAGCAGCGAGGCGCCGATCATGGTCATGGTCAGCGAGTGCGGCGCCATGGAGTCGCGGCCGTAGCCGACGCGCTTGCCGATCATGAGGGCGCCCACCAGGCCTGCCACTGCGGCATTGATGTGCACCACGGTGCCGCCGGCGAAGTCCAGCGCGCCTTTCTGGAAGATGAAGCCAGCCTTGGCGCCTTCGGTAGCGGCTGCAGCCGCGTCGGTGATGGCGTCAGGACCGGTCCAGAACCAGACCATGTGGGCGACCGGCAGGTAGCTGAAGGTGAACCACAGCACCATGAAGGCCAGCACGGCGGAGAAGCGCACGCGTTCTGCAAAGGCGCCGACGATCAGGCCACAGGTGATGGCAGCGAACGTGCCCTGGAAGGCGACGAAGATGAACTCAGGAATCACCACGCCCTTGCTGAAGGTGGCCGCCATGGCAAAGCCCTTGGCAGGATCGTAGATACCGGCCAGCAGCGCGCGACCGAAGCCGCCGAAGAAGGCGTTGCCTTCAGTGAATGCGAGCGAGTAGCCGTACAGGCACCACAGCACGATGATCAGCGCGAACACGAAGAACACTTGCAGCAGCACCGACAGCATGTTCTTCGAGCGCACCAGGCCGCCGTAGAACAGCGCCAGGCCAGGAATGGTCATCATGATGACCAGCAGGGTTGCCACGAACATCCAGGCGGTGTCGCCCTTCTGCGCGACAGGTGCCGCCGGCGCGGCGGCAGGTGCAGCTTCGGCAACGGCAGCCGCGGCTGGTGCGCCGGCCGCTGGCACCGGCGCGGCAACCGCCTCCGGTGCGGCTGCTGCGGTTGCGGTGGCGGCGGCCGGCGCCTCGGCCGGCTTGGCATCCTGTGCCAGTGCCGGCAGTGCAGCGCCGAAGGCCAACAGGACAGTCATCCCCGCCAGCCATTTCTTAATGGTCTTGTGCATCACGGTTCCCCTTACAGTGCGTCGTTGCCGGTCTCGCCGGTACGGATTCGGATCACTTGCTCCAGCGCCGAGACAAAGATCTTGCCATCGCCGATCTTGCCGGTGCGGGCGGCGTTTTCGATTGCCTCGATTGCCTGCTCGACGATCGCATCGTCAACGGCAGCCTCGATCTTGGTCTTGGGCAGGAAGTCCACCACATACTCCGCGCCGCGATACAGCTCGGTGTGGCCCTTTTGACGGCCGAAGCCTTTCACTTCGGTCACCGTGATACCTTGCACGTTGATCGCCGACAGGGCTTCACGCACCTCGTCCAGCTTGAACGGCTTGATAATGGCGGTAATCATTTTCATACGGATGCCTCTTCTTCAGAAGGTTTTGGACACAGTCAGCACCAGTCCGCCACGGCCGAGGTTCTTGCCATTGGTCGGTGCAATATATGCGTCGCTCGTGGTCTTGATATAGGCCAGGGCTACGGTTGCGACGCCGAAGTCCTTGGTCGCGCCCAACTTCCAGTCGCTGTAGCTGGCAGCCTTGTTGTTCTCCACATTCTGGCGGCCGACGTGCACGTTCAGGATGTAGCCGTCATACACGTCCTTGTTGAACTGAAGGTCGTAATATGCACTGCCCTTGCTGTCGGCAAAGCCGAACAGGTTGCTGAACGCGTAGGAATACTTGAAGGTGGCGATACCATAGCCCACCTGCGCGTACAGCTCGCGGGTGCCGGCGCTTGGGTGCAGGTCGTTGGACGGGTAGACATAGGCCAGTACGCCTACGTCGTAGGTGAAGCCGTCACCCATTTCGCCACGCTTGCCGGCATACAGGTCCACTTCCACGGAACCGTCGCCGCCGCCATCCTTGACCCACTTGATGGTGGAGCCCCAGACACCCGCGTAAAAACCGGTCTGGTTGTTGACCCAGTCGGCGCCGCCTTGCAGCGCAGGTTTCAGGCGGGATTGCGAGATACCACGGTAGCGGTAGTCGCTGGTCAGGGCTGCGTTAAAGCTGAACTCATTTGCAGGCTTCGCCTCCGGTGCGGCATCTGCCGCTTGGGCCATACCGGTCCCCATGGTGGCCGCTGCAAAAGCGACTGCGGCAGAGAGGACCAGCTTCTTGCTCTTGTGATTCATGGCGATTTCCTTTTGAGTGAACTTTTATTGCGGTTTAAAATTCAGCTTAAATCGACAAGCTTTCCTGCTTAGTAGCAGATAGCGTGCCAGCCAGATTCCGTGCATGGATTGATGTTATGCCTACTTTCCGCACCAAATGAATCCAACACCGCACCTTTGTGGTGCAGAAACCTCACATCTCAGGAATAAAGCATATGGACATGAACGCCTTCTTTAACGACCTGCAACAAAAGGTCAGCCAAGTCATCGAAAATTCGCCAGCCAAGGACATTGAAAAGAATGTCAAGGCCATGATGACCCAAGGTTTCGCCAAGCTGGACCTGGTGACCCGCGAGGAATTCGACATCCAGGCGCAAATGCTGGCCAAGGCGCGCGCCAAGCTGGACCTGATGGAATCGCGTCTGGCCGAACTGGAAGCCAAGCTGGCCGAAAAGTGACAATTCGTGAGTTTCTTGGCAATTATTTTGCCTACTCTATAGGAATCGCCCTCGGGTAAGGGGTTGATTTCTGACCCCATGGGCACGCGCTTTCCTACGGAGGTGTCCCATGGCCATCATCATCAACGGTGCCAGCAAGCGCATCGGCTTGACCTTGTCTGGCGGCGGCTTTCGAGCTGCCGCTTTTCATTTGGGCGTATTTCGTCAATTGCAGTCGAGCAATCTGCTCGACAAGATCGACCTGCTGTCCTGCGTCAGTGGCGGCAGCATCGCCGGCGCCTTCCTGGCCCTGAACTGGCACGATCCCCTGGTGCTCGACAAACTGGACCGCTACCTCGCCACCCGTTCCATTGCTGTCGGCTCCGTGATCGGCGGCGTGCTCGATCCCTTCCATTCACGGCTGGACAAGCTGGCCGAGACCTATGAGCGCGACCTGTTCCACGGCAAGAAGCTGGGCGACCTGACGGAAGGCCCGCGCGTCTACCTGAACTGCACCAACCTTGCCACCGGCAATATGTTCTCGTTCATTGCCGGCGGCCAGGGCAAGAGCGAGATGGGCGACTATGAGCTGGGCTTCGTGGACGCGCCCAACTTCCCCATCGCGCGCGCCGTGGCCGCGTCGTCCGCCTTCCCGCCGGTCTTCCCGCCCCTGCGGCTCGATGAAAAGGTGTACAAGCACGCCGCCCAGTGCGACTACGTCACCCTGAGCGACGGCGGCCTGTACGACAACCTGGGCGTGAACCCCGGCCTGGCGGCCCTGAACCAGCTCGATTACCTGCTGGTGAGCGACGGCGGCAAGCCTTACGCCATCAAGGACGCGCCGACCGAATCGGGCGCCGTGGTGCTGAAGGAAGGCCTGGACATCATGATGGAACAGATCCGCGGCCTGCAGTTCGACCGCATGGAGCACCGCCACAAGGCCGGCGCGGGGCCGCGCGCGCTGTGGTTCTCCATCGACAGCCGCGAAGGCGAAGCCACACCCGGCGACTCCGTGTTCGCCTCGTCCATCGCCACCAACCTGAAGGCGCTGAAGGACGCCGAGCGCGCCGTGCTGGCCCGCCACGGCGGCGCACTGGTCGCCGCACGCATCGCTCTCCACGCGCCCGAACTCGCCCAATAGGAAGCCCCATGTACTCCTCCACCAGCAGCCAGGACTACAGCCCCAAGGCAATCGAACAGGGAACCAAGCGCCCCCCGTTCCGGCGCCTGCGCGGCTACGCTTTCGACCCCAGCCTGTCGCTCAAGCTCGATACGGCATCCATCAACCACCGCATCTTCAACATTCCCTGGGAAAGCGAGCTGCAGCCGGGCCCGCGCGGGGAATACCTGGAAGTGCTCGACTTCGACCCGGCCAGCGACTGCTGGTACGAGCCGGTCGACCTGAACGGCCCCAACCTGCTGGCGCAGGATGGCCATCCGCCGTCTGAAGGCAACCCGCAATTCCACCAGCAGATGGTGTACGCGGTGGCCATGAACACCATCTGCAACTTCGAACGCGCGCTGGGGCGCCAGGTGCAGTGGTCATCGCGCGAAGACGCCGGCAAGCGCGAAGAGTTCGTGCAGACACTGCGCATCTACCCGCATGCGCTGCGCGCGGCCAACGCCTATTACAGCCCGCAAAAGAAGGCGCTCTTGTTCGGCTATTTCCAGGGACCGAACGGCATGGTGTTCTCGTGCCTGTCGCAGGACATCATCACGCACGAAACCACGCACGCCCTGCTGGACGGCATGCACCGCCGCTACGTCGACGACAACCACCCGGACACCCTGGCCTTCCACGAAGCGTTTGCCGACCTGGTGGCGCTGTTCCAGCATTTCACCTTCCCCGAAGTGCTGAAGCACCAGATCTCACGCACGCGCGGCAACCTCGAATCACAGTCGCTGCTAAGCGAGCTGGCGCACGAGTTCGGCGTGGCCACGGGACGCTACGGCGCCCTGCGCAGCGCCATCGGCGATGTCGACGACAAGGGCGCATGGCAAGCGGTGCAGCCCGATCCGACCCGGCTGGCGCAGGCACTGGAGCCGCACGAACGCGGCTCGATCCTGGTGGCCGCCATGTTCTCGGCCTTCATCGAAATGTACAAGCTGCGCAGCGCAGGCATCGTCTGCCTGGCCAGTTCCGGTACCGGCAAGCTGCCCGACGGCGCCCTGCACCCGGTGCTGGTCGATGAACTGGCCGCCGTGGCAACGAAGACTGCGCAAACCTTCCTGCACATGTCGATCCGCGCCCTCGATTACTGCCCGCCTTTCGACATCAGCTTCGGCGACTACCTGCGCGCGCTGGTCACGGCCGACTACGACATGGTGCCCAACGACCGCCATGGCTACCGCGTGGCCCTGATCGAATCGTTCCGCCGCTGGGGCATCCTGCCCGATGGACTGAAGACGCTGTCCGAAGAGCAGCTGCGCTGGCCCTATGCCCGCATCGAGCTGGCCGACGGCAGCCCCGACCCCACCAGCGTCCTTACAACGCTGGCCAAGGAACTGAGTGGCCTGGTGCAGGACTGCCTTTACCAGCGCAAGCGCAGCATGGTGTACGAGACGCTGAAGAAGGCACGCATCCGCGCGCACAACTACCTTGAAGAGATGATGAAGTCCGACGATGCGGCGCAGTGCGAAGAGTTCATGCGCGTCACCGGCCTCGAACTGCACCGCAACGGCGCCGTGCCAGGCCTGCGCTACGACCGCGAAGGACTGCCCAGCTTCGAAGTCCACTCCGTGCAGCCCACCCTGCGCGTGATGCCCGACGGCGACATCCTCAAGCAGCTGATCATCTCGATCACCCAGCGCCGCCGCAACCTGGCCGTGCACGAAGGCAAGCCTGCCATGGGCACCTTCGACTTCCCCGGCGGCTGCACGCTGGTGTTCGACCTGGAAGGCGACATCCAGGACAACGGCGGCGTGATCCCGACGCTGCGCTACGCGATCAAGCGCCCGCTCATCGACAGCAAGCGCGAAGCCGCCGTGCGCGCCCACCGCAGCATGCGCTACGACACCGGCGTCGCCCTGCGCGCGACCTACTTCACGGCCGATGCCGACAAGGCCGAACCATTCTGCATGCTTCACTCCAACCACTGAGGGGCCGCAATGAATTCCCCAACCGTACCTCCCCTGGCAGCACGCGGCAAGGCGACACGCCCGCGCACGCCGGCCGGCCAGAGCGCCACTGCCGTTCTGCCCCACAAGAAAAACGCGGCAGCGGCGCGCGTGCGCATCCGCCTGTACCGCCACGGCCTTGGCGATTGCATGCTGCTGCGTTTTGCCAGGACCGACAGCGACGACACGTTCAACGTCCTGATCGACTGCGGCCTGATCACCGTCGCCGAGCAGCCCAGGGAGAAGATGCAGGCAGTGGCCAACGACATCCACCAGGCCTGCCAGGGCCGCCTGGACGTGGTAGTGATGACGCACGAACACTGGGACCACGTGTCCGGTTTCCACCCCACCCAGGCACGCGACATTTTCGACAGCATGGAGATCGGCGAAGTCTGGTACGGGTGGAGCGAAGACCCGCGCAATGAACTAGGCCAGCGCCTGCGCGCCGAACGCGCGGCCAAACTCAACGCACTGGCCACGGCAGTCGCCGCATTCGACGCATCGCCCTCGCCCAGCATGAAGCAACGCGGCACCGAACTGGGACGCATGCTGGGCTTCTTTGGCCTCAAGCCGGGTGAGCCGGCCGGAACGAAGATCGGCAAGACGCGCGATGCGTTCGAGTACCTGCAAGGCAAGCAGGATGTGAAGACGCGCTACCTCTCACCCAAGCAGGCCCCGCGCCCGCTGGGCGACCTGGGGAACGTGCGCGTGTATGTGCTCGGCCCGCCGCCCGATGAAGGCATGATCAAGCGCAGCGCCCCGACCAGGAGAGGCCGGGAAGTCTACGAACTGGCATCCGAACTGCAGCTCGCCAGCAACCTTGATGCCGCCTTCCTGCGCCTTGGCCCGGACGGCGCGCCGGATGACGACAGCTTCGTCGATTGCCCCTTCGACCCCGGCCTGCGGCGCGAAGCGCGCCCCGGCCAGCGCTATTCGCAGGCACTGTCCGACATCATCCACGGCGTATGGCAGCAGACAGGCCAGGAATGGCGCCGCATCGAGGAGGACTGGACGCAGGCGGCGGAGACCCTCGCACTGAACCTGGACAGCCACACCAACAACACCTGCCTGGTGCTGGCCTTCGAGTTCATCGACAGTGGCGAAGTGATGCTCTTTCCCGCCGACGCACAGGTCGGCAACTGGCTTTCATGGCAGGATCTGCGCTGGAAAGTCGGTTCCGGCGTCGTGACCGGCCCCGACCTGCTGGCGCGCACGGTGTTCTACAAGGTGGGCCACCACGGCAGCCACAACGCAACCCTGCGCGACAAGGGGCTGGAGCAAATGACCAGCGAGGACCTGGTCGCCTTCATACCCGTCTCCAAGCGCGAAGCCGAAAAGAACCGCTGGATGGGCATGCCGTTCAACCCGCTGCTCGAGCGCCTGCGGGAAAAGACCTTCGGCCGCCTGCTGATCGCCGACGAGCCCCGCCCGGGCGACGGCGACCTGGGCGACCTGTCGGCCGCCGCCCGCAAACAGTTCAAGGCCACCGTGGAGGAAAGCGAGCTGTGGTTCGAGTACAGCCTGCGCTGACGCGCGCCCAACGACTCGAAACGCTGATCTAGCTCAAAGGCCGTGCGCCCTCTCCCCCCTACGATGTTGAAGTCACCGGGGAGGAAAAGCCATGTCCATAGCTGTCATCAAGAGCCGTGCGCTGGCCGGCATGCAGGCGCCGGAGGTGAGCGTGGAGGTGCATCTGGCCAACGGCCTGCCCGCCTTCGCCATGGTCGGCCTGGCCGACACGGAAGTGAAGGAAGCGCGCGACCGCGTGCGCGCAGCCATCACCAACGCCGGCTTCGAACTGCCGGCCCGCCGCATCACCGTCAACCTGGCCCCGGCCGACCTGCCCAAGGAGTCGGGCCGCTTCGACCTGCCGATCGCCATCGGCATCCTGGCCGCCTCCGGGCAGATCCCGTCGGCGGGCCTGGAGCAGTTCGAATTCGCCGGCGAACTGTCGTTGACCGGCGAACTGCGCCCGATCCGCGGCGCGCTGGCGATGACCTATGCCATGCAGCGCAGTGCCGGCGGCCTTGCGCGCGGCTTTATCCTGCCGCAGGCGAACGCCGACGAGGCCGCGCTGGTCGCCGGCGCCGCCATCTACCCGGCTTCCACGCTCCTGCAAGTGTGCGCCCACTTTCGCGCCAGCATCGAGCACGGTTTCACGCTGTCCCGCCACGCGGCGCACGCGCTGCCGCTGCCGCCCGCCATTCCCGACTTCGCCGACGTCAAAGGCCAGCTGCACGCCAAGCGTGCCATGGAAGTCGCCGCGGCAGGCAGGCACTCCGTGCTGTTGGTGGGCCCGCCCGGGGCCGGCAAGACCATGCTGGCCACCCGCTTTGCCGGCCTGCTGCCGCTGATGACGGACGACGAGGCACTGGAAGCGGCCGCCGTGCAATCGCTCATCAGCGGCTTCTCTGTGGACGGCTGGAAGGTGCGCCCGTTCAGGGCGCCGCATCACACGTCGTCGGGCGCCGCCCTGGTGGGCGGAGGCAGCGTGCCGCGCCCCGGCGAGATTTCGCTGGCCCATTGCGGCGTCCTGTTCCTCGACGAACTGCCCGAATTCGATCGCCGCGTACTGGAAGTCCTGCGCGAACCGCTCGAATCGGGCCGCGTCACCATCGCGCGCGCCACGCGGCATGCTGATTTCCCGGCCCGTTTCCAGCTGATCGCGGCCATGAACCCCTGCCCTTGCGGCTACCTTGGCCATCCGTTGAACCGGTGCCGCTGCACGCCCGACCAGGTCTTGCGCTACCAGAGCCGCATATCGGGGCCCCTGCTGGACCGCATCGACATGCAGATCGAAGTCGGTCCCGTGCCACCGGACGTGCTGCAGGCCGATGCCAACGGCGAGCCGTCGGAAGCCATCGCCGCCCGCGTGGCGGCGGCTTTCCGGCGCCAGGTCGAACGCCAGGGCAAAGCGAACCAGCAACTGTCCCCGCGCGAGATCGACCGTTTCTGCCGGCCCGACAGCGGCGGCCAGAGCGTGCTGCGCGAGGCCATGCGCCAGCTGCACTGGTCGGCCCGCGCCTACCACCGCGTGCTGCGCGTGGCGCGCACCGTGGCCGACCTGGACGGCGACAAGCACGTCGGCGCCCCCCATGTCTCGGAAGCGATCCAGCTGCGCCGCGCCCTGCGCCAGATCTGAATCTCGCCAAGTTTCAAATGTAATTTCAAGTAAATCGTCGACTATTGGGCCGGGTATTTGGCTAGAATTGCCGGCACCATGACAACCTTCTACCGTTACTCGCGCTATAGCGCCGGCCCTCTCCTGATCCTCTTGTGCTGCGGCAGTGCCACGGCACAAACCCAGACCACCCAGCCAGCCAAGGCCGACGCCAAGCCAGCAACCGTAAAAAAGGAAACCGCACCTGAACCGGCGCCCATCACCAGCGTGACCGTGTCCGCCGAGCGCCCCACCAACCGCATCGACCGCCAGGTCTACGATGTGAAATCCGACGCGGCAAACAGCAACAGCTCGGCCGCGGACGCCCTGAACAACGTCCCTTCCGTGAACGTCGACCCGGACGGCTCGCTGACCCTGCGCGGCAGCAGCAATGTGCAGGTCTACGTCGACGGCAAGCCGTCCGCCATGATGCAGGGCGAGAACCGCGGTCCGGCGCTGCAGTCGATCCCGGCCGACGACCTCGAATCGGTGGAAGTGATCAACAACCCAGGCGCGCAATTCGGCAATGAAGGCGGCGGCGGTCCGATCATCAACCTGGTGATGCGGCGTTCGCGCAAGCCGGGCGGCTTCGGCGTGGCGAATGCCAATTACGGTACGGCTGGCCGCTACAATGGCGCGCTGTCCGGCACGTACAACGAAGGCTTGTGGGGCTTCCAGGGCGGCATCAACGTGCGCCATGACGGCCGCAACTCCCGCGGCGAAACGGTGCGCGACCGCATCGATCCGCGCACCGGCGCCCTGTCGCACAGCACCCAGCAATCGCAATCGAACGGCCTGAATGACAATGCGGCCCTGAACGGCGGCGTCACCTACAACCTGGGCGCCAACGATACGCTGGGAGCGCAAGTCGCCTACTTCCAGCGCAGTAACGATGCCCGCTCGACCGACAGCTACCTGTCGACCGATGCCGACGGCACCGTCACGGACAACTACCTGCGCAATACCGTGCGCGAAGGCGAAAGCAAGAACGTCTCCTGGGGCGCGCGCTGGGATCACAAGGGCGACGCCCCGGGCGAGACCTTCAAGATGGACTTGCGCGTGTCTTCGGCAACCAACGACTTCGACAGCGCCTACCGCAATACCTACACGGTACGCCCGCCATCAGGCGCCGTGATGGACAGCGCGCAGAAGAACCGCAGCAAGACAGGCATCATCGACCTCACCGGCGACTACGAGGCGGCCATGTTTGGCGGCGTCACCAAGTTGGGCTACAAGGTCGTCCGGAATCGCAACGACTCGGACACCGACTACACCAACATCGATCCGATCACGCAGGCAGGCTCGCCGAACGCACTGCGCAGCAACCAGTTCGAGATGAAGGAAACCATCTACGCCCTGTACGGCTCCTACCAGATGCGTTTCAACGAACAGTGGGGTGCCCAGGCCGGCCTGCGCGCCGAGCATACCGAAATGGAGATCGACCAGCTGACCAGCCAGGTCGCCGCGGGCAACAGCTACACCAACCTGGTGCCAAGCTTCTTCGTCACGTACAAGGTAGACGAGAACGCGCAGATGCGCCTCGCCTACGCCCATCGCCTGCGCCGTCCCAATGCACAGGACCTGAACCCGTTCGTGGTCTACCGCGATGAGCTGAACGTCTCCTCGGGCAATCCGAAACTGAAGCCCGCCAAGACCGACTCGCTGGAATTGGGCTACGAAACCCGCCTGTTCTGGCTGGAGACCAACCTGCGCGGCTACTTCCGCGACGAGACCGATTCCATCCTCGACCGCAAGTACTTCATCAGCGATACGGTGCTGCTGACCACGCGTGAGAACGCCGGCACCACCCGCTCCGGCGGCGTGGAATTCACGCTGACCGGCAAGCTGGCGCCCACGCTCACGCTGAATCTCAGCGGCAACCTGGCACGCAGCGCGCAGACCGTGCTTGAGATGAATGGGGATGAAACCAGGCGTACCGCTTCGTCCCTGAGCGGTCGCCTGCGCCTGAACTGGCAAGCCACCAGCACGGACATGATCCAGGCCGCCGTGCAGGCGCAAGGCAAGATGCTGACGGGCCAGGGTTACCGTGAGCCGAACACCACCCTGAACCTGACGTGGCGCCATGCGATCACGCCACAGCTGGCCATGGTGGTCAACGCGACCGACGTCTTCGACAGCAACAAGATGACCAACATCACCGACACGTACGTCTTGCGCGAGCGTTCGACGCGCCAGTTCGATGGCCGGATCGTCTATGTGGGCCTATCCTACCGCTTCGGCGGCGCGACCGGCACCCAGCGCGAAGGAATGCCGGACGGGATGCGCGGTCCTGGCATGCGCGGTCCGGGCATGGGCCCGCCACCCGGCGGCGGCATCGGGCCCGGCGGCGCCGATTAAGCCCTGACGACGGTGAGCAGACTGCCGCCTGCCATCACCAGCAGCACGGTCCAGATCACCACGCTGATCAACACCAGGGGCAACCACTTGCTGCGCTGCAGGCCCATGCCTGCAGCCAGCGCGGCGGTCACAGTCGCCCCCAGCAGGATCGGGCCCAGCACGCCAACCACCCAGTGCCAGTTTGTATTCCATTGCATCTCCATGCCATTGTCAGGAAGGCGATACTACAGGCATAGGGTCCGAAGTGCTACCATTCGCCCATGAAGATCCATATCCTGAAAAGCGCCTGCGCCATGCTCGCGGCCGGCGCATTGGCTGCGTGCAGCCCCAAGTTCGACTGGCGCGACTTCCGCAGCACCGACGCCCCATACGCCATCATGCTGCCGGGCAAAGCCGCCACCCACACCCGCACCGTCAACCTCGATGGGCAGGAAGTCAAGATGACCATGTCGGCCGCGGAAGTCGAAGGCACGATGTTTGCGGTAGGTACTGCTGAGCTACCTGACGCGGCCAAGGCGGCACTGGCGGTGCAGGCCATGAAGGCCGCCATGGTGCGCAATATCGGCGGTACCATTACGAAGGAAAGTACGAAGAACGGCGCGTTCGACGTGGAGGCACGCGGCGCCGCACCAAACGGTGCACCAATCGCGCTGCGCGGCCGCTTCCTGTCCAAAGACAAGCGCGTCTATCAAGTGGTCATGCTTGGCAACCAAAAACATTTTGATGCGGATACGGTTGATACATTCTTGAGTTCGTTTAAATTGTATTAAGTAGACGATGCACACGGCTGCAGCCGTGCTATCGTGAACACATCAACAAACTACGGGAAGCGCGCCATGTTGATCAAATTCAAATCCAAATCGTCGCCGGAAGTCATGATGGCTCACGAGCATGTCGAACGCATCATGGATCTGCTGAAGAAAAGCCCCACGCGGGGCGTCATCACCGCAGCGGAAGCTTCCCAGGCCCTGCAACTGTTGGAGAAAGAAGTTGCGCTGAGCAAACTGCATCCGGAGGTCGACTCCGAGCATGCGGCGCATACGCCCACGCACGCCTTGCCCGATGAGGATGCGGAAGGCGGCTATGGCGAAACGCAGAAGGTCGGCTTTGCACAGCGCGCCTTCCCTCTGCTGGAAATGCTGCGTGCCGCCCAGACGGGCGGGCACGATATCGTTTGGGGCGTGTAAGCCCCTGCTGGCTTACCGCTGGGCAGGAACAAACTCTTCCATCACCGCCTTGCGCAGCAGTTTCGGCGGCACCAGGCCCTGGGCCAGGACGAAGTCATTGAAGGCTTTGCGGCTGAACTTCTGGCGCAAGGCCACTTCGGCTGCCTGGCGGGTTTCCATCAAGCGCTGGTAGCCGTAGAAGTATGACGTCGCCTGCCCTGGCGCACGGAAGGTATAACGCTGCATCTCCTGCGTTGCCATGCCCTCGGAGAGTCCAACTTCGTCCATCAGGAACGATTTCACGCCTTCCGGTGAGATCTCGCCAAGGTTCACCATCGGGTCCAGGAATGCGCGGGCTGCGCGCTGCATGCGTGCCTGCAGCGCAAACAGCTGGCCATCGAGCGGCTCGTAGGGCTGCATCTCCGCTTCCGCATAGAGGGCCCAGCCTTCCACGTTCACGCTGTTGAACGCAAACACCCCGCGCGCGGTGGAGACGCCGGTCTCGATCATCTTCGCGAACTGCAGTTCATGGCCAGGGCGTGCTTCGTGTGCGGTGAGCGTCCAGCTGCCGGCCTGGTGGGTGAAGTCATCGAAGACCAGCGCCTTGCCGCTGGCATCGGGCGGCATGCCGGTGGTCAGAACGAATTCACCATACTCGCCGGTATTGCCAATCAGACGTGGCGGGCTCATATGCGGCGCCGGCTGCTGCGCGTTCTCCGCCGCGCTGGCCAGGCGGATCTTCGCCTTGCGGTCAGGCAGCGTGACAATGCCTTGCTGACGCACCGCCGCTTCGATCTGCGTCAGGCGTTCGTCATACAACGGCATCACCTGGTCCACCGGGATCTGCTGCTTCTTCAGCTCTTTCATCACCGCCCGATAATCGGCATTGGGCAGGTTGCGTTCCTTGGCGATCAGGCCCGCAGTGATGATCATCTGGTTGCGGATCTCCGCAAACGACGTCAGGGCTTTGGCGATCAACTCGGCAGGTGCGATGTCGACGCCGAACTGGTGCAGGTTATCCGCGTAGACTTCCGGTGGCAGGCGATGGTCGGTACGCGCCTTGGGCAAGACCTGATCCTTGATCTTGGCGTTATAGGCAGTCAGTTGCGCCTCGATCGCCGCATAGGCCGGCTCCCAGCCTTTCAAGTCACTCTTGCTGAGCAAGTCCTTCATGCCCTTGATCATGGCCGGCGCAGCGTTGAGCGCCTGTTCCACCTCGCCCTTGTACGGACCCAGCAGATTCTTGTTGGCTTTCTGGCGCTCCAGGTAGCGCTCGTAGGCCAGCTCGGTGATCGGACGGTAGCCTTTGGTGATGCCAGCGTATTTTTCCAGGCGCACCAGCAGAGTCTTCTGGCGCTCCTTCGGGATACGCGGGTCCAGGGTTTGGCGCACTACACCAAACATCAGCTGGGTCATATTGGTGAAGGGCAGCATGTGCTTGCGGTTGATCGCGGCGGAGCGCAGCTGGTCCTCGGCAGTACCGATCAGGATCTCCAGGTCCTGCTTCACCTTGGGATCGGTCTCCGTCTTCAAGCGCTTCCGCAGTTCGGCGATCACGGCGCGCGTGTCCTTGTTGGATGCTTCGAAAAGGTCACGCGACATGTCGGTGATCTGTTCATCGTAACCATCCACGCCCAGGTTACTTGCCCCCTCCGGCGAGTACTTGGCGAGGACATTCAGCAGCAGCTTGGCGTTCTCATTGCTGCGGGTAACCCACGGCTGTTCGGCTGCGGACACGTGCAAAGACAGCAGGGCCAAGGTCAGGCCGCTGATCAGCGCACGCAAAGGGAGTTTCTTGATCGGCATCGTTATTCCTTTATAAAGAATTGCGTGGCCGTATCATGGCATAAAACCATGGGTCAGACCCTGGTTTGCCGGTTTTCCGGGTACAGAAAAGCAAAAAGCCCGCTAACACACGTTAGCGGGCTTTTCTAATAAGAGCCTGACGATAACCTACTTTCACACTGGTTGCAGCACTATC
>JAJTCO010000061.1 GCA_021323265.1 Pseudoduganella sp. | reverse complement strand
GCGCCGCCAGCGGCACCTCCTTCGCCAGCCCGGTCGCCGCCGCCGTGGGCGCCCTGGTGATGGCCGCCAACCCGTCCCTGACCCCGGACCAGGTGCAGAGCATCCTGTTCAGCACCGCCGTCGACCTGGGCACTGCCGGCCGCGACATCTACTTCGGCTACGGCCGCGTGAATGCCGCCGCCGCCGTCGTGAAAGCCGCCGGCTCCACCACCGTGGTGGCGCCAACCGATACGACCCGCCCAACCGTCGCCATTTCCAGCCCGGGCGCCAGCAGCACGGTGACCGGCACGGCCACGGTGACCGCCAACGCTTCCGACAATGTCGGCGTGACCCGTGTCGAACTGAAGGTCAACAGCACGGTCATCGCTTCCGATATCGCCGCGCCCTACAGCTTCGCCTGGGATACCAAGGGCGTGGCCAACGGCATGGCAACGCTGACCGCCATCGCCTACGATGCTGCCGGCAACGTGGCATCGTCTTCGCCGGTGTCCGTGAACGTGTCGAACAGCACCACCTTGCAGCCCATCGCCGACACGACGCCACCTGTCGTGCGCATCACCAACCCGACTGGCGGTTCGGTGCGCGGCAACGTCAACGTGACGGTCAACGCGTCGGATAACAGCGGTAGCGCGGGCATCTCGATGTCGCTCTACCTGGACGGCGCACTGCTGGCATCGGGCAGCGGTTCCAGCCTGTCCTACAGCTGGAACTCCAACAAGGCCGGCCAGGGCACACATACGCTGAGGGCTGTCGCGCGCGACAAGGCAGGCAACACGTCGACCACGGCAGTCAATGTGACCCGATAAAGTTGCAGGAAATGAAAAACGGCAGCCTCGGCTGCCGTTTTTTGTTTGCGGAAGGGCTAACTTACATCAAGCCCCGGCGGCGGCGCGCGATTGCCATTCCCAACAGGCCTGCGCCCAGGATGGCGATCGATGCCGGCTCCGGAATCTCCTGCGGCGGCGTCACGCAGTCCGGATCGGTCGATCCCGGCGGGCAATCATCGTCGGTCAGGCGGCTGCCGGTGAAGGCAGCCCATTCCTCGAAGCCGTCATTGTTCGGCTCGCCTTCCCCCATGCGCGAATAGAGATAGATGTAGGCATTGTTCTTTTCGGTGGCCGTAGTCGCGCCGATCTGGGCAAACACCAGTTCGAACGCTGACAAGGGGATGTCCATGTAAATATCCCCGGAGCCGCTGCCGGAATTCAAGTTGTAGTTCATCAGCACGGCATTGTCGTTCGGATCGGCATCCATCTGGTAGACCAACGCCGAGTTGGCAAGCCCGAGCTGGTCGAAGGTGTTCAGCGTGGGTTCAATCGACTGGTTGGGCGAGGTCGAGACGAACAACTGGACCTCGTCCAAGGTCAGCAATGGATTGTCGCCCGTCTGGTTGATATCCAGCAGGAAGCGCATGACCATCACCGGGGCTTCTTCCGTGCCGAGGTTGATGAATCCGATATTGCCCACCCGAATAGCATGGTTCCAGTTGTCAGGCGCGGTATTGTCATACACATTGTTGAAGATGGTGTTATACCCTTGCTTGACTGCCGGATTGGGACCGCCAAGTTGAACGAACGGGTCGATGACCCCGGTCCCCGTTGGCTGTTGGGTATTCGTACTGAAGGTGGCTACCCCAATACTGCCGGAGCCACCGGCCGTGAGGTCCAGCGTACTTGCCTGCGCTGCGAAAGCCGCGCCCATCAATGCTGCAGCGATGACCAGCTTCCCAGGAACTCTTTTCATTAGATTTGTCATGACACCCCCCCTGTTAATGCCAACAGTGAAGCATCAAGCGTGCCAAACAGTAACCCACTATATGATTCAACAAGTTACTCTCAGCAGTTTGACTGCGCATGCATTCACTGTAAAGATTTTCGACAAAAAACCCAATGAAATCATGCATTTATCAATTCTCAGGAGATACTTAGGTTACGCTTAGGACACGCACCAAACCAAGCTGACTAGGCTACAATGCGGCTGCCATGACAAATGCCCACTTTCGCTTCGAGAATTCCTTCGCAGGCCTGCCGCCGGCGTTCTACACCCGTCTGCTGCCCACGCCCCTTCCGGCGCCTTACCTGGTTGCACTCAGCCCATCGGCCGCGCGCCTGATCGGCGCCGATCCGGCAACCCTCGCCGCGCCAGAGTCGGTCGACCTCCTGGCCGGCAACCGCATTGCCGAGCTGTCGACCCCGGTGGCGGCCGTCTATTCCGGGCACCAGTTCGGCGTGTGGGCCGGCCAGCTCGGCGACGGGCGCGCCATCCTGCTGGGCGACATCGCCACCGACGAGGGGCCGATGGAGCTGCAGCTCAAGGGCGCAGGCATGACCCCGTATTCGCGCATGGGCGACGGGCGGGCGGTGTTGCGCTCCTCCATCCGCGAATTCCTCTGCTCGGAAGCGATGCACGGTCTTGGCATCCCGACCACGCGCGCGCTTTCGGTGGTGGGCTCGGACCAGGGCGTGGTGCGCGAGTCGATCGAGACCGCCGCTGTCGTGGTCCGCATGGCGCCGACCTTTGTCCGCTTCGGTTCCTTCGAACACTGGTACTACAACCGCAAGCCGGAGGAATTGAAGCAGCTGGCCGACTACGTGATCGAGCGCTTCTATCCGGCCCTGCGCGAGGAAGAAAATCCCTATGCGGCGCTGCTGGAGGAAGTCACGCGGCGCACCGCGCGCATGATCGCGCACTGGCAGGCGGTCGGCTTCATGCACGGCGTGATGAATACGGACAATATGTCGATCCTGGGCCAGACCATCGACTATGGGCCGTTCGGATTCATGGAGGGCTTCGATGCCCACCATATTTGCAATCATAGCGACGATCACGGCCGCTACGCGTATGCCAACCAGCCGCAGATCGGCCACTGGAACTGCTACGCCCTGGCGCAGGCCTTGCTGCCCCTGATCGGCGAGGTCGAACTGACGCAGGAAGCGCTGGACGTGTACCAGCCTGCCTTCGCCCAGCACATCGACCAACTGCTGCACGCCAAGCTGGGCCTGGCCACCGTGCAGGAAGGCGATCGCGCACTGCTCGATGCGCTCTTTGCCATCCTGCAGTCCAACCATGCCGACTACACGATCTTCTTCCGCCGGCTCAGTGGCTTGCGTGCCGCCGGTCCTGAAGGCGATGCGCCGCTGCGCGACCTGTTCATCGACCGTCCGGCGTTCGACCAGTGGGCCGACGCTTACCGTGCGCGTCTGCGTGCCGAAAACAGCGACGATGCAACGCGCAAGCTTGCGATGGATCAGGTCAATCCCAAATATATCCTGCGAAACTACATGGCCCAGATTGCCATCGAAAAAGCGCAGAATAAAGACTTTTCCGAAGTCGAACGCTTGCTGGCCCTGCTGGCGCGCCCCTTCGACGAACAGCCGGAACACGAACACTATGCGGCTTTCCCGCCAGACTGGTCGACCCAGCTGTCGGTGAGCTGCTCATCTTGAGGCCACAGCATGGACAAAGTAGTCAAGAGCGATGCCGAATGGCGCGCCCAACTGGACCCGATGGAGTACCAGGTCACCCGCCACGCCGCCACCGAGCGCGCCTTCACCGGCAAGTTCTGGGATCACCACGAGCACGGCATTTACACCTGCGTGTGCTGCAACACCCCCTTGTTCGAATCCGATGCCAAGTTCGATTCCGGCTGCGGCTGGCCGAGCTACTTCAAGGCGCTCGATCCGGCCAACGTCATCGAGAAAACCGACCGCTCGCATGGTATGCTGCGCACCGAAATCATCTGCGCAGTCTGTGACGCCCACCTCGGCCACGTCTTCCCGGATGGCCCGCCGCCGACTGGCTTACGCTATTGCATCAATTCGGCTTCGCTGCGCTTCGATCCCAAGCCCTAACAATAAACATGAAATTTCTTTTCGACTTATTCCCCCTGATCCTGTTCTTTGCCAGCTATAAACTCGCGGGCAACAACCAGGAAGCGGCCCACGCCCTGCTGAACGGCCACCTGAGCGGTTTGGTCTCAGGCGGCGCCATTCCAGCTTCGCAAGCGCCCATCATCGTGGCCACCATCGTCGGTATTCTCGCCACTGCCGCCCAGGTACTCTATCTGCTGGCGCGCCGCAAGAAGGTCGATGGCGCCCTGTGGGTGTCGCTGGTGGTCTTTGTCGTCTTCGGCGGGATGACCATCTATTTCCATGATGACAATTTCATTAAATGGAAGCCGACGATTATCTATTGGGCGCTGGCGACCGCCATGCTGGTGGCCTATCGCTTCTTCGATAAAAACCTGATCCGCCTGGCGATGGAGAAACAAGTGCAGTTGCCGGAACACGTCTGGATCCGCCTGCATTTCATGTGGATCACGTTCTGGCTGGTTTTGGGATTCGTGAACCTGTTCGTCGCCTTCGTGCTGTTTAAAGCCGATAACGACGCCTGGGTGAATTTCAAAGCCTTCGGCGTAACCGGCCTGATGCTGGTGTTCTTTATTGCCCAGGCTTTCTATCTGTCGAAACATATTAAGGATGAAGCATGACCGACCCGCGTCTCGCCCAGATCCGCGCGCGCCTGGAAGCGGCGCTCGCGCCCCAGGAAATCGTGCTGGAAGACGAGTCCGCACTGCATGCCGGCCATGCCGGCGCGGCCTCCGGCGGGGGCCATTACCGCTTGAGAATCGTGTCGAGTAAATTCGACGGTTTGAAACTCGTCATGCGCCATCGTCTGGTGTATGATTCCGTGCACGATATGATGCATAAAGAAATTCATGCATTGGCCATTACCGCATTGGCACCGTCCGAAGTATGATATGTGCGGAGTTTTTGGGAAAACCTCAAAGAAGAACCTCAAATCGTTGAATAGTAGAGACATCTCGGCGAACTGCCCAAAATCCCCGCAATTCAGTAAACTTTCCCGTAGGAATTAAACTAATGACTTTCAAGCCAGCCCGCTTGCTGCTCGCACTTATCGCCGTTGCTGCCGCACCAGCTTTCGCCCAGAACGCCGCTGTCGTCAACGGCAAAGCCATCCCGTCCGCTAAGGTTGATGCCCTGGTCAAGCAAGTCGTTGCCCAAGGCCAGCAGCAAGACACCCCGCAACTGCGCGAAATGATCAAGAAGTCCCTGATCGGCCGCGAAGTAATGATCCAGGAAGCGGAAAAGCAAGGTTTTTCCAAGAATAACGATGTGAAGGCTGCCCTGGAACAGGCGCGTCAAGACATCATGCTGAACGCCCTGGCTGCCGAGTACGTGAAGAAGAACCCGGTCGGCGACGCCGAGATCAAGGCCGAGTACGACCGCGCCGTTGCCGCCGAAGGCGACAAGGAATACCACGTGCGCCACATCCTGGTCGAAACCGAAAAGGAAGCGACCGACATCATCGCCAAGCTGAAAGGCGGCGCGAAGTTCGAAGACCTGGCCAAGACCTCCAAGGACACCGGCACCGCGGCCAATGGCGGCGACCTGGACTGGGGCACCCCGGCCAACTTCCCGAAAGTGTTCGCTGACGCCTTCACGGCCCTGCAAAAAGGCCAGGTGACTGAGAAGCCGGTCCAGACCCCAAGCGGTTTCCATGTGATCAAGGTGGACGACACCCGTCCAGTCAAGCTGCCGACCCTGGAAGAAGTGAAGCCACGTATCGCCGACACCCTGATGCGCGCGAAATTGCAGGCCTACCAGGAATCCCTGGTAAAGAAAGCCAAGGTACAATAATCCGTCACGGACCCAGAACCGGCGCCCTTGCGGCGCCGGAATTATTTCAACTAAGGAATACTCAATGAAATTCAAACCAGCCACCCTGCTGTTGGCCCTGATCGCAGTCGTCGCAACCCCTGCCTTCGCCCAGAATGTCGCTACCGTGAATGGCAAAGCTATCCCTGCAGCCCAGATGGAAGCGGCTGTCAAGCAAGCTGCCGCCCAGGGCCAGCCTGACTCGCCTCAGTTGCGTGAAATGATCAAGAAGTCCCTGATCGGCCGTGAAGTGCTGGTGCAGGAAGCCACCAAGCAAGGCGTTGCCGCCAATAAGGAAGTGAAGGACGCGCTGGAACAGGCGCGCCAGGACATCATCGTCCGCGCCCTGCTGGTTGACTACGTCAAGAAGAACCCGGTGAGCGATGCCGAGATCAAGGCCGCCTACGACCAGTTCAAGGCGTCCAAGGGCGAGAAGGAATACCATGCACGCCACATCCTGGTGAAAACCGAGAAGGAAGCGACCGACATCATCGCCAAGCTGAAAGGCGGCGCCAAGTTCGAAGAACTGGCCAAGGCATCCCAAGACCCTGGCTCGGCCGCCAATGGCGGCGACCTGGACTGGGCAGCGCCCGGCAACTACGTCAAGCCGTTCTCCGACGCCATGGTGGCCCTGAAAGACGGCCAGGTGACCGACAAGCCGGTGCAATCCCAGTTCGGCTACCACGTGATCAAACTGGAAGGCACGCGCGCCGCCAAGGTGCCGGCGCTGGAAGAGATCAAGCCGCAAATCGCCGAGTCCCTGACCCAGCGCAAGGTGGCCGCCTACCGCGACCAACTGGTTGCCAAGGCCAAAGTGCAGTAATTCGGATTCACATCCAACGAAGCGCCCCGCGGGGCGCTTTTTTATTATGCCGACCGTACAAGATATTATTGCCGTCCTCGCACCGCTGGCCGATTCCAGCCGTGCACCAGCCATGCACGCTTATATGCGCGCGCAGTTTGAATTCCTGGGAATCGCCACCCCGCAGCGGCGCGCCGCACTGCGCCCCATTATCGCCCAGTCACGCAGCGCATCCGCTGGCGAATTAATGCAATTGGCCGAATCATTATGGGCCCTGCCCCAGCGCGAATACCAGTATGCGGCGCTGGATATTCTGGCCGCCAATTGGCGCACCCTTACGACAGCTGAATTGCCATTTTTAATCGGCCTGGCCCGGAAAAAGTCCTGGTGGGATACGGTGGACGCCTTGGCCACTATTATTGGCGATGTATTGCGCGGCAACCACCATGGCATGGACGAAGCGCTGGCCGACCCCGATCACTGGGTGCGCCGGATCGCCCTGTTGCACCAGCTGGGGTGGCGCGAACGCACCGACCAGGCACGGCTGTTCCGCTACGCGCTGGCCTGCGCGGAGGAACGCGAGTTCTTTATCCAGAAGGCCATCGGATGGGCGCTGCGCGACTATGCACGGCACGCGCCGGACTCGGTGCGCAGCTTCCTGGCCGGGCCGGGCGCGATGCTGGCGCCACTCAGCCGTAGAGAAGCAGCCAAGCATCTGTAAGCTACACCTTGGCGCGATTACGCCAGACGCTGGCTCGACCAGCGCGTAAAAAAACCGGGACGGACCCGGTTTTTTTACGGCCGCGTTAGCCGATGAACTTGCGGGCATTGCCCCACATGCGCGCCCAAGGCGAATCCTCGCCCCAGCCGTCCGGGTGCCAGGAATTCTGCACCGTGCGCGATACCCGCTCCGGGTGCGGCATCATGACCGTGAAGCGGCCGTCGGCCGTGGTCACCGACGTCAGGCCCTGCGGCGAACCGTTCGGATTATATGGATACGCTTCGGTTGGCGCACCCTTATTATCGATAAAGCGCAACGCGCCAATCGCCTCATTAATATTCCCGGTCTGGCTGAAATCGGCAAAACCTTCGCCATGCGCAATCGCGATCGGCGTCTGGGTGCCGGCCATGCCTTGCAGGAAAATCGACGGCGAATCCAGCACTTCCACCATCGAGAAACGCGCCTCGAATTTCTCGGATTTATTCGTGGTGAATTTCGGCCAGGCGTGCGCGCCGGGAATCAGCGACTTCAAATTGGACATCATCTGGCAGCCATTGCAAATACCCAGCCCGAACGTATCCGTGCGGTGGAAGAATGCCTGGAATTGCTCGGCCATTTCCGGATTAAACAGAATGGATTTAGCCCAGCCTTCGCCCGCGCCCAATACGTCGCCGTAGGAGAAACCGCCCACCGTAATAATCCCCTGGAAATCGGCCAGGGAAACACGGCGTGCGATCAGGTCGCTCATGTGCACGTCGACGGCGGTAAAGCCGGCACGGTGCATGGCCCAGGCGGTCTCGATATGGGAATTGACACCTTGCTCACGCAGGATGGCAACGCGCGGACGCACGCCGCTGGCCAGGAATGGCGCCGCAATGTTTTCGCCCATGTCGAAGGTGATCTTCGGCTGCATGCCCGGATCGGTTTCGTCCAGCAGGCGGTCGTATTCCGCGTCGGCAGTGGCCGGATTCTCGCGGATGCGGGAAATGCGCCAGCTCGTTTCGCTCCACAGGCGGTGCAGCTCGGCCCGGGCCTGGGTGTAGATGATCTTGGCGTCCCGGGTGAATTCCACCACGCCACGGTCGTTCGGCTTGCCGATGATATGGCTGCAGGCGCCCAGGTTGTAGGCGCGCAGCACGTCCATGACGGCCGATTTCTCGTCGGCGCGCACCTGGATCACCGCACCCAGTTCTTCGTTGAACAGAGCGGACAGGGTCAGCTCGTTGCGGCGCTCGGCCACCTGGCCGGCCCAGTTCTTGGCATCGCCGTGGTCCATGGCGCTCTCGTCGCCCAGGGTCAGCATGTCCAGGTTGATGGACAGGCCGGTACGGCCGGCAAACGCCATTTCCACCAGGGTGGTGTACAGGCCACCGTCGGAACGGTCGTGGTAGGCCAGGATCTTGCCTTCCTTGTTCAGCTGCTGGATGGCGTTGAAGAAGCCCTTCAGGTCGTCCGCCGAATCCACGTCCGGCGCGGTATTGCCCAGCTGGCCCATCACCTGCGCCAGGGCGGAAGCGCCCAAGCGGTTCTTGCCACGCCCCAGATCGATGACGATGAGCGAAGTTTCGCCCAGATCGGTACGGATTTGCGGCGTCAGCGTCTTGCGCACGTCGTAGACCGGCGAGAAGCCGGACACGATCAGCGACACTGGCGAGATGACCGCCTTGTCGGCGCCCTCGTCCTTCCAGGTGGTGCGCATGGACAGCGAATCCTTGCCGACCGGGATCGACAGGCCCAGCGCCGGGCACAGCTCCATGCCGACCGCCTTGACGGTGTCGAACAGGGCGGCATCCTGGCCAGGCTGGCCGCAGGCGGCCATCCAGTTGGCCGACAGCTTGATGTCGGAAATGTCGCCGATCGGCGCCGCTGCCAGGTTGGTGACGGTTTCGCCGACGGCCATGCGGCCGGAGGCCGGCGCGTCGATCACGGCCAGCGGGGTGCGTTCGCCCATGGCCATCGCTTCGCCCACATAGCCGTCGTAGCTGAGGGTGGTGACGGCGCAATCGGCCACCGGCACCTGCCACGGGCCCACCATCTGGTCGCGCACGGACATGCCGCCCACGGTACGGTCGCCAATGGTGATCAGGAAGCTCTTGTCGGCCACGGTGGGCAGCAGCAGCACGCGCTTGGCCGCCTCTTCCAGCGCGATGCCGGTCAGGTCGATGGCCGGCAAGTCATTCTGCACGTGGTGCACGTCGCGGTGCATCTTCGGTGGTTTGCCCAGCAGGACGTCCATCGGCATGTCGACCGGGTTGTTGCCCATTTCCGGATCGATCACCTTCAACTGGCGCTCTTCGGTGGCAACGCCGACCACGGCGAACGGGCAGCGCTCACGCTCGCACAGGCCCTGGAACAGCGCCAGGTCGGCCGGGGCGATGGCAAGGACATAACGCTCCTGCGATTCATTGGACCAGATTTCCTTCGGCGCCATGCCGGATTCTTCCAGCGGCACCTTGCGCAGGTCGAAGATCGCACCGCGCTTGGCATCGTTGGTAATTTCCGGGAAGGCATTCGACAGGCCGCCCGCGCCCACGTCGTGGATCGAGATGATCGGATTCTTGTCGGCCAGCTGCCAGCAGCCGTTGATGACTTCCTGGGCACGGCGTTCCATTTCCGGATTGCCGCGCTGGACGGAATCGAAGTCCAGGTCGGCCGTGTTGGTGCCGGTCGCCATCGAGGAGGCGGCGGAGCCGCCCATGCCGATGCGCATGCCCGGGCCGCCCAGCTGGATCAGCAGGCTGCCGACCGGGATGTCGTTCTTGTGGGTGTGGCTAGCCGAAATATTGCCGATACCGCCGGCAATCATGATCGGCTTGTGGTAGCCGAAGACGGTGTCGTGGGCACCGGCGAACTGCTTGCCAATGTTCTGCTCGTAGGTGCGGAAATAGCCGCCCAGCACAGAACGGCCGAATTCGTTGGAGAACGCGGCGCCGCCCAGCGGGCCTTCGATCATGATCTGCAGGGGCGACGCGATGCGTTCGGGCTTGCCGTAGGCGTGGCGCTCGTCGCGCTGGCCCACCGGGGCCGTGACGCAGGCGGCGCTTTCCCACGCCTGCACGGCGCCCGGAATCATCAGGTTGGACACGGTGAAACCGGTCAGGCCAGCCTTCGGCTTGGAGCCGCGGCCGGTCGCGCCTTCGTCGCGGATCTCGCCGCCGGCGCCGGTGGAGGCGCCAGGGAATGGCGAAATCGCGGTCGGGTGGTTGTGGGTTTCCACCTTCATCAAGGTGTGCACCAGTTCCGTCGTCGGCGCGTATTCGTGGCCGTCACGCGGGTAGAAACGGGTCACTTCTGCGCCTTCGATGATCGAGGAATTGTCCGAGTAGGCCACCACCGTGCCGCGCGGGTTCTTCTGGTGCGTGTTCTTGATCATCTTGAACAGCGACATTTCCTGCGCCACGCCGTCGATGGTCCAGTCGGCGTTGAAAATCTTGTGGCGGCAATGTTCCGAGTTCGCCTGGGCGAACATCATCAGCTCGACGTCGGTCGGGTTGCGCTTGGCGCTGGTAAACGCTTCCAGCAGGTAGTCGATCTCGTCGTCCGACATCGCCAGGCCCAGGTCGGTGTTCGCCTTCTCCAGGGCCGTGCGGCCGGCGCCCATCACATCGATCGATTCCAGCGGCTTCGCTTCCAGGCTGCTGAACAGGCCGGCGGCCTGGTCGGCATGGCGCAGCACCGATTCGGTCATGCGGTCGTGCAGCAGGGCTGCCACGGCTTGCGCCTGCTCCGTGTCCAGCTTCTTGGCCGCGCCCAGGCCGGTACCCAGGATGCCGCCCTTCAGGTTGATGCGGAAGGCCACGCCGCGTTCGACGCGGTGGATATGGCCCATGCCGCAGTTGTGCACGATATCGGTGGCCTTGGAGGCCCAGGGCGAAATGGTGCCGAAGCGGGGAATGACCACAAACTCTTCCACTACGCCGTCGGCCTGCTCCGGCAGGGCGGGCTCACCATAGGTCAGCAAGCCGTTCAGGCGGTTCAGGTCGTCGTCGGACAGCGCCGAGGCGGCGTCCACGAAGTGGATGAAGCGGGCTTGGACCGACGTAATGGCCGGCAAAACGGCTTGGAGCTGGTTGAGGAGGCGTTGGCTACGGAAGGAGGACAGGGCGTTGGAACCCGGCAGAATCAACATAGTGGGGGCGTGAAGAATGCAGCGTGGCTGCGGATTAAAGGAATACTGTGCACGAGCTGACTGGTCTTGCTGTATTTCGATTTGCCGACATTATACTTGTTTCAGCCACCACTTCCCACCCTTATCCCACGCTTCCGCTGCGGGTCGGATTGGTTCGAAAGCAACATTTGTCGCCTGAGTGCCTGTTTTTTGCGCGTCCTTGGAGTATTCTCCCTCCTATGACAGCTTCCTGCCCTGAAAATGCAAGAATATAGCGCCCTGTCGGTCCTGATCATCGATCCCAACCAGCATATGCGCACCGGTCTGCACAATATGCTGTCGCAGTTGGGCATTACGCGCATCGAGCATGGCGTGACGGCCGGCACGGCCATCCGCCACCTGGAGAAAAAGGCCTTCGACCTGATCCTGTGCGAGTACGACCTGGGCAGCGAACAGGGGCAGGACGGCCAGCAGCTGCTGGAAGACCTGCGCCACCACAAGCTGATCCTCGCTTCCACCATCTTCATCATGCTCACCACGGAAGGCGTGTACAGCAAGGTGGTCAGTGCCGCCGAGCTGACGCCTACCGACTACATCCTCAAGCCATTTACCGTGGACGTGCTGGCGCAGCGCATTGCCCGTGCCGTCGACCGCCGCAGCGCCCTGCTCCCGGTGCACCAGATGCTGGAGCAAGGCCGCATGCGCGAAGCGATCCTGGCCAGCGAAGTATCGGCCGCCGCCAATCCGCGCTACGCCACCGAATGCGCGCGCCTGCGCGCCGATGCCCACATGGCCCTGCGCGAAATGCCGCAGGCGGAGAGCATCTACCGCGAGATCCTGGAGATTCGCCCGCTCGGCTGGGCCCAGCTCGGCCTGGCGCGCTGCCAGTTCCAGCAGGGCGACCTGGACGGCGCGGTGGAAACCCTGCAGCGCCTGA
Source organism: Pseudoduganella sp. (assembly GCA_021323265.1). Lineage (GTDB taxonomy): Bacteria > Pseudomonadota > Gammaproteobacteria > Burkholderiales > Burkholderiaceae_D > Rugamonas. The sequence goes on along the minus strand of JAJTCO010000061.1, from coordinate 12,331 downwards.
TCGACGAAAACCCGAAGTTCATGGCGGCGTACGACCTGATGGCGCGCACCCAAGAGGCGCTCGGCCAGCCAACCGAGGCGCGCGCGGCGCTGGAGGCGGCCGTGTCGATCTCGCCCCACATGGTGCGGCGCCTGCGTCACCTGGGCCAGGTGGCACTGGCCACGGGCGATGCCGAAGCGGCCGAGAAAACGTTCCGGCAGGTGGTGGCCAAGTCCAAGTACTCGGAATTCCGCGATCCCGAGGACCACGTCAACCTGGTGCGCACCCTGGTGCAGAAAGGCGACGCCGGCGCGGCTGCCAACGTGTTGCGCGACCTGGAGCGCTCCGCCCGGCCCGGCCCGGCCACCGATGCCTGCAAGGCCTTCTCGGCCGCCATGCTGCAGGACTTGAACGGCAAGCAGGAAGCGGCGCAGGCCGAACTGGGCAACGCCTTGCGCGCAGCTGGCGAAGCGAAGAACCTCTCCAGCACGCTGAAGCTGGGCCTGGCCGAGAGCTGCCTGCAGCATGGCATGGACGAACAGGGCATGGAATTGCTGGACAGCCTGGCGGGCGATCCGGGCAGCGGCGTGTCCGAAGCCGACGCCAACGCGGTCTACGTGCGCGCCGGCCGGGCCGAATTGGCGCAAAATGAAGGCGACAGCGTGGAGCGCTATCTGGACGGCCTGGTGCGCCAGGCGGCGGCCCATAGCGGCCAGGGCGACCAGCGCGGCGCGATCCAGGTGCTGCAGGTGGCCGTGCGGCGCCGTCCCGAGAATGCCGGCCTGATGTCCGCCCTCGCCTCGGCCATGTTGCGCCTGCTCGGCGACGATGGCTGGGACGCGGCCCTGGGCGAGCAGTGCGCCGCCCTGCTGGTACGCATGCGCAAGGCCGATCCACAGCATCCCATGCTGGCTGCGCTATCATCGCAGTACGTGACCCTGCGGGGCAAACAATAAGAGACGAGTCAATGCAATCGTATAGCGACCTGTCGGTGCTCATCATCGACCCCAACCCGGCCATGCGGGGCAACCTGCACAATATGCTGAACCAGGCCTCGGTCACGCGGATCGAGTATGCCGTCAGCTCGGGGACGGCGATCCGCCAGCTCGGCAACAAGCGCTTCGACGTGATCCTGTGCGAGTACGACCTGGGCAGCGGCAACGAAGACAACGGCCAGGACGGCCAGCAGTTGCTGGAAGACCTGCGCCTGCACAAGCTGATCGACCGTTCGACCATCTTCATCATGCTCACCTCGGAAGCAGTGCAGAGCAAGGTGATGAGCGCGGCCGAGCTGACCCCCACCGATTACGTATTGAAGCCCTTCACGGTCGATGTCCTGATGCAGCGCATCGCGCGCGCGGTCGACCGCCGCGCCGTGTTCATGGATATTTACCAGCTGATCGCCCAGGGCCAGCGGCGCGAGGCGATCGCGGCCTGCCAGCAGGCGGAAGGGGCCAACCCGCGCTTCGCCACCGACTTTGCGCGCCTGCGGGCCGAAATGCACATGGAACTGGGCGAATTGGCCGAGGCGGAGCTGGTCTACCAGACCTTGCTGGCCGGACGTCCGCTGGGCTGGGCGCAACTGGGCCTGGCGCGCTGCCAGTTCGGCCTGGAGCGCTACGACGACGCAATGCAAACCCTGGAGCGCGCGCTGGAAGGCAACCCGACCCTGATGGGCGCCTACGACCTGCTGGCGCGCACCTATGAAGCGATCGGCCAGGCGCCGCAGGCCAAGAAGATCCTGGAAGATGCCGTGGCCATGTCCCCCAACCTGGTGCAGCGCCTGCGCCACCTGGGCGAAGTGGCCTATGAAACCGGGGACATCAGCGCGGCCGAGAAGGCTTTCCGCCAGGTGGTGACCAAGGCCCGCTATTCGGAATTCCGCGACCCCGAAGACCATGTGAACCTGGTGCGCGCGCTGGTGCGCAAGGGCGACGTCAACCAGGCGTCCAACGTGATCCGCGACATGGAGCGCACCCTGCGCGCCAGCGCCAACACGGAAGTGTGCAAGCATGTCTCCTCGGCCCTGCTGCTGGACGTTACCGGGCACGCCACCGAAGCCGCTTCCGAACTGTCGAACGCCGTCACCGCCGTGGGCATGGCGCGCGGCCTGTCCAACCAATTGCGCATGGGACTGGTCAATTCCTGCCTCAAGCACCGCCTGGACAAGGATGCGGCGGACGTCGTCATGCACATGATGAACGATAACGAGAAGCCCATCACGATGGAGGAAGCCGTCGGCGTCTTCGAGAAGGCCGGCCGCCATGACCTGGCGCGCGGCGTGGGCGACAAGATCGACCATGTGATGAACGAGCTGGTGTCGGAGGCCGAGTCGATGGCGCGCCAGGGCGACCACCGCGCCGCCGTCGCCACGCTGCACCAGGCGCTGCGCCGCACGCCAGGCAACCTCAAGGTGCTGTACGCTGCCGTCGGCGCCATCCTGCGCCAGCTCGATGAACTGGGCTGGGAAGCGCCGCTGGGCGAGCAGGCGGCCAGCCTGATCGGCCGCATCCGCCGCCTGGACCCGGACAGCCCTGCACTGGAGGCCCTGCTCATGCAATACGCGGGCACCCAGCGCAAGTACGGCATTTCGACCACCGCTTAGGGCGCGCCGAAACCTCCGCCGCCGGGCGTCTCGATCACGAAGACGTCGCCGGGCTGCATGTCGGTCTTGCCGATGTGGCCCAGCTGTTCGACCCTGCCATCGGCGCGCAGGACGCTGTTGCGACCCAGCGCACCTGGCGCCCCGCCGGCCATGCCGAACGGCGCATGGATGCGGTTATTGGACAGAATGGCAGCCGTCATCGCTTCCAGGAAGCGCACCTTGCGCACGCCGCCGTTGCCGCCATGCCAGCGCCCCGCCCCGCCTGAGCCGGCGCGGATCTGGTAGCTCTCCAGGCGCACGGGGAAGCGGAACTCCAGGATTTCGGGATCGGTCAGGCGCGAGTTCGTCATATTGGTCTGCACCACGTCGGTGCCGTCGAAGCCGTCGCCCGCGCCGGAGCCGCCGCTGATCGTTTCGTAGTACTGGTATTTCGCGTTACCGAAGGTGAAGTTGTTCATCGTGCCCTGGGATGCCGCCTGCACGCCCAGCGCGCCGTACAGCGCATTGGTGATGCAGGTCGACGTCTCCACGTTGCCCGACACCACGGACGCCGGATAGTGCGGATTGAGCATCGAACCGGGCGGAATGATGACGTGCAGCGGTTTCAGGCAGCCGGCGTTGAGCGGAATGTCGTCGTTGACCAATGTACGGAAGACGTACAGCACGGCCGCCATGCACACGGCCGAAGGCGCGTTGAAGTTGTTGTCGAGCTGGTCGGAGGTGCCGCTGAAGTCGATCTGCGCGCTGCGCTGGGCCGCATCGACGCGCACGGCGACGCGGATCACGGCGCCGTTGTCGAGCTTGAGCTCATAGCTGCCGTCGCGCAGCGCGGAGATCACGCGGCGAACCGCTTCCTCCGCGTTGTCCTGCACGTGGCCCATGTAGGCGCGCACCACGCCCAGGCCGAAGTGCGCCACCATCCTGCGTAGTTCTTCCACGCCCTTCTGGTTGGCCGCGACCTGGGCGCGCAAGTCGGCCATGTTCTGGTCCGGGTTGCGCGCCGGATAGCGCGCCCCCGCCAGCAGGGCACGCGCTTCAGCGTCGCGCAATTGGCCGCCGGCGGCACCGTCGACCAGCTTGAAGTTGTTGATCAGGACGCCCTCTTCCTCGATGCTGCGCGAATCGGGCGGCATCGAGCCAGGCGTACTGCCGCCGATATCGGCGTGGTGGCCGCGCGAGCCGACGTAGAACAGGATGTCGGCGCCCGCCTCGTCAAACACCGGCGTGATCACGGTAACGTCGGGCAGGTGCGTGCCCCCGTTGTACGGGTCGTTCAGCATGTAGACGTCGCCCGCATGCATCTTCCCGGCGTTCTCGCGCATCACCGTCTTGATGCTCTCGCCCATCGAACCCAGGTGCACCGGCATGTGCGGCGCGTTGGCGATCAGGTTGCCTTGCGCGTCGAAGATGGCGCAACTGAAGTCCAGGCGCTCCTTGATATTGACCGAGTAGGCAGTATTCTGAAGGCGCAGCCCCATCTGCTCGGCGATGGACATGAACAGGTTGTTGAAGATCTCCAGCATCACGGGATCGGCGCTGGTGCCGATGGCGCGCCGCTGCGCTCGCGCTTCCACCCGCGTCAGCACCAGGTGGTCCTGCGGCGTGACCTCGGCCTGCCAGCCCGGCTCCACGATGGTGGTGGCGTTGGCTTCGGCAATGATGGCCGGCCCCTTGATGATGTCGCCGATGCGCGTCGTGTCGCGCTTGTACAAGCCGGTTTCGTGCCATTGGCCGGCGCTGTACATGCGCACGCGTTCCGACGGTGCCAGCGCCGCGTGGCGCGGGGCCTGGCGCGGCGCGGCTTCGGCCGGCGCGTCGGACTTGCCGATGGCCTCCACCGAGACCGCTTCCACGATCAGCGCCTTGCCCGGCATCAGGAAGGAGAAGCGTTTGCGGTAGGCCGCTTCGAACTGGGCAACCATGCCGTCAATCGTGTCGAACAGCACGACCAGGGCCGAATCGGTGCCCTCGTAGCGCAGGTGGGCGCGCCGCACCACGCTGATGCGCTCGTTGGCGACGCCTTGCCCCTGCAGCGCGGCCACGGCATCGCCAGCCAGCGCCTGCAGGCGCGCTTCGAGTTCCGCCAGCGCCGCAGGCGCCAGGCGCAGTTCCACCGCGCTCTCGCGCATCGCGCTCTGGTCCGCCAAGCCCATGCCGTAGGCCGACAGCACGCCGGCCAGCGAATGGATGAACACCGTGGTCATGCCCAGGGCATCGGCCACCAGGCAGGCATGCTGGCCGCCGGCGCCGCCAAAGCTGGTCAGCGCGTATTCGGTCACGTCGTGCCCGCGCTGCACGGAAATCTGCTTGATCGCGTTGGCCATGTTGCCCACCGCGATGTCGATGAAGCCCTCCGCCACCTGCTCCGGCGACGAAGGCGCGCCGGTGGCCGCTTCGATCTGGGCCGCCATTGCCGCGAACTGTTCGCGTACTGCCGCCGCATCGAGCGCTTGCGCACCGTCGCTGCCGAACAGCTTGGGGAAGAAATTCGGCTGGATCTTGCCCAGCATGACGTTGCAGTCGGTGACGGCCAGCGGTCCGCCGCGGCGGTAGCTGGCCGGGCCCGGATCGGCGCCGGCGCTGTCCGGGCCGACGCGGAAGCGGCTGCCGTCAAAGTGCAGGATGGAACCGCCGCCGGCGGCCACGGTATGGATGCTCATCATTGGCGCGCGCATGCGCACGCCGGCCACCTGGGTCTCGAACACGCGCTCGAACTCGCCCGAATAGTGCGACACGTCGGTCGAAGTGCCGCCCATGTCGAAGCCGATGATCTTCTCGAACCCGGCCGCGCGGCTGGCGCGCACCATGCCGACAATGCCGCCGGCCGGGCCGCTCAGGATCGAGTCCTTGCCCTGGAAGGTGCGGGCGTCCGTCAGGCCGCCGTTGGACTGCATGAACTGCAGGTTCACCCCGGGCAGTTCGGACGCGACCTGGTCGACGTAGCGGCGCAGGATGGGCGACAGGTAGGCGTCCACCACGGTCGTGTCGCCACGCGCGACCAGCTTCATCATCGGACTGACCTGGTGCGAGACCGAGACCTGGGTGTAGCCGATCTCGCGCGCGATCTGCGCCAGCGCCGCCTCATGCGCGCTGTAGCGGTAGCCGTGCATCAGCACGATGGCAAGCGAGCGCAGGCCCCGGTCGTAGTGGGCCTGCAGGCCGGCGCGGGCGGCGCCGGCGTCCAGCGGCAGCACCACGTCGCCATGCGCCCCCATGCGCTCGTCGATCTCCACCACCTGCTGATAGAGAAGTTCGGGCAGCACGATGTGGCGCTCGAACAGGCGCGGACGGTTCTGGTAGGCGATGCGCAGTGCATCGCCGAAGCCGCGCGTGATCGCCAGCACGGTCGGCTCGCCCTTGCGTTCGAGCAGGGCATTGGTGGCGACCGTGGTGCCCATCTTCACCGCTTCCACCTGCGCCACCGGGACCGGCGCCCCGGCCGCCACGCCCAGCAGGTGCCGGATGCCGGCAATGGCCGCGTCGCGGTAGTGCTCGGGACTTTCCGAGAGCAGCTTGTGCGTGAGCAGGCTGCCGTCCGGGCGGCGCGCCACGATATCGGTGAAGGTGCCGCCACGGTCGATCCAGAATTGCCAGTCCATTTGCGCTGCCTCGCTCTTGTCGTGAAGCCGCTATTGTAGTGCTAGAATTGCCCGCATGACGCCACTCTATACGGTTGCCGAGATCCGCGCGATCGAGCACGCTGCGGCGCAGCGCTTGCCCGACGGCGCCCTCATGCAGCGCGCCGGCCAGGCCGGCGCCAACGAGGCGCTCGACCTGCTGCCTTTCACCATCGACCGCGCGCGCGTGCTGGTGCTGGCGGGGCCGGGCAACAACGGCGGCGATGCGCTTGAGACGGCAGCCCACCTGGGGCATGCCGGCGCGCAGGTCAGCATCCTCCATTTCGCGCCTGGCGCGGCGCCGGCGCCGGAACGGGTCGCCGCCCTGCAGCGCGCACGCAGCTCCCCGGCCCGCTTCGCCGACGTTGCCGCGGCCATGGCCACGGCGACGGACACCGAATGGACGCTGGTGGTGGACGGCCTGTTCGGCATCGGCCTGGCGCGTCCGATCGCAGGCGAGCTGGCGCAGCTGGTGGAAGCCGTCAATGCCCTGGCCTGTCCCATCGTGGCGCTGGACGTGCCGAGCGGACTCGATGCCGACAGCGGCGCCATCGTCGCCACCGCCGACGAACCGGGCGCGGCCATACGCGCCACCCATACCATCACCTTCATCGGCGACAAGCCCGGCCTGCATACGGCCGAAGGCCGCGACCATGCCGGCATCGTCATCGTCAGCAACCTCGATATCGAGCGCGCCCTGTTCCCGTCGGCGCGCGCCTGCCTGAATGACGCGGCACTGTTCGCGCACTGCGCGCGCCGGCGCCGCCATAGCTCGCACAAAGGCAGCCATGGCAGCGTGGCGGTGGTGGGCGGCGCGCGCGGCATGGCGGGCGCACCCATCCTGGCGGCGCGCACTGCGCTGGCCAGTGGCGCGGGCCGCGTGTTCGCCTGCTTCGTCGGCGAAGCGCCGGCCTTCGATGCGGCGCAGCCCGAACTGATGTGCCGCAGCGCGCAGGAATACGATTTCGAAAGCGCCGTGCTGGTGCTGGGGCCCGGCATGGGCACCTCCGCGACCAGCGCCGAAATGCTGGCCAGCGCCCTGCATGGCAGCAGCCCGGCAGTGCTCGACGCCGATGCGCTGAACCTGATCGCAGCGTCGGACGCGCTGCGCTCGCAGCTTGCGCACCGGGGCGCGCCTTGCATCCTGACGCCGCACCCGCTGGAAGCGGCGCGCCTGCTGGGCATGAACGCCGCGCAGGTGCAGGCCGACCGCCTTGGCGCGGCGCGCAAGCTGGCGCAGGAGCTGTCGGCCACGGTGGTGCTGAAGGGCTCGGGCACGGTCATCGCCGCGCGCGACGGCGCCGTGGTGGTGAATACGACCGGTAATCCGGCACTGGCGACAGCCGGCACCGGCGACGTGCTGTCCGGCCTATGCGGCAGCCTGCTGGCCCAGGGCTGGCCGGAGTGGGAAGCCGCGCTGGCCGCCGTCTGGCTGCACGGCATGGCGGCCGACGTGCTGGTGACCGAAGGCGCCGGTCCGATCGGCATCGGTGCCAGCGAACTGATTCCTGCCATCCGCACCGCCGTCAACCGGCTGGCGGTGCACCAGGGCTGCTTCAGCCCTCGGCAATCCGCCCAGCAGCAATCGTGATGATGCGCCCGCAGCGGGCGGCAATGTGCGTGTCGTGGGTGACCAGCACCAGGGTCGAGCCGTGCTCGCGATTGAGTTCGAACATCAGCTGGATCACGGCTTCGCCGGTGGCGGCATCGAGGCTGCCGGTGGGCTCGTCGGCCAGCAGCAGCGGCGGCTGCGTGACGAAGGCGCGCGCCAGCGCCACGCGCTGCTGTTCGCCGCCGGACAGGAATTTGGGGTAGTGCTTCAGGCGGCTGGACAGGCCAACGCGCCCCAGCATGGCTTCCGCCTTCTCGCGCGCCGCGCCGTCGCCTGCCAGTTCCATGGGCAGCATCACGTTTTCCACCGCCGTCAGGTGCGGCAGCAGCTGGAAGGACTGGAACACGAAACCCAGCTTTTCCTTGCGCAGGGCGGCCCGGCCATCCTCGTCCAGGGCAAAGATGTCGACGCCATCGAGTACTACCGTGCCCTCGCTCGGGGTGTCGAGCCCAGCCAGCAATCCCAGCAAGGTCGACTTGCCGGAACCGGAGGCACCGACAATGGCGAGCGTTTCGGCCTTTTGCACTGTAAAATCCACCCCATGCAGGATGGTCAGTTCGCCGCTGGCGTCGGCCACGCGTTTGCCAAGGCCGGAGACGCTGATGGCCACCTGCGCCAGCTGGCTGGAAGTATGAGGAATATCACGCATGGTCATGTTCAAAAATTTGCTCCGTTACCTTTCGGTGCTGCTGCTATCGCTCAGCGCCGCCACAAACGCCTATTCTGCATCAAAAACCGTCCTCGTGGTGGGAGATAGCCTGTCGGCCGAATACGGCATCTCGCGCGGCGCCGGCTGGGTATCCCTGCTGGAGCAGCGCCTGAAGGAACAGAAGCTCGGCGCCAGCGTGGTCAACGCCAGCGTCAGCGGCGAAACCACCAGCGGCGGGCGCACCCGCCTGCCCTCGCTGCTGAGCAAGCACAAGCCCGCTGTGGTGGTGATCGAACTGGGCGCCAACGATGGCCTGCGCGGCCTGCCGGTGCCCGCCGCCGAAGCCAACCTGCGCGCCATGATCGACGCCTCGCGCAAGGCCGGCGCCCAGGTGCTGCTGGTCGGCATGCGCATGCCGCCCAATTACGGCCGCGATTACGCCGAGCGCTTCTTCGCCATGTACGGCGCCTTGAGCAAGGATGTAAAAGTGCCGCTGGCGCCCTTCATGCTCGACGGCGTCGCCCAGAAGCCCGAACTGTTCCAGCCAGACCGCCTGCATCCGCTGGCGGAGGCCCATCCGATCATCCTGGGCAATATCTGGCCCCATCTCCAGCCCATCCTGAAAGCCAAATGAAGTATCCAGAAATCCTGCCCATCGAAGACGTCCTGGCCCGCCTCGACGATTTCGACACCATCATCGACGCCCGCAGCCCGTCCGAGTACGCGCTGGACCACCTGCCGAACGCCATCAACTGTCCCGTGCTGGACGACGAGCAGCGCATCACCGTCGGCACCATGTACAAGCAGCAAGGCGCGTTCGAAGCGAAGAAGGTCGGCGCGGCCATGGTGTCGAAGAACATCGCCCACCATATCGAAACGCTCTGGCTGGACAAGCCCAAGGGGTGGAAGCCGCTGATCTACTGCTGGCGCGGCGGCAACCGCAGCGGCTCGATGGCGACGGTGCTGGCCAAGATCGGCTGGCCCGTGGTGCAGCTCGACGGCGGCTACAAGGCCTTCCGCGCCGCCATCAACGCGCAGCTGGAAACCACCCCCGAACTGGATTTCCGCGTCATCTGCGGCACCACCGGCAGCGGCAAGACACGCCTGCTTGATACCCTGGAGGCGATCGGCGCCCAGGTGCTGGACCTGGAGCAGCTGGCCGCGCACCGCGGCTCCGTGCTGGGCAACATCCCCTGCCAGCCGCAGCCTTCGCAGAAGGCCTTCGAGACCTCGGTCTGGGACCGCCTGCGCCGCTTCGACCCGGCGCTGCCGGTGTTCGTGGAGTCGGAGAGCCGCAAGGTGGGCAGCCTGCGCGTGCCGGGCGCCTTGATGGAGCGCATGCGCGCCTCGCCATGCATCGCCATGCAGGTGGCGCGCGCCGACCGGGTCAAGCTGCTGATCGAGGATTACCAGCACTTCGCCTGCAACGCCCCTGCCCTCAATGCGCAGCTGGAATACCTGGTGCAGCTGCACGGCCGCGAGCGCATCGAGCGCTGGCAGGGCATGGCCAGCGCGGGCGACATGCCGGCACTGGTCGACGAACTGCTGGTCGACCACTACGACCCGGCCTACCTCAAGTCCATCCACCGCAACTTCGTCCAGTATGGGCAGGCCATGGAGCTCGCATTGAACGACATTTCGCCGGAGTCCTTCCGCGCCGCCGCGCGCAAGCTGCACCTGGGCTAGGCGGCCGCAGGCCACAAAGAAAAAACCCCGAAGGCCGCGTTCCGGCCTTCGGGGTTTTTTATCGCTCGCGACGCTTACTCAGCCTGCGGCTTGATGGTGGCGACCGGACGAATGATCTGGATCTTCGCCTTTTTCTTCAGGGCTTCCAGGTAGTTGCTGAACTCCTGCTGGGCAACGATCTGGCTGATACGCTGGTTCTCCATGTCGCGGCGCTCCTTGTCCTGCTCGGCAGGCTGGCCCACCTTGCTGATGCGGTAGACGCCGTAACCCGCGCCTGGCACCTCGACACCGACATAAGCCGGCAGCTTGGACACGTCGGCCTTCATCACGGCCGCGAAAGCGGCTGGATTGAAGCCTTCCGCCTTGGCGCGCGAGACCGTCTTCACTTCGCCAAAGCCGGTAGCATCGCCCGACTTCTTCGCGGCGGCCAGCTTTTCCTCGCCGGCCTTCTTGGCCGCCTTCAGCGCTTCTTCCATTGCCACGCGCTGCTTGATCGCTGCTTCCACTTCGGCCAGCGGCTTCTTGGACGCAGGCTTGAACTCGATCACGCGGCCGGCCACCAGGGTTTGCGGGGCCACTTCCACCGCTTCGGTATTGCGCTTGTTCTTCAGCGCGTCCTCGGAGAACAGCGCGGTCAGGAACTTGGCGTTGTTGAACGGCGCCGCGCCCAGGATCGGGTTAGGCTGGCGGCTCAAGCCCTCGGCGGTTTCGATCTTCAGCTTCAGCTTGTCGGCCGCAGGCTTCAGGCTCTCGTACTGCGAGTAGACGGTGTCGGTGAACTGCTCGGACATTTCCGAGAACAGCTTGCCGGCCTTCTGCTTTTTCAGTTCGGCGGCGATATCGCCCTTCACTTCTTCCAGCGGCTTCACGTGCGCCGGCTTCAGCTCGGTCACGGTGATGATGTGGAAGCCGAACTCCGACTCCACCAGGTCGCTGATCTCACCCTGCTTGAGCTTGAGGATCGCATCCTCCACCGGCTTGACGAAGGCGCCCTTCACCAGCACGTCCAGGTCGCCGCCCTGCTCGGCGGAGCCCGGGTCTTCCGACTTGGCCTTGGCGATCTTGGCGAAGTCGCCCGGATTCTTGCGCACTTCGGCCAGCACGGCTTGCGCCTTCGCTTGCGCGGCGGCCTTGTCCTTGTCCGACTTGATCAGGATGTGCGAGGCGCGGCGCGACTCTTCGGTGGCGAAGCGCTTGTCGTTGCCCTTGTAGTAGGCGGCGACTTCCTCTTCGCTCACGCTCACCTGCGATGCCACGGCATCGGCGCTCAGCACCACGTATTCGATCTTGGCCGACTCCGGCACTTCGAACATCTTGGCGTTCTTGTCGTAGAAGGCCTTCACCATGGCATCGGTGACCTTCACCTCGGCCAGGTACTGGGTCAGCGGGAAAGCCATTTCCTGCACTTCGCGTTCCTGCGAACCGTAGTCAGAAATCGCCTTGGCCACGGTGCGCGGCGTGATGCCGCTTTGCTCCAGGCCGCCGACGATCTGGTTGATCACCAGGTCATTGCGCAGCTGGTTCTGGTGCATGTCGACGTTCATGCCCTGGTTGGCCAGGAACTGGCGGTACTGTTCGGTGTCGAACGTGCCGTCGGCCTTGACCAGCGTCGGGAAGTCGTTCCACACGGCGCGCTTCACGTTCTCGTCGCTGACAGTCATGTGGGCCTTGCGGATCTCGGCGCCAAGTGCGCGCTGGGCCAGGAGCTGGTCCAGTACGTTCTGCTTGAACTCAGGCGTGTCGAACATCTTCTGGTTGAACTGCTCGCCCATCTGGCGGCGCATGGCGTCGAGCTGGTTGCGCTGGGCGTTCTCCCATTCCTGCTGGGTGAGCGGATAGCCGGCCACCTTGGCGATCGTGTTCGGATCTTCGCCGAACAACGTGACGCCACTGACGCCGACCAGCACAAACGACGGCACGATCAGCAGCGCCAGGATAATCTGCATCAGTTTTTGATGCGTGCGTACAAAATCAAACATGTCAGCTATTTTTTCCGTATAGAGGAGGCTCGAAAACTGCTCGCGCGATTTTACAGGTCAGTTGCCCGGATAGCAAATGAAAAAGCCCCACTGTCTTGGGGACTAGTGGGGCTTTCTCGGGATTCTGGCGGAGCGGACGGGGCTCGAACCCGCGACCCCCGGCGTGACAGGCCGGTATTCTAACCAACTGAACTACCGCTCCAG
>JAJTCO010000060.1 GCA_021323265.1 Pseudoduganella sp. | reverse complement strand
ATAACGTATATTTTGAGCATCGGACCCGAAGGTCCGTGGCATATCGTCAAACGCCCACACTTATCGACTGTTGATTTTTAAAGATCGCTGCTTGTTTGGCGACGAAGCGTTGTGTTCGTCAGCAGCAGAGAAACGAGATTATGCATTAAATTCCTGCACTTCGTAACCCCCTCTTTTTCCCGCTTCGCTCTACCGTTTGATCAGCACTGCGCTGCGAGGGACAGAACTATAGCAAACGTTCAGCCTGTCCGCAAGGGCCTTCTTCCATTCCCGTATTTCTGCATTCTGTCGCACACCTATAGCGGCTTTGCGCAAGGTTATCTACACTTGCCCCATATTCAATAGAAAGTCGCGAATGTTTCCAACGCCGAAAGCCCAAGACACTGCAAAAACCGCCCTGGCCTGGGTGCACCGGGCCTTTGACGCGACCACCAGCTGGGTTACGCAGTTGTCCTGGTGGAAGTTCTTCCTCTTTGCCGCCTTGTCGATGATCGCAGCGTCCATCCTGCAGGAAGAGCTGTTCTCGCCTTCCAGCGACGATGAGATGGTGATGCGCTCACATAAGCGCACGAAGACTGCCGACCCAAACATAACGATCGACGACAGCGGCATTCACTTCAACCCGCGCGCGGGCAAGATCAAGAAGCAGTCCGGTAGCGATCCGGCTGTCGAGCAAGGCGATGACGCCGCCAACGCCGCTGCTTCGGCCGAGGCGGCGGAGGCAGCAGCCGCGGCGGCGGCCGAGGCGGCCGCCCCTGCCCTGCCCGAGGATGCCGTCGCACCTGTGCCGCCGGCACCGCCCGCTGCGCCCATGCGTCCCAAGGCCAAACCGGCACTGCCTGCGGCTCCTGCCGCGCCCATGCCGGGCGAGGAAGTTCACATCGAGCTGCCACCGCAAATCGGCGAGGAGCTGTCGAACGCACTGGAACAGGCGGTCGACAGCGCAGCTGAAGAGAAGGTTTCGCGTTATCACAAGCAGGCGTCGACCTGGTTCACAAGCTTCATCACTCTCTTGTTGCTGGCCCTTTTCGCGATGAAGGCGCTCGTTGGCGGTAAAAAGAAGGCAGAAGCGGAAGCCCAGGTGGCCAACGCGGCGGCCGAGCGCGAATCCATGCAGCGCCAGCTGAGCGAAGCGAAGATGCAGATGATGCAGGCCCAGGTCGAACCGCATTTCCTGTTCAATACGCTCGCCTCGGTGGAACACCTGATCGAAACCGATCCGCCGCGCGCCTCTGCCATGCAGCGCAGCTTGATCAAGTATCTGCGCGCGGTGCTGCCGCAGATGCGCGAGAACAAGCTGACCAGCAGCCTGGGTAGCGAAGCGGACATGGTCGTGGCCTACCTGGCCCTGCTGAAAATGCGCATGGAAGAACGCTTGACCATCGACTTCGACATCACCGATGGTCTGCGCACCGCCGCCTTCCCGCCGATGATGCTGCAATCGATGGTCGAGAATGCGATCAAGCACGGTCTGGAAGGCAAACCCGACGGCGGCTACCTGAAAGTTCGGGCGGAAGTAGCGCACAGCAAGCTGCGTGTGACCGTAACCGACAACGGGCTGGGCTTCGGCGCCAAGCCTAGTACCGGCACCGGCCTGGGCCTGACCAATATCCGCGAGCGCTTGAAACTGCTGCACGGCGACCAGGCGTCCCTTCGTATCGAGCCTAACCAGCCAAGCGGCGTGATCGCGATTATCGAAGTGCCGTACCAGCTGGCGCGGTCGGAATGAAGCGATTGCTTAAAGCAGCAATCCATTGAATAATTGATACCTCCTATTTCATCACCTTGAGCACCATGCCCACAGCAATTATTGCCGACGACGAGCGACTGATGCGCGACCAGCTGCGCATGCGGCTGGAACAGGTCTGGCCTGAACTGGAAATTCTCGGCGAAGCAAAGAACGGCGACGAAGCCATCGAACTGGTCAACGAACTGAAGCCGGACTTCACTTTCCTCGATATCCGCATGCCCGGCAAGACCGGCATGGAGGCCGCCGCCGAGATCGGCAACAAGAGCAATGTGGTGTTCGTTACCGCGTACGATGCCTATGCAGTGGAAGCGTTCGAACGCGGCGCCGTCGACTATGTCCTGAAACCGCCGGAGCCTGAGCGCCTGAAGATCACGGTCGAGCGCCTGAAAAGCCGCCTGTCCGCACCAGCCGCCAGCGCCGCGCAGGGTGCCGACATGGCCGCCATCCTCAACCAGCTGGCCGAGAAGATCGCGGCACCGAAGCCCAAGTACCTGCAATGGATCCAGGCGAGCATCGGTTCCGACCTGCGCATGATTCCGGTGGAGGAGATCCTGTTCTTCCGCTCCGATGAGAAGTACACCTGCGTGCAGACCGACAAGTTCGAAGCCCTGATCCGCAAGCCGGTGCGCGATCTGGCCGATGAATTGGACCCCACCCTGTTCTGGCAGATCCACCGCGCCACGCTGGTGAACGTGAACGCCATCGAAGGAGTAACGCGCGACATTCGTGGCCGCCATTTGGTCATGATCAAAGGTCGTAGCGATAAGCTGGAAGTCAGCCGCTCCTTCCTGCACCTGTTCAAACAGATGTGATCTAGCTCAAGCCGAAAGGCAAGCGCTTGTAATACGGTGTCCTGGCGGCTGCTGCCGCCAGGAGGCCGAGATGAAACATCCACGCACGCGCAAGCAAGGGCGCCGCTCCACCGATTCCGCCCTCGCGGAAATCCGCGAGGACGAACGCGTCCACATCTCGCGCGAACTGCACGACGACCTGGGCCAACTGCTGGCCACCCTGCGCGTCGAACTCACCCTGTTGAAGCAATTGCCGCACGGATCCGACCAGGCGCAACCGCTGCTGGCCAGCATGGATGCATTGCTGCTCAATGCCATCAGCTCCCTGCGCCGCATCGCCGCCAACTTGCGGCCGCGCGCGCTTGAGAAGGGAGGCCTGTACTTTGCGCTGGAAACGTTACGGCGCGAATTCGAGAAGCGCCATGGCATCAGCTGCCGCCTTGACGCCATGCCGGAAGCGCTGGTGCTCGATGAACGCTATAGCACGGCGATCTACCGGATCGTGCAGGAATCGCTGACCAATATTGCCCGGCACGCGGGCGCCAAGTCGGCGCGGATCGCGATGCGGCGCGACGGCCGGGAACTGCTGATCGACATTGTGGACGACGGGCGCGGCATGGTGGCCGGCGACATGGCCAAAGCCGATGCGCTTGGCCTGCTCGGCATGCGCGAGCGTGCCGCGTCGCTACGCGGGAGCATCGTAGTCGATGGCGTGAACGGCCAAGGCGGCGGGACGCATATCGCAGTCCGCATTCCCCTGCCCGAATAAAAAAAGGCGGGTCCGAAGACCCGCCAAAGATCATGAATCACCTCGAGAGAGACTGCCAGGTACTGCTTAGAAAGTGTGACGTACGCCCAGGTTGTAGGCCTTGTCGCCGGAACCGGCTTCGGTGTTGTTGCCGATGGTGTAGCCCGCGCCGTTCTTGTTGCTCATCTTGGCGACCATTGCGTAGGCGCTGGTGCGCTTGGACAGGGCATACAGGTAGCCGATGCCGAACTGGTTGGCGTCCTGGTTATTCTGCTTGTCGTCCTTGCGGATGTAGGAAGCGAGCAGCGTGCCGCCGCCCATCTTCACGCCGGCGCCCAGCAGCAGCGCGGTGCTGTCGGCCGACGACTTCGGAGCGACCTTGTAGCCGAAGGCGTTGGCCACTGGCAGTGGGGAGCTGCCTGCGCCTTTGTCGATTTCGTAACCGAAGTAAGCCTTGACCATGCCGAAGTCATAGTTGGCGGCCAGCAGGGTGTTCTTGACGCGGTCCCGGCGCACGGCCGGAGTGGCGCCCACGGCGGCGGTGTCGTTGTTCTTGTTGTTGTACACCAGGGCGGCGTTCAGCGGGCCCTGTGCATAGTTCAGGCCAAAGCCGAACTGGCGGCCGGCGGTGGTGTCGCCCGCCTGCTCGCCCATGCCGTACAGCGCGTCCACGGAGAAGCCGCTCATCGACGGCGAGGAGTAGACGATCGAGTTGCTGACGCGGGTGCCGGCGCCGCCGGTCGGGAACAGGTTCTTGGCGTTGCCGGCGAAGCCTGCGCCGAATGGGTCGGCGATCTTGGACAGCGCGTTGTACAGCATCGTGTACTGGCGGCCCAGGGTCACGGTGCCCAGGTCCTTGCTCTTCAGGCCGACGAATGCCTGGCGCTGGAAGAAGGCCGCATCGGACTCGCCGGTGTCGATCTTGGTGCCGGCTTCCAGCTGGAAGATGGCGGCGACACCGCCACCCAGGTCTTCGGTACCGCGGAAGCCCAGGCGGGAAGCCGAGCCCACACCGCTGGTGACCTTGGTGACACTGCCGGCGGAACCGCCACGCTCACCAACGATACCTGCGTCGGCGATACCATAGATGGTCACATTCGACTGTGCCTGGGCTTGTGCTGCGAAACCGCCGATGATCAGTGCTGCCAGAGTAAGTTTTTTCACTTGTTGTCCTACAGTGTTGAAGTTGAGGGAAATGTTTCAAACGCAGCTATATTGCCCTCGAAATACTTCAACAATGTGACAAGGAAAATTTACTTCAGGCGGCCTGTCACAACCCAGTAATATTCGGAACGAAGCACCTTGATTTCACGTGCGGCGATGCCGAGGCGCTTGCGCAGCCAGCTGTCGGACGGGTAGTTCTTCATCACTTCGAAGCGGTTTCCGTCGGCATCTTTCTGGAATTCGTAGGTATTTCCGTGCTGGTCGGTGCGCGCGACGGGATAGCTTTCGCCGTCCACGTAGTCTTCACCCAGCAGCACCAGCAGCACGTCCTTGCCGACCTTCTCGCGCAATTGTTTCAGGAACTTGTCCTGCTGCTCGCGCGGCACCTGGGCCCACAGGAACTCGGCGTAGACCGCCGTGTACTGGCCGGGCGCCACGTCCAGTGCGGACAAGTCGGCGCTTTCCAGCTGGAGCACCTCATGGTCTTCCAGCAGTTCCTCTACGTGCTCGCGCACTTCATACAGTTCTTCTTCGTTAATCACAGTTCGTAGTTCTCATGTTCGCCCTTCATCGCCTGTTCGATCAGCTTGCGGTTCAAGGTCGGCGCCAGCAGCTCGATGAAGGTATATATATAGGAACGCAGGTAGGCGCCCTGCTTGACGGCCACGCGCGACACATTCATGCCGAACAGGTGGCCGGCAGGAATGGCGCGCAAGTTGCGGTCGCGTTCCGGATCGAAGGCCATGCCGGCAATGATGCCGATGCCCATCCCCAGTTCAACGTAGGTCTTGATCACGTCGGCGTCAATGGCTTCCAGCAGGACGTCGGGCTTCAGGCCCCGCTTGTCGAAGGCCTGGTCGATCCGCGACCGGCCGGCGAAGGCGGCATCATACGTGATGACGGGATGCTCGGCCACTTCTTCCAGCGTCACGGACTTGATCTTCAGCAGCGGATGCTCGGGCGGCACCACCACCACGTGCTCCCACTGGTAGCAAGGCAGCGTGACCAGCCCGTCGACGTTGGCGATCGATTCGGTGGCGATGGCCAGGTCGGCCTGGTCGCGCTGCACCATCTCGGCAATCTGCCTCGGATTGCCTTGCAATAAAGACAACCTTACCTTCGGGTACTTCAGCATGAAGGCCTGCACCACCTTGGGTAGCGTGTAGCGCGCCTGGGTGTGGGTGGTGGCGATGGTGAAGCTGCCCGAATCCTGGGCGGCGTATTCCTTGCCGATCCGTTTCAGGCTGTCGATTTCCTGCATGATCAGTTCGACGGACTGCAGCACCAGCCGCCCCGGTTCCGTCAGGCCGCGAATGCGCTTGCCGTGCCTTGTGAAAATATCAACACCCAACTCCTCTTCCAGCTCGATGATTGCCTTGGAAACGCCCGGCTGGGACGTAAACAGGGCCTTGGCGGCGTCGGTCAGGTTGTAGTTCTGGCGCACGGCTTCCCGCACGAATCGCAGTTGGTGAAGGTTCATTCTCGCTCTCGTTGGACTCCCCAGGACGTATTTTACGCTGATGCTTATGCCTTAACAGCATATAAGCAAATAAAGACTATGTTGTTTGGAATAAGGGCCCGGTTCATTACCATTGAATTCACTTTGGGCATGCCTTACTGGGAAAGCTATGTATCAATACGATCAATACGACCACCTCATCGTCCGCGAACGCATCGCGCAATACCGCGACCAGGTGCAACGCCGCCTGAACGATGAGCTGAGCGAGGCGGAATTCCTGCCGCTGCGCTTGCAGAACGGCTTGTACAACCAGCGCCACGCCTACATGCTGCGCATCGCCGTGCCTTACGGCCTGCTGTCGTCGCAGCAGATGCGCATGTTCGCCCATATCGCGCGCAAGTACGACCGCGGCTATGGCCACTTCACCACGCGCCAGAACATCCAGTTCAACTGGATCAAGCTGGAAGAGTCGCCGGACATCCTGGCCGACCTGGCCACGGTGGAAATGCACGCCATCCAAACCTCCGGCAACTGCATCCGCAACGTGACGTCCGACGAATTCGCCGGCGTGGCGGCGGACGAGATCATCGATCCGCGCCCGTATGCCGAGGTGCTGCGCCAGTGGTCCACCTTCCACCCCGAGTTCATCGCCCTGCCCCGCAAGTTCAAGGTGGCGATCAACGGCGCCGTGGAAGACCGCGCCGCCATCGCCGTGCACGATATCGGACTGACGGTGGTGAAGGACGAAGCGGGCGAAATCGGCTTCAAGGTCATGGTCGGCGGCGGCATGGGCCGTACCCCGATCCTGGGCAGCGTGATCCGAGAGTTCCTGCCGCGCGAACACCTGCTGACCTATATCGAGGCGATCATGCGCGTGTATAACCTGCACGGCCGCCGCGACAACAAATACAAGGCCCGCATCAAGATCCTGCTGAAAGCCATGGGCGTGGAAGAATTCACGCGCCAGGTGGAAGCCGAGTGGGAAGACCTGAAAGGCACCGAGCAGACCCTGACCTTGGAGGAAATGGAGCGCATCATCGCCTACTTCCAGCCGCACGGCTACAAGGCGCTGCCTGCCATCGACCCGGCCGCAGGCCATGCCGACAACAAGGCGTTCAACAACTGGCTCAAGCGCAACGTGAAGGCGCACAAGGTGCCGGGCTATGCGGCCGTAGTGCTGTCGCTGAAGAAGACCGGCGTGCCGCCGGGCGACGCGACCGATGCGCAGATGGATTTCATGGCCGACCTGGCCGACCGGTACAGCTTCGGCGAACTGCGCGTGACGCACGAGCAGAACATCGTGCTGGCCGACGTTGAACAGACCCAGTTGTTCGACCTGTGGCAGGAAATCAAGGCCCAGGGCCTGGCGACGCCGAACATCGGCCTGCTGACCGACATCATCTGCTGCCCGGGCGGCGACTTCTGCTCGCTGGCCAACGCCAAGTCGATCCCGATCGCGCAGGCCATTGCGGAGCGTTTCGACCGCATCGACTTCCTGCACGACATCGGCGACTTCGAGCTGAACATCTCCGGCTGCATCAACGCCTGCGGCCACCACCACGTCGGCAATATCGGCGTGCTGGGCGTGGACAAGGACGGCAGCGAATGGTATCAGGTGTCGATCGGCGGCGCGCAGGGCAACAACTCCGCCATCGGAAAAATCATCGGCCCGTCCTTCTCCGCCGCGCAGATGCCGGAAGTGATCGACCGCCTGCTGCAGGTATACGTGCGCGAGCGCACCCCGGAAGAGCGCTTCGTCGACACCGCGCAGCGCCTGGGCGTCGCCCCGTTCAAGGATTTCGTGTACGCCACGCCTATCGCCGTGGAAGAAGAAAAGGAGGCTGAATATGCCTAAGCAAATCATCAAGGGCCACGGCATCGTGGCGGACGACTGGAACCTGCTGCGCGCGCCGGAGTCCGCAGAAGGCGTCGCCGCATCCGCAGAAACCGTGGCAGCCCTGGACGTGCCGCAAGGCCGCGTGATCGTTCCGCTGGCCACCTGGCTGGCGCAGCGCGATGCCCTGTCCGCGCGCGCCGCCGCCGGCGAGATCGGCGTGTGGCTGGCCCCGGACGAAGACCCGGTCGCCTTGCGCGAGGACTTGCCGCGCCTGGCGCTGGTGGCGATCGACTTCCCGAAATTCACCGACGGCCGCGGCTACTCGCACGCCTGGAACCTGCGTTCGCGCCTGGGCTGGAAGGGTGAGCTGCGCGCCATCGGCGATGTGCTGCGCGACCAGCTGTTTTCCATGCAGCGCGTCGGCTTCGACGCCTACGACACGCGCCCGGACCGCAGCATCGAGGACGCGCTGAAAGGCTTGACCGTCTTCAGCGAAACCTACCAGGCATCGGTCGACCAGCGCGTACCGCTGTTCCGCCGCCACGGCCGTCCTGCGCCGGCCCAAGCCACCACCGCCGAGGCCTGATCATGAGCGAACTCGCAGCCCGCGTCACGCAGACGCTCGCCACGCTGGAACGCATCGCCGAGGAGCATTCGCCGGCAGTCTTCGCCTCCAGCCTGGCGGCAGAAGACATGGTCCTGACGGACCTGATCCTGAAGGCAGGCCTGCCAGTGGGCATCTTCTCCCTGGAAACCGGCCGCCTGCACAAGGAAACCCTGGACATGGTGGCGCGCGTGCAGGAACGCTACGGCTACGAGATTGCGCTGTACCGCCCCAGGCAGTCGGACGTCACGGCGCACATCGTCAAGCATGGCCACAACGCCTTCTACGACAGCGTCGAGCTGCGCAAGGAATGCTGCCACATCCGCAAGGTCGAACCCTTGGGCCGCGCCTTGCAGGGCAAGGCCGCCTGGATTACCGGCCAGCGCCGCGCGCAATCGAGCACCCGCAGCGACTTGCCGGTGCAGGAAGACGATGCCGCGCACGGCATGCAGAAGTTCAATCCTCTGGCCGACTGGTCGGAGGAGGAAGTGTGGGAATACATCCGCGGCAACGACGTGCCTTACAACCCGCTGCACGACCAGGGCTATCCGTCGATCGGCTGCGAACCCTGCACCCGCGCCATCGAGCCAGGCGAGGATGTGCGCGCCGGCCGCTGGTGGTGGGAGAACCCGGAATCGAAGGAATGCGGCCTGCACCTGGTCGACGGCAAACTGATTCGCATTAAGAAAGTAGCTTGACATGAACGCACTGGTAGAACAACACGTCAACTCGCGCCACCTCGACGCGCTGGAATCGGAAGCGATCCACATCATGCGCGAGGTTGCGGCCGAATGCTCGAACCCTGCCCTGCTGTTCAGCGGCGGCAAGGACTCGGTGGTCCTGCTGCGCATTGCCGAAAAGGCTTTCCGTCCCGGTAAATTCCCTTTCCCCCTGGTGCACATCGACACCGGCCACAATTTCCAGGAAGTGATCGAATTCCGCGACCGCCGCGTAGCCGAACTGGGTGAGCGCCTGATCGTCGGCTCGGTAGAAGAATCGATCCGCAAGGGTACCGTGCGCCTGCGTAACCCGCAGACCGACTCGCGCAACGCCGCGCAGGCGGTGACGCTGCTGGAAACCATCGCAGAACACGGCTTCGACGCCTGCATCGGCGGCGCACGCCGCGACGAGGAAAAGGCGCGCGCCAAGGAACGCATCTTCTCCTTCCGCGACGAATTCGGCCAGTGGGACCCGAAGGCGCAGCGCCCGGAACTGTGGGACCTGTATAACACCCGCGTCCACCCGGGCGAGAACATGCGCGTGTTCCCGATCTCGAACTGGACCGAACTCGATGTGTGGCAGTACATCGCCCGCGAAAAGCTGGCCCTGCCCTCGATCTACTTCGCGCACGAGCGCCAGGTGATCCCGCGCAACGGCCTGCTGGTGCCCCTGACCAGCCTGACCCCGGCGCGTGAAGGCGAAAGCATCGAAACGCGCGTGGTGCGCTTCCGCACCGTGGGCGACATTTCCTGCACCTGCCCCGTGGCATCGGATGCGGCTGACGTGGATTCGATCATCGCCGAAACCGCCGTCACCGAAGTCACCGAACGCGGCGCGACCCGGATGGACGACCAGACCTCCGAGGCCTCCATGGAAAAACGCAAGAAGCAAGGATATTTCTGATGAACGCACTGACCGACAAACTGAACGAACGCAACCTGCTGCGCTTCATCACCGCCGGCTCCGTCGACGACGGCAAGAGCACCCTGATCGGCCGCCTGCTGTTCGACAGCAAGGGCATCTTCGCCGACCAGCTGGCGGCCGTCTCGCGCGCCAAGCATAAGCGCACCGTGGGCGACACCATCGACCTGTCGCTGCTGACCGACGGCCTGGAGGCCGAGCGCGAGCAAGGCATCACCATCGACGTCGCCTACCGCTACTTCGCCACGCCCAAGCGCAAGTTCATCATCGCCGACACGCCGGGGCATGAGCAGTACACCCGCAACATGGTGACCGGCGCTTCCACCGCCGACGCCGTGATCATCCTGGTCGACGTGTCGAAGGTGAAGCTGCGCGAGGACGGCGGCGTAGACCTGCTGATCCAGACCAAGCGCCACTCCACCATCGCCCACCTGCTGCAGATCGAGCACGTGGTGGTGGCCGTGAACAAGATGGACCTGGTCGGCTACGACCGCGCCGTGTACGAGCGCATCGTCAAGGCTTACCGCGAGTTCGCCGCAACCCTCGGCATCAAGGACGTCAAGACCATCCCGCTGTCGGCGCTGGCCGGCGACAATGTGGTCGAAAAGAGCGAGCGCATGGCGTGGTACCAGGGCCCGACCCTGATCGAGCTGCTGGAAGACCTGTCGGTGTACGACGAATCGCACAGCGCCGCCTTCCGCTTCCCGGTGCAGCTCGTGGCGCGCCACAACGGCCACGAAGCGAACGACTTCCGCGGCTACATGGGCCGCATCGAAGCGGGCAGCGTCGCCGTGGGCGACAAGCTGGTGGTGCAGCCCTCGGGACAGAGCGCCACGGTGAAGGAGATTGTCACCTTCGACGGCTCCCTGCCCTTCGCCTCGGTCGGCCAGTCGGTGACCATCGTGCTGGAGGAATACGTGGACGTGTCGCGCGGCGACCTGCTGGCCTCGAGCGCGCAGCCGGCCACGCTGCTCAAGCAGGTCAATGCCGACGTGTGCTGGCTCTCCGAGGAACCGCTCGACGTGCGCCGCAAGTACTGGATCAAGCACGGCACCCGCCAGACCGCGGCAAAAATCACGAAAATCGACTCCATCCTTGACATCAACACCCAGCAGCGGCACGATGCAGAGGCGCTGAAGCTGAACGACGTGGCACGCATTGCGCTGACCGTACAGCAGCCGCTGGCGGCCGACGCCTACGCCGACAGCCGCGCCACCGGCGCCTTCATCCTGATCGATGAGGTCACGCACCAGACAGTAGCCGCAGGCATGATCCGCCTCGGCGAGTAACCTTCGCCAGACAGGAGCCTGCGCATGCCATACGGGAAAGTGTATTTGATCGGAGCTGGACCCGGGGCGCAGGACCTGATCACCATGCGCGGTGCGCGCCTGCTGGCGCAAGCCGACGTGGTGCTGTATGACGCGCTGGTGACGCCGGAAATGCTGGAACTGTGCCCGCAGGCGGAGAAGATTTCGGTCGGCAAGCGCGCCGGCCAGCGCTCCACGGCGCAAGGCTTCATCAACCAGCAACTGGTCGAATGCGCGGCGCGTCACCGCCTGGTGGTGCGCCTCAAGGGCGGCGACCCGATGCTGTTCGGTCGTGCCGACGAGGAATTGTCGGCGCTGGAGCAGCATGGCATCGAAGTCGAAGTCGTGCCCGGCATCACCACTGCCGTTGCCGCCGCCGCCGCCACCTTGCAACCGCTCACCAAGCGCGGCGTCGCGCGCAGCGTTGCCTTCTTTACCTCCTCCACCGCGCCGGGCCACCCGGAAGAACTCACCATCCCCTCCACCGATACCCTGGTGCAGTACATGGGCGGGCGCGAAGCCATTGCCACCGCCAACAACCTGCTGTCGCAGGGGCGCGCGCCGGAAACGCCGGTGGTGGTCATCGAGAACGTCAGCCGCCCCGACCAGCGCGTCGAGCGCATCACCCTGGCCGACCTGGCGCACGGGCTGCCGGCGGCGCATGGCCCTGTCCTGGTCATGCTGGGCAACGCCATGGCGGCGCGTTCGCATCAGGCCCGCTAAAACGCGAGCGGGCGCAAGGGGCCGGCCCCGTGGGCTGCCCCAGGTTTGCCGGGTTTAGGCGTAAAATACCGACCTCATAAGAGAGAGGTACAAGATGAGCCAAGCCCACGAAGTCCTGGAGCGCGCCCGCAGTGCGCGCCTGGCAGGCAATTACGAAGACGCCCTGCGCGACCACCTGTGGTTCCACGAGCATGCGCTCGCATCGGACCCGGGACTGGCCGGCGTGCGCCTGTCCTTCGCCCTGCGCGACTGGATCTACCTTGCCGAACAGTTTCCGCTGGCGCGCCGCGCGCTGCAGGCGATCCGCGACCGCGACACCCAACGCCTGCTGAACGGCGCGGCCACGCTGGCCCTGTTCCACGACGTCAGCGCCATCAACAGCGCGCTGGGCGACGAGCGCGCCACCCACGACCTGTTCACCCAGATCGACACCCAGCTGCCGGAGCTGGCGAAGGACTGCGCCGAGCTGGCCTTGCCGGCCCTGGTCGCCGTGGAAGACTTCCAGTTGGCGCGCCGCTACCTGCCCGATCCGGTTGCCCGCATCGCTGCGCTGGCCACGCGGGTCAACGACTTTGCCGAGGAGATGGCCAAGCGCGGCAACACCTCGTCCGCCCCGCAACTGCTGGCCTTCGTGCTGAACTACGCCAAGGAAGTGCGTTTGGTGGTGGAAGTGCTGCGCCGCCTGGGCGAAGACGAGGAAGTGGTCAAGGCCAGCAACGCGGCCCTGGAATCGCTGAAATCGGAAGCGCTGCGCGACGCCGTGCAGCGCGAATTCGAGCATCCCGGCAGCACGATCGCCGCCATGGTGGCTCACGCCAAGGGCGAAGGCAAGGAAGACAAGCAGTAATCGGTCATCGCGCGCAGCACCTGCGGGTCTTCCCCCACCGCGCCGACGGCGCGGACGGCGATGCCCGGGTGCGCAACGCGCAATTCATCCAGCAGCAGCGGCAGGTCGCGCAACACGTGGCCGCCCTGCCCCAGGAACACCGGCACCACCGTCACGTCGTCGATCCCGCGCGCGGCCAGCGCGGCCACCTGCTCGGGCAGGCGCGGCGACATCAGTTCAAGGAAAGCCAGCGACACGTCAATCTCGGGTGCACGCGCGGCGACCATGTCGCGCAGCCGTTCGAATGGGGCCGCCCAGCTTGCGGAACGGGCGCCATGCGCAAACAGGACCAGTGCGCGTTTTCCCATGTCAGTGCCGCTCCACCCAGTAAAGCGCCGCCAGGGCCAGCATCAGGTACAGCAGGCTTGGCATGAGCGCGGTCAGGAAGGCCGGTAGCGCCGACAGCACGCCGATATGCGAGAACAGCGTGTTCACCAGCAGGAAGCTGACCCCGATCATGATGCCGATGAAAATCTTCAGGCTCACGCCCCCGGCACGCGTGTGCAGGTAGGCGAACGGCAGCGCCAGCGCCATCAGCACCAGGATGGCCAGCGGGTCGAACAGCTTTTTCCAGAACGCGATCTTGAAGCGTTCCGTCTCCTGCTTGTTCTCCTGCAGGTGGCGGGTATAGACCCGGAGTTCGTTGGCCGACATGCGTTCAGGATCGGAACGGGACACCGACAGGATCTTGGGCGTGATCTCGGAAATGAGCTGCCTGGTGGCGTGCTGCCTGATCTCGACTGCGCTGGTGGCCTGGGCGAAGTTGTTGGCCAGGTTGGCTTCGGCTCCTTCCACGGCCAGGGCCGGGTTGCTGAAGATGTTCTCCGTGACGTCATTCAGGCGCCAGGTGTTGTTGCCCTCGAAGACAGCCGACTTCGCCAGCGTCAGCGTGCGCAGGCGGAAGCTGGTGTCGAAATCGTACAGCTTGACATCGACCAGCTTGCCGTCCGACCTGACCTCGCGCACGTTGAAGAAGCGGGTGCCCTGCACCGCGCCCTGCATGCCTTCGCTCTTGATGATGTCCTTGGTCCACATGCCGGAGCGGAACTCCGACGAAACCGTGGCGCCGCGTCCCGTCAGGCGCAGCTTCTCGGCCAGTGGCGCGAGGCGGGGCGTGACCAGCTCACCGACGATGAAAGCCAGCGCCACCAGCACCAATCCCACCTTGCCGACCATGACGGCGGCCATGCGGGTGGACATCGACGCCGCGCGCATGATGGTGAACTCGGAAGTCGAGGCGAACTGCGCCATCGTATAGATGGTGCCGATCAGCGCGGCCACCGGCAGCACCTCGCCCACGTGCTGCGGAACCATTGCCAGGGTATACAGGGCCGCGTGCTGCATGCCATAGCCGTTCTTGCCGAGCACCGGCAACTCGCCGGTCAGGTCGAAGAAGGCCTGCAGGCCAAGCAGCGCGGCCAGGGCGAATGCCACCGCCTGCAGGATCGAAACGAAGAAATAGCGCTGCAGGATACTCATTTGGCGCCTCCGCGCTTGAAGGCTGCCCACAGGGCGCGCGGATGGTAGCGGTGGTTCACGTTCAGGCGCCAGGCGAACAGCGCCAGTACGATCAGCGCCATGCTCACGTGCAGCGGCCACCACGCCATGCCGAAGCCGAACTTGCCGCGCCTGATGCCGGACTCGATCACGTTGATCAGGTTGTTATAGGTGAAGAAGATCAGCAACGCGATGATCAGGTTGCTGGCACTGCCCGCGCGCGGATTGACGAAGCCCAGCGGAATCGCCAGCAAGACCAGCACCATGCAGGCGAGCGGCAGCGACATGCGCCACATCAGCTCCGCCTTGGCCGGATCAGTGCCGGTCGCCAGCAATTCAGTGGTCGGCAAGACCTTGGCTTCCTTCTGCCCGCCCACTTCCGCGGTCTGCTGCGACACGCGCATGCTGTAGCGCTCAAATTCCATGCTTTGGAAATCGGCGTCGCCCGGCTTGCCCTGGTAGCGGCGGCCGTTCTTCAGCACCAGGTGGCGGTCGCCGGACGGCAGGGTTTCGATCACGCCTTCGCTCGCCACCACCACCGACGTTCCCTTCTCGTCGACCTGGTTGACGAAGACATTGCGCACCACCGCGCTGCTGCCGGATACGCCTTCGACAAAGAAGATGCGGTTGGCGGAGGAGG
This sequence comes from Pseudoduganella sp., assembly GCA_021323265.1. GTDB lineage: Bacteria > Pseudomonadota > Gammaproteobacteria > Burkholderiales > Burkholderiaceae_D > Rugamonas. The sequence goes on along the minus strand of JAJTCO010000060.1, from coordinate 24,619 downwards.
ATTCCTTGAACTGGCCGGGCGACACCTTCTGCAGGTCCTCGCGCTTGGTGAAGCGCTCCACATACTCGGCGCTCTTCGCACGCGCCCAGGGGGTTGCGTAAAAACTCAGCACCCCGGTCAGCACGATCAGGGGCAAGGCGAACATCAGCACCGGCTTGATGAAACGCGTCAGGCTGACGCCGGACGCGAACCACACCACCATTTCCGAATCCTTGTAGATGCGGGTCACCACCATCAGGACGGAAATAAAACTGGTGAAAATCAGGACAATTGGCAGATAATTCAGGGCTGCGAACGCAATAAGCGCGATGACATCGCTGGATGCAACCTTGCCGCCGGCCGCTTTGCCGAGGATGTTGATCAAGGTCCACGTCAGGAGGATCGAGAACAGAACCGTAAAGGAGGCCCCGGCAGAGCTGACCAGCTCACGGCGGAGGGCACGATGGAAAATCATTCGACGTTTATAATTCGTTCTACAAAATTAAGGAGAAAACCAAATGGACTTTAGCATAAAAGCATTCGACGCCAAGAACACCATTGCCAGCGCCAAAAGCGGCTGCGTCGTGGTCGGCGTCTTCGAAAACAAGAAACTCTCGAAAGCGGCTAAAGCCCTCGATAGCGCCGGTGAAATCACTGCTGCGTTGAAGTCCGGCGACATCACCGGCAAGGCCGGCACCACCCTGCTGCTGCGCGGCCTGAAAGGCGCCGCCGCCGACCGCGTGCTGCTCGTTGGCCTGGGCAACGATGAAGCGGTCGCCGAAAAAGCCATCGGCTCGGCCATCAACGCCGCCATCAAGGCGCTGGGCACCGTCGCTGCGACGGACGCTATTATCGCACTGCCGCTCGATGAAGTGAAAGGCCGCGACGTGAACTGGGCGATCCGTGCCGCCGTGCTGGCCGGCCGCGACGCTGTCTACCGCACCGACGCGCAAAAGTCCAAGAAGGACCCGGCCTGGACCGGCCCGAAGAAAGTGGCCCTGGCCGTCGCCGCCAATGCCGCCACCAAGCTAGCACTGTCGCAGGCCGTTGCCATCGCCAACGGCATGGAGCTGACCAAGGACCTGGGCAACCTGTCCGCCAACGTCTGCACCCCGACCTACCTGGCCAACACCGCCAAGAAGCTGGCCAAGGACTTCGGCTTTGAAGTCGAAATCCTGGACCGCAAGCAGATGGAAGCCCTGAAGATGGGCTCCTTCCTGTCCGTGACCAACGGCTCCGAGCAGGCGCCCAAGTTCATCGTCCTCAAGCACAAGGGCGGCAAGGCCAAGGAAGCCCCGACCGTCCTGGTGGGCAAAGGCATCACCTTCGACACCGGCGGCATTTCGATCAAGGCCGGTCCCGGCATGGACGAGATGAAGTACGACATGTGCGGCGCCGGCTCCGTGCTGGGCACCTTCCGCGCCATCGGCGAAATGGGCCTGAAGTCCAACGTGATCGGCATCGTGGCCGCCTGCGAGAACATGCCTTCCGGCCGCGCCACCAAGCCGGGCGACATTGTCACCTCGATGAACGGCCTGACCATCGAGATCCTGAACACCGACGCCGAAGGCCGCCTGATCCTGTGCGATGCGCTGACCTACGCCGAGCGCTTCAACCCGGCCGCCGTGATTGACGTGGCGACCCTGACCGGCGCTTGCATCGTCGCCCTGGGCCACCACAACAGCGGCATCTTTGCGCGCGACGACGACGCCGGCAACGCCCTGGCCGACGCCCTGCTGGCCTCCGGCAAGGCCACCGGCGACACCGCATGGCGCCTGCCGATCGGCGAGCAATACAACGAGCAGCTGAAGTCCAACTTCGCCGACCTGGCCAACATCGGCTCCCCTGGCGGCGCTTCCTGCACCGCGGCCGCCTTCCTGGAAAACTTCACCCGCAAGTATCCATGGGCGCACGTCGATATCGCCGGCACCGCCTGGAAATCGGGCGCCGCCAAGGGCGCGACCGGCCGTCCGGTGCCGCTGCTGGCCAACTTCCTGATCAGCCGCGCGTAAGCCTGCGCACGCAGCAGCAAAAAGGGGCGGGATTTCCCGCCCCTTTTTTATGGCCGGGTCGCCAGACGCCGCCGCGCGGCAGCGCTCAGTAGATGGAATTGGGGGACGGCTGCTGTGGCGGCGCGCCGCGCGCAGCGGCGCCCTCCCCGCGCTGCAGGATCACTGTCAGCGTGGACGGGAGGTCAAAGCCGGCGCCAGTCTGCTTGTCGACGATCTGGCCCGCGCCCAGGGTAAAGATGATATTGCCCCACTTGGAAGCGTTCTGGCGCGCATCGACCTGGTCGTAGGCCCAGACATCCTCGCGGCGGCAGTCGACCACGAGCGGCTGGGTGCTTTTCCGCACCGTCGCCCGCCCGGGTGAAGTCACGAACCAACGCCCCTTGTCGTTCGTCAGCACACAGCCGATGCCGGACACCTGCTGGTGATCCAGCACGGTCTGTACCAGCACTGTCTGCTCGTTCGAATCGAACAGGGTCGCGCAACCGGCCAACGCCGCTGCGGCAAAGGCAGCGAACGCGACGCGGTTCAACCTGGATGGCATGCAGGCAGACTCATTCACCCGCTTGGGCTTTTTTCTGCTTCAAGCCCTGGATGACGTGCATGATGTCGTCCATGCCGGTGCCACCACCCAGCCCCTGGAACGCGTCAAGGACTTCGTTCAGGACCTGGTTACGCACTTCTGCGTCGGCTGTTGCAATGGCCTGTGGTCGCTGGGCACTGGCGCGCACACCCGTTTCCTTGGCCGACTTGCGGCCAGCGGGCGACTTACCATGTTCCAGCGCCGCTTGCCAAATCAGCCAACGGCGTTGCGTTTCATAAACCAGATACTCGTCTGGCTTGTCTTCGCGCCTCCGGACGATCTGGCCGTCCTTCTGCGCCCATGCTTCGAATGCAGATCGCATGTTATTCCTTTAGTTTGCAGTGCCTGTTAAATCGGAATTAGTTTCCCTATATTACCACTTATTGACGCAGGACAACATTTGGTCCGTTGTAAATAAGCAAAAATACCCAGCGTCGCGGAAACAACTTCGATACCAACCTTGTAAGTATATTGACGTTTACGGTTGTTTATAGTGTGATTTTAGTACCAATCTGATAACTATGAAGCACTATTGGAAATTTTTTTTTCGTTGCGCCCTTTTTACTACAAGATTTCGCAATTTTGATGACACCACAGAATCATTACTATGCTCAAAAACCACAGCTTCACAGACCGTAGCAAGTATTGTTAAGATCAGCGCCCCCGCAACTTGAAAGACGCACATGAAACTGGCCACTTGGAATGTTAACTCATTGAATGTTCGCTTGCCGCACGTTATGAAATGGCTGGGCGAGAACCCGGTCGACGTGCTCTGCATCCAGGAAACCAAGCTGACCGACGACAAGTTCCCCATCAAGGAAATCGAGGAAGCGGGCTACCAGGTCGTGTTCAACGGCCAGAAGACCTACAACGGCGTGGCCATCCTGTCGCGCCACCCGATGCAGGACGTGGTCAAGAACAATCCCCACTACCCGGACGAACAGCAGCGCATCCTGGCTGCCACCATCAACGGCATCCGCGTGGTCAACGCCTACGTGCCGAACGGCCAGGCGCTCGACTCGGACAAGTACACCTACAAGCTGGGCTGGCTGTCGGCCTTCCGCGACTGGCTGGGCCACGAACTGGCGCGCAACCCGCAGCTGGCGGTGCTGGGCGACTACAACATCGTGCCCGACATCCGCGACACGCACGACCCGGCCATGGAAGGCGACATCTTCTGCTCGGACAAGGAGCGCGCCGCCCTGCAAGCCCTGATCGACCTCGGGCTGCACGACTCCTTCCGCCTGTTCGAGCAGCCGGAAAAGTCCTTCTCCTGGTGGGATTACCGCATGCTGGGCTTCCAGAAGAACAAGGGCCTGCGCATCGACCACGTGCTGCTGTCGGCGCCGCTCAAGGAGCGCTGCGTCTCGTGCGTGATCGACCGCGCGCCGCGCAAATGGCAGCAGCCGTCCGACCATGCGCCGGTGATCGCGACGCTGGGCGCTTAATCGCCCTTGCGCTCCATCATGAGCTGGGCGCGCACGCCCAGCACCGGCCTGGAGAACAGGTAGCCCTGGGCAAACGTGCAGCCCTGCTCGAGCAGGAGCTGGAACTGCCCCTCCGTCTCCACCCCTTCGGCCACCACGGATAGCTGCAGGCTGTCCGACAGCGCGATGATCGCGGCCACGATGGCGCGGTCTTCCGCGCTCTCTTCCAGTTCCTTGATGAAGGCGCGGTCGATCTTGATCTTGCGCACCGGGAAACGCTTCAAGTAGGCCAGCGACGAATAGCCCGTGCCGAAATCGTCGATCGACAGGCGGATGCCCATGGCATTGATCTGGCCCAGGATTTCCAGGGTCTGTTCGCCGTGCTGCATCAGGGCCGTTTCGGTGATCTCGAACTCGATCAGCGCCGGGTCGATGCCGGTCACGTCCAGCGTACGGCGGATGGAATCGACCAGGCCGCGGTGCATGAACTGCCGCGCCGACAGGTTGATCGCCAGCGGCACCGGCGCCAGTCCCTGGCGTTGCCACTCCATGCTCTGCTCGCAGGCGCGGCGCAGCACCCACTCGCCAATCGGCACGATCAGGCCGTTCTCCTCGATCAGCGGGATGAACTGGTCCGGCATCACCAGCCCGGTCGACGGGCGGCGCCAGCGTAGCAGCACTTCCAGCGTGGCCAGGCGGCGCGTCGCGATATCCATGATCGGCTGGTAGTGCAGCTCGAACTGGCCAAGCTGCAGCGCCGAACGCAGGCTGCTCTCCATTTCGAAGTGCATGGCTGCCGCCATGTTCATCTCTTCGTTGAAGTACTGGTAGTTGTTACGGCCCGACGCCTTGGCGTGGTACATGGCCGCGTCGGCGTTGCGCATCAGCGTGGCGACATCCGCGCCGTCGTCCGGATAGGTGCAGATGCCGATCGACGGCGTGATGTGCAGCAGCCGGCCTTCAATCGGGAACGGTTCGGCCAGCATGTCGATGATCTTCTGCGCCACCTGGCTCGACTCGTCGGTGTTGCGGATGCCCGGCAACAGGACCACGAACTCGTCGCCGCCCAGGCGCGCCACCGTGTCGCTGGCGCGCACGGCGCCCACCAGGCGCGTGGATACTTCCTTCAGCAGGGCGTCGCCCGTCATGTGGCCGAGCGAATCGTTGATGGTCTTGAAGCGGTCCAGGTCGATGAACATCACGGCCAGGCGCCGCTCCGAACGCTGCGCGGCCAGCATGGCGCGGTCCAGCCGGTCCGCCAGCAGCGCGCGGTTGGGCAGGCCGGTCAGGCTGTCGTGGTAGGCCATGTGGTGCACGCGGGCCTCGGCCTGGCGGCGCTCCACGATCTCCGCCTGCAGCTGGGCATTGGCGCCGGCCAGTTCAGCCGTGCGCTCCAGCACGCGCACTTCCAGCTCGTCGCGCGCGCGGCGCACCGCTTCGGCCGCCTCGCGGCGCGAGGTCACGTCGTCGATCAGCCACACCGAGCGGCCCTTCGGGTCCGCCATGTCGAAAGGACGGCCGGACAGGCGCGCCCAGAAGCTGCTGCCGTCCTTGCGCACCAGCTGGTATTCATAGGAGCTGGCGTGACCGGCCAGGAATTCCTTCTCCGTCGCCTTGCGCGCCGCGTCCCAGGCCTCCAGGTCGGGGTAGAAGGTCTGCACGCTGACGCCTGCCATCTCGCCCGGACCATAGCCGAACAGCTCTTCCATCTTGGCGTTGCAGCGCAGGTTGCGCCCTTTCTCGCAGACGGAAATACCCAGCACCGCGCTGTCGAGGATCGCCTGGTTTTCCAGCAGCGCGTTGCGCAGCGATTCCTCGTCCTGCTTTTGCGCCGTGCGGTCCTCGATGATCCAGATCGTGCCCTGGGTCGGATCGTCCGGGTTCACCACATAGCCGATCAGCTGGGCCCAGAAATCGCTGCCGTCCTTGCGGCGCATCAACGTCTCGCAATGGAAATGCTTGCCCTGCCCCAGCAGCGGGCCGGCAATGGCGCCCACGCGCGCGTACGTTTCGTCGTCCGGGTAGATGGTGCGGCCGGGCATGCCCAGCGCTTCGTCGCCCTGGTAGCGGAACATGTCGGCAAAGCCGCGGTTGTAGCGCGTGATGATGCGGTTCTTGGTGAACAGGATCGAGATCGAGGCGTTGGTCATGATCGCCTCGACTTCCATCTGCGTCTGGCGCGACATCGTCACGTCCTCCAGGATCCAGATGGTGCCGCCCTGGTTGTGCTCCTCGTCGACCGCCTTGGCGCGCACGCGGCACAACAGGCCGCTGCCGTCTTTGCGCACCAGCTGGCACTCGCTCATTTCGAACAGCTCGCCGGCCGCCAGGCGCGGGCCGGCCAGCAGGCCGAACGCGGCATGCTTCTCCACGTTCTCGAACAGGTCCGACGCCGGGCGGCCGCGCAGTTCCGCCTGCGTGTAGCCGAACATCTCGGCCATGCGCGGATTGACGGTCAGGATCTCCGTGTTCTTCGTAAACAGGATGCCGACCGACGCATTGTCCAGGATCGCCTTCTGCTCCAGCAGCAGGCGCCCCATCGCCTCCGTGGCCACGCGCTGCTCGTTGATATCCTCCAGGATGAACACCACGCCTTCGCGCGGGTCGGCCGGATCGAGCGCGCGCCCGTTGCTGCGGCACCAGAACAGCGAGCCGTCGCGGCGGCGCAGGTGCAGCTCCACGGCGACCGATTTGCCCTGCTCCAGAAGCGGGAAGTATTCGTTGCGGATGCGCTCCGCCTCTTCCAGCGTCGGGTACAGGATGGCGCTGGGCGCCGTTTCCAGTTCGTGGCGCGCATAGCCGAACATTTCCGCCGCGCGCATGTTGCACTCGACGATATGCCCGCCCTTGGCAAGGATGATGCCGACGGCTGCGTTTTCCAGGATGGCCTGCTGCTCCAGCATGGCCTTGCGTAGCGCGCGCTGGTCGCGCTGGGCGCTGCTGATGTCGTTGAAGATGATGGTGGCGCCGCCTTCCAGCCCGCCCGGCAACGCCTTGACGGTCAGCTGCACCGCCACGTAGTTGCCGCTGGCATTGGTCAGCACGCTGTCCCAGCGCGGCGCAGTGCGCGGCGCCATGTGCGGCAATGCCGCGGAAGCGACCAGCGCCGCATTCATCTGGGCGCTGGCTTCGGCGCGCACGTGGCGCGCAAACACCTCCAGGATGTTGCGGCCGCGCGGGTCCGACTGCAACAAGGCGTCGAATTCGTCGTTGGACGCGAATACCACCCCGTCGGCATCGCACGCGCAAGCGGGCATACCGATCAGTTGCAAGGCATTGGCAACCGCTTCGACGTTACTCAAGACGTGGTTCATGAACCTCAGGGGCGTTTACGGCATCCAGAAGATCATAGCGCACTAGGCGTGCACGGCAAAGAAAAGCCCGGCGGCGCCGGGCTTCTATGCAACAGCTTAAGGAGAGGGGATTCTCACCCAGCCTTCCATCAGGACCCGCGCGCTGCGGCTCATGATGGCTTTTTTCACCGCCCACTCGCCGTTTTCTCGGGTCGCCTGGGCGCCCACGCGCAGCGTGCCCGAGGGGTGGCCGAATCGCACCGCCTCGCGCTCGCCGCCGCCGGCGGCCAGGTTGACCAGGGTGCCGGGAATGGCCGCTGCCGTGCCGATGGCGACGGCTGCGGTGCCCATCATGGCGTGGTGCAGCTTGCCCATGGAAAGCGCGCGCACCAGCAGGTCGATGTCGCCGGCCTGCACCTGCTTGCCACTGGAGGCGGCGTAGCCGGCCGGCGGCGCCACGAAGGCGACCTTCGGCGTGTGCTGGCGGGTGGCCGCTTCGCTTACGTCCTTGATCAGGCCCATGCGCAACGCGCCGTGCGCGCGGATGGCTTCGAACTTCGCCAGCGCGGCCGGGTCGCCGTTGATCGCTTCCTGCAGCTCGGTGCCGGTGTAGCCGATGGCGTCGGCGTTGATGAAGATGGTCGGGATGCCGGCATTGATCATGGTGGCCTGGAGCGTGCCCACGCCAGGCACTTCCAGTTCGTCCACCAGGTTCCCGGTCGGGAACATCGAGCCGCCCGCCCCCTCTTCCTCCGCCGCCGGGTCCATGAACTCCAGCTGCACTTCGGCGGCCGGGAAGGTCACCCCGTCCAGTTCGAAGTCGCCCGTTTCCTGCACCTGGCCGTCCGTCATCGGCACGTGGGCGATGATGGTCTTGCCGATGTTGGCTTGCCAGATGCGCACCACGGCCATGCCGTCGCGCGGCACGCGGGCCGGCGCGACCAGGCCGCCGCTGATGGCGAAGGCGCCCACGGCGGCCGACAGGTTGCCGCAGTTGCCGCTCCAGTCGACGAAGGCCTTGTCGATGCTGACCTGGCCGAACAGGTAGTCCACGTCGTGGTCGGCGCGCTGGGAGGCCGACAGGATCACCGTCTTGCTGGTGCTCGATGTGGCGCCGCCCATGCCGTCGATCTGCTTGCCGTACGGGTCGGGGCTGCCGATCACGCGCAGCAGCACCTCGTCGCGCGCCTTGCCCGGCACCTGGGCCGCTTCCGGCAAGTCCTGCAGCCGGAAGAACACGCCCTTGCTGGTGCCGCCGCGCATATAGGTGGCGGGAATCCTGATCTGTGGTTTGTGTGCCATCATGCCGCCTTTGCCGATTCCAGGAAGTCCTGCGCGAAGCGCTGCAGCACGCCGCCCGCCTCGTAGATCGACACGTCCTCCGACGAGTCCAGGCGGCAGGTCACCGGCACTTCCACGCGCTCGCCGTTGCGGCGGTGGATTACCAGCGTCAGCGTGGCGCGCGGTGCGCGTTCACCGGTCACGTCGAACGTTTCGGTGCCGTCGATGCCCAGGGTCAGGCGGTTCACGCCCGGCTTGAACTCCAGCGGCAGCACTCCCATGCCCACCAGGTTGGTGCGGTGGATGCGCTCGAAGCCCTCGGCCACGATCGCTTCCACGCCGGCCAGGCGTACGCCTTTGGCGGCCCAGTCGCGCGAGGAGCCCTGGCCGTAGTCGGCGCCGGCGATCACGATCAGGGGCTGCTTGCGCTCCATGTACGTTTCGATGGCCTCCCACATGCGCGTGACCTTGCCTTCGGGTTCGACGCGGGCAAGCGAGCCGGCCTTCACGCTGCCGTCGGCGTTGCGCACCATTTCGTTTTTCAGCGTCGGGTTGGCGAAGGTGGCGCGCTGCGCGGTCAGGTGGTCGCCGCGGTGGGTGGCATAGGAGTTGAAGTCCTCTTCCGGCAGGCCCATCTTGTGCAGGTATTCGCCCGCCGCGGAATCCATCATGATCGCGTTGGACGGCGACAGGTGGTCGGTGGTGATGTTATCGCCCAGCACGGCCAGTGCGCGCATGCCGCTTAGCGTGCGTTCGCCTGCCAGCGCGCCTTCCCAGTACGGCGGGCGGCGGATGTAGGTCGATTGCGGGCGCCAGTCGTACAGCGGCTCGGCGCGCTCGCCGCTGTCCTCGCTGCGCGCGAACATCGGGATGTAGACCTTGCGGAACTGCTCCGGCTTGACCGAGGAAGCGACAATGGCGTCGATCTCCTCGTCGCTTGGCCACAGGTCCTTCAGCATGACCGGCTTGCCGTCGGCATCGTGGCCCAGCACGTCCTTCTCGATGTCGAAGCGGATGGTGCCGGCAATGGCGTAGGCCACCACCAGGGGCGGCGAGGCCAGGAAGGCCTGCTTGGCGTACGGGTGGATGCGGCCGTCGAAGTTGCGGTTGCCCGACAGGACGGCAGTGGCGTACAGGTCGCGCTCGATGATCTCTTTCTGGATCGCCGGGTCCAGCGCGCCGGACATGCCGTTGCAGGAGGTACAGGCATAGGCGACAACGCCAAAGCCCAGCTTCTCCAGCTCGGGCAGCAGGCCCGCTTCCTCCAGGTACAGCGTGACGGCCTTGGAGCCTGGCGCCAGGGAGGACTTGGTGCAGCTGGTGATGGCGGCGATGATGACGGCGCCGTCGGGCATCTTGCCCGGCTCGTTTTCCACCACGCCGGAAATGCCGCGCGCGGCCAGTTCGGAGGTGGGCACGCGCTTGTGCGGATTGGACGGGCCGGCGATATTGCGCACCACGGAAGACAGGTCGAACTTCAATACGCGCTCGTACTGCACCTGCGCCAGGTCGTCCGACCACAGGCCGGTGTGCTTGGCGTAGGTTTCCACCAGCGCCACCAGGTCGTCCTCGCGGCCGGTCAGCTTCAGGTACTTGATGGTTTGCGCGTCGATGGAGAACATCGCGGCGGTGGCGCCGAATTCCGGTGCCATGTTGGAGATGGTGGCGCGGTCGCCCAGCGTCAGCGCGGCGGCGCCTTCGCCGTAGAACTCCAGGTAGGCCGACACCACCTTTTCCTGGCGCAGGAACTCGGTCAGCGCCAGCACGATGTCGGTGGCGGTGATGCCCGGCTGCGGCTTGCCCGTCAGTTCCACGCCGACGATGTCCGGCAGGCGCATCCAGGAAGCGCGGCCCAGCATGACCGTTTCCGCTTCCAGGCCGCCCACGCCGATGGCGATCACGCCCAGCGCGTCCACCATCGGGGTATGCGAGTCGGTGCCGACCAGCGTGTCAGGATAGGCCACGCCGTCGGTCACCTGGATCACCGGCGACATGCGTTCCAGGTTGATCTGGTGCAGGATGCCGTTGCCCGGCGGGATCACGTCGACGTTGCGGAACGCCTTCTTGGTCCAGTTGATGAAATCGAAGCGGTCTTCGTTGCGGCGGTCTTCAATGGCGCGGTTCTTGGCGAAGGCGTCCGGGTCGAAGCCGCCGCACTCCACCGCCAGCGAGTGGTCCACCACCAGCTGGGTCGGCACCACCGGGTTGACCAGGGCGGGGTCGCCGCCCTGCTGCGCGATGGCGTCGCGCAGGCCGGCCAGGTCCACCAGCGCGGTCTGGCCCAGGATGTCGTGGCACACCACGCGCGCCGGGAACCAGGGGAAGTCCAGGTCGCGCTTGCGCTCGATGAGCTGCTCGAGCGACGCCGTCAGCGTGGCCGGGTCGCAGCGGCGCACCAGGTTTTCGGCCAGCACGCGCGAGGTGTACGGCAGCGTGGCGTAGGCGCCCGGCTTGATCGCGTCGACGGCTTCGCGCGCGTCGAAGTAATCGAGCCTGGTGCCTGGAAGGTTCTTGCGGTATTGGCTGTTCATGATTATTTGCGGTCCTTGATCGGTACGAAGGCCAGGTCTTCAGGGCCGACGTAGTTGGCGCTTGGACGGATGATCTTGTTGTCGATGCGCTGCTCGATGATGTGGGCCGCCCAGCCGGAGGTGCGGGAGATCACGAACAGCGGGGTGAACATGGCGGTCGGCACGCCCATCATGTGGTAGGACACGGCGGAGAACCAGTCCAGGTTCGGGAACATCTTCTTGATCTCCCACATCACCGATTCCAGTCGCTCGGCGATGTCGAACATCTTCATCGAGCCCGCTTCCTGCGACAGCGAGCGCGCCACTTCCTTGATCACCACGTTACGCGGGTCGGAGATGGTGTAGACGGGGTGGCCGAAGCCGATCACCACTTCCTTGTTGGCGACGCGGTTACGGATGTCCGCCTCGGCCTCGTCGGCGTTCTCGTAGCGCTGCTGGATCTCCAGCGCCACTTCGTTGGCGCCGCCGTGCTTCGGACCGCGCAGCGCGCCAATCGCGCCGGTGATGGCGGAGTGGATGTCCGATCCGGTACCGGAGATGACGCGGCTGGTGAAGGTGGAGGCGTTGAACTCGTGCTCCGCATACAGGATCAGCGACGTGTGCATCGCGCGCACCCACGAATCGGACGGCTTTTCGCCGTGCAGCAGGTGCAGGAAGTGGCCGCCGATGGAGTCGTCGTCGGTTTCCACGTCGATGCGCTTGCCGTTATGGCTGTAGTGGTACCAGTACAGCAGCATGGAGCCGAAGGAAGCCATCAGGCGGTCGGCGATGTCGCGCGCGCCAGCCATGTTGTGGTCGTCCTTTTCGGGCAGGCAGCAGCCCAGTACCGACACGCCGGTGCGCATCACGTCCATCGGGTGGGCCGACGCCGGCAGCGCCTCCAGGGCGCTTTTCACGCCTTGCGGCAGGCCGCGCAGGGACTTCAGCTTGCCCTTGTAGCCTTTCAGTTCGGCGCTGGTCGGCAGCTTGCCGTGCACCAGCAGGTAGGCGATTTCCTCGAACTCGCAAGTCGTTGCCACGTCCAGGATGTCGTAGCCGCGGTAGTGCAGGTCATTGCCGGTCTTGCCGACCGAGCACAGGGCGGTATTGCCGGCGGCAACGCCGGACAGGGCGACGGATTTCTTTGGCTTGAAGGCTGGGGCTTGTTCGGTCATTTGGTCTCTCCTCGGATCGTATGGTTATTTTTTCTGTGCGGCGAACAGTGCGTCGAGCTTCTGTTCGAAATCGTGGTAGTTGATGCGCTCGTACAGTTCGGCGCGCGTCTGCATGGTGTCGAGCACGTTCTGCTGGGTGCCGTCGCGGCGGATCGCACCATACACGTTCTCGGCGGCCTTGTTCATGGCGCGGAAGGCGGACAGCGGGTACAGCACCAGGCCCACGTCGGCCGAGCGCAGTTCGTCCACGGTAAACAACGGCGTCGAACCGAACTCGGTGATGTTGGCCAGCACCGGCACCTTCACGGCGGCGGCGAATTGCTTGTACATGTCGAGCGAAATCATCGCCTCGGGGAAGATCATGTCGGCGCCGGCTTCCACGCAGGCGACGGCGCGCTCGATGGCGGCCTCCAGGCCTTCCACCGCCAGCGCGTCGGTGCGCGCCATGATGACGAAGTTCTCGTCGGTGCGCGCATCGACGGCGGCGCGGATGCGGTCGACCATCTCGCCCTTGCTGACGATCTCCTTGCCCGGACGGTGGCCGCAGCGCTTGGCGCCCACCTGGTCCTCGATGTGCATGGCCGCCGCGCCGAACTTGATCATCGACTTCACGGTGCGCGCCACGTTGAAGGCGGAAGCGCCAAAGCCGGTGTCCACGTCCACCAGCAGCGGCAGGTCGCACACGTCGGTGATGCGGCGCACGTCGGTGAGCACGTCGTCCAGGTTGGAGATGCCCAGGTCGGGCAGGCCCAGCGAACCGGCCGCCACGCCCCCGCCCGACAGGTAGATGGCCTTGAAGCCGGCGCGCTTGGCCAGCAGGGCGTGGTTGGCGTTGATCGCGCCCACCACCTGCAGCGGGGATTCTTCTTGCACGGCCTGGCGGAAGGCGGCACCTGCGGAGTACTGGCTCATTGTGTTCCTTTCAGTTGCGAATTGATTTGCCGTGCTAATTGCAAGTGCCGTGCCAGCCACGCCATCCCAGCAAAATCAAGCACTTGCAACGCGCAGTGGCGGTGTATAATGTTTCAAGTTGAAACATTGCAACGTTTCAGGTGAAACATGCGACACACTCCGCCCCTGCCCTTCGATCCCGCCGACAAGCCCGTCATCTGGACGGTGTCCGTGTCGCGCCTGTCCGAACTGTTCCGCGACATCACGCTGGAATACGACGCGCTGGCCGACATCGAACCGATCAACCTTGGCTTTGACGAAGCTGCACGCCACATCCGCGAACGCCTGGCCACGGAACGCTGCGACGCCGTGATCGCGGCCGGTTCCAACGCCGCCTACCTGAAGGGCCGCCTGTCGGTGCCGGTGGTGATCGCCCGCGCCAGCGGCTTCGACTTCATGCAGGCGCTGGCGCGCGCGCGCAAGGTGTCGGACCGCATCGGCGTGATCACCTACCAGGACGACATGCCGGCCCTGGCCGAATTCGCCGCCACGTTCGGCGTGCCGATCGAGCAGCGCACCTACGCTACCGAGGAGGATGCGCGCGCCCAGATCAACGACCTGAAAGCGGCCGGCATCAAGGCCATCGTGGGCGCGGGCCTGATCACCGACCTGGCGGAGGAAGCCGGGCTCACCGGCGTGTTCGTGTACTCGGCGGCCTCGATCCGCCAGGCTTTCGACGACGCGCTGGAACTGGCACGCCTGGCGCAGCTGGAATCGAACCGCAGCCGGCGCCACGTGGTGGCCGACACGCTGCGCGCCAAGCATGGTCTGGCCGACCTGCGCGGCGAATCGGAAGCGATGGAGCGCGTGCGCCAGGCCGTCGTGCTGTATGCGAAGTCGCCGGCAACGGTGCTGATCCAGGGTGAAACGGGCTGCGGCAAGGAACTGGTGGCGCAGGCCATCCACCGCGAGTCGCCGCTTGGCGCCAACCGGCCCTTCGTGGCCGTCAATTGCGGCGCCATTGCCGAGTCGCTGCTGGAGTCCGAGCTGTTCGGGCACGAGGAAGGCGCATTCACCGGCGCCCGCCGCGGCGGGCACGCGGGACTGTTCGAAGCCGCCAACCGCGGCACCCTGTTCCTGGACGAAATCGGCGAGATGCCCCTCGCCTTGCAGACGCGCCTGCTGCGCGTGCTGGAAGAACGCGAAGTGGTGCGCGTGGGCGGCACGCGGCCGATCCCGGTCAACGTGCGCATCATCAGCGCCACCCACTGCGACCTGGAAGCGCGTGTGCGCGATGGCCGCTTCCGCGCCGACCTGTTTTACCGCCTGGCCGTGCTGCGCCTGGCATTGCCGCCGCTGCGCGAGCGTCCCACCGACATCCTGCCGCTGGCGGAATGGTCGCTGCGCAATGCGCTGGCCAGCGTGGGGGCGCGCGCCCATCCCAACCTGTCGGCGGAGCTGGCCGCCTGCGCGCCGCTGCTGCTGCGCTACCAATGGCCGGGCAACGTGCGTGAGCTGCGCAACCTGACCGAGCGCATCGCCCTCTTCCTTGCCGCCGAACCGCTGCAGGCGCTCACGCCCAGCTTCGTGGCCGGCGTCGCGCCGGAACTGGCGGCGCTGCCATGGGCTGGCGCGCCGCCAGCGGCCACCCTGCCCGCTCCGGCGCGCGTGCACGGCGGCGAAAGCGCGCACGACGTGCTGGCCCGCTTTGGCGGCCGGCGCGACGCCGCCGCCGACTACCTTGGCATCAGCCGCACCACCCTGTGGCGCCGCCTGCGCGAAGAAAGCGGCACGGCCTAGCCGCGCGCCGCGCTTCCCGTCCGCCCGCTAGAATCGGGGCATGGACCAAGCTGTCGAGAAAGAAAACCTGAAGGAGCAAATGAGCCGCATCGTGGAAGAGGCGCGCATGATGTTGCCCGGTATCCAGGCCCTGTTCGGCTTCCAGACCATCGCCGTGTTCAGCGAGCGCTTCGAGGAACTCCCCCTGCTGGCCCAGGATTGCCATGCCGCCGCCCTGGCGCTGGTCGTGGTGGCCATTGCCCTGGTGATGCTGCCGGCCGCCTACCACCGCCTGGCCGAACCGGGCATCGTGTCCCACCGCGCCATCCGGGTCAGTTCCCGCGCGATCTGCGCCGCGCTTGCCCCGCTGGCCGGGGGCCTGTCGCTGGACGTCGCCGTGGTGCTGTACATGGTGACCGAGAACGGCCTGGCCAGCGCCGCCGCCGGGGCGGCCACGCTCCTGCTGCTGATGGGCATGTGGTTTGCCTATCCGCTGCGCCGGCGGCGCACCTTGGCGCATTAGACTTTCCGCCAGGAAAACGCGCGCCGGCCGCCGTCCATCACCGGTTTGCGCCGCTCGCCACCTTGCCCCGGGTAACCCGCGCCGCACTGCGGTATCCTGCACGCATGAAAAATTCGCACACTCCCCTGCTGGCACGCGCCAACTGGTACTGGACCCTGCAAGCGATCGGCTGGACCGGTGTCGTCGTGTTCCTCATGCTCGCCAACGGGCCCCACCTCGCGCGCCCCGGCGCCGTGACCGTCTGCCTGCTGGACGGTCTGCTGGGACTGGCGCTGACGGACCTGTGGCACCGCTTCCTGAAGTGGCGCCGCTGGAACAACCGCACCGTGGACTGGCGCCAGATCGCCGTCGCCATCTTCGTGCTTGGGCCGCTGCAAACGGGAGGCGCCATCCTGATCGCCAGCGCCATCGTCCCCGCGTCGGGCGACGGCAGCTGGCTGCCGATGCTGTTGTTGTTCTGGTCCGGCGTCATGATGGCGTGGCAGGTGTCCTATATGGCGGCAAGCGCGCTGATCCGCGCCAACCGCTTCGAGTCGGAAGCGTTGCGCCTGGACGTGCTGGCCAAGGACGCCGAACTGAAGGCACTGCAGGCGCAGGTCAATCCGCACTTCTTCTTCAACAGCCTGAACAGCGTGCGCGCGCTGATCTTCGAGAACCAGGAGTCGGCCGCGCAGATGGTCGACCAGCTGGCGACGCTGATGCGCTACACGCTGGCCTCCAGCTATGCCGACAGCGTGCCGCTGAAGGAAGAGCTGGAAGCGGTGCAGTCCTACCTGGCGATCGAGAAGATCCGCTTCGAAGAGCGGCTGCGGGTCGCGCTGGAGATCGCGCCCGGCATGGAGTCGGTGACGATACCGCCCATGGCCGTGCAGACGCTGGTGGAGAACGCGGTCAAGTACGGCGTCGAGCAAAGCAGCACCGGCAGCGAGATCCGCATCAGCGCCAGCCATGCCGGCGGGCACGCTTCCATCGAAGTGGCCAACCGCGGCGCGCTCGCCACGCTGGGCAACTCGACGCGCGTCGGCCTGTCCAACGCGCGCAAGCGCCTGCTGCATGCCAAGGGCGGCAACGCCAGCCTGGACCTGGTGGAACGCGACGGCTGGGTACGCGCCACGCTCACCTTCCCGCTATCGGCATGATGCGCGTGCTGGTCGTTGACGATGAACGGCTGGCGCGCCAGGAGCTGCGCCGCCTGCTCGCGGCGCACCCGCAGGTGGAAGTCGTCGGCGAAGCGGCCAGCGTCGCCGGCGCCATTGCGCTGGCAACTTCCCTGGCACCGGACCTGCTGCTGCTCAACGAAGGCCTGCCCGACGGCAGCGCTTACGACGTGCTGGCCGCGCTGGAACCCGCTCCGGAAATCATCTTCACCACCGGCTACGGCGACTGCCCGCCCGACTCCCTGCTCAAACCGATCCGGCCGCAGCAGCTGGCGGCCGCGCTGGAGCGCGCCGCGGTGCGCCTGGGCATGGGCGGGACACCGCGCAGGCTGCTCATCCGCGACGCCGGACGCTGCTGGTTCGTGCGCCTGACCGACATCCACCTGTTCGAAGCGGAAGGCGCGGGCACGCGCGCCTACTTCCATGGCGGCTCGCCGCTGATTGCAAGGCCCCTGCCGCAGATCGAACGGCTGCTCGATCCGCAACAGTTCTTCCGCGCCAGCCGGCGCCACATCGTCAACCTGGCAGACGTGCGCCGCATCGGGCAAGGCGGCGACGGCGGCCTGACGCTGCACGTGGCCGGCAAGGCGGTGCGCGTTGCGCACGCCACTCATCATGCCAACTGACCGTTCGCCAAGGCGCCTGTTCGGCCATGCCGCGCACGCCGCTAAGCTGTGTTTCACAAGGAGGAAACACTCATGAAGAACACATTTGTCAACGCCGCGCGAATTCTCGCCGCACTGCTGCTGGCCAGCGCCGCGGCGCCCACGCTTGCAGCCAGCGCCTTCAAGGCCGACGTCCGGGGCAATGGAGAGCCTGTGATCCTCATTCCCGGCCTCGCTTCGTCAGGCGAAGTGTGGCAGGAGACGGCCGCGCACCTGTGCGTCAAGCGCCAGTGCCACATCCTGACCCTGGCGGGATTTGCCGGCGTGCCGGCACTGGCCGGGGAGCGCCTGCTGCCGGCCGCGGAACGGCAACTGGCCGACTACATCGCCCGCAACAAGCTGGGCAAGCCGACCGTGATCGGCCACAGCCTGGGCGGCGTCCTCGGCCTGAGACTGGCCAGCAACCACCCGGACAAGGTGGGCCGCCTGGTCGTCATCGACGCCCTGCCCGCCCTGGGCGCCACGCGCAATCCGGCCGCCAGCAGCGAACAGCTGCAAGCGGGCGCCGCCCAGATGCGCGACGGCATGCTCGGCCTGGACGACGCCAGCTTCAGCGCCATGCAGCAGCGCAGCACCGCCGGCATGGTCACCGCGCCCGAGCATGCGCAGCGCATCGCCGGCTGGGGCAAACTCTCCGACCGCGCCACCGTCACCGAGGCCATGTACGACATCATGTCCAGCGACCTGCGCGAAGACATCGGCCGCATCCAGGCGCCAACGCTGGTGCTTGGCACCTGGATCGGCTACAAGGCTTTCGCGCCCAAGGAGGCGGTGGAAGGCACCTTCAAGGCGCAGTATGCGAAGCTGCCAGGCGTGCAGGTCGAAATTGCCGACACGGCGCGCCATTTCATCATGTACGACGCGCCTGAATGGATGTATGCTCGCATCGACCAATTCATCCAATAATCGCTGCCCATGGAATCGACACCGCGCCCGCTGATGGCAAGGCTCAACTGGTACTGGATATTGCAGGGCCTGGGCTGGACGCTGGTGTTGCTCATGGTGCTGGCGATCTACAGCAGCTTCCTGCACCTGCGCGGCGTGCTTGCCACCTGCGTCTGGACCGGCGCCAGCGGCCTGCTTCTGTCGGACCTGTGGCACCGCGCCATCAAGGCACGCCGCTGGAACGCCGGTGCCATCAACTGGCGCATGATCGCCGGCCCCCTGCTCCTGCTTGGACCGCTGCAGGCGCTCAGCGTGGTGGGAGCGATCTATTTCCTGCAGGGGAAATTCGCAAGCAGCCTCGCTGCGGTCGCGCTCTGGGCCATCCCCTGGAGCTGCGTCTTCCTGGCCTGGCAGCTCGCCTACCTGGCGGCGCTGTCGATCCGCCGCGCCAACCAGTTCGAGGCGACCGCGCTGCGCATGGAAGTGCAGGCCAAGGATGCCGAACTGCGCGCGCTGCAGGCCCAGGTCAACCCGCACTTCTTCTTCAATAGCCTCAACAGCATCCGTGCCCTGGTCTACCAGCAACCCGATGCGGCGTCGCAGATGATCGACCAGCTGGCAAGCCTGATGCGCTATGCATTGAAGTCGGGCCAGCAGCACAAGGTGCCGTTGCAAAGGGAGCTGGAAGCGGTCGAAGCCTACCTGGCCATCGAGAAGATCCGCTTCGAGGAAAGGCTGCGTACCCGGATCGAGATCGAAGCGGGCCTGGAGCAGGTCATGGTGCCGCCGATGTCGCTGCAGACGCTGGTGGAGAATGCCGTCAAGTACGGCGTGGAGACCAGTGCGGCCGGCAGCGACATCCACATCACCGCGCGCCGCGTCGGCGGCAACGCCGTGATCGAGATCGCCAATGCCGGCGCCATCCGCACCTTCGCCAATTCCACCCGGGTCGGCCTGGACAACACGCGCAAGCGCCTGGCCCTGTCGATCGGCGAGGACGCCAGCCTGGACCTGAGCGAAAGCAGCGGCTGGGTGCGCGCGACCCTGCAGTTTCCGGCGGCGGCATGATGCGCGTGCTGATCGTCGACGACGAACGCCTGGCGCGCGCCGAGCTGCGGCGCATGCTAGCAGCGCACGCCAACGTGGAGATCGCGGGGGAAGCCGCCAGTGCGGCGGAGGCGGCGCTGCAGGTGGCCGCCCTGCAGCCGGACCTGTTGCTGCTGGACGTGCAGATGCCGGGCGGCAGCGGCTTCGACCTGCTGGCTGCACTGGACGACCCGCCCGAGGTCATCTTCACCACCGCCTTCGACGAATACGCCCTGCAGGCCTTCGAAGCGAGCGCGCTGGACTACCTGATGAAGCCCATCGCGCCGCAGCGCCTGGCCGGCGCCCTGGAGCGCGCAGCGGCGCGGCTTGGACAGGCGCCAGCGCCAAGCAGCATGCCGCGCAAGCTGTTCATCCGCGACGGTGAACGCTGCTGGTTCGTGCGGCTGGAGGATATCCGGCTGTTCGAATCCGAAGGCAATTACACCCGGCTGTATTTCGACGGCGGCAGGCCCTTGCTGGCGCGCTCGCTGCTGCAGCTGGAGCAGCGCCTGGACCCGCAGCAGTTCTTCCGCGCCAGCCGCCGCCACATCGTCAACCTGGCCGCCGTGCGCGGCATCGACAACGTCGATGGCGGCGCCCTGACCTTGCGCCTGGACGACATGCACGTGGAAGTGTCGCGCCGCCGTGCGGCGGCGCTCAGGCAGCTGCAGGAATTCTGACGCTTACTGCAGCGCCGGGATTGCTTGTGGCTGCAACGGCTTGACCGGCTGCTCCTTCAGTTTCTTCTGCAGCATTTCGATCGCCACTTCCAGCTGGCGGTCGCGTCCCGTGTAGCTGGCGTGCGGCAGGTTGTCCACTTCCACGTCAGGTGCCACGCCCACGCCCTCGATCAGCCACTGGCCATCGGCCTCGCCGAACTGGCCGTTCTCCGCCACGCGCACCATGCCGTTGTCGCTTAAGCGGTTACGGTCGCTGAGCCAGACGCCGGCGCCGGCGGTGCGCTTGCCTACCAGCGGCGCCAGGCCGAGCGCCTTCACGCCGGCGGCGAAGGTCTCGCCGTCCGAATACGTCAGCTCGTCGACCAGCACCACCAGGTGGCCGCGGAAGGTATTCTGCATGTTCGGGTACACGCGGCCCGAGGGCGGCGCCCAGTAGGCCCATGCCTTGCGCAGCAGTTTCTCGATGATCCAGCTGTCGATATTGCCGCCCTGGTTACGGCGCACGTCGATGATCAGGCCATCACGGTTGATGTTGGCGTAGAACTCGCGGGCAAAGGTGGCAATGTCGTTCGGTCCCATCGCACGCAGGTGCAGGTAGCCGATCCGGCCCTTGGACGCCTCGTCCACCTTGCGCGCCAGCCCCTGTTCCCAGTCGCCGTAGCGCAGCAGCGCATGGCGCGCCAGCGGCACCGGCGTCACGATCACGGAACGCTGCGCGCCCTTGGCCGTGGCCACGTTGAGCAGCACCTGCTTGTCGGCCTGGTTCAGCAGCAAGTCGGAAATGTCGCGCGCTTCCAGCACCGGCTTGCCGTTCACGGCGGTGATGATGTCGCCGGCGCGCACGTCGACGTCGGGCTGCGCCAGCGGCGAGCGCGCATTGGGCAGCTCGGGCTCGGTACGGTACACGTGCTGCACGCGGTAACCCTTGGCGGTGCGCTCGAGCACGGCGCCCAGGCCGGCCGGCGTGCCCTCCGGCGCGGGACGGCGAATGTCGCCCGGCGCCACCTGCGAATGCAGCGCGCCCACTTCGGCCACCATCATGCCGAGAATGTCGTTCAGTTCAGCGCGCTCGGTCACGCGCTCGACCAGCGGCGTGTACTTCGAGCGCACGACGTTCCAGTCCACGCCGCGCATCTTGGCGTCGTACAGGAAGTCGCGGTGCATGCGCCAGGCGTCGTTGAACATCTGCTTCCATTCCAGGCGCGGATTGGTGACGAAGGTCCAGTCATCCACGCGCACCTTGGCCTTGCTGGTGTCGGCCGGCAGCTTGGCGCCCGCGTCGACGATCATCATGTCGCCCGGGCCGTTGGCGGCGAAGGTGCGGTAGTAGATGCGCTTGCGGTCGCCCGATAGCTCGAAGTTGCGCACGCCGGCCACGAAGGTTTCCGGCTGCGGGCTGTTGCGCGCAATGGCCAGCGTCTTCAGCGTGGCGCGGCCCTCGTTGCCTTCGCGCTCCAGGAAGTACAGGCGCTTGTCGTCCACCGCCAGGTCGCGGTAATTGCCGGCCGTCAGCGGCACCTCGTAGATGCGCTCGGCCAGGCCGGTAAACACGATGGGCGGCAGGGACGGCTTCGCCGGCGCGCCGGGCTTGGCAGCGCCGTTGGCGGCGGCCTTGTCGGCCTTGGCGTCGGCGGCTTTTTCGACGGCCTTCTCGACCGCCTTCTCGGCAGCCTTTTCCTCCGGCGATTCGGCCGGCTTGGCGCCCGCCTTGCTCAACTCGTCGTCCGGCTTGAACGGGAAGCGGTTGCCCGGCTGCAGCGCCAGGGCGAACACGCCGACGCGCTTGTCGAACACCGGCCCCATGTTGCGGTCGCCCCAGGGCGAACCATTGGCCAGCGTGAAATTGCGCGCCGAAAGGAAATACAGCCAGCGGCCATCCGGCGAAAACACCGGCGACTCCGACGGGTAGCGGTCGCCGGTCACGAAGGCCAGCTGCTTGCCCTCGATCGCATACAGGGCGATCTGGTCGCGCTGCGCGTCCGAATCGGCGCGCACGAAGGCCAGGTAGCGGCTGTCGGGCGACCACACGGCCGGATCGTGCTGGTCGATGCCCACGGCCTTGCCGGCGTCGTCGACCAGGGTATTGACGCGCGTGGCCAGGTTCAGCAACCACATGCGCCCTTTCTTGTCATTGTGGGCCAGCCACTTGCCGTCCGGCGAAGGGTAGACCGACCAGCGGTGGTTGTTGCCATCGGTGGTCAAGCGCTCGCCCTTGCCCGAACCATCGGCAGCGAATTTCCAGATCTCGTTCTCGCCCGTCGTGTCCACGATGGCGTAGACGGACTTCTCGTCATGGCTGAACACCGCATCGCGTGCCCGCGCCCCTTCCGGAATGGCGATTTCGACGCGGCGCAAGGTGCCGGTGCCGGCAATGCTGACGCGTCCGCGCGCCGTCAGCACCACGCGCTCCTCGCGCGCCGACAAGGCGGTGTTGGTCAACGCTTCCAGCGGCGAGCGCACCTGGCGCGTGCGCTGCTGGTCGAAGTCCGACAGCAGCGAAAACTTCAACGGCCGCACGGCGCCGCCGTCCAGCTCCAGCACGTGCACGTCCGCGCCCAACTGGTAGACGATGCGCCCGTCGCCCAGGCTGGCGTTGCGCACGTCCCAGTCCTTGTGCTGCGTGTGGGCACGCAGGTCGCCGCCGTCCGCGTCGGACGACCAGATGTTGTCGGCGCCATCGCGGTCGCTGATGAAGTACAGGCGGCCCTTCCACCACATCGGCCGCTTGAAATTGCCCGCCTCACCCTTGAACACCAGGCGCGCTTCGCCACCGCCGTCCACGTCGTAACGCCACAGCTGGGCCGCCGCCCCGCCGCGGTAGCGGCGCACGTTGTCGCCGGTCATGAGCAGGCCAAGGCGCGTGAAGTACAGGGTCTTGCCGGCATCGTCCAGCACCGCATCGTTGGCGTCGGCCACCGGGAAGACGCGCCGCGCCAGGGTGTCGGGCTTGAGCGCCGACACTTCCCAGCGGTTGCGCGGACCGGTCTGGGTCGGCAACGCCACCAGCACCTCGCCGCTGGCCGTCCAGCCCAGCACGCGCGCATTCTCGTTGGCGAAGGTCAGGCGCTTGGGCAGGCCACCGGCCAGCGGCATCACGTACGCTTCCGGTGCGCCCTCGTAGCTGGCGACGAAGGCCAGCCACTGGCCGTCGGGCGAAATGGCAGCCTGGGTCTCGGAACCGGCGTGCGTGGTCAGGCGCTGCGCGGCCCCGCCGGCGATGCCGGCCTTCCACAGGTCGCCTTCCGCGGTGAAGACCACGGCGTCGCCACGCACGGCGGGAAAGCGCAGGTAGGGATCGGCCGCGTAGGCATTCACGACAGCGGTGGTGGTGATGGCGCACAGGCCAAGCGAAAGAATGATGGATTTATTCATTGCGTTGGAAAAAGGATGATTAAACCGCTCCGGATTGTGCAATAAAAAGCCCGCTCGCGAGCGGGTTTTCATGGTGCGGTGCAGCGTACCCATGCCGTCTGATAGGCGGGCAAAAGAAAACCCGCTACGGGAGCGGGTTTTCTCATGCCTGACGGCTTACTCGACTTCGACAGTCTCCGGCGGCGGCGTCGGCGCCGCATCCGGTTCCGGGAACTCCAGCTTGATGCCTTCGGCCTCGTCCAGGTCGACGATGACCTTGCCGCCGCTGACCAGGCGGCCGAACAGCAGCTCGTCGGCCAGCGCCTTGCGGATCATGTCCTGGATCAGGCGCGACATCGGACGCGCGCCCATCAGCGGGTCGAAGCCCTTCTTCGCCAGGAACTTGCGCAGCTTCTCGCTGAAGATCGCTTCCACCTTCTTCTCGTGCAGCTGCTCTTCCAGCTGCATCAGGAACTTGTCCACCACGCGCAGGATGATGTCCTCGTCCAGCGCACGGAAGCTGATGATCGAGTCGAGGCGGTTGCGGAACTCCGGCGTGAACATGCGCTTGATGTCCGCCATCTCGTCGCCCGCTTCCTTGCTGTCGGTAAAGCCGATGGAACGCTTCTGCAGGCTTTCCGCCCCCGCGTTCGTGGTCATGATGATGATCACGTTGCGGAAGTCGGCCTTGCGGCCATTGTTGTCGGTCAGCGTGCCGTGGTCCATCACCTGCAGCAGGATATTGAAGATATCCGGATGCGCCTTCTCGATCTCGTCCAGCAGCAGCACCGCGTGCGGCTTCTTGGTGACGGCCTCGGTCAGCAGGCCGCCCTGGTCGTAGCCCACGTAGCCCGGCGGCGCGCCGATCAGGCGGCTCACCGCATGGCGTTCCATGTACTCGGACATGTCGAAGCGGATCAGCTCAATGCCCAGGATGAAGGCAAGCTGCTTGGCCACCTCGGTCTTGCCCACGCCGGTCGGACCGGAGAACAGGAAGGAACCGATCGGCTTGTCCTGCTTGCCCAGGCCCGCGCGCGACATCTTGATGGCCGATGCCAGCGCTTCGATGGCCGGATCCTGGCCGAACACCACGTTGCGCAGGTCGCGATCGATGGTCTGCAGCTTGCTGCGGTCGTCCTGGTTGACGGTCTGCGGCGGAATGCGCGCGATCTTGGAAATGATTTCCTCGATCTCGGTCTTGCCGATGGTCTTCTTCTGCTTCGACTTGGGCAGGATGCGCTGCGCAGCGCCCGCCTCGTCGATCACGTCGATGGCCTTGTCCGGCAGGTGGCGGTCGTTGATGAAGCGCGCCGCCAGTTCGGCCGCGGTCGACAGCGCCGACGAC
>JAJTCO010000059.1 GCA_021323265.1 Pseudoduganella sp. | reverse complement strand
AAAAGTCCGCCGTCAGCCACCGCCGCCTGGTCTGCGCGAACGTGGCCGGCAACACCGTTACGCTGACGATCGCCACCGCCAATCCCGGCGCCTGCAACCCGCCGTACGCCTCGCCGTACGCCTCGCCGGACGGCACGCCCTACCAAGGCTCCGACCCGAACGTCGTCGCAGGCGGGATCGCAGGCAACCTCCTATTCCAGCCCGATGGGCGCATCACCCGTATCCAGAATGGTGTGGAAGTGCTCGCAGCAGGGAACATCACCATCCAAGGCGAGGCCGATATCGTCATCCAGGGAGCAACCGGCCATGTCGAATAGACGCCAGCGCGGGGTAACGCTCGTCGAACTGATTGTCGCCATCGTCATCGTCAGCGTTGGCCTGGCAGGCGTGCTAGCAGCGCTGAGCCGCACGACGGTCGCCAGCACCAACCCGATGGTGGTCAAACAGATGACGGCCATCGCCGAAGGCATGATGGAAGAAATCCAGCTGCGGCAATTCGATGTCGCCGCGCCGACCGAAGCCGCACTGAACGGCTGCGCCCGCAACCATTTCAATGACGTGCGCGACTACCAGGGCTACAACCAGCCCGCATGCGACATGGCGGGCAACGCCCTGCCCCTTGCCGCACAAATGAATGTCGCGGTCAATGCCGTGGTCGCGGGGGCAGGAGCGTCGATTACCACCAACAACTTGCCCCCAGCCGATGCCATCATCATCGACATCACGGTAACATCGGGCGGCCAAGCACACGTGTTGCGCGGCTGGCGCACGAGGTATTGAATGATAAGACGGGAGCAGTCCGGATTCACGCTGGTCGAACTGATCGTCGTCATGGTCGTCACCGGCATTATTGCAGGCATGCTGACCATGTTCTTCGTGCCCTCAGTACAGAACTACGTAGCGACCGGCCGCCGCGCCGCCCTCAGCGATCAGGCCGACACTGCGATGCGGCGCATGATTCGCGAAATAAGGACATCGGTGCCGAACTCGATACGCGTTGTTGGCAACGAGCTCGAATTCGTGCCCACATCAGGCGGTGGCCGCTACCGCAATGCGCCAGACGTCCAATGGGACATCGCGCACGGCACCGTCAACCAGAGCCTCGCGCTCGACACCAACCAACCGAGCATGGGCTTTGACGTATTGACCCCGCTCGCCCCCTGGCCCGTCCCGGGCGACTTTATCGTCATTGGCAACCAGTCACCCAACGAAATCTATGGCGCCACCAATGTCGCAACGATTAATCAGGTCGCCGCCCCACCCCCGGCAACCCAGCCGGTCAATCCGGTGCGCACGCTTGGCACAGTGCGAATCCAGTTCGCCAATCCATTCCAATTCCCGCAGGGGTATGACGGCGGACGGTTCTTTGTCGTCCCAGCCGCACAGCAGGCCGTCACCTTCATCTGCCAGAACCCCGGCCTGAACGGCAATACCGGCCGCGGCCGAGTCCTCCGCGCCGCAAACTATGGGCTGCTGATCGCCCAAGGCGTTCCGGCTGCTGCAGTGGCAAATGCGCCGGTAGTGGCGACCAACGTCGAAGCCTGCGCCTTCGACTACCTTCCCGGCACTACAGAGGAAAGCGGTTACGTAGAAATAACGCTTACGCTGACCGACGGCGGCGAGTCCGTCACCATGTCCTATGGCGCCCATGTGGCCAACATCCCGTGAAACGACCTAGCCCACACCAAGGCGGCTTCGCCTACATTGCAGCGGTAATCGTGGTGGTCGTGCTGGCCATGCTGGCGACGGCAGCGGTCCGCATGTACACCACGCAGCAGGCCAGTGCCAGCCAGGACCTTCTGTCCGCCCAGGCCTGGCAAGCAGCGCGCGCCGGAAACGAATGGGGGCTATACCAAGCCTTACAACGAGGGAACTGCGGCAATGCCGTGCTGAACCTGACGGCCGACAACGGCTTCCTCGTCAATGTGACGTGCACCCAGAACACCTACGAGGTCGGTCAGAACGCAGCCGGCCAACCGATCCGGAACACGATTTTCCAGATCGACGCCCTCGCCTGCAACTCCGCCACCGTCTGCCCCGACCCGAACATCGTCAACACCCACGAATACACCGAGCGCCGCCGCATCGTCACCGCCTGCCTCCAGCCCGGCGGCGACGACTGCTAAAAGTCGGTGCCAGGTCTGTCATTCGGACACACCAACCAACTCTTTGATTTTTCTCAAAGCGAAGAATGACAGACCTGGCACGGGCTTATCGGGCACCAGATTTCGCTTCAGAAACAAAAAGCCAGGCGCTTGGCCTGGCTCGTCGTCGCAATGGAGACAGTTACTAGCAATTGGCTGCGGTCGCGTTCATTGTGATTACTGGTGCGATATTCGCTCCGGTAGATTGCGCGTAAGTTACATTGCAAGTTGTCGCAGTGATCGAGCCAGCGATGCTATTTGGGACCACCACAAACCCATTCGCCGGGATCGCTGGAGTAGTACCTGTAATACTCGTCGCATTGGCAGTATTGTTATAGGTAACTGTGTAGTCAGCCGCATTCAAGCCAGCTGCTGCCACAGTATTCGCATTCGCAGCAGGATAGCCGTTTACGATAGTGACCTGAACACCTTCGTTAGTAACGGAACCGGCAGTACGAACCGCTGCAGAGGCCAGGAACTGCCCATGGACCATTGAGCTAGTCGACTCCAAGGAACCCCGTACAGCTTGCAAGCTGGCCAGACGGGCATCACCACCCAAATTAATAAAGCGCGGCAACGCGGTGGCAGCCAGGATGCCGAGGATCACCATGACGACAATCAACTCGATCAAGGTAAAACCAGACTGCGCAGTGCCCTGCAGTTTTTGCTTCATTTGACATTCTCCCGATTACAAGTGTGCTGCGGTTCTAATTTTGAGTTTGCTCCAGGGTCAAACCGCCTGCCCCGGGCACCATAGCTGAAGGTGTGCCGTTAAATTTTACCTTGAAATTCAAGCGTTTGGCCCCGGTTCCTAAAAATTGTTCGCGATTACTTAACACATACGACAAGGTTCTTGTTTCACTGTCAAAGAACCAGTTTCCTGGCGCGACAGAAAGCGTGCTTTCGCCATTACGGACTCCGACATAGTTTGCGGGCTTTGGCTCAAGCCAATCCATCGGATTTCGATCAATCAAGTTCCGAATCTCGTCCGACTTCCCACGAGAATGAAGCTCGCCTTGCTTTGCAATTAGTGCGCCCCGCAACAAGGCAAGCACCTGCCGCACAGTCGCTTGCTCAGCTTCGAGTTGATATAAATTTATCCTTTGCAAAAGCACCGTAGCCAGTATCGCAACAACCGACATCGCTACCGCAAACTCAAACCGAGTTGCACCACGTTCAAGCGAGCGTTGCGCCAGAGCCACAGTCATCGCCGCAATGCAGCTTTACCCAGGTCCCAGATCGGCAGGAAGATGCCAAGTGCCAGGATCAACACCATCACGCCGAGGAAGGTAATCAGGATCGGTTCGATCTGGGCGGACAAGGTCTTCAGCTCGTAATCAACCTCCCGCTCATACATGGCCGCAATCTCGTCCATCAGGTCGTCGAGCGAGCCGGACTCCTCACCCACCGCAATCATCTGCAACACCACTGGCGTGAAGACGTTGGCCGTGACCGCCGTGCGAAGGATGGACTCGCCGCGCTCCACGCCATCGCGCATCTGCTCGATCCGCGATGTCAGGTAGGCATTGTCGACCGTCTGGCCAACCACGGTCAGCGCCTGCACGATCGGCACCCCGCTGCGCGCCGACAGCGAGAAGCTGCGTGCGAAGCGCGACATCGTCGCCTTGTGGATGATCTTGCCGGCAATCGGGAGCTTTAACTTGATGCGGTCCCAGGTGTAGCGCCCGTTCGTCGTTGCGATCCACGCGCGGAATCCGTAGATCGAGCCTACTGTGGCGATAATCATCGCCGGCCAGTACTTGACCATGAAGTTCGAACTGCCGATCAGGATCCGGGTCATCAGGGGCAGCTCAGCGTGGAAGCTGGCGAAGACCTTGGCGAACGCGGGAATGACGAAAATATTTACGATCACCATCGCGGCGATCATTGCGATGACGACAAAGCTCGGGTAGCGCAGCGCGGTCTTGACCCGTTCTCGCATGTCGCGGTCGAACTCCAGGTGCTCGAACAGGCGCAGGAATACTTCCTCCAGGCGTCCGGTCATTTCGCCCACCCGCACCATCGACAAGTAGAAAGGCGTAAACACATCGGGGTGCCGCCGCATGGCTGCCGATAGTTCGCGGCCGGAGTCCAGCGATTCGCGCAAGTCCTTGATGACGCGTCCGAACGATTTGCTGATCGCCGACTCCTGCAGGCCGGCCAGGCCGCGCATGATCGGCACGCCGGATTTGAGCAGGGTATACATCTGGCGGCTGAACAGCTGCACGTCCATCGATTCGACCTTGCGTTCGGTCAGGCGCTCCCACAGGCTGTCGCCGTCGGCACGCTTGGCCACGGCCTTGGTCACGGCAATCTCGATCGGCGTCACGCCAGTGCTGAACAGGTGGTCGGCCACGGCGCCGCTGTCGGCTGCCTCCAGCACCCCTTGCATCAACTCGCCGCGCGCGTTGCGGCCTTTGTAGGCGAACAGCGGCACGTCAATCCTCTAGCTGGTTGCTGATGCGCATGGCTTCGGCCACCGTCGTGCGACCCTGGATCACCAGCTGCACCGCGTGGCGGCGCAGGGTCTGGCCGCCCATCTGGTGCGCGGCCGCCTTCAGGAATACGGCGGGATCGACGTCGTTGGCGGCGTCTACCACCGACTGCGTCATTTCGAGCAGTTCGTACACGCCAGTACGGCCACGATAGCCCAGGCCATTGCAGTGCGAGCAGCCCTTGCCGTGGAAGTAGCGGCCCATGTCAACCTTGTCCTTCAGCTCCAGCGCGAGCCATTCATGCTCGCTCGGCGTCAGCGTGTACGGTGCCGTACAGGATTCGCAGATCACGCGCACCAGGCGCTGCGCCAGCACCGCTTGCAGCGAGCTGCCCACCATGTAGCGCGGCACGCCCATGTCCATCAGGCGCAGTGGCGTGCTGGCGGCGTCGTTGGTGTGCAGCGTGGACAGCACCAGGTGGCCGGTCATTGCGGCGCGCAGGCCGATCTGGGCGGTTTCCTGGTCGCGCATCTCGCCTACCAGCACAATGTCCGGGTCCTGGCGCAGTGCGGATCGCAGCACGCGGGCGAAATCGAGTTCGATCTTTTCGTTCACCTGCACCTGGTTGATGCCGGCCAGGCGATATTCCACCGGGTCTTCGACGGTGATCAGCTTCTTCTCCATCGAATTGAGCTCGGCCAGCGCGCAGTAAAGCGTGGTGGTCTTGCCGCTACCGGTCGGGCCGGTCACCAGAACCAGTCCGTTCGGGCGGGCTACGATGGCACGGAACTTCTCCAGCAGCGGCTTGGGCATGCCGATGGCGTCCAGGCGCAGCGTCATGCTGCTCTGGTTCAGCAGACGCATGACGATGGATTCGCCATACTGCGTCGGCATGCTGGAAATACGGACGTCGATACGGGCGTTCTTGACCCGCACGGCGAAGCGCCCATCCTGCGGCAGGCGCTTTTCCGAGATATCCAGGTCGGACATCAGTTTCAGGCGCAGGGCCAGTGCGGGGGCGATCTTGATGTCGGCTTCGGTCTGCAGGTGCAGCACGCCGTCGATGCGGAAGCGGATCTGCAGGCGCCCTTCCTGCGGCTCGATGTGGATATCCGATGCGCGCACCTGGGCGGCGTCATCGAACAGCGATTGCAGCAGCTTGACCACCGGCGCTTCTTCCAGTCCGGGACTGGCGGCTGCCAGCGCACCGAAGTCCACCGAGCCTTCGCCCATCTCCTGTTCCAGTTCGCGCGCCAGGCCCGAAATGTCTTCGGTGCGGCGGTAGATGCGGTCGATGGCGGCCAGCACCTCGGTCTCGTTGACCACGGCCAGCTCGATGGTCTGCTTCAGCAGGCGGGAAATCTCGTCATAGGCGAACAGGTCGGTCGGATCGGACAGGCCGACCAGCATGGTGCCCTTGCGGTCTTCCAGCACCAGCGCGCGGAAGCGGCGGGCCTGGGTTTCCGGCAGCAGGCGCACCAGGTCCGTATTGATCTGGTAGAACTTGAGATTGATGTAGGGGATGTTCAGCTGGCGCGCCAGGGCGCCGGAAATCTGTTCTTCGGTGACGAAGCCGTGTTCGACAAACACCCGACCCAGCTTGCGGCCGCTGCGTTTCTGCTCCGCCAGCGCCATGCCCAACTGTTCTTCCGACAGCAGCTTTTGCTGCACCAGGATCTCGCCTAAGCGAACCTTTTCCGGCCTCGTCATGCCCTATGCCCCGAATCCATTTAGTCGAGGGCATTGTATGCGAATGTATCGTGCACGTATAGCAAAAGGCGTTACCAGATTGCTACACGCGCGACGAATTCTCGCGATAAGTGTTCAAATTGCAGGGCCAGTTCCACGAAGGGACGCTCGCATATGTATACGCAGCACTTTGGCTTGCATGAGGCACCGTTCGGCATCACGCCGAACCCTGCCTTTTTCTATAGCGGGAACACGCGCGGCGAGATTCTTTCCGCCCTCCTGTACGCTGTCACCCATGGCGAAGGCATCGTCAAGGTGACCGGCGAGGTTGGTTGCGGCAAGACGATGCTGTGCCGCATGCTGGAAGCCCGCCTGCCGGACGGGGTGGATGTGCTTTACCTGGTCAACCCAACCCTGTGCCCGCAGGAAGTCCTGCATGCGATTGCCGCCGAGCTGGGCCTGGATACGGCCGGGCGCCGCGCGGACGAGGTGGTGCGGGCGCTGCATGCGGAGCTGATCCGGCGCCATGCTGCCGGCCATCGCGTGGTACTGCTGGTGGAGGAAGCGCAGGCGATGCCGCTCGAGACGCTGGAGGAAGTCCGCCTGCTGACCAACCTGGAGACGGCGCGCAGCAAGCTGTTGCAGATCGTGCTGTTCGGCCAGCCGGAACTGGACGAACACCTGTCCCTGCCGCGCATGCGCCAGCTGCGCGAGCGCATCACGCACAGCTTCACCGTGCCGCCCATGCCGCGCGACCAGATCCCCTTCTTCCTGTCGCACCGCCTGCGCGCGGCCGGCTATCAAGGGCCGGAACTGTTCAGCCGTGGCGCCGTGCACTTGATCGCGCGCAGCTCACAGGGCATCGTGCGCCGCATCAACGTGCTGGCGGACAAATCGCTGATGGCGGCCTATGCCGAAGACTTGCCGTACGTCAATTCTTACCACGTGCGCCAGGCGATCGAAGATAGCCGCTATTCGTGCGCGGCGCTCCTGGGCAATCGCAGTATGATCGTTTTCGATAGACTCCTGGCAACTTGTTTCCCGCGGCGATAAGCATGAAGAACCTTCCGGCTTCCCTGTTATGCGTCTTGCTTGGGGCTTGTGCTACGCCGCAGCTTCCCCTGTCCCCCACCCATGTGGCCGAGCCCGCGCCGGCCGCGGGCGCGATCCCGGAGCCTGTCCAGCGCAGCGCGGCACCGCCGCCGCCACGCCCGGCGGCACGGCAGGAAACCTACAGCGTGTCCGTGCACCGCGTGCCGGTGCAGTCCGTGCTGTTTGCCCTGGCCCGTGACGCGGGCCTGAACGTGGACGTGCATCCGGCGATCGAGGGCACCGTCACCCTGAATGCGCTGGACCAGACGCTGCCGCAACTGCTGGCGCGCATCGGCAAGCAGGTCGACATGCGCTACGAGCTGCAAGGGAAGAACCTGGTGGTGCTGCCGGACCAGCCGTACTGGCACCACTACAAGATCGACTACGTGAATATGGCGCGCAGCACCAACAGCAGCGTGAGCATCGCCACGCAGATTTCCACCACGGGCGGCTCGGCGGCCGGCGGCACGCCATCGAACCCGGTGCCGACGGCCAACGTGTCGCTGGGCGGGGGCGGCAACAACAATTCAACCACGTCGGTGGCCAACCGCTCCGAAAACAACTTCTGGTACAGCATGGAGAAGAACGTGCGCGACATGCTGCGCACCACCACGCTGAACGATTCGCTCACCGATCCACTGGCCCAGATGCGGGAACAGGCCAATGCCTTGCTGCAGCAGGTGCAGGCCGCTCCCGCCGCCGGTGCGGGTGTGCCGGAAGGCGGCTATCCGGGTGCGCAAGCCGCGGCGGCGCAGGCGCGCAGCGCGACGGGCGGCCCGGCCGGGGCCACGGCATTCGGCGCCGCGGCTTCCTCCCAGAGCCGGACATCGGCTTCGGTGGTCGCCAATCCGGAAGGCGGCCTGCTGTCGGTACGCGCGACCAGCCGCCAGCATGAGAAAGTACGGGAGTTCCTGGACATCGTCCTGTCCACCGCCAAGCGCCAGGTGCTGATCGAGGCGACCATCATCGAAGTGAAGCTGAGCGACCAGTACCAGCAGGGCATCAATTGGTCGCGCATCAACGCGCACGGCAAGCTTGGCCAGGGCCAGGTAGGCAACGTTCCGTTGCCCACGGGCGTGCTGCCGGGCACTTCGCAGGGCTTCTTCATCTTCGACTATGCCAATCCGGTCACCCGTTTCGGCAATATCAGCGCCACCATCTCCTTGCTGGAATCGTTCGGCAAGGTGAAGGTGTTGAGCAGCCCGAAGATCAGCGTGCTGAACAACCAGACGGCCCTGCTGAAGGTAGTGGACAACAACATCTTCTTCACGCTGAAGGTCACGCCGGCCGTGCTGACCTCCAACGGCACCATCGCCACCCCCGCCACGTATGAATCCAAGGTCGAGACGGTGCCGGTCGGTTTCGTGATGAGCGTGACGCCGCAGATTTCCGCCGACGGCGAAGTCACCCTGAACGTGCGGCCAACCATCACGCGCATCGTCGGCTCGGTGGAAGACCCCAATCCCGAACTGCGCAAGCTGGGCGTGATCAGCCGCGTTCCAATCATCCAGGCGCGCGAACTGGAGTCGGTGCTGAAGGTGCACAGCGGCCAGGTGGCCGTGATGGGCGGCTTGATGCAGGATTCGGTCGACAATACCAAGGATGGCATTCCCCTGATCAGCACCATGCCGGTCATCGGCAACCTGTTCTCGTACCGGAATGAGACCGCCAGCAAGACCGAACTGGTGATCTTCCTGCGGCCCATCGTGGTCAAGGACGCCAGCATTGCGGGCGACTACCGCGACTACCGCTACCTCATGCCGGACAAACCCGCGGGGGACCTATGAGCTTGCTCATGCAGGCGCTGCGCAAGGCGGAACGCGTGCGGGCCCAGCATGGGAACGAGCACGAACCTGAACAGGCGGAACCGCATTTCGGCCAGGATGCCGTGCCGTCCGCGCCGCCAATGGAAGGCGGGCCGGCCTTCGCCGTCATGCCCGACGCCTGGAAGCTTGAGCCGCTGGACGGCAATCCGCCCGTGATTCCGGCGCAGGAAGCGGCGCACGACCCTGTTCCGCCGCAAGCGCGCCATGAACCGACGCGCGCCACCGCGCCTGGCGCCGATGTGCCACGTTCCACCGGTGTCACCGCCGGCGACGCCCGCGCGGCTGGCCACAGTCCCGTGCGGGCTGGCCTGCATCCACCCAGCCCACCGCGCGCGGTCGCCTCGTCCCAGCGCCGGCTCGTCATCCTCGTTTCCTCGCTGGCGCTCCTGCTGGCGGTGTTCGCCCTCCTCTACTGGCGCGCACTGTCTGGCCCGGGGCCGGGCGCCAGCCTGCCAAGGGTGCCCATGCCGGCCCCCGGTTCGCCGCCGCTTGCGCAGCCGGCCAGCCAGGCCGGTGCCGGCATTGCGGTAACGCCCTACGTCTCCGGCGCCGATGGCGGCGCGCCGCCGCCGGCGGGAGGGGCCGTGAACGGTACCGGCGCCGCCGCGCTGGGAGTGGGCGGCGCGCTGGCCGGCAGCAACGAATTGCAGCCGCCCGAGAGCACGGCCGCGCCGGCGACACGGCCCAATGTCGACGTCACCGTTCCGACGCCGGAACAACTGGCCGCCATCCCCGATCCCGCCATCCGGGCCGAAGCCATGCGCGACGCCGCCGAACGCGCGGCGCGCCAGGCGCGCGCCGAAAGCGGGCCGGGGCCGGCCGCCGCGCCATCGGGCGCGCCCGTCGCCGCCAGCATGGCTCCGACGGAAAACGCAGCAGGACGCGACGCCGCCGCGCCAACCAGCACACGCCAGCCTGCGCATGCGAGCGGGACGCCGGCCCGATCGCAGCCGGCACGGCCGGCGCGCAGGACAGGCAGCGGCCTGCAGACGGCCGTTGGCGAAAATGGCGACGTGCGTTTTGTACGCGGCGCCGCACCGGCGAGCATCGCCCCGGCCGTGCAGAGCGGCTACAACGCCTTGCGCTCGGGCGACCTGGCGGGCGCACGCCGGCACTACGACCAGGCATTGCTGCAGGACCCCAACAATCGCGACGCCCTGCTTGGTGCCGCCGCCGTGGCGCTGCGCGAAAACGATGGGCGGCAAGCGTCCAGCAACTACCTGCGCCTCCTGGAACTGGACCCGAACGATCCGGAAGCCCTGGCCGGGCTGGCCGAACTGCGCCCCGGCGACCTGGAAGCCAACGAGATCAAACTCAAGGGCCTGGCGCGCCAGCATCCCGATTCCGGCCCCGTGCAGTTCGCCCTGGGCAACCTGTTCGCGCGCCAGGGCCGCTGGTCGGAAGCCCAGCAAAGCTACTTCCGCGCCTTCAACGCCATGCCCGACAATGCCGATTACGCCTTCAACCTGGGCGTTGGCCGCCGCCACAATAAAGCACAATGGCCGACACGCAGAAAATCCCGCTCGGCAAACTGCTGATCCAGAAAGGCGTCATCAGCCAAGACCAGCTCCGGATCGCGCTGACCGAGCAAAAGCGCAGCAACGAACCCCTGGGCAAGTTGCTGATTGCGCTCGGCTTCGTCACCGAAGCGACCATGCGCGAGGCGCTCAGCGAAAACCTGAACACGCGCTCGGCCGACCTGAAAAGCCTGGTGGTCGATGCCGTCGCGCTCAAGCTGATCCCGAAGGAAGTGGCCAAGCGCTACCGCGTCTTCCCCATCGTCTACGAGCGCGAGACCGACCAGCTGGTGCTGGCCATGTCCGACACCACCAACATCGTCGCGCTGGACCAGATCAGCGCCATGCTGGTCAAGGGCATCACCCTGGTGCCGCTGCTGGTCAACGACTCCGACATCGCGCACGCCATCGACCACTATTACGGCTTCGAACTGTCGATCGATGGCATCCTGCACGAGATCGAAACGGGCGAAGTGACGCTTGACGCGGCCAGCGACGAGTACAGCCAGCCCATGGTGCGCCTGATCGACGCCCTGCTGGCCGACGCGGTGCAGAACGGCGCCTCCGACATCCACTTCGAACCGGAACACAGCTTCCTGCGCATCCGCTACCGCATCGACGGCATCCTGCGCCAGATCCGCAGCCTGCACCGCTCCTACTGGCCGGCCATGGCGGTGCGGCTGAAGGTGATCAGCCAGATGAACATCGCCGAGACGCGCGCGCCGCAGGACGGGCGCATCTCGATCCAGTTCTCCAGCCGCCAGATCGACTTTCGCGCCAGCACCCAGCCCACCACCCACGGCGAGAACATCGTGCTGCGCGTGCTGGACCGGCAGAAAGGCATCGTCCCGCTGGAGCAGCTCGGCCTGGCCGAACACGAGCTGGACGTGCTGAAGCTGATGATCGCCCGTCCCGACGGCCTGATCCTGGTCACCGGGCCCACCGGCAGCGGCAAGACCACCACGCTGTACTCGATCCTGAACCACATCAACACCGAATCGATCAACATCATGACGATGGAGGACCCGGTGGAGTACCCGATGCACCAGATCCGCCAGACCTCGGTCAACGAGTCGGCCAAACTGGGCTTCGCCGATGGCATCCGCTCGATGATGCGGCAAGACCCGGACGTGATCCTGGTCGGCGAGATCCGCGACAAGGAGACGGCCGACATGGCGCTGGCCGCCGCCATGACCGGCCACCAGGTCTATTCCACCCTGCACACCAACTCCGCCGTCGGCGCCATCCCGCGCCTGCTGGACCTGGGCGTGGTGGCGGACGTCCTGGCCGGGAACATCATCGGCATCGTGGCGCAGCGCCTGATCCGCAAGGTTTGCCTGCACTGCCGCCAGTCCGTCGAGGCGGACGCGCTGGAGCGCCGCCTGCTTGGCCTGGCGCCGGACGGACCGCCCGCCACGATCTACCGTGCCAGCGCCTGCGACCGCTGCGCCCACCAAGGCTACAAGGGCCGCATGGCCATCATGGAACTGCTGCGCATGACGGCCGATTTCGACGAACTCGTGGCGCGCCGCGCCCCGGCGCGCGAACTGCACAACGCCGCCCGCGCCGTCGGCTTTCGCTCCCTGGCCGACGACGGGGCGCGCCGCGTGCTGGAGGGCTTGACCACGCTGGATGAAGTGTCGCGCGTGGTGGACCTGACTGAGAGGCTGAGCTGACATGCCGCAATTCATTTACCGAGCGATGGATGCACGCGGCAGCATCGTGCCGGGCAATATGGACGCGCTGAACGTGCCCGACCTGGAGCTGCGCCTGCAGCGCATGGCGCTGGACCTGATCGACTACCGCGAGACGCGCGTGCGCAACCTGCGCCTGGGCGGGCGCGCGATCACGCGGCGCGACCTGATCAACTTCTGCTTCCACCTGGAGCAGATGAGCAGCGCCGGCGTGCCGATCCTGGACGGCCTGCGCGACCTGCGCGACAGCACGGACAGCCTGCGCCTGCGCGAAATCATCACCGACCTGGTGGAGAAGATCGAGGGCGGCCTGCAGCTCTCCAGCGCGCTGGCGGTGTATCCGGAAGTATTCGACCAGAGCTTCACCAGCCTGGTACGGGCGGGCGAGCAAAGCGGCAAAGTGAACGAAGTGTTCCGCGACCTGGCCGAGAGCCTGAAATGGCAGGACGAACTGGCAGCGCAGGCGCGCAAGGCCATCACCTACCCTGCCTTCGTGCTGCTGATCGTCTCCGGCGTGGTGTTCTTCCTGATGATCTACCTGGTGCCGCAGCTGACGGCCTTCATCCGCAACATGGGCCAGGAGCTGCCGTTCCACACGCGCGCCCTGATCGCCGTGTCCGACATCTTCATCCGCTACTGGTACGTGTTGCTGGCCCTGCCCCTGGTGGTCTGGCAGGCCGTGCGCTGGCAGTTGCGGCGCAGCGAACGCACCGCCTTCGCCTTCGACCGCCTCAAGCTGCGCCTGGTCCCGGTGCTGCAGAAGTTGATCATGGCGCGCTTTGCGACCTACTTCGCGCTGATGTATTCGGCCGGGATTCCGGTCCTCGAATGCATCCGCCTGTCGGAAGGCATTGCCGGGAACCGCGTGGTGGCGCTGGCGATGCGCCGCGCGCGCGAGCTGATTTCGGAAGGGCAGCCGATTGCAGCCGCCTTCAAGCAGGTGGGCCTGTTCCCGCCGCTGGTCGTTCGCATGCTGCGCGTGGGCGAATCGACCGGCGCGCTGGATGCGACGCTGCGCAACGTGGCCTATTTCTACAACCGCGAAGTGCGTGAACGCATCGAGCGCATGCAAGCCATGATCGAACCGGCGATGACGGTCATCCTCGGCATCCTGCTGGGATGGATCATGCTGTCCGTGCTCGGCCCGATTTACGACACGATCAGCGCCATCAGGATCTGAGCCATGACGCGCAAACTCCTCCTCCACCTGACAGGCGAACGGATATGCTGCTGGACCTGGGAGCGCGGCCGCCTGGACGCCGGGCCTTGTTTCGACGCGGCGGCGGGCGGCCCGCAGGCGTTCACCGATTGGCTGGCCGGGTGGCAAGACACGCCCGCCCTGCTCCTGGCCGACCTGGTGGAGGAGGACTTCCAGCGCCACCTGCTGCCGCACGTGCCCGGCCGCGCCGGCATCGCGATGCGCGAACGCAGGCTTGCGCAGGCATGGCGCGAGACGCCGTTCCGCAACGCCATCGTGCAGGGCCGGGAGGAGGAAGGTCGGCGCGATGACGTCGTACTGTTCGCCGCGCTGACCAACCCGGCACTTATCCTGCCCTGGCTCGACGTGCTGGAAGCGCAGCGCGTGCCGCTGGCCGGGATCTACTCGCCAGCCCTGCTCAGCGCCGCGTTGCTGGGCGACGAGGCAAGCAGGGAGCCGCACCTGCTGCTGGTATCGGAGCACGCCGGCGGCATCCGCCAAACGTATTTCCAGACCGGCCGGCCGCGCTT
The DNA here is from genome assembly GCA_021323265.1 of Pseudoduganella sp. Lineage (GTDB taxonomy): Bacteria > Pseudomonadota > Gammaproteobacteria > Burkholderiales > Burkholderiaceae_D > Rugamonas. Next base: position 21,737 of record JAJTCO010000059.1, on the reverse strand, counting down.
TTCGCGCCTGGCGCAAAGCGCCACCAGCGCCGAAGTCGAGGCCGAGCGCACCCGCCAGTTCCTGGCCGGTGCGCACATGCTGCCACGCGACGCCGTCCTGCAGGTGCAGGCCTTGCTGCCGCTGGCGCGCATCGCATCGCCCCCGGCGGCCGGCAGCGCGCCGCTACTGGACTGGCGCGTGATGCCGCTGCAGGAGGCCGCCGCGCGCCAGCGCCTGGCGGCCTCGGATAGCGCCGATGAGCTGTTCCTTGGCGTGCTGGCGCGCACGGCGCCGGACAGCCACTACCCGCTGGGCGCCCGCCAACGCTATTTCTCGCTGTGGTGCGCCCGCCGCTCGCTGTATGCATCGAGCGCGGTGCTGGCCGCCTGCTGCCTGCTCTGGACCGGGGCGAACATCATCGGCACGGTCCTGGCGCGCAGCCACGCCCAGGACCTGCAGGTGGAGACCAGGGGGTTCAAGAGCGCCTACGAGACCAGCATGTCGAGCATGCCGCCGGCAGTCGACAAGACCGCCAACATGAAGGCTGCCGTCCAGATCGCCCAGATGGTGGCGCGCCAGGGGCCGTGGCCGCAGGCCGTGATGGCCATGCTGAGCGAGGCCCTGGAGCGCTCGCCGCAGATCCGCCTGACGCAACTGGACTGGCGCGCGAATGCGCCGGGCGTGCCGCCAATGACGGCCAGCAGTCTCGTGCCGGGCAGCGCCACCACGCCGGCGCTGGTCGCCCCCCAATCGTCCATGCTGATCGGCATTCCCAAGGCGCCATCGCAGCAGGTGCGCCTGCAGGCGGAAGTGCTGGTGGAGCAGGACGACTACCGCAGCGTGCTGCTCAGCATGAACCGCTTTGCACAGGAACTGGCGCGCACGCCGGGCATGCAGGTGGAAATCGAACAGCTGCCGTTCGACGTGCGGCCCAACGTGAAGCTGGTGGGCAAGGCCGGCACGTCCGACGGCCTGGGCGAGCGTGCGAAATTCACATTGAACATCAGGTGGGCGCCATGATACTGCTGCGGGAATTCGCTTTGCTGCGCAATGCCGTACTGGTCTTCCTGGCCACGCTGGTCGTCTCGCTCGCCACGGTCTCGGTGAGCCTGTGGCAACTGCGCCTGGCGCGCTTTGAGGAAGCGACTCAGTTGCTGGAGCGCGAAGGTGCGCGCACCCGCCTGGCCCATGCGGAAACGGAGAAGGAGGAGATCCGCCTGTACCAGCCGCAGTTCGTGGAATTGCGGCGCAAGGGCATGGTGGGACCGGAGCGGCGCCTGGACTGGGTGGAAGCGATCCGCCTGATCCAGGAGCAGCGGCGCCTGCTGCCCCTGTCGTACGAGATCGAAGTGCAGCAGCCGTACCGGCTGGAGACGACCCTGCCGACGGGCGACTACGCCCTGTTGGGCAGCCGCATGGCGCTGCACATGGATCTGCTGCATGAGCTGGACCTGCTGAACTTCCTGGCCGACCTGCGCCTGGCGGGAACCTTCGCCGTGCAGGACTGCAGCATCCGGCGCACGGCCGCTGCCGCCAGCCAGGTGGCCGGCGTGGTCGGACCGACACTGAATGCGGACTGCACCTTGAACTGGCTGACGCTGACCCCCGCCCCGGCGGGTGCGGCGCGCGGGGCGTCGCTATGAAGGCCGGCCTGCCAGCATTGCTCCTGCTGCTGGCTACGCAGGCCGGCGCCCAGAGTTTCGTCAGCATGGGGCGCTTGTTTACCACGCCCAGCGAGCGCGCCCACCTCGACTCGCAGCGCAGCCAGGCACTGTCGCTGGCGCCGGGAACGCCCTCCGCCCCGGGCCAGGCCGCCATTCCAGGGATAGTCCCCGGCGTGCCCCCCGAGCCCTACAGCGCAGCCGGCGCGGCGCCGCCGGGCATGCCGCCCGCGGCGCCTGCGGGCGGCATGCCTGCGGAACAAGCCACGCCAGCGCCGGGCCTGCGCCTGGACGGGATCGTCCGCCGCAGCAACGGGCCGGACATGATCATCGTCAACGGCGAGGTGCAGCCCGCGCCCGCGCGCGGCGTGCTGCGCGGCGCCGTCAGGCTGCAGGCCGACGGCCGCTCGGTCACGCTCAAGCCGGGGCAGCGCTACGACCCTGACACAGGAGCCGTCCATGAAGCCGCGCGCTAGGCAGCGGGGCGCCGCCCTGCTGACGATCCTCCTCATTGCCACCATGGTCATGGCCGCCGTCCTCCTGTCGGCCTTCGGCGGCAGCGGCGTGGAGCGGGCGCGCGAGCAGCGCACGCATGCCCTGCTGGCGCAGGCCAGCGAGGCCCTGGTCGGCTTCGCGGCCACGCATGGCCGGCTGCCGCGCCCCGCGCGCGAAGGCGCCGACCCCGGACGCGAACAGGCTGCGCCCTGCGCCAGCGAGGCCGCCTGCACCGGCCTGCTGCCGTGGCGCGACCTTGGCCTGCCGGCCGCCGACAACTGGGGCCATCCGCTGCGCTACAGCGTGACGCCCGCCTTCACCGTGGCGCCGCTGGCGCGCACTTCCGCCATCGCGACCAAGCGCGTGCTGTCGCGCGACGCCGGCGGCGCCCTGTTCTTCACGGCCGGCCAGGAAATCTGCTCGCTCGCGGCGCAATGCGCGCCCGCCGTCATCCTTTCGCGCGGCCGCAGCGATGCCCTGGACGGGCAGGACGAGGCGGGCAACCTGGCCGCCGCGGTCGATTTCATGCAACGCCCGCGCAGCGGCACGCCGGAGGCGCCGGGCGGCGTCTTCGACGACCTGCTAGTCACCGTCCCCCTGCACACGCTCTATGAAAGGATGGCCGCCGCCAAGACGCTCCCATGAGAACGCATGCACAAGGCTTCACCCTGGTGGAAATGGCGATCGTGCTGGCGATCGTCGGCCTGCTCCTGGGCGGCTTGCTGGCGCCGCTGTCGGCCCAGCTCGAACAGCGCCGCAGCGCCGACACCCTGCGCGCGCTGGAAGAAGCGCGCGAAGCGCTGGCGGGCTTCGCGGCACGCAACGGCTACCTGCCCTGCCCGGCCATTTCCGCCGCCAACGGCCTGGAAGACCGGGCCGGCACGCGCTGCACCAACGAGCGCAGGCTGGGTTTCCTGCCGTGGGCCACGCTCGGCCTGCCCAAGCTGGATGCCTGGCAGCACCTGTACCTGTACAGCGTGACGCCCGCCTTCAGCGACAGCGGCACCCCATTCCGCCTGAACAGCCCGCGCGACATCACCATTGCCAGCCGCGACCCGGCCGGCGCCCTGGTGCCGGCCAGCGCACAGAACGACATCCCCGCCGTGGTATTGTCGCAAGGGCGCAACGGTTATGGCGCCTTCAGCGACGTCGGCGTGCAGGCGGCGGACATGGGCGTCGGCAACATCGACGAGAAAGCGAATTTCCAGGCTGACGGCCGCATGTTCATCGCGCGCGGCCAGGCCGACAACCCTGCCGCAGCGGGCGGCGCCTATGACGACATCGTGGTGTGGCTGTCGCCGAACATCCTGTTCAACCGCATGCTTGCCGCCCAACGACTGCCCTGAAAGGAGACTGCCATGCGACACCGCGGCTTTACCCTCGTAGAAATCGCCATCGTGCTGGTCATCATCGGCCTGCTCCTGGGCGGCGTGCTGAAAGGCCAGGCCCTGATCGACAGCGCCAAGGTCAAGAGCATCATCCAGCAGGCGACGGCGCTGCAGGCCGCCGTCAACGCCTACCAGGACCGCTTCCGCGCCCTGCCCGGCGACGACATCATGGCCACCACCCACGTTCCCGGTGCGGCCGGCAACGGCAATGGCGACGGCCAGGTCAGCGAATACCAGCTGGCGCCCCAGCACCTGGCCCTGGCCGGCCTGATCACCGGTTCCTACAACGGCACGACGGACTTCATGACCAGCGCCCAGGGCGGCGCCGTGTACATCTATAACGACGTGGTGGGCGGACGCGGCGGCAATGGCATCCGCTTCGACAACCTGCCCGACACGTTCGCCGAGCAGATCGACGCCAAGCTGGACGACGGCAAACCCGATTCCGGCAACGTGCGGGCGACTGGGCCTTATACTAACAACGGCACCATCATCACCCGACTCGCAATCTTCTTCTGAAACCATGACAGCAAACACTGAAAGACGCCGCGTCTTCCTGATGCGGCACGGCAGCGTCACGTACTTCGACGAGGCCGGCAAGCCCCACCTGCCGGAAACGGTCCCCTTGAACGAAGCCGGGCGCGCCCAGGCCGCTGCGGCGGGCCAGGCCTTTGACGCAGACGGCGTGCGCTTTGACCGCGTCATCGTTTCCGGCCTGCCGCGCACGGTCGAAACGGCCATGCGCGTGCTGGCCGAAACCGGCCAGGACATCGCGCTGGAAACCTGGCCGGAGCTGGCCGAGATCCGCGGCGGCAGGCTCTCCGGCATCCCCGACGACAAGCTGCGCGAGGCCTTCACCGGCGCTTTCGAAGGCATGGTGGCCGAGGAGCGCCGCTTCCTGGGCGGCGAATCGGTGGGCGAACTGATGGACCGCATCCACCCCGCCATGGCGCGCCTGCTGGCCGACGACAGCTGGGACACCGTGCTGCTGGTCCTGCACGGCGGCGTCAATCGCGCCATCCTGTCGTATGCCCTGACCGGCGGCCAGCGCCTCTTCCTGGGCAACCTGTCGCAAGCGGCCGGCTGCATCAACGCGCTCGACGTGGGCGCGCAGCCATGCGACTGGATCGTGCGCTTTGCGAACTATGCGCCGCCCGCGCCCCTGCACACGGCCACCCGCAGCACGACGATGGAACAGCTGTACAAGGAATATGCAAAATCGCGCTTGCTTTCCCGCCCATAAAAATAGTACGATCGTTCGGAAGGAGGCATTATGTTCGAAGAATTCATGGGCACCAAGGAGGTGTCGGAGCGCCACCGTTTCGACACCGCCGCGCTGGATGCGTACCTGCGCCAGCACGTGGAAGGCTATCCGCAGGGGGAATTGAAGGTCGAGCAGTTCAAGGGCGGGCAATCCAATCCCACCTTCAAGCTCTCGATCGGCGGCCAGCAGTACGTCTTGCGCAGCAAGCCTGCGCCGGCGGCCAAGCTGCTGCCGTCGGCCCACGCCATCGACCGCGAGTTCCGCGTCATGGATGCCCTGCACAAGGCCGGCTTCCCCGCAGCGCGCCAGTACTGCCTGTGCATGGACGAAGCGGTGATCGGGCGCGCCTTCTATGTCATGCAGTTCGTGGAGGGCCGCGTGCTGTGGGACCAGGCCCTGCCCGGCATGACGCCCGGCGAGCGCGCCGCCATCTACGATGAACTCAATCGCGTCATCGCCCAGCTGCACAGCATCGACTACCAGGCCATCGGCCTGGGCGACTACGGCAAGCCTGGCAACTACTTCCAGCGCCAGATCGAACGCTGGAGCAAGCAGTACAAGGCCTCCGAGACCGAAACCATCGACGCGATGGACCAGCTGATCGCCTGGCTGCCGGCCCATATCCCGCCCGGAGAGGACACCGCGATCGTGCACGGCGACTACCGCCTGGACAACATGATCTTCCACCCCACCGAGCCGCGCATCCTGGCCGTGCTGGACTGGGAATTGTCCACGCTGGGCCACCCGTTCGCCGACTTCAGCTACCACTGCATGAGCTGGCACATCGAACCGGGCCAGTTCCGCGGCATCGCGGGCCTGGACCTGAAAGCGCTCGGCATTCCGAGCCAGCGCGCGTACATCGCGCGCTACGCCGAGCGCACCGGCAAGAACATCCGGCTGGAAGACTTCAATTTCTACCTCGCCTTCAACATGTTCCGCCTGGCCAGCATCATGCAGGGCATCATGAAACGCTATGTGGACGGCACGGCTTCCAGCGCGCAGGCACTGGAGTCCGGCAAGCTGGCGCGCCCGATGGCCGCCATGGGCTGGGCCTACGCCCAGGGCAAGCCAATCGAATAAGGACACGGCATGGACTTCGACTACTCCCCGCGCACCAAGGAACTGCAGGCGCGCCTGCTGGCCTTCATGGACCAGCACATCTACCCGAACGAGAAGGCCTTCCACGAGGAAGTCGAGCGCAATGGCCGCGAGAAGGGCAACCGCTGGATTCCCACCGGCCTGATCGAACGCCTCAAGCCGCTGGCGCGCGAACAGGGCCTGTGGAACCTGTTCCTGCCGCGCTCGCAGCGCGCGCCGGAAGGGCTGTCCAACCTGGACTACGCGCCGCTGTGCGAGATCATGGGCCGCGTGCCCTGGGCCGCGGAAGTGTTCAACTGCTCCGCGCCCGACACCGGCAATATGGAAACGCTTGAGCGCTACGGTACGGAAGAACACAAGCAGCGCTGGCTGGAGCCGCTCCTGCGCGGCGAGATCCGCTCGGCGTTCGCGATGACGGAACCCGAGGTGGCCTCCTCCGACGCCACCAATATCGAAACGCGCATCGAGCGCGATGGCGACCATTACGTGATCAACGGGCGCAAATGGTGGATTTCCGGCGCGGGCGATCCGCGCTGCCAGGTCTACATCACCATGGGCAAGACGGACTTCGACGCGCCGCGCCATGCGCAGCAGTCGATGATCCTGGTGCCGGCCGATGCGCCGGGGCTGAAGGTCCTGCGCCCGCTGCCGGTGTTCGGCTACGACGACGCGCCGCACGGCCACTGCGAGATGGTGTTCGAGAACGTGCGCGTGCCCGCCGCCAACATCCTGCTCGGCGCAGGCCGCGGCTTCGAGATCGCGCAGGGCCGGCTCGGGCCGGGCCGCATCCACCACTGCATGCGCGCCATCGGTGTCGCCGAGCGCGCGCAGGAGCTGATGATACGGCGCCTGTCCACCCGCGTGGCGTTCGGCAAGCGCCTGGCGGACCAGGGAGTGTGGCGCGAACGCATCGCCGAAGCGCGCATCAGGATCGATACCGCGCGCCTGCTGACGCTGAAAGCGGCCTACATGATGGACACGGTCGGCAACAAGGTGGCGCAGTCGGAAATCGCCATGATCAAGGTATTGGCGCCGAATGTCGCCCAGCAGGTGCTGGACTGGGCGATCCAGGCGCATGGCGCGGCCGGCGTGTCGGAAGACTTCCCGCTGGCCTACCAGTGGGCCGGCAACCGCACGCTGCGCCTGGCCGACGGGCCGGACGAAGTGCACCGCAACGCCATTGCCAAGCTGGAGATCGCGCGCTTCTCCTCCTAGACAAGCTGAGATATCATCGTCCTGCAGACTCTTTCACCGAAAGGAAGCGCCGTGCAGGACGACACCGGTAGGCCTTTGCCGCCCTTGCGGTCGCAGATTGCGCTGCTGGCCATCGCTTGCGCTGCGCCACTGTTGCTTGCGCTGGTACTGGTACTGGTTTATTTTCAACAACAGCACCTGGGGCGTGCCGAACTGGCAGCCCAGCGCGTCGCGCGCGGCGCCGCCGCCATTGTCGACCGCCAGCTGCTCGGCGCCGAAGGCGTGCTGCTCGCCCTGGCGGCCCAGCCCCTCCCTGCGGGCAATCCCGCCCTGCGCAGCCGCGCCCTGCCCGCGGGCGCCCACCTGCTCCTGACCGAGAACAACAGCCCCGTCCTGCTGACGGGCGGCACGTTTTCCATCGACCGCGAAGCCAATGCCGCCCGCATCCGGCTCACGCCGGCCGCCCGCTCGGCGCTCAGCCTTCTGCCCGCCCATGGCAAGGATGCCGCCCGGCTGGCGGTGGACGTTCCCCTGCCCCGTCCCGGCAAGGCGCCCGCCGTCCTCAGCCTGCTGCTCGCGCCGGACATGCTGGACAAGGTGGCCGAGGAAATGCAGCTGGCGCCGGGCACGGTGATTGCCGTCCTGGCGCCGGACGGCCGCCTGGTTGCCCGCAGCGGCGACGACGGCCGCACCAGCGGCCAGAGCGCCGCCGAAGCCTTGCACGGCATGCCCTTGCAAGTGGGCTACCTGCGCGGAGCCGACAGCCCGTGGAGCGTCTCGGTCGCCGGTCCGGCCGGCGACGCATGGAGCGCATTCGATGGCCCCTTCCTGCCCCTGGCGGCCCTGCTTACGGCCGTCCTGCTGGCCGGCTTCATCGCCGCGGCGCTGGCGGCGCGGCGCATCGCCGGCTCGGTCGAAGCCTTGCACCAGGCGGCGCAGGCGCTGGTTGCCGGCAGCCCCCTGGAAAGGCCGCGCACCGCCTTCCGCGAAGCGAAACGCCTGGGCGACACGCTGGTCCAGCTGGAACAGGACATGACGCGCCACCGCCAGGACCTGGAGCGCCTGGTGGAGGAGCGCACGGCCCAGCTGGAAAACTCCAACGCGCTGCTGGAAACCATTTACGCCACGGCGCCGGTCGGCCTGAGCTTCGTCGACACCCGGCTGCGCATCCTGATGATCAACGACTATCTGGCCAAGCTGAACGGCATGCCGGTCAACGACCACATCGGGCGCCGCTTCGACGAGGTGATCAACGACCGCAACATCGTGGCGCAGGTGAACCAGGCCTACCGCCGCGTGCTGGCCACCGGCGAGGCCGTGCCCAATGCCGAGCTGACCGGCACCTCGCCATCGCGCCCGGGCCGCACCAGCCATTTCATCACCGGCTACTATCCCGTGTTCGGGGCCGACGGCGCCATGGTCGGCATCACCGCCATGCTGATGGACATCACGCCGCAGAAGGAAGCCGAAGCGGCCCTGCGCAGCTCGAAGGCCCTGATGAAGTCCGTGCTGGAGAACATGCCCGCCATGGTCTTCGTCAAGGACGCGCAACAGCTGCGCTTCGAGCTGCTGAACCGCCAGGGCGAACTGCTGCTGGGGCGCCCGCGCGAGGATTTGCTGGGCAAGAGCGACCGCGACCTTTTCCCACCGGAACAAGCCGATGCCTTCCAGCAAGCGGACCGCAAGGTGCTCGCATCCGAGGACATGATGGAAATCGCTGAGGAAACCGTGCGCAGCGCCGGCGGCGAGACGCGCTACCTGATGACGCGCAAGGTGGCGCTGCGCAACGAACACGGCATCGCCACCCACCTGCTCGGCATCTCGCTCGACATCACGGACCGCAAGCGCGCCGACGAAGCCTTGCAGCAAACTTCGCTGAGCCTGGCGCGCAGCACCAGCTTCCTGCACACGGTGACGGAAAACCTGCCCGCCCTGGTCGCATACTGGGACGCCAGCCTGCACTGCCATTACGCCAACAACTATTTCCTGGCCTGGTCCGGCAGGTCGCTCGACCAGGTCATGGCCGAACCGATCGAGCGCGTGCTGCCCGCGGCCCTGCTGGCGCAGATCCGTCCGCAGATCGATGCCGTGCTCGATGGCCGCCCCCAGCATTTCCTGCGCGAACTGGAATTGCCGTCGGGCGAGTTGCGTTTCGCCTGGATCAACTTCATTCCCGACCGGGGCGAAGGCGGCGTGGTGCGCGGCTTCTATGCGCTCGGCTCGGACGTGTCGGAGCTCAAGCGCGGCGAACTCAAACTGCAGGAACTGAACGAACAGCTGGTGCGCGCGCGCGACCGCGCCGAGGCGGCCAGCCGCGCCAAGAGCGAGTTCGTGGCCAATATGAGCCACGAAATCCGCACGCCGATGAATGCCATCACCGGCCTGGCGCGCCTGCTGGAGGAGGCGCCGCTCGAGCGGCGCGAGCGCAGCTACGTCAACAAGATCCAGCTGGCCACGCGCAGCCTGCTCGGCGTGGTCAACGACGTGCTCGACTTCTCCAAGATCGAAGCGGGCCAGCTGCAACTGGAGCAGGCGCCCTTCAACCTGGAACAGATGCTGGCCGGGACGGCCGTGCTGGTGGCCTCCAGCGCCTGGGAGAAGGACGTGGAACCGGTGTTCGACATCGCCCCCGACCTGCCGGCCGAGATGGTGGGCGACGCCATGCGCCTGCAGCAGGTGCTGCTGAACCTCCTGGGCAATGCCATCAAGTTCACCGAACGCGGGGAAGTGGTCCTGGAAGTGCGCGAAACGGCCGGCAGCGCCAATTCGCTGACGCTGGAATTCACCGTACGCGACACCGGCATCGGCATCCCGCCCGAACAGCAACTGCACCTGTTCGACGCCTTCTCGCAAGGCGACACGAGCACCAGCCGCCGCTACGGCGGCACCGGCCTTGGCCTGGCCATCGCGCGCCGCCTGTCCGACCTGATGGGCGGCGTCATCAGCGTCGAAAGCGCGGTTGGCAAGGGATCGGCCTTCCGCTTCACCTGCCCCTTGCAGCGCAGCCCGGGTGCCGCACAGGCCGAACTGGCGCCCGTACTGCGCGAGCGCTCGGTTCTCGTGGTGGAGGACAGCGCCAGCGTGCGGCAGGCGATCGGGCGCGCGGGTCGGGCCATGGGCTGGAACGTCAGCTGCACGGCCAGTGCCGACGAAGGCCTGGCGGCGCTGCGCCGGCATGCCGCCGCCGGGGCGCCCTTCGACCTGCTGCTGGTGGACCATGCCATGCCCGGCAGCGACGGCATCACCATGCTGGTCGAAGCGCGCAGCGAGGCCGGCCTGGAACTGCCATGCGTGGTGATGATGGCATCCGAACGCGCCAGCGACGACCTGGTGCCGCTGGCCGACAGCCTGCAGATCGATGCCGTGCTGTCCAAGCCATTCACCCCGTCCGGACTGCGCGCCGCGGCGCTGGCGGCCCTGACGGGCGCCAACCAGCCGACCCACCTGCCCGGCCACTCGCCCCTGTCGGGCCGCCTGGCGGGCATGCGCGTGCTGCTGGTGGAAGACAACGACATCAACCAGGAAATGGCGCGCTACATCCTGCTGCACTGCGGCGCGCTGGTCGAAGTGGCCTCCAACGGGGAAATTGCGCTGGACATGCTGCGCGACGACCCGCAGCGCTTCGATGCGGTGCTGATGGATTTGCAGATGCCGGTCATGGACGGTTTCCGCGCCACGGAATCGATCCGCGCCATGGGCCTGCGCACCCTGCCCATCATCGCCATGACGGCCAACGCCATGCCGGAAGACCGCGTGCGGGCGATCGAGTCCGGCGTCGACGCCCATGTCGCCAAGCCGATCGATGTCGACGAACTGATCGCCACGCTGACCCGGCTCGCTCCCTTGCACCCTGAGCTGGCGGCCTCGCCCCTGGCTGCGGTGCACGCCGATGGGCGCCCGGCCAGCGTGCCGGGCATCGACCTGGAAGCCGCGCTGCGCCGGGTGGCCGGCAATTACGCCGCGTTTGCCAGCCTGCTCAAGCGTTTCGAAAACTCGCAAGGAGGCGCCGTGCAGGAGGTGCGCGAGTGCCTGGCGCTGGACAAGCGCTACGCCGCCACCCAGGTGCTGCACCGCCTGAAGGGCGTGGCCGCCAACCTTGGCGCGACCGATGTCGCGCGCCTGAGCGCCCAGGCGGAAACTGCCGTGGCGGAAGGACTGGACAGTTCGGCCGCCGCCCTGTTGGAGTCGCTCGAGCAGGCGCTGGCCGTCGTCATCACCGCCGCGCGCGAATTGCCCGTGCCCGTCCAGGCTGTCCCGCACGACATGCCGCCCGGCAGCTTGCCGCGCGCGCTGGGCGACTTGCTTACTTTGTTAAAAAATAGCAATATGAAGGCCTTGTCGGCGTTCAAAGTCCTTAGTCCCAGCCTGGAACAGCGCTGCCCCGACCTGCTGCCCAGCCTGGCAAATGCCATCGAAACCCTGGATTTCCCGCGCGCCGAGAAACTGGTGCAGGAAATGCTGAAAAGGAAGGAAGTCGCATGAGCTGGACCGACCAGGCGCGTAACGGACGCCTGCTGATCGTGGATGACGCGATGGAGAACATCCAGATCCTCAACCATGTGCTGGGCGACGAGCACGAGGTGCTGTTCTCCATGAGCGGCGAGAAGGCGCTGGAACTGGCGCGCCAGCACCAGCCCGACCTGATCCTGCTCGACGCCGTCATGCCCGGCATGGATGGCTACGAAACCTGCGCCGCGCTGCGCGCCGCGGCCGACCTGCGCGACATTCCCGTCATCTTCGTGACAGCCCTGACCACGCCGGAAGACGAGACGCGCGCGCTGGAGGCGGGCGCGGTCGACTTCATCACCAAACCGTTCAACGTGGCGGTGGTACGCGCCCGCGTGCGCACCCACCTGACGCTGAAACGCCAGTCGGACACCATGCGCGAACTGACGCTGACCGACGCCTTGACCGGCGTGGCCAACCGGCGCTGCTTCAACGACGCCATCGACAACGAATGGCGGCGCTGCGCGCGTGGGCACGCGCCACTGTCGCTCATCATGATCGACATCGACCACTTCAAGCTGTACAACGACGCCTACGGCCACCAGGCGGGCGACGCCTGCCTGGCGCAGGTGGCCGAGGCCATGGTGCGCTGTGCCGGCCGCTCGCCGGACCTGGTGGCGCGCTATGGCGGCGAGGAATTCGTCATCCTGCTGCCCCAGGTGGACGCGCAGGGTGCGGAAACGGTGGCCCAGCGCATCCTGGCCGGCGTGTACGACCTTGGCATCCCGCACCGGATGTCGTCGGTGGGCGACGTCGTGACGGTGAGCCTGGGCGTGGCCACCATCATGCCGGGCGAGCATCGCGACGTGGGCGAGCTGGTCAAGGCCGCCGACCAGGCCCTGTACCAGGCCAAGGAAGGGGGCCGCGACCGCTACAGCGTGGCGCGGGTGCCGGACTGAGGCCGTTCAGGGATAGCGGCGCATCAGGAACTGCGCCACGCAGGCCGGCTTGCCGCCGCCCTCGCACTCGACGGTGATTTCCCACGCCAGCTGGTGCCCGCCCGCCACCGGTTCGATACTGCGCAGCACCACGCGCCCGCGCACACGGCTGCCGACCGGCACCGGCGCCGGGAAGCGCACCTTGTCGAGGCCATAGTTCAGGCCCATGCGCATGTCCTCCATGCACACGGCATCCTGCAGCAGCCCAGGCAGCAAGGACAGCGTCAGGAAGCCATGCGCCACCGTGCCGCCAAATGGCGACTCGGCCGCGGCGCGCACCGGGTCCGTGTGGATCCACTGCTGGTCGTTGGTGGACGCCCCGAAGGCGTTGACGCGCTCCTGGGTGATGTCAACCCAATCGGAAACGCCCACCTCCTGGCCCACCAGCGCCGCCAGTTCCTCGATAGTGCGTACCAGGCGGGCCATTACGCCACCTCCCGGAAAGCCGGCTGCGCCATGAAGCGCTCCAGGTGATGGTCCGCGTCGCCCAGCGTGAGTTCGATCATCGCCAGGCGCTTGAAGTGGTGGGCCGCCGGCAGTTCGTCGGTGACGCCCATGCCGCCATGCAGCTGCACCGCCTGCTGGCCGACGTAGCGCGCCGCCTGGCCCACCCGCACCTTGGCCGCGGAGACCACGCGGCGCCGCTCTGCCGGGTCGCCCGAGGCGGCCTTGACGGCGGCCAGCATGGCCAGCGAACGCGCCTGCTCCAGATGGATGAACATGTCGGCCATGCGGTGCTGCAGGGCCTGGAATTTGCCGATCGGCGCGCCAAACTGCTGGCGCGTCTTCAGGTATTCCAGCGTGGCGGCAAAGATGGCGTCCATGGCGCCCACGGCTTCGGCGCAGAGCAGGGTTGCGCCGTAATCGGTGGCCGCCTCCAGCAGCGGCCAGCCCTGCCCCGGCGCGCCGAGCGGCGACCCCGTGGCGCCGTCGAATTCCACCGTCGCTGCGCGCTGGCCGTCGATGGTGCGGTAATCGCTCACGCGCACCCCGGCCGCGCCGGCCGGCACGATGTACAGCGAAATGCCATCCGTGTCCCACTGGGCGCCGCTGCTGCGGGCCGAAACGATGAAGGCGCCCGCCTGGCCGCCGTGCACCACCACCGTCTTGCGCCCGGTGATGCGGCCCGCCTCGTCGCGCGTGAGCACATCGTTCAGCGCGTGGCGCGACTGCTGCTCGCCCAGCGCACAGGCCAGTTTCAGCTCGCCGGCAGCCACCTGCGCCAGCGCCTCGTCCTGGCCGCCGGCCAGCTTGAGGAACTGTGCGCCCAGCACCGTCGCGAAATAAGGCTCGACCACCAGGCCGCGGCCCAGCTCCTGCATCACCACCAGCATGTCGACCGCACTGCCGTCGAAACCGCCCTGCGCTTCCGGCACCGGCAGCGCCAGCATGCCCAGTTCGGCCAGGGTGGCCCAGGCCGCGTCCGACACGCCCGCTTCGGAATGGATGATCTTCCTGCGCGCCTCGAAGCCGTAGTCCTTGTCGATCCAGCGCCGCAGTGCGTCGGCAAACTGTTGCTGCTCTTGCTTGAATGTGAAGTCCACGCCGTCCCCTTACAGTCCCAGGATCATCTGGGTGATGATGTTCTTCTGGATTTCGTTTGATCCGCCATAGATCGATGTCTTGCGGAAGTTGAAGTAGTAGCCCGCCAGCGGCGCCGCATCGTCGTCCCCAGCCAGCGCGTGCTCGCGCTCCCCGTCCAGGTAGGCGGCGTCGAAAGGCAGCGCTTGCGGGCCGAGCGCCTCGACCATCAGCTCCGTCAGCATCTGCTGGATCTCCGAGCCGCGCACCTTCAGCACCGACGCCTGCGGCCCCGGGCCCTGCGCTTCCTGCGCGATGGTGCGCAGCACCGTCACTTCCAGCGCCATCAGCTCGATCTCCAGGTTCGCCACGCGGGCCGCGAACAGCGGGTCCGCCAGCAGCGGCTTGCCGTTCTTCTGCTGCTGCAGCGCCAGCTTCTTCAGGAACAGCAGTTCGCGCTTGGACCGTCCCACGGCGGCAATGCCGGTGCGCTCGTGCCCCAGCAGGTACTTGGCATAGGTCCAGCCCTTGTTCTCCTTCCCCACCAGGTTGGCCACCGGCACGCGCACGTTGTCGAAGAAGACCTCGTTCACCTCATGCTCCTCATCGAGCATGATGATGGGCCGCACCGTGATGCCGGGCGTCTTCATGTCGATCAGGAGGAAGGAAATGCCCTCCTGCTTGCGCACGTTCGGATCGGTGCGCACCAGGCAGAAGATCATGTCGGCGTACTGGCCCAGCGTGGTCCAGGTTTTCTGGCCGTTGACGATGTAGTGTTCGCCGTCCCGCACGGCCGTGGTCTTGAGCGAGGCCAGGTCGGAGCCGGCGCCGGGCTCGGAATAGCCCTGGCACCACCAGTCGTCGCAATGCAGGATGCGTGGCAGGTAATACACTTTCTGCTCGGGACTGCCGAAGGCCATGATGACCGGCGCCACCATGTTCACGCCGAAAGGCAGGATGGGCGGAGTGCCGGCAATGGCGCACTCCTCTTCCCAGATATGGCGCTGTGTGGCATCCCAGCCGGGGCCGCCGAACTCCACTGGCCAGGCCGGTGCCGCCCAGCCCTGGGCCGCCACGATCTTGTGCCAGCGCACATAGTCTTCACGCTTCAGGCGCAGGTGCTTGCGCACCTTGGCTTGCAGCTCGGCTGGCAGGTTGGCTGCCAGGAACGCGCGCACGTCGGCGCGAAAAGCTTCGTCCCCAGCAGAGTAGTTCAGGTCCATGCTGTCTCCTTGAATTGGTCGCGCCAGTCAAAATAGCACGACCGTCCCAAAGAGTCTACTGCGCTTTGCGCCTCCTCGCCACAAAGCCGATCACGCCCAGACCGGCCAGCAACATGGCATATTCGCTGGGTTCGGGCACTGGCGGCGCCACACCGTCAAAGTCGCGCCCGAACAACGTCAGGTTGGAGAAGTCCGGATTGGCCTGGTTGGCGCCAGTGAACCATTCGATGCGCCAGGTGCCATTCAGCGTCTCGCCCGCGTTGATGGCCTGGTTATCGAACAGGAAGGCGCCGGCGCCGTCGCCGGCTTTCAGCGCGAACACCAGATCAAGCCCGACCGCCTGGGAAGCGCTGGTATTGGTGATGGTCCAGGTGCCGCTCTGGCCGTCGCCCACGTCAAACGTGAAGTCGAGCGAGCTGGTCAGGCTGAAACCGGAACCGGAACCGCCTTCGTGCTTGCCCAGCAGAGACCAGCTGCCAAAGCCATAGCTATCGAACGTGGTACCGAAACCGCTGATATCGCCATTTGGGCCCGCATGCGGGTTCCAGTCCGACGCAAAGACAAAAGCATCGGAATCCTGTGCGTTCAACGTAACGTCGTCCGCCGAGGTATTACCGATGGTAGAAGCGCCAAAGGCGCTTGCCGCCAGGAGCATGCAGCTGGCTGCAAATGCAAACTTCTTTGCAAGAGCTTCCATTTAGATCCCCTTTCTTAGGTTGAGACAGCTCTACAAATTTAGACCTTTGTCGAGTTCAGTGGCGTTCATTTCGATTGCGAAATAAATGTCACTCACCAAAAGAAAACGCCGCACACGGATGGCCTATCCGCGGCGGCAAACAAGGGGTATTACTGGATTGTGCTCGGCAGCTAAGCTGCCGGGTTGGAGCTTGCCAACTCTTTCATCTTATCAATTTTTCCTTTCGCGCCCCAAATTCTGCATTTCGTCGCATTCCGTCCCCTTTCGCCCGGGCCGAAAGCTAGGATGTTTGCATTCCAACCTGCATGCAGAAAAAGGACACACACCATGCGCACCAAGCTCACCCTCGCCGCCCTGATCGCCCTCAGCCTGTCCGGCTGCGTCATCGTGATCGGCGACAGTGCCGATACCATCAAGGGCAACGGCAGCACCGCCACCGAATCGCGCCAGATCGTCAGCGCCACCGGCCTGCGCGTGGAGAACCGCTACGGCGTCACGATGGAAGTCGAGGTGAACGTGGGCGGCGCACCATCGCTGGTGATCGAGGGCGACTCGAACCTGGTGCCACTGGTGCGCACCGAAGTGCACGGCGACACCTTGCGCGTGTACACCGACGAGCGCCTGCAAAGCAGCAACCGCATCCGCGTGCGCTATACGGCGCCGCGCCTGTATAACCTGGAATCCAACGGTTCCGTGCACACCAGTGTGCAAGGCCTGGCCGGCGGCCCGCTGCAAGTCCTGCACAGCGGTTCCGGCCGTCTCGAGATGCGTGGCCAGGTGGACCGCCTCGACCTGCGCCATGCCGGTTCGGGCCAGTTGTATGCCGACGGTCTGGATAGCCGCAACGCGAAGGTCAATATGTCCGGCTCGGGCCGCGTCAACATCGGCTCGGTGCGCGGCGACGCGCTGAGCGTCAGCGCCACCGGCTCGGGCAGCTTCTACGCCCGCGGCATGGTGCGTTCGCTGGAAGTGCAACTGACCGGTTCCGGCAGCGCCCAGCTGGGCGACCTGCGCGCGGACGAAGCCAATATCACCAGCAACGGCTCGGGTGCGGTGTACGCCTGGGTGCAGCAGAAGGTCGATGCGCGCGCCAACGGTTCGGGACGCATTGCCGTCAGCGGCAACCCTGCCCAGCGCAACGTCTTCGGCCGCAACGCCAGCATCCAGTAAGCCCGCCTGCGCTGACGCTCACTCGATCGTCAGCGCCAGGTCGCGCCCGGTGACGGCGCTATTGCCGGCATGGTCGGCGGCGAAGACGCGCAGCGTGTAGTCGCCCGGCACCAGACTGCCGACCTGCCATCTGCCGGGCACGACTTCCCCTTGCGCCAAGGTGCTGTGCAGCGAATAGGCAAAGCGCGTCACCTTGCTGCCGTAGACGGTGATGCCGCTGTCGGCGGCATACACCACCCTCACCGCTTCGCGCTGCTTGGGCAACTGGTCATAGGTTTGCGTGATGCGTGCCTGCTCATAGCCGGGCAGCGGCGTGCCGCCGGCCTGCAGCAATTGATAGCCCAGCCGGTACAGGCCCAGCCGGCGCCGCGCGAGGTTGCCGTCCATCTGGTCGTAGGCGTCCACCACGACATTGACTTCACCCAGCGTGCGCGGGATGCGCAGGCGCTTGCCCTTCTTCACCGGCAGGCGCTTGTCCTGCGCGTCGTACACCGCGATCCCCTGGATGCGCGGCGCGATGGTGTCCTGCAGGCCGGGGAATGGCAAGGCGAGCGGATTGACGACACGGCCACGGTCGTACAGGTCCAGATGGACGTGCGCCATCTGGTTCACCACGCCCAACTGATCGCCGACGTCGAAGCGCGCGCCGCGGCGTACGCGGATGCGTTCGGGCTTGCCCTTCTCGTCCAGCAGCAGCTGGAAGCGTTCGTCCAGCGGCTTGTTCTTCCTGTCGCGCCCCACTTTCATGTGGATGTAGCTGGTGCTGCCCAGGTTGATACCTTCGGAAACCGAGCCGAAGGCCCAATTGGGCAGCGGATCGCTGACCTTGGCCTTATCCACCACGTGGACCGAACTGCCGACGTCCGCCTGGACGTCGAGTCCGGCGTGGAAGTGATGCCGGCTGTCGCCGTCATAGCTTCCCCGCACCTCCCCCATCAGGCCGACCACTTCGTGCGGCTGGTCCTGCGGCAGCACGGGCCAGGGCATCGGACCTGTGCGGCGTTGCTCCATCAGGCCGGCCGATGCCGCCGGCGCCGGCGCCGCCTGGGCAGCGGGGAACACCGCACCTGCCCGCTGGCCCCCGATTGCTGCGTCGGCGTGGACCACGCGATGCAGGCGCTGCGCGGAGGCATCTGCGACCAGGAGCGAGCCATCACCGGCAAGGGCAAGTCCGCGCGGCCCATACACTTGCACGGTACCGTCGATGCCGGTGGCCGGATTGGCGGGGCGGCCAGCATCGGGCAGGCCTACCACGGCGCCGTCCGGCGCCACCTGCAGCACCCGGCCACGCGCAGCCGCGGCGACATATACGAAGCCGTCGTGCGTCACGGCCAGCGCCATGGGACGCCGCAGCAGCGGTTCCTTTGCCAATTCCGGCGCGACTGCCAGCGTCGACACGCTGCCATCGGCGCCGATGCGGCGCACGGCGTCGTTGCGCGAATCGGCGACGTATACGCCGTCCTTGCCGACAGCGATGCCGCACGGTGTGTCGAACTGCGCCACGTCCCAGGTGCCGTCCGCAAAGCCCGGACGCCCGCTGCCGGCCAGCGTCGTGACGCTGCCATCGGGCGCAATGCGGCGAATCCTGTCGTTGTAGGTATCTGCGACGTAGACCATGCCGTCGCGATCCACCGCCACGCCGACCGGGCCATTGAACTGCGCCTGCGCGCCCTGTCCGTCGGCAAAGCCCGCGACACCGCTGCCTGCCAGCGTACTCACCGTGCCGTCCGGCGCCACTTTGCGGATCGCATGGTTACCGGTATCGGCGACGAACAGGTTGCCGTGGGCGTCGAGCGCCACGCCGGACGGGGTGTGGAAAGATGCCGCCGCGCCAACGCCGTCGCGCAAGCCCTCCACGCCGCCGGCCAGCACCCGCACGCTGCCATCGGCGGCCAACAGCGCAATCACGTTGCGCTCGCCGCCTTCGGAATAGTAGATATTGCCTTTGCCGTCGACGGCGATGCCGTACGGCTCCGCCAACCCGCCGTCGGCCAGGGTTTGCAGCCGGGCCGGCCAGGCGCGGACTGTCGGCGGCGGGCCTCGCTTGACGAGTCCCGGCAGGCGGGTGGTGCCGGACTTGGTCGCGGCCAGGTAGAAGTAGCCGCCCGTGCCGGCAAGCGCCAGCACGGCAGCTGCAATCAAGGTCAGTTTCACAGGTGTACGCACGGACAGGATTCTACCCTGTGCGGCCGCCGCGCGCCGGCAGGTGCTCGGACAACACCGCGCGTGCATCGGCCGGGCAAAAAAAAGCCCGATCAGAAGATCGGGCTAAATCTATTTCCTTGGAGGAGAATAGAGGAGACAGGTGAATTATGCTGCAGCGCGGTATATCTGTCTACTTTATTGTAGGAATACTAGATATAACTGCACCCAATATCACTTGTCTGCCACGTACGGCAGGACACGGCTCGCCAGGCGCGTGTCCGTCCGCAGCACCCCTACCTCATCGGCCAGGATATGCACGGCCTCATTCAGCAATACGTCCTTGGCATTCTTGGCGGCCTTTTCGGCATCCAGTTCCGCCGCCAGCGAGCGCTCGTCGGCCTGCAAGCCGTCGTCGGTGCGGATCGCGCCGCGCATCTGGTTCGCCTGGCGCTGCGCCGCGCGCGGGTTGGCCGGCTTGGCCGCAATCGCCTTGTTCAGCGCATCCTTCGGATCTGCCACCAGGATCGGATCGTCCGGCGACGGGCCGGCGGCCAGTCGGGCTTCACGGATCTTGGCGCGCGCTTCCTGCTGGTCGCGCTCCTTGCGGCGCGCGGCTTCATTCAGCGAGATCGTATTGTCCTTGCGCTGCTTCTTGACGTAGGCGATGTCGTCCAGCAGGTACTGGTAGTCCTTGTCCTTGGCGACGCGGGCTTCGTGCTTCTTGCCCAGTACCGTGGCGATTTCCTTCAGGTCGCCCGCCGGAATATAGATGGCCGGCTTGATCTGGGTGTACGGCAGCGCGTTGTCGTAGCTCGATTCGCCAAACGCCTCGGCGTCGCTGGTGGACGCCAGCTTGATATCCGGCGTGACGCCGCGCAGCTGGGTGGTGCCGCCGTTGATGCGGAAGAACTGGGCGATCGTCATTTTCAACTCGCCGTAGCGCAGCTTGCTGCTCAGGCCCGAGCGCTCGGGATTGACCAGCGTCTGCACGGTACCCTTGCCGAAGCTTGCCTCGCCCAGCACCAGGCCACGGCCGTAGTCCTGCAGCGCCGCCGCAAAGATCTCCGAGGCCGAAGCCGAGGCGCGGTTGATCAGGACGCCCACCGGGCCGTCCCACACCAGGCCAGGCACGCCGTCCGACTCCACTTCCACATGGCCGGAAGCGCTGCGCTGCTGCACCACCGGGCCGCGATCGATGAACAGGCCGGTCAGTTCCACCGCCTCGGTCAGCGAACCGCCGCCGTTGTTGCGCAGGTCGATCAGGACGTTGTCCACCTTGTCCTTCTTCAGCTCCTGCAGCAGGCGCGCAACGTCGCGCGTGGCGCTCTTGTAGTCCTTCTCGCCCTTGCGGCGCGCATCCCAGTCCTGGTAGAAGGTCGGCAGCGAAATCACGCCAATGCGACGCTTCACGGCGCCATCCTTCACTTC
This sequence comes from Pseudoduganella sp., assembly GCA_021323265.1. GTDB lineage: Bacteria > Pseudomonadota > Gammaproteobacteria > Burkholderiales > Burkholderiaceae_D > Rugamonas. The sequence goes on along the minus strand of JAJTCO010000059.1, from coordinate 1,029 downwards.
CATGATGGTCTTCTTGGCCGACTGTTCCTCCATGCTGATTTTCTTGCGCACCAGCGACACGACGTACGGCTTGCCGTCCGGGCCGGCATCGGCCGACAGGATCTGCAGCTTCACGGTCGAATCCTTGGGGCCGCGGATCTGCTGCACCACGTCGTCGATGCGCCAGCCCAACACGTCGGTGAACTTGTCGCTGTCGGCCTGCGCCACGCCGACGATGCGGTCGCCCACCTTGAGCTTGTTGGACAGGCCGGCCGGGCTGCCCGGCACGATTTCGCGAATCACGGTGTACTCGTCGCGGTTCTGCAGCACAGCGCCAATGCCCTCCAGCGACAGGCGCATGGCGATGTCGAAGTTCTCGGCCGCGCGCGGGCCCAGGTAATTGGTGTGCGGTTCGATCGACATGGCATACGCGTTCATGTAGATCTGGAACACGTCTTCGCTATTCAGCTTGCGCGAGCGCATCACGTAATTGTCGTAACGCTTATCCAGGGTGTCGCGGATGGACTTGTCGTCCTTGCCGGCCAGCTTCAGGCGCAGCCAGTCGTTCTTGACGCGCTTGCGCCACAAGTCCTTGGCTTCGGCATCGGACTTCGGCCAATCGGCCTTTTCGCGGTCGAGCATGAAGCTCTCGTCCGCGGAGAAGTCGAACTTGCCCTTCAACAGTTCGCGTGCATAGGCGAAGCGCTCGTTGAAGCGCTGCTGGTAAAGGTTATAAATCGCGAACGGCACCGTCAGGTTCTCGCCGGTGATCGCGTCGTCCATGCGGGTCTTCTCTTTTTCAAAGGAGTCCACATCGGCCTGGGTGAAGAACAGCTTCTCGCCGTCGAGGGATTTGAAATAGCGGTCGAAGATCTTCTCCGACATCGCATCGTCCAGCGGCACGGCCTTATAGTGGTAGCGCGACAGCATATGGCTGGCCCACAGGGCGGCCTGGGTTTGCTGCGCTGCGGGCTTGATCGTGACGTCTGCTGCCTTGTCTGCTTGTGCGGCGCCCGCAAAAGCGGTGACCAGCGCCAGGGACATGGTGGC
>JAJTCO010000058.1 GCA_021323265.1 Pseudoduganella sp. | reverse complement strand
CCATCGTCCAAGTCCGGCGTGAACTACTCGGACATCGGCGGCACCACCGGCACCTCGACCGACAACGTCTACATCCTGGACGGCGTCGACGTGACCGACTCCAACACCGGTACCTTCGGCTCCAACATCAACTCCGAAATCATCCAGGAACAGCAAGTGCTGACCGGCGGTATCCCTGCCGAGTACGCGGGCGGTTCCGGCCTGGTGTCGAAAGTGGTGACCAAGTCCGGTGGTAACGAATACCACGGCTCCGTCAACTACTACTTCCAGAACGACAGCCTGGTGGCGGACAACAAGCACATCAAGAGCAACGGTTTCTCGACCTACGATGCGGCAGTGACCCTGGGCGGCCCGATCATCCAGGACAAGCTGTGGTTCTTCGGTTCGTTCCAGAAGAAGTCGCGCGAAACCGACGTGGGCGATGCCTCCACCGGCACGTTGATGCGTTCCGTGAAGCGCGACGAGAAGCTAGGCTTCTTCAAGGTCACTTGGCAGGCCACCGAAAACGATCGTCTGTCGGCGTCCTTCTTCAACGACCCGACCGAAATCAGCGGTTCGACCGACTCGGCCATCCTGAACAACCGCGACCGTCGTCGCGAACAGGGCGGCGACAACTACAAGCTCGAGTACTCGCGCGAAATGGGCAACCTGCGCGTGAACGCCTACGCCTTCCGTCATAAGGGCGAAGTGTCCGACTACGCGGCCGACCTGTCGAGCACCAACAACGTGGCCTACCGCAACGCCAACCCGCCAGCGACCCTGGCGCAGCGCAATATGGGCGGCTTCGGCTCCAACCTGATCACCTCGCGCGACCGTGATGAACTCGGCCTGAATGCCGAGTACTTCCTCGAGACCGAGAAGTGGGGCACCCATACCTTCAAGTCCGGTTTCTCGAAGTCCGAGAACATCTACTTCGAAGATTCCGTCGTGACCGGCCCGGACAAGGCGCGCTATACCTCGATCGCCGCGGCTAACTCCGGCGTGAGCTTCAACGAGTTCGTCGGTGGCGGCTGGGCTGGCGCCCGTTCCATCGTCGCGGCCGATATCCCGCGTATCCTGAACGCGATCAACGGCGCCTCGAACAAGGCCTATTTCGTCAACCTGCTGGATAGCGACCGCAACGGCAGCGTGTCCGACGCGGAAGTCCGTGCTTACCGCTTCAACAGCACCGCCGGCAACCCGAATGCGCAAGTGAACAACTACCGTATTCGCGAAGTGCAGGCTGCACCGTACTCCGTGGAAGCCACCGGCAAGACCTTCTTCGTCCAGGATACCTGGACCATGAACAAGTGGACCATCAATGGCGGTGTGCGTGCTGAAGAGTGGGTCCACTACGATTCGACCGGCGCCGAGTCGGCCAAGTTCAAGTGGAAGCTGGCGCCGCGCCTGAGCACCGTGTACGACCTGCAGGGCGATGGCCGCAGCAAGGTGTGGGGCTTCGTGGGCCGTTACTACGACCCGATCCGCACCAACATGTCCGACTTCGCCGGTAACCTGACCGGTCCGGTGCTGGACGAGCAAGTGCACCTGGGCGACCAGTGGCTGACCTTCCGTACCCGCGGCGGCCCGAAGACCCCGGACGCGCTGTTTGCACCGTCGACCAAGACGCCATACACCGACGAGTTCATGATCGGTTATGCGACCAACATCGGCAAGGACTGGACCGTGTCGGCCAGCTACACCAAGCGCAAGACCCGCGACATCCTGGAAGACTACGACCTGACCCTGTACTCGGACGCAACCCTGACCCCGGCTACCGCGCATGAAGGTTATGCGGCGCCAGGTTCGGCGTACTACCTGCCATACTCGTACTTCGGCTACTCCTCGAAGCCGAACTCGAACTATGTGATCGGTACCCTGGCTGGCGGCAAGCGTGACTACCAGGGCATCGAGCTGAGCGCCACCAAGGCCAAGCGCGACAACTGGCAGGGCGGTGCTTCGTACACCTATAACAAGGCAGAAGGCAACACCAACTCCGACAGTAACGCTGACTACCAGGGTGACTGGCTGGCACTGGACCCACGTTCGCCTAACGCGTACGGCCCACAGCCAGGCAACATCAAGCACCAGGTGAAGGGCTACGGTACGTACTTCTTCAACAATGGCCTGGAGCTGAGCGGTGTGTTCAACTGGAACAGCGGCCTGCTGTACAGCCGTACCTTCCTGAGCAGCGGTCGTAACCTGCCAGCCATGGTCGACACCCCATACTCCAATGGTGGCGTGGTCGATACCTGGATCCTGCCAGGTTCCGTCGGCAGCCAGACCGGTCCTGCGTACTACACCCTGGACATGCGCCTGAAGTACACCTACAAGCTGGCTGGTGCACAGAAGGTGGAGTTCTTCCTCGACCTGTTCAACGTGCTGGACAAGCAGTCGCCAATCTCGGAAATGGGCCTGGTTGCTGGCAACGGCGTCTACGCCTTCGGCCAAGCGAACAACTGGGTTGAGCCACGCCGCCTGTACGTCGGCGCACGCTACTCCTTCTAATCCAGAAGGCTTAGTGCTGAGCTAAAGCCGGCCCCGCAAGGGGCCGGCTTTTTTTGTTTGTGCGCCCAGCATGGGCGCACCCCTACGGGCGGACGTCCCGTCGCGAACTGACCACAGTGAGCGAAGTGAAGCGCAACTGCGGAAGAGTAATCACCCGTGGGGAGGAAGCGTGGAGCATAAATCATGAGCCGATGAACAAGAATCGCATAGAAGGCGCTGCCAATCAGGGCGAGCGGGCAGATGAAGGGGGGGGCCTTACCTGGGGACGCCCCGCCTTATGCCTGAAAGGGAGACGACGATAGTCGGAGCGGGGTCTCAGCAGAGGTCATATTGGTTGGCGGTAGCGCCGGGAAGGCTCAACCCCGCCGACGAAGGACCGAACGAGTAGGAGTGTGATCCGGTATGCCGATGCAACAGGCAATGCGTCAGATGCCCGCGCCAGCGGGGCGGGAGGCCGTAGGCCGGGGTGAACCCTTGGCCGCAACCTCCAGCGACGAAGCCTGCGGCCCACTGCATATGACTGGAAACACAGGATCAGCGCTGCTGCAAGCGGCACTGAGAAGGGAAAATCTGCTGCAAGTATTCAAGTGTGTGCGCGCCAACAAGGGCGCAGCCAGGGTGGATGGTCGGGACATCGACGAAACCTCGCGCTATCTGGCGGTGGCATGGTCGGAAATACGCGAACAATTGCTGGCAGGGACGTATCGGCCTAGTCCGGTACGCAGGGTGATGATCCCGAAGCCTGGCGGTGGCGAGCGCGAGCTCGGCATTCCAACGGTGATGGATCGCCTGATTCAGCAAGCACTGCTCCAGGTGCTGCAGCCAATTCTTGCCCCCACTTTCAGCGAACATAGCTACGGTTTCCGTCCGGGACGGCGTGCGCAGGATGCGGTACTTGCCGCGAGAGCCTACGTCCAGAACGGACGGCGGATCGTAGTGGACGTGGACTTGGCGCAATTCTTTGACCGGGTCAATCACGATATCCTGATTGACCGTCTGCGGAAGCGCATCGACCATGCGGGAGTAAACCGGTTGGTGCGAGCCTATCTGAACAGCGGCATCATGGATCACGGGGTGGTGCAGTCGCGGCACGAGGGGACGCCGCAAGGCGGCCCGTTGTCGCCGCTGCTGGGACCGGCCAGTTACACTGGCCGCCCTATGCCGATCCACAGTGGCGAAAGCCGCATAGCGCATCTACTTTCGTTACCGCATTTACAACGTCGGCCTGGGCATTTCCCGCCAGGCTTCCCGACGAGATCAGCACAAATGTACTATTGGAATTGTCATTACCAAAACGACATGTTTTGATGACTTGCCGCATCCTGCGGCCAAGTTAAAAACAGAGAGTCAAGAGGAAATGATGATGAAAGAAACCATCCTGTCGCGCTCCGTGCGGCTGATGTTCACGGTTGGCATGGGCCTGGCAGCCCAGCAGGCCCTGGCTGAGGAGAGTATCCAGCGCGTTGAAATCACCGGTTCGGCCATCAAGCGCGTGGCCATCGAAGGCGCGTTGCCGGTGCAGACCTTGTCCAAGGCGCAGATTGAGCAGACCGGCGCCACCACGGTGGCCGACCTGGTCGCCACCCTGCCGTCCATGCAGGGCTTCGTGACGTCCTCGACGTCGATCAACGGCGGCGGCGGCGGCGTGCAAACGGCCTCGGTGCACAATATCGGCACCGCCTACACGCTGGTGCTGTTGAACGGCCGCCGCATCGCGCCGTACAGCTCGGGCTCTTCGGTCAACCTGGCGTCGATCCCGCTGTCGGCGGTCGAGCGCGTCGAGATCCTGACCGACGGCGCCTCCGCCCTGTACGGTTCGGACGCCATCGCCGGCGTGGTCAACTTCATCCTGAAGAAGAACCAGACCGACGCCAACCTGGAACTGACCTACAACCGCCCGAGCAAGGGCAGTGCGGGCGCCACCTCCAACGTGGCATTCTCCAAGGGCTTCGGCGACCTCGATAGCGATGGCTACAACGTGCTGCTGGCCTTCAGCCACGACACGCAAAAGGAATTGAACGCGAGCGACCGCAGCTTCGCCGCGCCGGGCGGGGTGCACCTGTTCGACGAAGGCGGCAAGCGCTACGCGCTGTACCAGCTGTCGGGCAACTCGATCCCGGGCAACGTCACCGTGCGCACGGCCAACGGCAACCCCTCGTTCAACCCAAGCCTGATCAACACGGGCAAGTGCGGCGCGCCCAACACTTTCCAGGTCGGCAACCGCTGCCTGTACAACTACGGCGCCGTGGTGGAACTGCTGCCGGAGCTGAAGCGCGACGGCTTCTTTGCCTCGACCAACGTCAAGCTGGGCAACGACTGGACGTTCTTCGCCGAAGGCCTGCTGTCCAAATTCACCAGCACGGCGCGCTACGCCTCGCCGGCGCAGCCGCTGTCGCTGGACAAGAATTCGGCCCTGTACCAGGCCAACGTCGTGCCGGCCCTGGTAAAGCTGGGCATCGATCCGGCCTCGGTCAATTCGGCCACCATGAACCTGCGCCTGGTCGACGCCGGCGGCCGCACCGACGACTGGAAGCACGACGCCAAGCACCTGGCGTTCGGCGTGCAGGGGGCGCAATGGGGCTGGGACATGAGCGCCTCGTTCACGCATTCGCAGACCAAGGCCTCGGACAACGCCGTGGCGGGTTATGTCTCGAGCGACAAGCTGGACGCGCTGATGGCCGCCGGCACCTACAACCCCTTCATCGTGCCGACCGCCGAAACGCGCGCCGCGCTCGCGTCGGCCGTGCTGCACCAGCGGCTGGACGAGACGCGCTCGAAGATCGACGTGCTGAACCTGCGCGGCTCGCGCGAAGTGTTCCAGGCGCCGGGCGGCGCGGCCATGCTGGCGCTGGGCGGCGACTTGCTGCGTCAGAAGTACGTGTACGACCCGAGCCCGATCACCATGGGCGCCAACAGCCTGCAGCCGAACTTCACCGATTCGAGCATCGGCGGCATTACCGGCTCGCTGCCCAGCGATGCGTCGCGCAAGAACTGGGGCGTGTTTGCCGAACTCGTGGTGCCCGTGATGAAGGGCCTGGAGCTGACCGGCGACCTGCGTTACGACAGCTACGACGCGGTCAAGGACCGGATGAACTTCGACTCCGCCGGCAAGCTGGTGGCGCCCGCCACCAAGGGCAACGAAGCGAGCAAGACCACCTACAAACTGGCCGCTGCCTGGCGCCCGAGCGAAGGCGTGCTGCTGCGCGGCTCCTACGGCACCGGCTTCCGCGCGCCCAGCATGACCAACATCACCAATCCGCTGCAGGGTGGCGGCTCGTCCAACGCCCACCCATGCCCGATCACCTCCGGCCCGCTGCTGCCGCTGTGTAACGGCACCGCGGAATACAACCTGCTGACTGGCGGCAATCCGTACTCCGGCGCCGCCGGCTTGCGTCCGGAGACGTCGAAACAAGCCTCGGTCGGCTTGCGGGTGGAACCGGCGCGCAACCTGTCGCTCGGCTTCGACCTGTGGGACGTGAAGATCAAGGACCAGATCTCGACCCTGCCAGAGAACGAAGTGTTTGCCAATCCGGAGCGCTACAAGGACTTGTTCGTGTCCTACTACGACCCGATCCAGAAGCAGAACACGCTGGCGGCCGCGCTCACCACCTTCAACCTGTCGCAGTCGCATTATCGCGGCATCGACTGGGACCACACCTATAGCGTGGGCAATGGCAACGGCAAGCTGACCTTCAACTGGACCGGTACCTACATGGCCAAGTCCGACTTCCAGACCCTGCCGACCGATCCGGTGGAAAACAGCGTGGGCCGCTACGACTCGTTCAACACGGTGGCGTTCCGCTGGATCAGCCGCCTGGCCACCACCTGGAAGCAGTCGGACAAGCTGACCCATTCGCTGACCGGTGTCTACAAGTCGGGCTACCAGGACATGCCGATCGTGGAAGACAATTTTGCGATCCGCGAGGTGGGCGCCAATGGCGAGATGGGGGATTATGTGGCGCTGCAACGCCGGGTGAAGGAGTACCTGGTGTGGGATTGGCAGACCAAGTATCGCTTCAACGCCAACCTGACGCTGACCGGCGGCATCAAGAACCTGTTCGACCGCGAACCGCCGTTCTCGCAGCGCATCGCCGGCGGCGGCAACCAGCTGGGCTTCGATGCGCGGTATACCGACCCGCTGGGCCGGCAGCTGTACCTGGTGGCGAACTACAAGTTCTAAACCCGGTACAGCGGGGTCAGACCCAAGGCTCTGACCCTGCCCCCGTATTGCTGGGGTTACATGCCGCCCCAGGCTGCAGCAAGGATGGAGACCGCCGCCAAGGCCGCCGTCTCCGTCCGCAATACCCGCGGACCGATCGACAAGGGCAGGGCGCCCTGGCGCACCGCTTCCGCCTCCTCCTCGTCGGAAAAGCCGCCCTCCGGCCCGACCATGATGCTGAGCGCCTGCGCCGGCTGGTGCTTTGCCCAGGCGGCCAGCGATTCGGAAGCGCGCGGGGTCAGGATCACCCGCTTGTGCAAGTCCTGCTGCCCGATCCAGTCGCGGAACTCCAGTGGCGGCGCCACGTTGGCCAGGCGGTTGCGGCCGCACTGTTCGGAGGCAGACACCACGATGCCATTCCAGTGTTCCAGTTTCTTCTCGGCGCGCTCGGGCGACAGGCGCACCACGCAGCGGCGCGCCGCCAGCGGCTGGATCGCCACCACGCCAAGTTCGACCGCCTTCTCGATGATCCAGTCCATCTTGCTGCCCTCCGGCAGGGCCTGGGCCAGCGTGATGGCGAAGGGCAGTTCAGCGTCGCGCGGCGAAAAGACCTTGACCTCCGCCCAAGCCTTTTTCTTTTGCACTTCTGTTAACACTGCCGTATACTCGCCGCCATCGCCGTTGAACAGGGTCAGCGTGTCGCCTGGTTCCATGCGCACCACGTGGATGTGGTGGGCGACTTCGGGCGGCAACTCCAGTTGCTGGCCTGCGGCAAGGGGTTGAGGCACGTGGAAACGGGGCATAAAGCTCTCTGGAAAGGTTGGGATGCACCAATTTTAAGCGTAGCCGTCCTGCTCTGGTAAAATATCGGGTTCCAAAGGCGGCGCCTGCCGCAGTGCACCAAATTCCAACCTTCCTCGATACACGATGAAAACTTCGCTCCCCTTCACCAAAATGGCCAACGCGATCCGCGCGCTGGCAATGGACGCTGTACAGAAGGCCAATTCCGGCCACCCAGGCATGCCGATGGGCATGGCTGAGATCGCTGTAGCACTGTGGAGCGGTCATCACCGCCACAACCCGACCAATCCAGCCTGGGTCAACCGCGACCGCTTCCTGCTCTCCAACGGCCACGGCTCGATGCTGCACTACGCGCTGCTGCACCTGTCGGGTTACGACGTATCGATGGACGACCTGAAGGCCTTCCGCCAACTGCACTCCAAGACCCCGGGCCACCCGGAAGTCGGCTATACCCCCGGCGTGGAAACCACCACCGGCCCGCTGGGCCAAGGCATTGCCAACGCCGTCGGCATGGCGCTGGCCGAATGGCTGCTCGCTTCCGAGTTCAACAAGCCAGGCTTTGACGTGGTTGACCACTACACCTACGCCTTCCTGGGCGACGGCTGCCTGATGGAAGGCATCTCGCACGAAGTGTGCTCGCTGGCCGGCACCCTGGGCCTGAAGAAGCTGATCGCCCTGTACGACGACAACGGCATCTCCATCGACGGCAAGGTCGAAGGCTGGTTCACCGACGACACGCCGAAGCGTTTCGAATCCTACGGCTGGAACGTGATCAAGAACGTGGACGGCCATGACGTTGCCGCCGTTGCCGCCGCGATCGAAGCCGCGAAGAAATCCGACAAGCCAACCCTGGTGTGCTGCAAGACCATCATCGGCAAGGGCTCGCCCAACCTGCAAGGCGGCGACAAGGTGCACGGCGCACCGCTGGGCGACAAGGAAATCGCCGCCGTGCGCGAGTACATCTCCTGGGGCGCCGAACCGTTCGACGTGCCGCACGACGTCAAGGAAGCGTGGGACTTCAAGGCGCAGGGCGCCAAGTTCGAAGGCGAATGGAACGAGATGTTCTCCAAGTACGCCGCACAATACCCAAGCGAAGCGGCTGAACTGACCCGCCGCATGAAGGGCGAACTGCCGGGCAACTTCCAGGCCACCCTGGACGCCGCCATCGCCGCCTGCGTGGAAAAGAAGGAAACCATCGCCACCCGCAAGGCATCGCAGAACGCGATCCAGGCGCTGGCGCCGGTGCTGCCGGAATTCCTGGGCGGCTCGGCCGACCTGACCGGTTCCAACCTGACCAACTGGAAGGAGTGCGTTGCCGTGCGTTCCGGCGTGCCGGGCAACCACATCAACTACGGCGTGCGCGAGTTCGGCATGTCCGCCATCATGAACGGCGTCGCCCTGCACGGCGGCTACATCCCGTTCGGCGCCACCTTCCTCACCTTCGCCGACTACAGCCGCAACGCCCTGCGCATGGCCGCGTTGATGAAGCAGCGTGCCCTGTTCGTGTTCACCCACGATTCGATCGGCCTGGGCGAAGACGGCCCGACCCACCAGTCCGTTGAGCACGTCTCCTCGCTGCGCCTGATTCCTAACCTGGACAACTGGCGTCCGGCCGACACCGTCGAATCGATGGTTGCCTGGGGCGAATCGATCAAGCGCGCCGACGGCCCGTCGACCCTGATCTTCTCGCGCCAGAACCTGCCGTTCATCGAGCGTTCCGCGCAAGCCATCGCCGACATCGCCAAGGGCGGCTACGTGCTGTCCGACGAGCCAGGTGCCAAGGCCATCCTGATCGCCACCGGTTCCGAAGTGGAACTGGCCATGAAAGCCGCCGCCGAACTGAAGGCAGCCGGCACCCCGGTGCGCGTGGTTTCCATGCCATCGACCGACGTGTTCGACCGCCAGGACGCTGCCTACAAGGCATCCGTGCTGACCAAGGGCATGCCACGCGTGGCGATCGAAGCGGGCGTGACCGCGTTCTGGTACAAGTATGTAGGCCTGGAAGGCGCAGTGGTCGGTATCGACACCTTCGGCGAATCCGCGCCGGCTGGCGTGCTGTTCAAGCACTTCGGCTTCACCGTCGACAACGTCGTAGCGAAAGTCAAAGCAGTCATCTAATTTCTATCATCAGGAGTAACGAGTATGACGATCAAAGTAGCAATTAACGGTTATGGCCGTATCGGCCGCAATGTCCTGCGTGCTTTCTACGAAGGCGGCAAAAAGCAGGACATCCAGATCGTGGCGATTAACGACCTGGGCAATGCCGAGTCGAACGCCCACCTGACCCGCTACGACACCGCCCACGGCAAGTTCCCTGGCACCGTGACGGTGGAAGGCGACAACATGATCGTAAACGGCGACAAGATCCGCGTATTCGCGCAGCGCAACCCTGCGGAAATCCCGTGGGGCGAGCTGGGCGTGGACGTCGTGCTGGAATGCACCGGCTTCTTCACCACCAAGGAAAAGGCTTCGGCCCACCTGAAGGGCGGCGCCAAGAAGGTGATCATTTCCGCCCCAGGCGGCAAGGACGTGGATGCGACCGTCGTGTACGGCGTGAACCACGGCGTGCTGAAGGCATCGGACACCGTGATCTCCAACGCTTCCTGCACCACCAACTGCCTGGCCCCGCTGGTCAAGCCGCTGAACGACGCCATCGGCCTGGAAACCGGCCTGATGACCACCGTCCACGCCTACACCAACGACCAGGTGCTGACCGACGTGATGCATGAAGACCTGCGCCGCGCCCGTTCCGCCACCCAGTCCATGATCCCGACCAAGACCGGCGCCGCCGCCGCGGTGGGCCTGGTGCTGCCGGAGCTGAACGGCAAGCTGGACGGCTACGCCATCCGCGTACCGACCATCAACGTCTCGATCGTCGACCTGTCCTTCATCGCCAAGCGCGACACGACTGTGGAAGAAATCAACAAGATCATGAAGGAAGCTTCGGAAGGCGCACTGAAAGGCGTGCTGACCTACCAGACCGAACCGCTGGTCTCCGTGGACTTCAACCACAACCCGGCATCGTCGAACTTCGACGCCACCCTGACCAAGGTGTCGGGCAAGCTGGTCAAGGTATCGTCCTGGTACGACAACGAGTGGGGCTTCAGCAACCGCATGCTGGACACCACCGTGGCGCTGATGAACGCCAAGTAATCCACGCCATCGCTGTTCCAAAGCGCCCTACGGGGCGCTTTTTTATTGCGATTTCGGCGCTAAAGCCGGTGCCAGGTCTGTCATTGGGACACCGGCAACCATACTTTGATCAGGATCAATACGAGGAAGCCCTGGTGCGCGTATCCCGCCTGCGACAGGTCAGCCGTCTCTTGTTTGCTAAAATGATAATTTAAGGTTAGCATAGCAATTTTTGTTAACTTTACTACAATAAATGCGCAAACTCCTGATGATGGCCGGTTGCTTGCTGGCGTCCGGCGCTGCCTCCGCGGCGCCTTTTATGCAGTTGTCCAATTTCCGCCTTGAAGCGATTGATTTGCGTCCGGGCGATGGCATCGATGCAAGTTATTCCTTCAGTTTCGACATGGGAAGGCTGTCCGCGCGCGTGCTGGATGCTGCTCCCGATAACTGGCACATCCTGGACGTCGCACAGGATGCAACGGGCTCGGTGAGCGTGACGCGCCCAACCGGCGTGGTCACGGCCAGTTATGACGGCAATACAGTCCGTACCGAAATCAACCACACTGACGGCAGGTTCACGGGCACTGCCAGCATGGGCGGTACCTTTAGTGCCGGCGCATACACGCGTCTGGTGTTCAGCGTCGACTATGCGGGAATGTCTTCCTACGTTCCGGCCCAGGTGGGCCATACCGGTATGTGGCAGATCGCGACCGACGACTGGAGCTACTTCGACGCCAAGTATATGAGCGGCGTTGGCATTGATACCGTGACGAGTGGCGTGTTCTCGATCAGTTTCGACAATCTGGGCGATACGACGCTGTCTGGCCAAGCCCACGCTGTCGCCATGTCCTTTGGCCACCCTCAACCGGCACCGGCTGCTGTGCCTGAGCCGGGGAGTGTCGGCTTGATGCTGGCCGGCTTGGCAGGCCTGGGCGCATTGCGTCGCAGACGTTCCAGCCAATCTGTCGGCCAGGCGCGCTCGTAATCCATAGTCCGCGGACCTGGTCCGAATTTGGCATCGATTTTTTGCCGGAGATATTTGGTGACTATTGAATAAGTTAATGTTTGGTTAAAGTGCGGCGCGCTTTCTAATATGGTCTGCTTATCACCGCGGGCATTTTCTTGCCGTTGAATTCCATGAAAATGGCGCGAGTTCAACTGCAGTGGCCACTGGTTCTATTGGGGCGGCACCAGCGGTATGGCGCAGGGGATTGCGCTAACTTCTTTTGTCGGCCACATGCTAAGGTGCATCATAAAAAGTCACCAATATTCACTTTTAATTAATGTTGACTATGCAATCAATATTCGTGAGAATGTCCTCGCGATTAAGCTGATCGCGGAGACAAATCCTAGATAATATTAATTTGAAAGGGAATTGGATGCTGAAATATAAGAAAGCAATTGCCGTCGCCTTGTTCGGTATCGGCTTGGGCGCATCGGCCACGGCCCTGGCCCGTCCGGGAATCGAAACCTGCCGTGCCTGGCTGGAGCAATGCAATGCCGGCGATGAACGCGCCTGCGCTGACTACGAGCGGCTGGATTGCTGGTGGTGGCACCTCTAATCCTTAACCGGAACTCAGACATGCTGAAACTCAAAAAGGCAATTGCGGTGGCGCTGTTTGGCATCGGTGCCGGCGCTTCGGTCACCGCCATGGCGATTCCGAGCTATGAAACGTGCTACGGCTACCGCGAAGCATGCGTATTCAATGGCGACGAGGAGGCTTGCGCGATGTTCGACGCCAGCCGCTGCGACCGCTACTTCTATCCGTTCTAATCCGGTCAGGAGCTGACCGGCCACCAGGCGCGCCACGCGGCGCGCCTGGTGGCATCCGGGCCTTACTTACATGTCGCAGCCGATGCGGTTGCCGTAGATGCAGGCGTTCTTGTCACCGTCGTTGCACTTCATGTACAGCTCATAGCAGAGCCGGGGATCGGGTGCGGCAATGCTGGAGAAACTCACGCCGGCAGCCATGCCAAAAGCCAGGACCATCCATACTTTTTTCAGTGTCGTCATAGTGCTCTCTCGGTTGATAGATCGTTAAGGTTGCCCAAAAGGCAAACATAGGCTAGCACCGAGGCGGCCGAATCCCAATCGAAATCGCCGTTAAAAAGTCACTCATCTGCGCTGGCGCCCACCGCTGCCAGGCGCGCCAGGCGGCGCGCTTCCGCCCCTACCGCGTGGCGCAATTCTTCCGGGCCTTCGATCGTGAAGTCGAAATTGAACGATGCCAGCAGGCGCGCGAACCAGCTGTAGCTGGTGGTAGTGGTCTTCAGGCGCACGCCGCCGTCGCACGCGACCAGTGGGCCGATGTAGCGCCCGACTTCGCGCGCCGCTGTGCCCAGGTCGGTATGCAGCAGCACCTGGACCGGCAAGGGGCGGGGCAGGGTTGCCAGCGCGTGCTGCAACTGGGCGGCGGCGTCGAAGGCGTCCGGCTTGTCGAATACGGCGCCGGTTTCCACCACCTCGGCAATGCGATCCAGGCGGAATGAGCGGATCGCCAGGCGCAGCCGGCACATGCCCACCACGTACCAGCGCGTATGGCTGAACACCAGGCCGTAGGGGTCGAACTCGCGCTGCATCGATTCGCCATCCTGCGGCGTGTAGCGGAAGCGTACGCGGTGCTGGGTCTGGGCCGCCAGCGCGAGCGCGGTCAGTTCGCCGGTCAGGGCGGGGCGTGCGGCGCCGGCGTAGCTCCAGCGTTGCTCGGGCGTGTCCAGCACGGCCGTTTCGCGCAGCGCTTGCACGCTGCCTTGCAGCGCCGGCGGCATGACCCGTTCCAGCTTGGCCTGGGCGCTGGCCACGGCGGGCGCCGTATCGGCCAGGCGCAGCGAACGCACGGCCATCAGCCCGAGCGCCACGGCCGACGCTTCATCGTTGGTGAACATCAGCGGCGGCAGCTTGAAGCCGGGCACCAGCATATAGCCGCCGTAGCGGCCGCGCTCGGCCGTGATCGGGATGCCCAGTTCCTCCAGCATGGCAATGTAGCGCCGCAGTGTGCGCCGGTCGATGCCCAGACGGTCCGACATTTCGGCGCCGGAAATCTGGCGTTGGCTCTGCAGCAGTTCGAGGATGGAGAGCGCTTTGATGGCAGGTTTTGACATGATGCTGCCATCATGGCATGAAAACAGGGCGGATATTGTCCTATATCGGGCGGAGAATGCCTCATCCCCAACAAGAAGAATGAGGCAAGCACATGGAAACTACCCTGTACCACGGCGCACCCAACGGTTGTGCATTTGGCGTCATCGTCGCCCTTGAATGGCTGTGCCGGCCCTACCGGCTCGTGCAGGTGGACCTGCCGGGCTTGCCGGTGCCGGTGCTGCAGGCCGGCGGCAAGCTGCTGCGCGATTGCCGCAGCATCCTGCGCCATATCGGCCAGCAGCGGCGCTGCCTGCTCGGCTATCGCGCCGGTACGGCAGCGGCGCGCAAGCTCGATACCGTGCTCGACTACCTGCATGAAGGCTTCGATGCAGGCCCGGCGCGCATGGCGCTGACCTGCGCCGCCCTGGACGAGGTACTGGGTGGGCAGGAGTGGATCGACGGGCACAAGCGCACCGTGGCCGACGCTTGCCTGGTGGCCGTGGTGCGCTGGGCGCAGCGCGAGGCGGGCCTGGAACTGGCGGGTTATCCGGCGCTGCAGCGCCACGTGGCCGAGCTGTGCGCCGATCCGGCCGTGTTCTTTGCCGATGCCATCGAAACGCAGCGGCCGGCGGTGAGCAGCGGCCGCTACCTGGGCAGCGCCTCGGTCGATGCGCTGCCGTTGGCGGCGTAAGAATGCGGGCTCAGGACGTGGCGTGGAATATGCGCTGCCAAAGGGCACGCACGTTGGCGGCGTGCGCGGCGGCTTTTTCCGGCGCCACGCGCGACTGGTCCTGGCCCTGCAGGCGCAGCTGGTGCTGCCACTTGCGCATGTCGCGGTAGGCGTCGGCCACGGCGCCGGCCAGCGCGGCGTCGATCAGGCCCAATTGGCCAGCCAGGTGCAGCAGGGCGATATTGCCGATATTGCCGGTCAGCTCGGGATAGCGGGCGGCGTGCTGCAGCACCAGGTATTGCACGATGAATTCGATGTCGATCATGCCGCCTTCATCCTGCTTGAGGTCGAACAGCTCGCTGCGGTTGGGGCGGGCGTCGCGCATCTTCTGGCGCATGGCCAGCACTTCCTGCTTGAGCGCGGCGGCGTCGGGCCTTTCCTTGCGCAGCACCTGGCAGCGGATCTGCTCGAAGCGCGCGCCGATGGCGGCGTCGCCGGCGCAGAAGCGGGCGCGCGTGAGCGCCTGGTGCTCCCACAGCCAGGCCGAAGTGTGCTGGTATTTCTCGAACGACGCCACGCTGGAGACCAGCATGCCGCTGGCGCCATCCGGGCGCAGCGCCGTGTCGATGTCGAACAGGATGCCGGCCGGGGTGTGTGAGGTCATCCAGGTGATGAAGCGCTGCGCCAGCTTGGCGTACAGGCCGGGCGCATCCTGGTCGTCGTCGTCGAACAGGAAGATCACGTCGAGGTCGGAGACATAGCCGAGCTCCTTGCCGCCCAGTTTGCCGTACGCGATGACGGCGAACTTCGGCACTTCCACGTGGCGCTTGGCCACGGTCTGCCAGGCGGCCTTGACCACGGCGGCCACGATCACGTCGGCCAGCGCCGACAGGTGGTCGGCCAGCTTTTCCACCGTGAGCGAACCGGCCAGGTCCTGCGCCAGCAGGTGGAACAGCTGGGCGTGGTGCACTTCGCGCAGGATGTCGAGCTGGCGTTCGGTGTCGCCGGGCGCGGTGGCCAGCTGGCGCTCCAGTTCGGCGGCCGCGGCGGCCGGGTCGAAGGTGGCGCTCAGGATGCGGTCGTCCAGCAGCTCGTCGAGCAGGATCGGGTGCTGGGTGAGGAACTTGGCGGCCCAGCCGCTGGCGTGCATCATGGTGATCACGCGTTCCAGCGTGTGCGGGAATTCCGTCAGCAGCGACAGGTAGGACGAGCGGCGCGAAATCGCTTCCAGGAAGTCGAGCAGGCGGCCCAGGGTGCCAAGCTGGGTGCCGGCGCTGTTGCGCTCGGCCGCGCGCGCAATCTGCGGCAGGGCGGCGTTGACCAGGGCCACCAGGCGCGTGCGGCTGGCGTCGGGCAGGCTGGCCAGCTTGGGGGCCTGCCAGGTGGCGATCAGGCGCTGCGCGGCGGCGCCCGGGTCTTCGTAGCCCAGGCTGGCAAAGCGCGCTTCGATGGCTTCGCGGTTGTCCGGGTCGGCGCATTCGTTGCTGGTGGCCAGGTCCACGTCCTCGCTGCCGTTGCCGCTTTTCTCGGCGAACATGGCGTCGAACTGTTCGGCCACGTACTGGCGGTGGGCATCCATCTCCGCCAGCAGGGTGGCCGCGTCCGGCAGGCCCATCATCTGCGCCACGGCCAGGCGGTCCGCCTCGCTGGGCGGCAGGGTGTGGGTCTGGGCGTCGTCCAGGTATTGCAGGCGGTGCTCCAGGTTGCGCAGGAAGGTGTAGGCGTCCAGCAGGCGCGCCACCACGTCGGCGCCCAGCAAGCCCTTCTCCGGCAACTGGCGCAAGGTGGCGCGCGTGGCGCGGTCGCGCAGGCTGGGGTCGCGCCCACCGCGGATCAGCTGGAACACCTGGGCCAGGAATTCGATTTCGCGGATGCCGCCGCGCCCCAGCTTGACGTTGTGGCTGCGCTCCGGATGCAGGCGTTCCTGGCGCGCCACCTCGGTGCGGATCTGGGCGTGCATGGAGCGGATGGCGTCGATCACGCCGAAGTCCAGGTAGCGGCGGAAGCAGAACGGGCGCACGATGGCGTCCAGCGCCGCGATGTCTTGCGCGCGGCCGGTGACGGCGCGCGCCTTGACCCAGGCGTAGCGTTCCCACTCGCGCCCCTGTACGATCAGGTAGTTCTCCACCATGCCCAGGCTGGCCGCCAGCGGACCGGAAGCGCCGTTCGGGCGCAGCGCCATGTCGACGCGGAAGGTGAAGCCGTCCTCCGTGATCTCGGCGATGGCGGCAATCAGCTGTTTGCCCAGGCGCACGAAGTACTCATGGTTGGACAACTGGCGCTGGCCGGGGCCGGCAGCCGTTTCGCCATCTTCCGGGTAGACGAAGATCAGGTCGATGTCCGACGAAACGTTGAGCTCGCCACCCCCGCCCTTGCCCATGGACAGCACCATGAGCTGCTGTTCGGCGCCCGAGTCGTGGCCGAGGGGGACGCCGTGGTTGGCGCGCAGGGCCGCGTCCAGCTCGGCCAGGTGGCGCGTGATGGCGAAATCGGCCAGGCGCGTCATCGTCGTCACCACTTCGTCCAGGTCGGCCTTGCCCTCCAGGTCGCGCCGGATCAGGGTCGCCAGCAGCAGGTTGCGCAGGCGGCGCATGCCGCGCGCCAGCGGCAGTTCGCCCTGTTCGCCGGCCAGCGCGGCGTCGAAGTCGAGCGTGGCAAGCGATAATTGCGACAGGGAATCAACTTTAGCCTGGCGGGAAGGATCGGCGGCGAGCCAGCGCTGGTAGAAGCGGGACGCGGAAACGAGGGCGGAAGGATGCATTGACAGGTGTGAGAGAGTGTAAAAAGCGTGGGGAACCGTGCCTATTGGAACATAGTTTAATGGGCGGTGCGGTAAAATGCCGTATTGATAAGGGCCTGGCTTGAGCGTATTGAAGGACAACCTGGTAGAGCAGATCGAGGCAGTCGAGGCCCCGCTGAAACAGCGCTGGCATCGGCTGCGGGCCGCCTATCGGGTGTGGAACCTGGCCACCCACCATGTGCTGGGCTTCACCATCAAGCTGGCGCTGCTGCTGTACTTCGCGTTTGCGGTGCTGTTCCTGGCCTTGCGCTGGGTAGTGCTGCCCAACATCGACCACTACAAGCCCGACATCGAGCGCCTGGCCACCCAGGCCGTCGGCAAGCAGGTCACGGTCGACCGCATCTATGCCTCCTGGAAGGGCTTGCGCCCGCAGCTGATCCTGGGCGACGTGCGGATGCGCGACGCGCACGGGCAGCAGGCGCTGCGCCTGCCCAGCGTGTCGGCCACGCTGTCCTGGTGGAGCGTGCCGGCCGGCGGCCTGCGCTTCGAAGCCCTGGAATTCCACCGTCCCGACGTCGACGTGCGGCGCGCCGTGGACGGCAAGCTGTATGTGGCCGGCATGTACCTGGACCTGGACCGCAAGGGCGATGGCCGCAGCGCCGACTGGCTGCTGTCGCAGCGCGAGGTGGTGGTGCGCGAAGGGCGCATCACGTGGACCGACCTGCAGCGCGGCAGCCCGCCGCTGCAGCTGGAAAACGTCTCGGCCCTGATGCGCAACCGCTGGCGCCGCCACCAGTTCGCCTTCCATGCCACGCCGCCGGCAGCGCTGGCGGCGCCGCTCGACGTGCGCGCCGATTTCAGCCACCAGCCGTTTGCGCGCGTTTCCGAAGTCAAGCTGTGGAAGGGCGAAGTCTATGCGCAGTTGCGGCGCGCCGACCTGGCGGCCTGGAAGCCTTACCTGCCGGGCAACCTGGACGTGCAGTCGGCCAGCGGCGGCGTGCGCGCCTGGGTGGCGCTCGACCATGCGCGCCCGACCGCCATCACGGCCGACCTGGCGCTGGACAATGTGGTGGCGACCCTGGGCCATGACTTGCCGCTGCTGGACGTGGCGGCCGTGCGCGGCCGCATTTCCGCCAGCGAAGAGCGCGCCGCCACCCTGGTGGGCAATGCCGGCACGGCGCCGGCCGTGACGCGCACGCTGGAGCTGAAGGATGTTGCCCTGCGCACGCGCGACGGCGTGGAGCTGGCGCCCACCACGGCCTCGGCGCGCCACGTGACGGCGGCCCGGGCTCCCTCCTGGACCGAAGTGAAGGCCAGCGCGCTGGACTTGACCATCCTGTCCGAACTGGCGACCCGCCTGCCGCTGCCGCAGGCGCAGCGCAAGCTCTTGGCCGAAGCGGCGCCGCGCGGGCGCGTGCGCAACCTGGTGGCGGAATGGCGCGGCCCGCTCTCGGCGGCGCAGGATTACAAGCTGCGCGCCGACCTGGAGGCGCTGGGCATGGAGCCGCTGGCGGCGCGCCCGGCCGTGGCCAGGTCGGCCAAGGTGCTGCCGATGCCGGCCCTGCCCGACATTCCCGGCTTCGACCAGCTGAGCGGCCACGTGGAAGCGGGCGAGCAGGGCGGCCGTGTGGCGCTGGACGCGCCCGGCTTCACCCTGGCCATGCCGGCTTGGTTCGACGCCGCACCGATGGTGTTCGAGCAATTCAAGCTAAATGGCAGCTGGTCGCTGGCCAACCCGAAGCAGCTGGCCGTCAAGCTCGAGCAGCTCGACCTGGTGCAGGAGGGCATGAAGCTGAAGCTGGCCGGCAGCCACGTGCTGCCGCGCGGTCCCGGCGCCAAGGGGCCCGGCACGGCCGACTTCAGCGGCAGCATCGACACCTTCACCATCAACCGTATCGGCCGCTACCTGCCCAAGCAGACGCCGGCCCACACGCGCGACTGGCTGGTGGGCGCGCTGGAAGATGGCATGCTGCTCGACACCACGCTGCGCCTGCGGGGCGACCTGGCCCACTTCCCGTTCAAGGACGGTACGCCGGACAAGGCCAAGGGCGAGTTCCGCGTGGCCGGGCGCATCCTGGACGGCAGGCTCAACTACGAGCCCGGCCATGTCGCCAAGGACGGCAGGAGCCCGGTCTGGCCGCTGGCGGAAAAGATCCGCGGCAGCATCGTGTTCGAACGCGCCCGCATGGACATCAAGGCCGATACGGCGCGCACCCTGGGCGTGGCGCTGGCCAATGTGCGGGCCGTGATCCCGGACTTGACCATCCACGACAGCGTGCTCGACATCGACGGCAACGCCGCCGGTCCGATGCAGGATTTCCTCAAGTACGTGGCGGCCAGCCCGGTGCTGGACTGGATCGGCCACTTCACCGACCAGACCACGGCCAGCGGCAATGCGCGCCTGGCCCTGAAGCTCCACCTGCCGCTGTCGCACCTCGTCGACGCCAAGGTGCAAGGCGCCCTGCAGCTGCAGGGCAACGACATCGTGCTCTGGCAGGACATGCCGACCGTGGCCGGCGCCAGCGGCAAGATCGAATTCAATGAAAAAGGCGTGAACCTGAATGCCCTGGGCGGCAGCCTGCTGGGCGGTCCGCTGACGGTCAGCGGCGGCAGCCAGAAGGATGGCAGCATCCAGGTGCGCCTGGGCGGCACGGCCTCGGTGGAGGGCTTGCGCAAGCAGTACCCTGCCGCAGCCGTGCAGCGCCTGGCCCGCCACCTGGGCGGCAGCGCGAAATTCACGGGCCTGATCACGGCGCGCGACCACAAGTACGAAGTGGTGGTCGATTCGTCGCTGCAGGGCGCCAGCCTGGACTTCCCGGCGCCGCTGAAGAAGGCCGCGCCCGACAGCCTGCCGCTGCACTTCCAGCTGAACGGCGGCGCCGCCAACGAGCAGGGCGTGGCGCGCGACGACATCCGCATCACGCTGGGCAGTGCCTATGCCGCGCGCTACCACCGCCAGCGTGTCAACAAGGGGCCGTGGAAACTGCTGCACGGCGGCATCGGCATCAATGTGCCGGCGCCGGAGCCCGACAGCGGCATGACGATCCAGGCCAACCTGAAGTCGCTCAATGTCGACCAGTGGATCGCGCTGGCCGGCGCGATCGCCGGGCAGGAGGGGGGCGCGGCCGGCGCGGCGGACGGGGAGGGTGCCGACCTGGCGCAATACGTGGTGCCGGAGACCATGGCGGCGCGGGCCGGCGAACTGATCATCGGCGAGCGCAAGCTCGACAATGTCGTGGTGGGGACCACCCACAGCAAGGGCGTGTGGCAGGCCAGCATCGATTCGCAGCAGGCGGTCGGCTATGTGACGTGGAGCGAATCGCCGACCGGCAAGGGCGTGGGCAAGGTGACGGCGCGCCTGTCCTCGCTCATCATTCCCGAATCGCAGGCGGCCGAAGTCAAGGACTTGCTGGAGAGCTCGACCAGCTCGCCCACCATCCCCGCGCTGGACATCGAGGTGGAGCGCTTCGAATGGTTCAACCGCCCGCTGGGCCAGCTGGAGCTGCAAGCCTACAATGCCCTGGTCACGTCGGCGCGCGAGTGGCGCATCAGCAAGCTGTCGCTGGCCAACGCCGACGGCGAGCTGCGCGGCACGGGCCGCTGGCAGAGCAAGGATGGCCAGCACAACACGGCGCTCAACTTCAACATGGAGATCCACAACGCCGGCAAGCTGCTCGAGCGCTTCGGCTTTGCCGACACCCTGCGCAACGGCAAGGGCAAGCTGAGCGGCGACATCCACTGGAAGGGCTTGCCGTACGCGCTGGACATCCCCAGCCTGTCGGGCACGTTGGCGCTGAACGTGGAGAAGGGCCAGTTCCTGAAGCAGGACCCGGGCGCGGCCAAGCTGCTCGGCGTGCTCAGCCTGCAGGCCTTGCCGCGCCTGCTCAAGCTCGACTTCAACGACGTGTTCTCGGAAGGCTTGCAGTTCGACGGCATCAGCGCCAACGCCACCATCCAGCGCGGCATCGTCAAGACCGACAACCTGAAGATGCACGGCGTGCAGGCCACGGTGCTGATGGATGGCACGGCCGACATCGCCAACGAATCGACCAACCTGCACGTGGTGGTGATCCCGCAGGTGAACCTGGGCACGGCGCCGCTGGTGTATGCGCTGGCCGTCAACCCGGTGATCGGCCTGGGCAGCTACCTGGCCCAGCTCTTCCTCAGCGCGCCGGTGATGCGCGCCTTGACTTACCAGATGCAGGTGACCGGGCCGTGGAAAGCGCCCGTCATCACCAAGCTTGAAACCCCGAAGGAGATTACGCCATGACGCACGCCGCCCCCAAGGTTGCCGCCATCCAGATGGTGTCCACGCCGGTCGTGGAAGACAATATCGCCACCGCCCGCCGCCTGGTGGGCGCAGCCGCCGCCCAGGGCGCGCAACTGGTGCTGTTGCCGGAATACTGGGCCATCATGGGCATGAGCGACAGCGACAAGGTGGCGCGCGCCGAGCAGCTGGGCCAGGGACCGATCCAGGACGCGATGGCGGGCCTGGCGCGCACGCACGGCATCTGGCTGCTGGGCGGTACGCTGCCGCTGGCCTCGGCGGACCCCGAGCGCGTCATCAATACCACCCTGGTGTACAACCCGCAGGGCGAGCCGGCGGGCCGCTACGACAAGATCCACCTGTTCGGCTTCAGCAAGGGCAGCGAATCGTACGACGAGGCGCGCACCATCGTGCCCGGCAAGACGGTGGGCACGGTGGAGACGGCCGTGGGCAAGGTCGGCATGTCGGTCTGCTACGACCTGCGCTTCCCCGAACTGTACCGTGCCATGGGGCCGCTCGACCTGATCGTGGTGCCGGCCGCCTTTACGTATACGACCGGCAAGGCGCACTGGGAAATCCTGCTGCGCGCGCGCGCCATCGAAAACCAGTGCTATGTGCTGGCGGCGGCGCAGGGCGGCAGCCACGTCAACGGCCGCCGCACCTGGGGCCATTCCATGCTGATCGACCCCTGGGGCGAGGTGAAAGCCGTGCTGGCCGAGGGCGAGGGCGTGGTATGCGGCGAGCTGGACCCGCACTTCGTGCAGGGCGTGCGCACCAGCCTGCCTGCGCTGCAGCACCGAATCCTCTAAAATCCGCCTAAGATCCACCCGAAAAGAACACTACTGATATGAAACCATTCGACCCCAACCTGTCAGCCATGGCGGCGGCAAAAGACATCCTGCTGACGCCATTCGGCCTGGACGAAAGCAAGCTGCTGAAAGCACTCGGCAGCATGTTCACCCACAAGGTCGACTATGCCGACCTGTACTTCCAGTTCACCAAGAACGAGGGCTGGAGCCTGGAGGAAGGCATCGTCAAGACCGGTTCCTTCTCCATCGACCAGGGCGTCGGCGTGCGCGCCATTTCGGGCGACAAAACCGCCTTCTCCTATTCCGACGAGATTTCCGAAGCGGCCCTGCTGGAAGCGGCGGCCGCCACGCGCACCATCGCACGCGCCGGCGCCGGCAAGATCAAGGTGGCCGGTGCCATGACGCCGGTGGGCGGCCGTTCGCTGTACATGCCGCACGATCCGCTGGTGTCGCTGGACGCGGCGGCCAAGGTGAAGCTGCTGGAAAAGGTCGAGAAGATGGCGCGCGCCAAGGACCCGCGCGTGGTGCAGGTCATGGCCGGCCTGGCCGGCGAGTACGACGTGGTGCTGGTGGTGCGTAGCGACGGCGTGCTGGCGGCCGACATCCGCCCGCTGGTGCGCGTTTCGGTGACGGTGATCGTGGAGCAGGACGGCCGGCGCGAGATGGGCTCCTCCGGTGGCGGCGGGCGCTACGACTACGGCTACTTCTCCGATGCGCTGCTCGAGCAGTACGCCACCGACGCCGTCAAGTCGGCGCTGGTGAACCTCGATTCGCGTCCGGCCCCGGCCGGCCCGATGACCGTGGTGCTGGGCCCTGGCTGGCCGGGCATCCTGCTGCACGAGGCGATCGGCCACGGCCTGGAGGGCGACTTCAACCGCAAGGGTTCGTCCACCTTCTCCGGCCGCATCGGCGAGCGCGTGGCGGCCAAGGGCGTCACCGTGGTCGACGACGGCACGCTGGCCAACCGCCGCGGCTCGCTCAACATCGACGACGAGGGCAACCCGACCCAGTGCACCACCCTGATCGAGGACGGCATCCTGAAGGGCTACATCCAGGACACCATGAATGCGCGCCTGATGAAGATGAACGTGACCGGCAACGCGCGCCGCGAATCGTTCGCGCACCTGCCGATGCCGCGCATGACCAACACCTACATGCTGGGCGGCGACAAGGACCCGGACGAAATCCTGGCCTCGGTGAAGAACGGCATTTATGCCGTCAACTTCGGCGGCGGCCAGGTCGACATCACCAACGGCAAGTTCGTGTTCTCGGCCAGCGAAGCCTACATGATCGAGGACGGCAAGGTGACCTATCCGGTCAAGGGCGCCACCCTGATCGGCAACGGCCCGGACGTGATGAACCGCATCACCATGATCGGCAACGACATGAAGCTCGACCCGGGCGTGGGCGTGTGCGGCAAGGAGGGCCAGAGCGTGCCGGTGGGCGTCGGCCAGCCGACGCTGCGCCTCGACGGCGTGACAGTGGGCGGGACCGCTTAAGCTGGTGAGGTGCCAGGACCGGGTAAAATACCCGGTTTTTTTTGCCTGGGACGGAAATCACATGAACAATTCGAACAACAAACCCTTCGTGATTGGTGTCGCAGGCGGCAGCGGCAGCGGCAAGTCGACGGTCACGCGCGAAGTGCTGAAATCGTTCGGTTCGGAGGTGGTGTCGGTGGTGCTGCAGGACGACTACTACCTGGACCAGACCCACATGTCGCCGGAAGACCGGCGCAAGGTCAATTACGACCACCCGGAAGCGTTCGACTGGCCGCTGATGATCGAGCATGTGCAGAAGTTGCGCGCCGGCGAGCCGATCGAAATGCCCGTGTACGACTTCGCCCAGGATAACCGCACCACCGAGACCATCACCGTCAAGCCGGCCCCGGTGATCGTGATCGAGGGCCTGTTCGCCCTGTACGACGCCGACCTGCGCAAGCAGATGTCGCTGAAGATCTTCGTCGACACGGCGGCCGACGTGCGCTTCATCCGCCGCCTGCAGCGCGACATCGCCGAGCGCGGGCGCAGCACCGACAGCGTGATCAACCAGTACCTGGAAACGGTGCGCCCGATGTACAAGCAGTTCATCGAGCCGACCAAGCGCCACGCCCACGTGATCCTGCCGCACGGCGCCAACGGGCCGGCGGTGGACATCATCACCACCAAGGTGGCCAGCCTGATCAAGAAGGCGGTGGAGTAGCGGCCGGTTCACGTAGCAGCAAAACGAGATCCCAGCAGATACCAAAACAAACCGCCAGCGATGGCGGTTTTTTTTTACTTTAAGTCCCAGGAGAAACCATCATGCAACGTACCGACGACCTGCGCATTCGTGAAATGAAGGAGCTGACGCCCCCGTCGCACCTGATTCGCGAATTTCCCTGCACCGAAGCGGCCTCCAACACCGCTTCCGAAGCGCGCGTCGCCCTGCATCGCATCCTGCACGGCCAGGATGACCGCCTGATGGTGGTGGTGGGCCCCTGTTCCATCCACGACCCGAAAGCGGCGATGGAGTATGCGCGCCGCCTGGCGCCGCTGCGCGAACGCCTGAAGGGCGACCTGGAGATCGTCATGCGCGTCTACTTCGAAAAGCCGCGCACCACGGTGGGCTGGAAGGGCATGATCAACGACCCGTACATGGACAACAGTTTCCGCATCAACGACGGCCTGCGCATGGCGCGCGAACTGCTGCGCGACATCAACGAACTGGGCTTGCCTGCCGGCACCGAGTTCCTGGACGTGATCAGCCCGCAGTACATCGCCGACCTGATTTCCTGGGGCGCGATCGGCGCCCGCACCACGGAGTCGCAGGTGCACCGCGAACTGGCGTCCGGCCTGTCCTGCCCGGTGGGCTTCAAGAACGGCACGGACGGCAACACCAAGATCGCGGTGGAAGCC
The DNA here is from genome assembly GCA_021323265.1 of Pseudoduganella sp. GTDB lineage: Bacteria > Pseudomonadota > Gammaproteobacteria > Burkholderiales > Burkholderiaceae_D > Rugamonas. The sequence continues at coordinate 24,775 of JAJTCO010000058.1, read as the reverse complement.
ATCAAGGCCGCCTCGCAGCCGCACCACTTCCTGTCGGTGACCAAGGGCGGCCACTCGGCCATCGTCTCGACCAACGGCAACGAGGATTGCCACATCATCCTGCGCGGCGGCAAGACCCCGAACTACGATGCGACCAGCGTGGAAGAAGCGTGCAAGGCCATTGCCGGCTACGGCCTGGCGGCGCGCCTGATGATCGACGCCTCGCACGCCAATTCGTCGAAGAAGCCGGAGAACCAGGTGCCGGTGTGCGCCGACATCGCGGCCCAGGTGGCCGGCGGCGATACCCGCATCGTGGGCGTCATGGTGGAGTCGCACCTGGTGGGCGGCCGCCAGGACCTGGTGCCGGGCAAGGAGCTGACCTACGGCCAGTCCATCACGGACGGCTGCATCGACTGGGAAACCAGCGTGGCGGTGCTGGAGAACCTGGCGGCGGCCGTGCGCGCACGGCGCCTGCAGGGCGAGTAAGCGGCCCGTGTGCCGCGGCACCGGGCCGCGGCATGGCGCGCCTCAGCGGCTGGCGACCAGGGTCACGTTGCTGAGTGTGGTGCCGGCCATCGGCAGGTGCTCGTAGTTGGAGATCGTCACTTCGTCGCCGCTGTCGCGGAAGGCGATGTGGGTGCCGGCGGCGGTGACGAAATCCGTGCGGGAGATCGGTCGGATTTCGATGCGTTCCCCTTTGTCCAGCTTGGCGTAGTAGCGCCGTTGCTGCGTGCTGAACTTGATGTAGCGGCCATTGCTCAGCTGGTAGAGGCTGGCATAGTCATTGAACTCCCCATGGCGCAGCGTTACGGTGCGGGCTTCGCTGGCACGGATTTGGACGGTGGATTGCTGGGCCATGGCCCCGGTGGCGGCCAGGGCCAACAGGGCGACGGCGCAGCGTGCTGTTGTTTTCATGATCACTTCTCCAATGGCAGGGTACTGCGAGGGCGGCGGTACAACGGTGCCCTCCTTCATGCTAGGGCGTGGCTACCAAAAAGCTAGCTCCACTTCGACGAAAAGTTTGTCGTTAGTTTTCAACAGAAAGTGGCTAGGCCGCCGGCAGGCCGTTACAATTTGAAATGTTGCGAAATGTAAAGCAATCATGTCAATGGAGCGCGGCGGAGTGGATAAGGAAGTGGCAGCCCTGGAGGCGGAAGTAAAACGTGCCGTGCAAGCGGGTGACATGGCGCAGGCGCGCCAGTTGCTCGAACGCATGGTCCAGCTCGATGGCAAGGACCAGCAGCAGTGGATCAACCTGGCCGTGGCCTGCCGCCACGTGGGCGACGAGGCAGGCGAGGAAGCTGCCATCAAGGGGGCGCTGACGGTGGCGCCGTCCGACATGCTGGCGCTGCTCATGCGCGGCGAAATGCTGGAGCGCCAGGGCAAGGTGCATGCGGCGGCGGCGGCCTATAGCGGGGCCACCCAGGTGTCGCTGCCGATGGACCAGCTGCACCCGAATTTCCGCAGCCGCGTGGCGCATGCGATGGCCTTTCGCGACAAGTACAACCAGCAATTCGGCAGCTTCCTCGATGACTACCTGCAGCCGCTGGTGCGCGAAGTGGGCGGCGAACACAGCCAGCGCTTCCGCGAATCGCTGGACCTGATGTTCGGCCGCCGCCAGCGCTACGATTCGCGGCCGATGAATTACTTCTTCCCTGGCCTGGCGCCGATCCAGTTCTTCGACCGCAAGCAGTTTCCGTGGATCGCGGCGCTGGAAGCGCAAACCGATGTCATTCGCGATGAATTCCTCGGCATCCTGGACGGCGAGGAGGGCTTCGAGCCTTACCTGACGTATAGCGCCGACCAGCCGCACAATCAGTTTGCTGAACTGAACAATTCGCCGCGCTGGAGCGCCTTCCACCTGCTCAAGGATGGTTTGCCGGTGCCGGAGAATGTGGCGCGCGCACCGCGCAGCATGGCGGCGCTGGGCGGGGCGCCGCAGCCGGACCAGCCGGGCCGCACGCCGAACGCGATGTTTTCGCTGTTGAAGCCGCATACCCGCATTCCAGCCCACGTGGGCGTCGCCAATACGCGCCTGGTCTGCCATTTGCCGCTAATCGTGCCGGAAAGCTGCGGTTTCCGCGTTGGCAATGAAACACGCCAATGGCAGGTCGGCCAAGCCTGGGTCTTCGACGACACGATCGAGCACGAAGCCTGGAACGACAGCGACAAGCTGCGCGTAATCTTGATGTTCGATATCTGGCATCCCCACCTGTCCGAAGCAGAACGGGCTATGATCACGGAGATGACCCGTGGCATCAACGCCTTTGCCCAAGGCAGCGGCGGATTCGACCTGTAAGGACCCTTGATGATTGATGTAGCTGCGCTGGCCGATGCCGGCATGGCGGCCCTGCGCCGCGGCGATGCCGCGTCCGCACGGCCGTGTTTCGAGCAACTGGCCGCGGCCGGTCATGGCGACGCCTCCGTGTACTTCGGCCTGGCGCATGCCTGTGCCGGCTTGCGCGATTACCCGGCCGCGCTGGCGGCCCTGGACCGGGCCCTGGAACATGAGCCGGCCAACCTGCAGGTGCTGGCGCTGAAGGCCGAAGTGCTGGCCGCCAGCGGCGACCTGCACGGCGCCGCCAACTATGCGCGCGCCATCCTGCACGCCGCGCCGCGCCCGGTGCCGACATCCCTGCAGGACCTGGTGCAGCGCGCCCAGCAACTGGTGGAAAAGGCGGCCGGCAGCTTCGAAGGCCACCTGCTCGACAAGCTGGCGCAGGCCGGCCTGGACGATGCGCCGGAGGCGGCGCGCTTTCGCCAGTCGCTCGACCTGTTGCTGGGGAAGAAGCAGATCTTCCTGCAGCAGCCGCGCCTGTACTATTTCCCCGGCCTGCCGCAGGTGCAGTTCTTTGACAAGCGCGATTTCCCGTGGCTGGCGGCGCTCGAAGCCGCCACCCCGGCCATCAAGGCGGAAGTGCTGCAAGTGCTGCAGGACCATGCCGCTTTCCAACCTTATATCAAGCCCGACCCCAGCCGCCCGCAGCTCAACCGCGGCGGCATGCACAACAACCGCGACTGGAGCGCCTTCTACCTGTGGGAAGACGGTAAGCTGAACGCAGCCAACGCCGCGCGCTGTCCGGCCACCATGGCGGCGCTGGAGCAGGTGCCGCTGCCGCGCATCGCGGGCCGCTCGCCCAGCGTGCTGTTCTCGCTGCTGCGCCCGGGGGCCCACATCCCGCCGCATACGGGCATCATCAACACGCGCCTGATCGTGCACTTGCCGCTGGTGGTCCCAGCGCATTGCCAGCTGCGTGTAGGCAATGAAACGCGCACCTGGGAGGAGGGCAAGGCCTGGGTCTTCGACGACACCATCGAGCATGAGGCGTGGAACCGCAGCGACGCAACGCGCGTGATCCTGCTGCTGGAGGTCTGGCGGCCGGAATTGAACGATACGGAAAGGCAGCTGGTGGGCTCCATGCTGGAGGCGATCGACGGCTTCCGCGGCGGCGCCAAGGCCGACTGGGACATGTAGCGCGGCGCCGGCCGCCCATAAAAAAACCTCGCCGAAGCGAGGTTTTTTTTCGTCCGTGCCACCCGCAGGTGGCACTTCGGAAGATCTTAGAACTTGGCAGTCATGTTCAGGAAGATCTTGCGGCCCATCGCGTCGTACATGGACGGGAAGGTGTTGCCGTTACCCTGGCCGGTACCAATCTGGGAGGTGATTGGTGGGTCTTTGTCCAGCACGTTGTTGATACCTGCCGACAGCGAGATGTTGCGGGTCAGGTTGTAAGCAGCGTGCAGGTCCAGGTAGTTGATGTTCGGCAGCTTGCGGTCGACATCGTTGACGGTGCCCTTCAGCAGCGGATTGTCGCTGGCTTTTTCCAGCAGGGTGCTGCCGAAGTGACGCCAGGTGGCGGCCACGGCTACGCCCCATGGGGTTTCCCAGGTGCCGCGCAGCTTGTGACGCCATTCCGGACGTGGCTGGCCGCACTTGCCGGCGCCGTTGTAGTAACCGACGCAATCGTAGGAACCGTCGCCTGGCAGCTCTTCAACTTCGAAGGTGTCCAGCAGGGTGCCGTTGAAGGCGAAGCTTACGCGGCCCATGGCGTTCGACAGCTTCATCGAGTAGTTCGCGCCGAAGTCCACGCCCTTGGTTGCCAGGGTACCGATGTTGGTGTTGGTGCCAACGATCGATGCTTCCGGCAGCAGCCACAGGGTGCCCAGCGAGTCGCGGGTCACTTGCGAGCAGTAGGCAGCGTCACCCGAGGCCATGCACTTCTCCAGGGTGGTCTCTGGCGACACGATGGAGATGGTGTCTTCCACCTTGATGTCGAAGTAGTCCACGGTGAAGGACAGGTTTGGCATCGGCTGGATCACCAGGCCCAGGGTCTTCGACTTGGACTTTTCCGGATTCAGCTTAGGATTGCCGCCTGCCAGGTAGTTGTACTGGCCGCCTGGGGAATCCTGGATCTTGCCGTACTGGGCTGCGGTCACACCGGTGCGTGCGCACTCGGCGAACGAAGCGGATGGGGTGGCGCCGGCGCATGGATCGGCATCCATGTCGAACAGGTTGTTGCCAGCTGGCGAGAACAGTTCAACGATGTTCGGCGCGCGCACGGCCTTCTGGTAGGAACCGCGCACCTTGAACATGTCGGCAGGCTGCCATTCCACGCCCATACCGTAGGTATTGGCCTTCACGCCGGTGTCGATGTCGGTGCGGCGGAACGATGCGTTGACGGCGAGCATCTTGGCGAATGGCTTGTCTTCCAGGATCGGCAGACGGGTTTCCGCGAAGATATCCTTCACGGTGTACTTGCCGGCCACTGGGGTCACAGGACCGCCGGAACCGTCCAGGTCGAAGTTTTGCGAAGGACCGTCCGGATTCAGCACCATCTCTTCGGTGCGGCGCTCCAGACCGAAGGACAGGCCGATGCCGTTGGAGGAGGTTGGCAGCTTGATGCCGTACTCGCCCAGGTCAGCCGACATGGTCGCGCCCTGGATGGTCTGTGCGGTGTGGCCGAAGGTCTGGCCAGGGATCTGGATGTAGTCCAGCATTGCCTGGGTGACGCCGCCAACCTTGAACACGTTGTACGGTACGCAGTTTGCGTCGGTGCCGTTGACCACGGAGGCGCAGGTTGCCACGCCGTTGACGTTCACGACGTCCAGCGCCTTGGCGCCGCGGTCTTTCGAGAAGTAGTTGTTGGACGAGCCGGCGGAACGCACCTTGGAGGTCTGGGCGAACACGTCGTACTGCCATGCGCCAACTTCACCCTTCACACCGAACAGGGTGCGGAAGGAAGTGTTGTTGAAGAAGGCAACGCGGCCACCGCCTTCAACGTTACGGCGCTGGATCACGACGTCGGTTTCGTCGCCAGGTGCGTTCAGCGAGAAGGCCGTGCGCATTGCCGGGGTCAGGAATGGGTTGTCGTAACGGATGGTGTAGACGTTACCGAAGATGCCGCCTGGCGCGATCTGCGCGTCGGTGGTGTCGTCGTGGAAGGCGAAGTCGCCGTACACGCGCATTTTGTCGGTCACGTCGTACTTGACCGAAGCGCTGAAGCCATAACGCTCGTCAGGGCGCTGCAGGTGGTTGATCGGACCGTAGTTGTACAGGTCGGTGGCATTGTTGTACACGCGCGGAATGCCGTTGGCATCGGTGGTGTAGGCAGTGCCGGTCTTGGTGTTGGTGAAGCGGCCGGTGGCGGAGGTCGAGGAGCCGCCGCAGGAGAAGCCGGTCTTCGAGGAAGCCAGGGCGCAAGCGGACCAGTCACGCTCCGATTGCAGCAGTTCGTGTTCTTTCTTGTAGGAGAAGAACAGGGTGGCGTTACCCTTGTTGCCGTCGAAGTTGCCGCCGATCAGCAGGGAAGCGTCTTTCGAGATGCCGTCGAAGTCCTTGTCGCCAGGAACCTTGAACTCGTTCGGGTTGGTCTTGTTACGGCCAGCCACGATGTCGGCCACGCCGCCGGTGCCCTTTTGCGAGTGGTTGAAGCCGGAATAGTTCAGGTCAACGCGCACGCCTTCGAACTTGTCTTCCATGATGAAGTTGACCACACCAGCCACAGCGTCGGCACCGTACACGGCGCCGGCACCGCCGGTCAGCACTTCAACGCGCTTGACCAGGGCGGTCGGGATCTGGTTCAAGTCGGCTGCTGCGGTGCCGGCGGAACCGGACGGCAGACGCTTGCCGTTGACCAGCACCAGGGTGCGGTTCGCGCCCAGGCCACGCAGGTTGACGGTGGCGGTACCGGTTGCGCCGTTGGCCACGGAGCCGGTTTGCGCAGCAAACACCTGTGGCAGGTTGTTCAGCAGGCTTTCAACGTTACGGACGCCGTCTACCTTGATGTCTTTGGCGCCCAGCACGGTGATCGGGCTGGTACCTTCGAGGTTAGCGGTCGGAATACGCGAACCGGTAACTTCCACTTTTTGCATCGGTTGTTGCGCTTCTTGCGCAAACGCAGCCGAAACGCCCAGCGCCATGCCGCCGGCGCAAACCAGACGTACAGAACGGGACAGAATGTTTTCCACCATCATTTTTATAAACTCCCTCAATGAAGATCAGTGCAGTTTCCCTGCGGTTCCTGCACTGTTGCTTGTTTGATGCCCACGGATGGACGCCAATGAAAAAGAACGCCAAACGCTTTTTCCATGCGGTATGAGAGCACCCCGATGGAATTTATGTCAATGTTGAAGGGCCGAACGGTGTACGCCTGAGAATTGCTGGGAAATACGGGTCTGTTGCCACAGGATGGGCCCAATTTAGGTGCAGTTATGCACTAAATTGGCAGTGTGACTATTCGGGGACAATGTAACGTTTCCGAATAAAAGTTGGCAATGTTGCGATAGTTCAGTTGAAAATCATTTCAGAACTGGCAGATTTGTCACGTGAATTGTGGGATTTCTACGACAGTCTAAAAAGCCACCCCGCAAAGGGATGGCTTTTTATTAACAACAATTTCAGAACTTATAAGATGCGCTCAGGTAGAACTGGCGGCCCAGGGCGGACGAGTAGGCGGGGTTGTAGCCCACCTGGTGGGAGCCGGTATTGCGCAGCGTAAACGGCGGATTGCGGTCGAACAGGTTGATGATGCCGCCCGTGAGTTCCAGGTTCGGCATGGGGCGGTAGGCGCTCTGGAAGTCGACCGTGGTGTAGCTTGGCACCTGCAGCGTGATGCCGTAGCAGGCGCCCGGCTGGCCCGCCTCGATCACCGAGCAGTCGTCCGCCGACTGTTCCTTGTCGGTGTAGCCGTTGCGGTAGTTCGCGCTCAGGGTGTGGGTGAATTGCGCCTGCTCGAAGCTGGTGGAGGCGCGCACCACGTGGCGGAAGCTGACCTTGTCGTTCGAGCCGTAGCGGTTCAGGCTGGTTTCCCACTGGTCGTCGGTGCCCGGCGTGGTGTAGCGCGAACGCATCAGGTAGGTGCCGGCCAGGCGGCTGGTCAGCTTGCCGTCGAACAGCTTGGTCTTGTGCGTGAAGTCATAGTCCAGGCCACGGTTCTCGACCTTGCCAATATTAATAGGCAGCAGTTTGATCGCCAGCACGTCCTTGCCGGTCGAGCCGATGTGCTTGGTGGTAAACAGGTCGGCGTACTTGGCCGGGTTGTCGAAGATCAGGCCTTCGGATACGGCCGTCACCTGGTCGCGGATTTCCACGTTCCACAGGTCGAAGGACATGGACAGCGCATTGGTCGGCTCGAACACGGTGCCGATGCTCCACTGCTTGGACTTCTCCGGCTTCAGGTTCGGATTGCCGCCCTGGAACGCTTCGAACTGCTGGCGCACCACGCCGTTGCAATAGGCGGCCAGCGGGTGGCCGCCCATGCCGTTGGCGGCGGTCAGCGGGCACTGGTAGTTGCCGCCCGTGACGCCCCAGTCTTCCAGCGGGCCGGCGATTTCCTGCATCGAGGCGGCGCGGAAGCCGGTGCCGGCCGCGGCGCGGAACAGCAGGTTCTTGGCGGCGGTGTACTTGGCGCTGAGCTTCCAGGTGGCTGCGTTTTCCTTGTTGCCGACTTCTTTGCCCGTCAAATTGTTGTCAATGGCGCCGATCTGGTCGTAACGTGCGGAACCGGTCAGCTCCAGGGCCTTGCTCACCGGCATCACCAATTCGGTATAGGCGCCGAAGTTGTCGCGCTCGTAGGCGCTGTCCACCTGCGGGTTGTCGAACAGGATGGCGGCGTTTTTCGCCACGTCGGCCTGGCGCACCTTGAAGGACGTGTTGCGGAAGTCCGCGCCCACGCCGATCTGCGCCGTGCCGCCCGGCAGCTGGAACGCGGCGCGCGAGGCGCGCGCATCCCAGCCCTTCATTTCCACGGTCTGCGTGTTGTAGGTGCCGGAAAAGCCGGTCGCCAGCAAGGAGTCGCGCATCGCCTGCGGCATCTCGCCCAGGCCGTAGGCAAACGGGTCGATGGTGCCGGCGTCGATGGCGGCCTGGAACTTGTCGGCCAGCGGGAAGCCGCCCACGTACTTCTGCGCCTGCTTGTTCTTGGAATAGGTCAGGGCCGAGTTCACGTCCCAGCCCGCCACGGCGCCGTCCACGCCGGCCACCAGGTGGGTGGCCTTGGTGCCGTAGTCGTAGGTGCGGTTGCCCATTTCGTACAGGCGGTACTTGGCCACCACGGAGGTGGCGCCGGCGTCCTGCGCGGCGGTCAGGTTGGGCTTGATGTACTTGTTGTACAGGGCCGAACCCTTGGCGATCGAGAAGTCGGCCGGGTAGGGGGCGATGGAGGCGACGATCTTCGCTTCGGTGTAGGCCAGGTCGAAGAAGCCGGTGAAGCCGGTGTTGCCCAGCTTGACGCTGCCGGAGGAGAACAGGGAATCGCGCTGCGATTGCGGGTTGATCTCGATGGTGGAGGCGTTGTCGAAGTAGCAGTTGCCGTCGCCATAGAAGTCGGCGTTCACCGCGGCGCACTTGCCGCCGTGGGCCAGGGCATACGGGTTCAGGTTGACGGTCTTCTCGACGGTCTGGCCGGTGGCCGGATCGACGCTCTCGTAGGTCACGCCGGCGTTGGCCGGCAGCGCGCGCGAGGAGCCGTTGATGAACTGCAGCGCCTTGCCGGTGGCCGGGTCGGTGAAGTTGACGATGCCGGTCTTGGCGAAGTTGCGCTGGGATGCCTTGAGCTGCTTTTGCTCGTCGTGGCTGAGGGAGAAGAACACGCTGTAGCCATCCTCGTCGATGTCGCCGAAGCCCTTGCTCAGCGACACCGAGTTGCTGGCGCCGCCGCTCGCTTCAGGGCGCGAATACTTGGCATTGACTTCCCAGTTGCTGGCGCCTTTTTTCAGGATGAAGTTGACCACGCCGGCGATGGCGTCCGCGCCGTACAGGGCGGAGGCGCCGTCGGTCAGCACTTCCACGCGTTCAATGGCCGACAGGGGGATGGAGTTGAGGTCGATGGTGGTGCCGGAGTTGGCCGGGGCGATGCGGCGGCCGTTCAGCAGCACCAGGGTGTAGGCGGCGCCGATGTCGTGGATCGAGGCCGTGGTCACGCCGCCGCCGCCGCCGCCCACCGAGTCCGCCGCCACGGAAAAGCCCTGCATGGCCGGCAACTGCTGGATGAAGTCGGTCACGGTCGAGACGCCGGACTTCTTGATGTCTTTTTGGCTGAACGATTGCACCGGCAGCGAGGATTCGGCGGCGATGCGCTTGATGCTCGAACCGGTGATTTCCACGCGCTGCATCGGGGCTTCCGGCGCTGCTTCCTGGGCAAAGGCGGCGCTGCTGCCGAGGGCAAGGCTGCCTGCGAAGAGGACGCGCAGGGAACGTGACAGGGATTTCTCAATCATCATTGCTGAAAATCTCATTAATAAATTATCGGGGCCGTTATCAGACCATTGATGAGCTATCAAGGCAATGTGAACTTGCTAACTTGAAACAAACGGAAACAAATGAACGCCGCGGAAAACAAAAAACGGCACCGAAGTGCCGTTTTTTCAAGTAGCTAAGGGGATGGGCTTAGAACTTGTACTGCGCGCCCAGCTTGAAGTAGCGGCCGATGGCGCCGCTGGCATCCATCGGGTTGTAGCTCAGGCCGCCATAAGTCAGCGGATCGAGCGGCGCCACCTTGTCGGTCACGTTATTGATGGAAGCGAACAGGGTCAGCTGCGGGCTCCAGTTGTAGCGCGCCGACATGTCGAGCGTGGTGAAGGAGGCGATCTTGCAATCCTTGGTGCCCGGCTGGCCATTGGCCAGGTTCGAAGCGCACAGGTCGCCGGCGAACAGCACGTTGTCCATGCTGTCGCGGTAGTTCACGATGCCGGCCACGTTCCAGTCGCCCAGGTCCCACGAGGCGTTCAGGTTGGCCTTGTTCTTCGGCGTGCCGGCGCAGTTCGAGGTGTCGCAATTGCCGTGCGTGCCGTTGAACTGGTAAGCCACGGTGGCGCTTTCGTGACGCTTCCAGGACGCGGTGTGGGTCCACACCAGGCCCAGGTTCAGACGGCCGTAGTCGCCCAGGCGGATGCGCTGCTTGATGTCCAGGTCGACGCCGCTCACTTCGGTGAAGCTGGAGTTGCGGTACGGGGCCTGGGTCAGCACCAGGGTGCCGGTGCCCGGGATGGCGACGCCGTTGACGATCAGGTTGTTGTCGTTGCGGATGGCGGTCGGCAGGGCGGCCGCTTCGTTATACGGCAGCGGGTTGATCTCGTTGGAGCGCTTGATCTTCCACGCGTCCAGCGCGATGCTGGTGCCGTCGAACGGATCCCACACCAGGCCCAGGGTCGAGCCTTTCGAGGTTTCCGGTTTCAGGGCAGGGTTGCCCACCTTGACCGCGGCGACCGGGATCGAGCAATCGGTGGAGGTGGCGCCGCCGGCGGCCGGGGTGCCGCCTGGGCAGCGGATCGGGTCGCGCACGGTCGAGGTGCCGGTCGACTGCGAGCTTGGGCTGCCTTCGGCAGGGCCCGGAGCGCGGAAGCCTTCGGTGTAGGTGCCGCGCAGGGCGAAGCTCTTGATCGGCGTCCACTTGATGCCGGCTTTCGGGGTGGTGGAGTTGAAGTTGTCGTACTTGTCGTAACGGACGGCAGCGCTCAACTCGACGCCCTTCAGCACCGGTGCGATCACTTCGGCAAAGACGGCGCTGACCTTGGTGTCGCCGAAGGCGGCCACGTAGGAAGCGTTGACCGAGCCGTCGATGGTGCCCGACAGCGAAGGGTTCACCACTTTTTCCTTGCGGTGCTCGGCGCCGATGGCCAGGCCCATGTTGCCGCCCGGCAGGGCCATCAGTTCACGCGAGGCGTGGAAGTCGATCACGTCGAGCTTGGTGGTGGAATCGGAAATCGCGTTGGTCACCAGGGCCGCGTACAGCGATGGCTTGTTCTTCGATGCTTCGGCGCCGATGTAGTACGGGAAGTGCGGCGAAGCCGGGTTGCCCAGCGCGTCGCGCAGCACGTTCATGTTCAGCATGTTGCTGTAGTTCAGGTGCAGCTTGGACTCGGAGTGGGTGAAGCCACCGTCGTAATCCCAGCCGGCGGCCTGGCCCTTGATGCCGGTCACGAAGCGGGTGAACTTGTTGTTGGCGGTACGCACCTGCGGGCCGATGTCGAAGGCCGAGTAGCGCACGCGGGCCGGGGCGCCATACGGATTCTGCGGGTGGCTGGCGGCCATCAGGTTCAGGTTGCCGTAGTTGATGAAGCCCAGCGGGTTGGTGGCATTGGGCGGGAAGGCCACGGTCGGCGTGATGGCCGGCGGGATCATCGTAAACGCGGTGTCGCGCTTGGAGTAACCCACTTCGGCATACACCTGCATATCGTCCTTGATCTGCCAGGTGCCGCGGGTGTACAAGTTGACCGATTCGATTTCCGGCTGCATGTCGCGGAACTGGTCGTGGTGCCACAGGCAGCCGCCGTTGGCGCCGCTCTGGTTGGCGGTCTCGGTCAGGCCGGCGCAGCCAGGCAGCGTGGTGTACACGTTGGTGACGGGATTGCGGATGGCGCCGGCCGGGTTGTTGGCGTTGGCATTGTTGACGCCACTGATATAGCCGCCGGCGAACTGGGTGCCGACCGGGAAGCCATACGGACGCAGGTCGCCATGGCCGATGTGGCCGCGCTCTTTGCGGTCCTTGTTCTTCAGGCGGTCGAAGTCGGAGAATTCGGCGTTGACCACCCAGTTGAACTTGTCTTCGTCCAGGTTGCCCACGCCGTAGGTAATGGCGGCCTTGTTCTGCTTGGCATCCTGGTAACGCGACCAGCCGGTGTCGCCTTTCAGCTGCAGGCCGGTGAAGTCCTTGCGCAGGATGACGTTGACCACGCCGGCAATGGCGTCCGCGCCGTAGATGGAGGAAGCGCCATCCTTCAGGATTTCAATGCGTTCGACGATCTGCATCGGCACGCTCGACAGGTCGGTGAAGCTCTTCTGGCCGTCGTCGGCGCGGGCGAACGGCGCCATGCGGCGGCCATTCAGCAGCACCAGGGTGGAAGTGGCGCCCAGGCCGCGCAGCGAGATGGCGGTGGAGCCGGCGGCAAAGCCGTTGCCAAAGCCGGTCGGCAAGGAGCCGGCGCCGTCCACGGTCAGGGTTTGCAGGTATTCGGCCACCGTGGCCTTGCCGGACTTCATCAAGTCTTCCTTGCTGATGACCTGGATCGGCGATGCGGTTTCCGCGCTGGCGCGCTTGATGCTCGAACCCGTCACTTCCACGCGTTGCATCGGCGCGGCGTCCTGCGCAAAGGCCGGGGCGGCCAGGCTGGCGACCATGCCGCCAGCAAACATCACGCGCACGGAGCGCGCCATGATCTTTTCCATCATGTTTTCATTCTCCAAATTTTCGTACCAAAAAAAACGAGCGACAGCTTTTTGACAACTGCTCTGGTGCTCCCATTTGAAGAAACCATTTTCATTAATGGTTCCCTCGGGCAAGATGAGAGCATTCGGCCAACATTGGGTCAATTGAAAAATTGCGAGCGCTACAATTTTTAGACGAAGCGTCTCATTTCTGAAACATTGGTAAGTGAACTACGTATGGGTTATCGTTACGCCCGTTGCGTGTCGTCGAGGGGAGAGCATGCTGTCATACGTTGTGCGTCGGCTGTGGCAGATGCTGCCCACCATGCTGGGGGTGGTGCTGCTGGTGTTCGTGCTGTTCAACTGGGTCGGCGGCGACCCGGCGTACCTACTGGCCGGCAAGATGGCCGATGCGGCCAGCATCGAGAACATCCGCCGCCAGCTCGGCGTGGACCAGCCCTGGTATGTGCAGCTGGGCATTTTCCTGCGGCAGATCGCGACGTTTGATTTCGGCCAGAGCTGGGCCACTGGCGAGCCGGTTGCGGCCATCCTGGCCACGCGCCTGGGCCCGTCGCTGACGGTGCTGGTGCCCCTGACTGTCCTGGAAACCGTGCTGGGCGTCGCGCTGGCGCTGGCGGTGGCCTTCGTGCGCGGCTCGCTCACCGACCGCGCCGTGATGGTGGTATGCACCATCGGCATGTCGGTTTCCATCCTGGTCTACATCATCGTGTTCCAGTACTGGCTGGCCTATAAGGCCGGCTGGTTCCCGGTGCAGGGCTGGGGCAACGGCCTGCTGGAGAACCTGCGCTTTGCGGCGCTGCCGATCCTGATCGGGCTGGCCGTTTCGCTGGCGCCGACCTTGCGCCTGTACCGCAGCTTCGTGCTGGACGAGGCAGGCCAGGATTACGTGCGCACGGCGCGCGCCAAGGGCCTGCCCGAGCGCCGCGTGATGTGGCTGCACGTGCTGCGCAATGCGGCCATTCCCATCATCACGCACGTAATGGCGAGCCTGCCGGCCATGCTGATCGGGGCCTTCCTGCTTGAGCGCTTCTTCGGTATTCCCGGCATCGGGCGCGAGGTGATCCTGGCGGTGGAGCGTTCCGACTTCCCGGTGATCAAGGCCATCACGGTCTACGTGGCGGCGGCCACCATGGTGTTCAACCTGCTGACGGACCTGCTGTACCAGGCCGTCGACCCGCGCGTTCAGCTGCACTAAGGAGCGCACATGCATGCCACTTACGACTCCGCCGGATTATGGACGCTCGCCTGGCGCCGGTTGCGGCGCGACCGCATTGCCATGGCGGCGCTGGCCGTGGTGGCCGCCTTCCTGCTGCTGCTTGCGGGATCGGCCAGCGGCTTGCTGGCCGCCGACTGGGAAGAGGAGGTGGCCGTCAGCCATGCGCCGCCGGCATTCGCGGCGCCGGCCGGCGCGCCGGCGCTGCCGGGGCAGGGCGCCGCCAGTACGGGCCCCGCGCCGGCCAACGCGTTCGACCCGCTGGCCGAGGACTTGCGCGAGCTGCGCGCGCGGCTGGGCAAGGCGGTGGCCGAGCCGGCGCGCGAGCGGGCGCCGACGCTGCCTTTCGGCGCCGACAAATGGGGACACGACATCATCAAGAAGACCATCAAGGGTGGCGAGACGTCGATCGTGGTCGGCCTGGCGGCCGCCGCGCTGGCAGTGGCCCTGGGCACCCTGTTCGGCGCCGTGTCCGGCTACCACGGCGGCCTGGTGGACGACCTGTTCAACTGGTTCTACAACGTCTTCACCGCGATTCCCGCGATATTGATGATCCTGGCGGTGGCTGCCGTCCTGCAGCAAAGGGGCGTGCTGACGATCGTCCTGATCCTTGGCCTGACCGGCTGGACCGGGCCTTACCGCCTGATCCGCGCCGAGTACATCAGGCACAAGGCGCGCGAGTACGTGATGGCGGCCGACGCCATCGGCGCCTCCGCGTGGCGCAAGATGTTCATGCACATCTTCCCCAACGTCAGCCACGTGGCCCTGGTGCAGGTGTCGATCCTGGTGGTCGGCTTCATCAAGGCCGAGGTGATCCTCTCCTTCCTGGGCTTCGGCGTGCCGGTGGGCGTGGTGAGCTGGGGCTCCATGCTGAACGAAGCGCAAAGTGAGCTGATCCTGGGCAAATGGTGGCAGCTGGCGGCGGCCGCCGGCGCCATGGCCTTGCTGGTGACGGCCTTCTCCCTGTTTGCCGACGCCCTGCGCGACGCGCTCGACCCGAAGGTGAAATGACATGCTGCTCCAGGTCCGCAATCTGCGCATCCGCTTCCGCACCGACCAGGACGACACCGTGGAGGCGGTCAAGGGCGTTTCCTTCGACATCCCGCACGACCGCACCGTCGCCCTGGTGGGCGAGTCCGGCAGCGGCAAGTCGGTCAGCTCGCTGGCCGTCATGGGTCTGCTGCCGCCGCATACCACCCTGATCGACGCGCACAGCAGCGTGCTGTTCGAGGGCCGCGAGGTGCTGCACCAGCCAGCGGCCGCGCGGCGTGCCATGTGCGGCAAGGAGATCGCCATGATCTTCCAGGAGCCGATGTCCTCCCTGAACCCGGTTTTCACGGTCGGGTTCCAGATCGGCGAAGTGCTGCGCCTGCACATGGGCATGGGACGGCGCGCGGCACGCGCGCGCACGCTGGAACTGCTGGAGGAAGTCGGCATTCCCGACCCGGCAAGCAGGATCGACGCGTATCCCGGCCAGATGTCCGGCGGCCAGCAGCAGCGCGTGATGATCGCCATGGCCATTGCCTGCAAGCCGAAGCTGCTGATCGCCGACGAGCCGACCACGGCGCTCGACGTGACGATCCAGAAGCAGGTCCTGGAGCTGATCGCCGGCCTGCAGAAGAAGCACCGCATGGCGGTGCTGTTCATCACGCACGACCTGGGCCTGGTGGCGGAAATCGCCGACGAGGTGATCGTCATGCGCCACGGCGAAGTGCGCGAGGCCGGCCCGGCGCGCGCCGTCTTCGCCGATCCGAAGGACTTGTACACGCGCGCGCTGCTGCACTGCCGGCCGCCGCTGGCGCAGCGCCCGCGCCGCCTGCCCGTCATCAGCGACTACATGGAGGGCCGCGCGCTCGCCGCCGAGGCACAGCCGCAGCGCACGCGGGGCAGCGCGCCCGGCGACGAGGTCGTGCTGCAGGTGCGGGGCTTGAGGAAGAGTTTCTGGCAGCGCGAAGGCTGGTTCGGCAAGCGCGAGATCGCGGCCGTGAAGGACGTCTCCTTCACGCTTGCGCGCGGCAAGACGCTGGGCGTGGTGGGCGAGTCGGGCAGCGGCAAGTCCACCATGGGACTGACCTTGCTGCGCCTGCACCAGGCCAGCGGCGGCAGCGCCATGTTCGACGGGCGCGACCTGCTGGCCATGAGCGCCAGGGAGTTCCAGCCCTACAAGCGCCGCATCCAGATCATTTTCCAGAATCCCTACGCATCGCTGAACCCGCGCTTTACGGTCGGCCAGATCCTGCTGGAGCCGATGCGCCTGCACGGCATCGGCGCCAGTGATGCGGCGCGCACGCAGATGGCGCTGGCGCTGCTGGAGCGGGTCGGGCTGGCGCAGCAGGCTTACCACCGCTACCCGCACGAATTCTCCGGCGGCCAGCGGCAGCGCATCGCCATCGCGCGTTGCCTGACCATGCAGCCCGAAATCCTGGTCTGCGACGAATCGGTCTCCGCGCTGGACGTGTCGGTGCAGGCACAGGTGCTGAACCTGCTGCAGGACCTGCAGGACGAACTGGGCCTGTCCTATATCTTCATTTCGCACGACCTGTCGGTGGTGAAATACATTTCCGACCAGGTGATGGTGATGCGCCATGGGGAGGTGGTGGAAATGGCCGATGCCGATGAGCTGTACCGCAATCCGCGCCACCCCTACACGCGCGCGCTGCTGGACGCCATTCCAAGGGCTGCTTGATCGGCCCCGGCAAAGCTGGCAAACTGGTCCTTCCGGCGCCGTGTTCCGCGGCGCCAAGACTGGAGCAGGTCTTTGCGTACGAACAAGGTTGCCTCCATCGCATTGCTGGTCAGCGTGGCGCTGGCGGCTATTGTCAGCGCCGTGCTGCTGGTGTTTGCGGCGTATTCCTACTCTTCCGAGCGCGACAAGCGCTGGCAGGCGCTTGAACGCGTCCTGAACACCAGCGCGGAGCAGCTGGCGCTGGGCGTGGCGCTGCCGGCCTGGAACTTCGACGACCGCCAGGTACTGTCCATCATGCGCGCCGCCATGAACCAGCGCGACCTGCATGCCGTGGTCCTGTACGGTGCGGGCGCCAAGCGCGAGCACGTGGTGCAGCGCGCTGCGGGCGGCAAGCTGGAAACCGGCCGCCCCTTGCGCACCACGCCGGACATGCTGGTGGCCCAGCACCCCGTCCTGGCCGAAGGCGGCGCCATCGGCACCATCAAGGTTTTCGCGACGCCAGTGCACGTGCAGCAGGAGTTGCGCGACTGGCGCAGCACCGCCATGCTGGCCATCCTGGTGCTGGCGGCGGTGCTGGTGGCCAGCGTGTACGGCTTGCTGTGGTTCCTGATCCTGCGCCCGCTGAAGGCGATCGGCCAATACGTGGCGGGCGACACGCCGCACAAGGCCTGGTTCTTCGGCGAGCTCGATGTCCTGAACAAATCCATCCACCGCATGTGGGCGCTGCTCGATGCGCGCTACCGTTCCATGCGCGAAAGCGAAGAGCGGCTGACCGTGGCCACGCGCGCGGCGCGCATCGGCATCTGGGACTGGGATGTGCTCAACGACGAGCTGGTGCAGGATGACGAGACCATGCGCCAGTACGGCCTGACCTCGCGCCTGGGCGGCGGCAACTACAGGGCCTGGCTGGCGCGCGTGGTGCCGGAGGACCGCGAGCGCGCGCACACCGAAGTGTCCGCGGTGCTCAATGGCCAGCGCGAGTTTTCCTTGCGCTTCCGGGTGCGCCGCGGCGACGGTTCGACGCGCCACCTGCGCGCGATGGCGCGCTCCATGCGCGACGCGGAAGGCAGGGTGGTGCGCCTGGTCGGCGTCAGCATCGACATTACCGAGGCTGCCGAGACCGAGCTGGAACTGCGGCGCCACCGTAGCCACCTGGAAGAGCTGGTGGCCGAACGCACCGCGGCGCTGTCCGCGGCCGTGGCCGAGGCGCAGGCCGCCGGCCGCGCCAAGAGCGTGTTCCTCTCCAGCATGAGCCAGGCGCTGCACGCGCCGCTCGACTCCATCATCGGCTTCTCGCGCCTGATGGCGCAGTCGTCCACCATGTCGGACGACGAGCAGCGCAACATGGCCATCATTCACCGCTCCGGCCAGCTGCTGCTCACGCTGATCAACGACGTGCTGGAGCTGGCCAGGCTGGAGGCGGGCGGGGTCGGCCTGCACCCCGCCGTGGCCGACGCCGGACAATTGCTGCGCGACGTGCGCGACATGGTCAGCGCGCGCGCGGCGCAAGGGGGCGTGGCGCTCGCGCTCGACTGCGACGCGCTGCCGCCTGCGCTGATGCTGGACGGTCCCAAGCTGCGCCAGGTGCTGCTCAATCTCGCCTCCCATGCGCTTAAGTTGGCGCGCGGCGGCCGCCTCACGCTGTCGCTGCACGCCACGGCCTTGCCCGGGCGGCGCCATGGCCTGGCCTTTGCCGTACGCCATGCCGGCGCCACGCCCGCGGCGCCAGACGGGGGCGCGGGCGGCGGCCTGGCGCTGGCGATCGCGCACCAGTATGTGCGCATCATGGGCGGCGAGCTGGCCATGGACGGGGCGCCCGGCGCAAGCCTGGAGGCGCGCTTCGCCATCGAGGCGGAGCAGGCCGATGCCGCGCAGGCCGCGACGCCGCCGGCCCGCCTGCCGCAGCTGGCGCCGGCGCACCAGGGGCGCCGCATCTTGGTGGCGGCCGACGGCGTGGACGACCGCCACCTGCTGCGCAGCCTGCTGGCGCCGGCCGGCTTCGAAGTGCACGAAGCGTCCGATGGGGCGGAGGTGCTGGACGCCATCGCCCAGCTGGACCCGGAACTGGTGCTGCTCGATTGGCGCCTGCCGCTGCTGGACGGGCTGGAAACGACGCGGCGCCTGCGGGCCGACCGCAGCCTGCCGCAACCGCGCGTGGTGCTGCTGTCGGCGTCGGCCTTCGACGAGGAACGCCAGCAAGCCCTGGCGGCCGGCGCCGACGACTTCCTGCGCAAGCCGGTGCAGCACGACAAGCTGTTCGACCTGCTGGCCCAGCAGCTGGAAGTGGCGTACGCCGGGCCGGCGCGGGCGGAAGGGGCCCTGTCGTAACGGGCAATTTGCGCTACCATAGAAGGACTATGGCTAACCTAATTACCCTTTTGCAGCAGTATGGTGTCCTGATCGTCTTTGCCGTGGTGCTGGTCGAGCAGATGGGTTTGCCGATTCCTGCCTATCCGATCCTGATCGTGGCGGGCGCGCTGGCGGTCGACGGCGGCACGCCGTTTCCCGTCGTGCTCGGCGTGGCCATGACGGCCTGCCTGCTCAGCGACCTGTTCTGGTTCCGCGCCGGGCGCCGCTTCGGCAAGCGCATCCTCAAACTGCTGTGCAAGATCTCCCTCTCGCCCGACTATTGCGTGAACCAGACGGAAGACAATTTCCGCAAATGGGGACCGAAATCGATGGTGGTGGCCAAGTTCATCCCCGGTTTCAACACCATTGCCCCGCCGATGGCCGGCGCCCTCGGCACGGGCGTGCCGACCTTCCTCGCCTTCAGCCTGCTCGGCGGCCTGCTGTGGAGCGCCACCGGGCTGGCGATCGGCGCCTACTTCCATGCCGACGTGGACAAGGTGCTGGAAGTGCTGTCGACCATGGGCTCGACGGCCCTGAGCGTGCTGGCTGTCCTGCTGGGGCTGTTTGTGCTGGCCAAGTTCATCGAGCGCCGCCGCTTCCAGAAGGCGATGCAGACCGAACGCATCAGCGTGGACGAACTGCGCGCGCTGCTTGACTCCGGCCACGAACCGGTCATGGTCGACGCGCGCAGCGTCACCGCCCAGACCCTGGAGCCGCCCGTGCCGGGCGCCCTGCTGGTGGGCGGCAGCGACCCGCTGGCCCTGATCAAGTCCCTGCCGAAGGACCGCCACATCATTGTCTATTGCAGCTGCCCCAACGACGTCACCGCCGCCAAGCTCGCCAAGCAATTGCACGCCCACGGCTACAAGCGCGCCAAGCCCCTGCACGGCGGCCTGGACGCCTGGAACAGCGCCTTCCGCGGCGAGAGCGAATCGGCCGTCATCGCGCAAGCCACGCCCGAAAGCCTCACCCCCGTCGATTCCCGCCATTGATCCGCGCGCGCGGGCCCCGTGCCGGGGCGGCGCCGCTGCGCCCGCGTGGGCGTGCCGGAGTAGTCATACTACCGTCCATATATTCCGCAATGTAGCATTAGTGGGTCAGTTGTCGGGTTCTTGTACCCAAACTACAAATAAATCCTTGCGTCCTGGCCAACAAATCCCTTAGGATTAGGGCTCCACTTAACCGTTTGTGCCCATGACCGTCCAGACCCACTCCGCTGCACCGATCGCCATCCACAGCCCGCGCCTGCTGGCCGACGTGGGCGGCACCAATGCCCGGTTTGCGCTGGAAATGGCGGGGGGCGCGATCGCGCACATCCATGTGCTGGCCTGCGCCGCCTACCCGACGCTGGCCGATGCGCTGAAAGCCTACCTGGCGCTGCCGGACGTGGCCGCCGCGGCCGGGCGCGGCATCCGTCACGGGGCGATCGCGATTGCCAACCCGGTCAACGGCGACTTCGTCAAGATGACCAACCACCACTGGGAATTCTCGATCGAAGCCATGCGCGTGGCGGTCGGCTTCGACGTGCTGGTGGTGGCCAACGATTTCACGGCCCTGGCGCGCTCGCTGCCGCTGCTGGCCGATCACCAGAAGCGCCAGGTGGGCGGCGGCGTGGCGCAAGCCGGCGCGCCGCTGGGCTTGCTCGGCGCCGGCACCGGCCTGGGCGTGTCCGGACTGATTCCGTCGGCCACGGGCTGGACCGCGCTGCTGAGCGAAGGCGGCCATGTCACCTTTCCGCCCATGAATCCGGCAGAAGTGGCGATCCTGCAATATGCCTGGACCGAGTTCCAGCACGTGTCGGCCGAGCGCCTGCTGTCGGGCGTGGGTATCGAGCTGATCTACCGCGCCCTGGCTGCCCAGCGCGGCGCCGACCCGGCCACCCTGGGTGCGCCGGAAATCGCGCGCCGCGCCCTGGCCGGCGAATGCCCGCTGTGCGACGACGTGATCGAGCATTTCTGCACCATGCTGGGCACCATCGCCGGCAACCTGGGCGTGACCCTGGGGGCGACGGGCGGCATCTATATTGGCGGCGGCATCGTGCCGCGCCTGGGCGAGCGCTTCGACCGTTCCGGCTTCCGCGCCCGCTTCGAGGAGAAGGGCCGTTTCCACGGCTACCTGGCGGCCATCCCCACCTATGTGATCACGGCCGAGTACCCGGCGTTCGTTGGCGTATCGGCAATTCTGGCGGAAAAGCTGGCCGCTTGAGCGGATACAGGCTTTTACACTTCTCCGACGCTTTATCAGGTACAATTGGCCAAGTTGGATGAAGCGGCGCCTGTCGCCTGCCTTGTTTTCGCCCCGAAAACGCTCTCCACCTGAGACTCTCGCCCCGGCGCGCAGCGGTCCGGCGCATCTCCTTGCATAGTTAACCAACTTGTCGAGTATGGATACTGTAGAGGCTAAGAAAGTCCTCGAAACCGCGCTGCTATGCGCTCGTGAACCCTTATCGATCCACAGCCTGAAAAAGCTGTACGTCGAAACCGACGACCAGGGCAATGCATTGGGCGTGGGCGTCGGCGGCGATACGATCAAGGAATTGTTGGAAGAATTGCGCCAGGAATGGCAAGGGCGCGGCATTGAAGTGGTCAGCCTGTCGAGTGGCTGGCGCTTCCAGAGTCGGCCGGAAATGAAGCTCTACCTGGATCGCCTGAACCCGGAAAAGCCGCAGAAATATTCGCGGGCCACGCTGGAAACGCTGGCCATCATCGCCTACCGGCAGCCCGTCACGCGCGGCGACATCGAGGAAATCCGCGGTGTCGCAGTGAACTCGCAGACGATCAAGATGCTGGAAGACCGCGGCTGGGTCGACACGGTCGGCTACCGCGACGTATTGGGGCGCCCGGCCTTGCTGGGCACCACGAAGCAGTTCCTGGACGACCTGGGACTGGAATCGCTGTCGCAGCTGCCGCCGTTGCAGCAGATCAGCGATACGCAAAACGAGAATCCGCTGGAAGTACTGGAGGCGCGGCTGACAGAGAACTTCGAGAAGGCGGCGCAGGAAGCACACGCAGCACAAGAGAATGAGGCGACGCCGGACGAGGCGCCGTCGGTAATGGACGACCCGGCGCCCGAAAACGTCGAGCCCTTAGCAGAAACGAATAATGAACAACCCTGACAACACCCCTGAGACCGGCATCCCGGCTGCCGAAGCGGCACCCGCCAAGCCAAAACGTCGCACCAAAGCCCAGATCGAAGCCGACAAGGCGCTCGCCGCATCCGGCGCCCCGGCAGGCACGGAGCCCAAGCCGAAGCGCCGCAGCGCGGCCGCCGTCAAGGCGGACCAAGCGGCGGCTGCCGAAGCGGTAGCGGGCGAGCAGCCGGCTGCCGGCGCCGAGGCGGCGCCCGTGAAGAAGCCGCGCGCCAAGAAGGCGGTGGCCGCCGAGGTGGTGGAGGCAGCGCCGGCAGTGCCGGCTGCCGCCCCCGCGGCGGACGGCGAAGCTGCGGAGCAGACCAAGGAGCGCGGTCGTACGCCGCGCGGTCCGCGCCAGATGCGCGAGCAGCGCGCCCTGCGCCAGGCGGAAAAAGCGGCCGTGGTGGCCGCCGTGGTGGCCGAGTCGGCAGGCGAGCCTGCCGCCGCCGGCGCCGAAGGGGCTGCCGAAGGCGGCAACCCATGGCCAGCGGCCGTGCCGGGCGAAAAGCGCGGCGAACGCCAGGGTAAGCACAAGGGCAAGAAGGGCAAGCACGGCAAGCAGGCGCATGGCGAAGGCCAGGGCGCGCCGGCCGGCGAAGGCGGCCAGGGCAAGCCGGGCCACGTGCAAAAGCCGCGCGTGGCGGGCGCCTTCGGCAACAAGATGAAGGCCAAGGACAAGGCGTCCGACGCCGACGCCGTGTTCTCCTTCGTGACCTCGGATGCCTTTGACCGCGAAGAGGGCGGTTCCGGCAAGCCGGCCAAGGCGCGCCGCGACCTGACGGCCGAGGACGACGCGCCGAAGCTGCACAAGGTGCTGGCCGAAGCGGGCATGGGCTCGCGCCGCGACATGGAAGAACTGATCATTGCCGGCCGCGTGTCGGTGAACGGCGAGCCGGCCCACATCGGCCAGCGCATCCTGCCGACCGATGCGGTGCGCATCAACGGCAAGCTGGTGCAGCGCAAGGTGAGCAAGAAGCCGCCGCGCGTGCTGGTCTACCACAAGCCGGCCGGCGAAATCGTGTCGCACGACGACCCGGATGGCCGCCCATCGGTATTCGACCGCCTGCCCACCATGAAGACCGGCAAGTGGCTGGCCGTGGGCCGCCTGGACTTCAACACCGAAGGCTTGCTGCTGTTTACCACCTCCGGTGACCTGGCCAACCGCCTGATGCACCCGCGCTACAACATCGACCGCGAATACGCCGTGCGTACGCTGGGCGAGCTGGAAGAGGGCATGCGCCAGAAGCTGCTGGCCGGCGTCGAGCTGGAAGACGGCCTGGCGCAGTTCTCCAAGATCGCCGATGGCGGCGGTGAAGGCGTGAACAAATGGTACCGCGTGGTCATCGGCGAAGGCCGCAACCGCGAGGTGCGCCGCATGTTCGAAGCGATCGGCCTGACCGTCTCGCGCCTGATCCGTACGCGCTACGGCGCGCTGACCCTGCCGAGCAACCTGAAGCGCGGCCGCTGGGAAGAAATGGAAGAGAACACCGTGCGCGACCTGCTGAACGCGGTGGGCTTCAAGAAGGAAGCGGGCGCGCCGGCCGCCGGCGACGGCAAGAAGGCGGGCGGCCCGGCGCAGGGCAAGCGCGACCGCGAGCCGAACGGCAACCGCATGGACGTGAGCAACAAGAACGCCGACCCGTTCCCGATGGCGCCGCGCGGCGGCCGCAACCAGGGCCAGGGCAGCTTCTTTGGTGCACCGCGCCATGGGGGCGGCTTTACCGACCAGCAGCCGGGCGGCCGCGGCGGCGCCGGTGCTGGTGCTGGCGGCGGCAAAGGCAAGGGCAAAGGCAAGGGCCAGGCAGGCCCGCGCCAGCCGGACCCGTTGATGACCACCTTCGGCTTCGCCAACCACGGCGCCGGCCAGCAGCGCCGCGGCGGCCACCAGCCGCGCGGCGGGGCGTCCGACCACGGCATGCCACGCCGCCGCAAGGGTTAATTCCGCGGGCCGGCGGGCCGGGGTCCGACCCTTGGGTCGGACCTGCTTGGCCGGGTCCGGCTGTTGGTTTTTAAGCAGCTTCCTATTGTTATATCAGCGTCCCATGTGGTATGCGGCATTGCAGCGAAATCAATAAGGCGCTATAATGAGCAGCCTAGTTAAAGTTCTTCGCAGGATTATTTGCTGAGAGTGCTTTCATCTGGCTGCAGTAACGAAAGATGGGCAGTTGCCCATTTTTTTTTGGTTGAACCGTTTTAAGTATTTGGAGATTTCTTTTGCAACTGCCTGAATTGATTGAAAAAACCGTCGCTGGCCTCGGCTACGACCTGGTGGATTTCGAACGGGCCGAACGCGGATTGCTGCGTGTCTATATCGACTTCAGCGCCGAAGATGCGGAAGAAAAGGGCCCGATCACGGTTGAAGACTGCGCCACCGTAAGCCACCAGCTGTCGCACGTGCTGACGGTCGAGAATGTTCCTTACGAACGCCTCGAGATTTCGTCGCCCGGCCTGGACCGTCCGCTGCGCAAGTTTGCCGACTTCGTCCGCTTTGCCGGTTGCGAAGCCATCGTCAAGCTGCGCATGGCCATTCCCGGCACTGCGAACCGCAAGTCCTACCAGGGCATCCTCACGGAGCCCGAGGGCGAGCAACTGGGTATTGAATTTGAAGGTAAAGAAGGTCCGGCGGTGCTGAATTTCACGCTCGCGGACATTGATAAGGCACGCTTGGTGCCGCAGGTGAATTTTGGGAGCCGCAAAGCATGAGTCGCGAAGTATTGTTATTGGTTGATGCGCTGGCGCGCGAAAAGAACGTCG
>JAJTCO010000122.1 GCA_021323265.1 Pseudoduganella sp. | reverse complement strand
GATCGCTTCGGCGGTCTGCTCGCCGATCAGCATGCCGTAGTTGCGGCGGATGTAGTTGACGATCGCTTCGTCGAACTTGTCGCCGCCCACGCGCACGGAACCCTTGTACACCATGCCGCCCAGCGAGATGATGCCCACTTCGGTGGTGCCGCCGCCGATGTCGACCACCATCGAGCCGGTGGCGTCGGAGACCGGCAGGCCGGCGCCGATCGCCGCCGCCATCGGTTCTTCGATCAGGTACACCTGCGATGCGCCGGCGCCCAACGCCGATTCGCGGATCGCGCGGCGCTCCACCTGGGTCGAGCCGCACGGCACGCAAATGATGATGCGCGGCGACGGACGGAAGAACTTGGAGTCGTGCACCATGCGGATGAACTGCTTGAGCATCTGCTCGGTGACGGTGAAGTCGGCGATCACGCCGTCCTTCATCGGGCGAATCGCCTCGATGTTGCCAGGCACCTTGCCCAGCATCTGCTTCGCTTCCTTACCGACGGCCTGGATTGTCTTCTTGCCGTTCGGGCCGCCTTCCTGGCGGATCGCCACCACGGACGGCTCGTCCAGCACGATGCCGGAACCGCGCACGTAAATCAGGGTGTTCGCCGTGCCGAGGTCAATGGCCAGGTCAGACGAAATATATCGACGTAAAAAACCAAACATGTGTGTCCTGTAGGGCGCAATGCGCAAAATTCGTTATTTGGAGAATCCGGTCCAATGCGGCCAGGCGGGAATTCAGCACCAGCAACGCATTAGCCCGCGATTGTACCTTATAATCTACAGCTTATTTGCCCTAAATCCACTCTATTGTGCGTGCACGCAACCGTTGAATTACGCGGCGTTAGCCGTTATTTAACTGGCGATAGGCAATCAATTCAATAAATTATCTTTCTAACAATTCCATGTCCCTGACACTGAACGACGTTAACCGCATCGCCAAACTGGCCCAGTTGGAGATGGACGAAGCCCATTCCGCCAATATGCTGGACAAGCTGAATGGCATTTTCGCGCTGGCCGAGCAGATGCAGGCCGTGGACACCGAGGGTGTCGCCCCGCTGTCCCACCCGCTGGCCAATGCCATGCAGGTCGCCTTGCGCCTGCGCGAGGACGTGGCGACGGAGCCGAACCGCCGCGAGGAATACCAGCAAGTGGCGCCGAAGACCGAGGATGGCTTGTACCTGGTGCCGAAGGTGATCGAATAATCAAACCCGGTAAGGCGGGGTCGGCCCCAAGGGTCAGACCCCTGGTACGCGGCCGCCGCGTGATACGGGTCCGACCCTTGGGTCTGACCCAGGTTTACCGGGTTAAAAGGAAAACGAATGCACACTAAAACAATCAAAGAGCTCTCCGAGCTCCTGCAAAAAAAGGAAATCAGCGCCGTCCAGCTGGCGAGCCACTTCCTGGACCGCATTGAGAAAAGCGACCTGAACGCCTTCCTGCACGTGGACCGCGCCCTGACGCTGGCCCAGGCGGAAGAAGCCGACCGCCGCATCGCCGACGGCACCGCCACCGCGCTGACCGGCGTGCCGATCGCACACAAGGACATTTTCGTCACCAAAGGCTGGCGCTCCACCGCCGGCTCGAAGATGCTGGCCAACTACGTCAGCCCATTCGACGCCACCGTGGTGCGCAAGCTGCAGGACGCCGGCATGGTCACCCTCGGCAAGCTCAATTGCGACGAATTCGCCATGGGTTCGGCCAATGAAAACTCCGCCTTCGGCGCCGTGAAGAACCCGTGGGACAAGGGCGCCATCCCAGGCGGCTCCTCCGGCGGTTCCGCCGCGGCCGTCGCCGCACGCCTGGCGCCCGCCGCCACCGGCACCGACACGGGCGGATCGATCCGCCAGCCGGCCGCCTTCTGCGGCATCACCGGCATCAAGCCTACCTACGGCCGCGCCTCGCGCTTCGGCATGATCGCCTATGCCTCCTCGCTGGACCAGGCGGGCCCGATGGCGCAAACCGCCGAAGACTGCGCGCTGCTGCTGTCGGCCATCACCGGCTTCGACGAGCGCGACTCGACCAGCCTGACGGCCGAGCAAGGCAACGTGGCCGAAGACTACACGCGCGAGCTGGGCAAGCCGCTGACCGGCCTGCGCATCGGCGTACCGAAGGAATACTTCGGTGAAGGCATTGCCGCCGACGTCGAGAAAGCCGTGCGCGCCGCGCTGGCCAAGTACGTGGAGCTGGGCGCCAGCCTGGTCGACATTTCGCTGCCGAACACCGCGCTGTCGATCCCGGCCTACTACATGATCGCGCCGGCGGAAGCCTCGTCCAACCTGTCGCGCTTTGACGGCGTGCGCTACGGCCACCGCGCCGAAGGCTACAAGGACCTGCAGGACATGTACCGCAAGAGCCGCGCCGAGGGCTTCGGCCCGGAAGTGCAGCGCCGCATCATGGTCGGCACCTACATCCTGTGCCACGGCTACTACGACGCGTACTACCTGAAGGCGCAGAAGATCCGCCGCAAGATCACGCAGGACTTCGCCAACGTGCTGGGCAGCCAGTGCGACGTGATCATGGGCCCGGTGGCCCCGACCGTGGCCTGGGACCTGGGCTCGAAGGCCGACGATCCGGTAGCGAACTATTTGGCCGACATCTTCACCCTGTCCACCAGCCTGGCCGGCCTGCCCGGCATGTCCATCCCTTGCGGTTTCGGCGAAGGCGAGAAGAACGCCAAGCGCCCGGTGGGCCTGCAAATCATCGGCAACTACTTCAGCGAAGCGAAGCTGCTGAATGTGGCCCACCAGTTCCAGCAGGCGACTGACTGGCACAAGCGCGCTCCGACCGGCATCTGATAAGGAAAAAGAATATGGAATGGGAAGTCGTCATCGGTCTTGAGAACCACGTTCAGCTCACGACCGAATCCAAAATTTTCAGCGGTTCGCCGACCAAGTTCGGCGCCGAACCAAACACCCAGGCCAGCCCGGTTGACCTGGCGCTGCCGGGCGTGCTGCCGGTGATGAACAAGATGGCCGTCGACCGTGCCATCCGCTTCGGCCTGGCCGTGGACGCGAAGATCGCGCCGCAGTCGGTGTTCGCACGCAAGAACTACTTCTACCCCGACCTGCCGAAGGGCTACCAGATCTCGCAGTTCGAAGATCCGGTGGTACAAGGCGGCAAGCTCACTTTCGGCTTCGAGAAGGATGGCGAGTTCGTTACCCGTACCGTGAACCTGACCCGCGCCCACCTCGAGGAAGACGCGGGCAAGTCGCTGCACGAGGATTACCACGGCATGTCGGGCATTGACCTGAACCGCGCCGGCACGCCGCTGCTGGAAATCGTGTCCGAGCCTGAGATCCGTTCCGCCGCCGAGGCCGTGGCCTACTGCAAGGCCCTGCACGGCCTGGTGGTGTGGCTGGGCATCTGCGACGGCAACATGCAGGAAGGCTCCTTCCGCTGCGACGTGAACGTGTCCGTGCGCCCGAAGGGCCAGAAGGAATTCGGCACCCGCTGCGAGATCAAGAACCTGAACTCTTTCCGCTTCATTGAAGAAGCCGTGCACGTGGAAGTGCGCCGCCAGATCGAGCTGATCGAAGACGGCGGCAAGGTGGTGCAGGCCACCCGCCTGTACGATCCGGACAAGAAGGTCACCCGCGAAATGCGCACCAAGGAAGACGCGCAGGATTACCGCTACTTCCCGGACCCGGACCTGCCGCCGCTGGCGATCTCGCAGGAATGGATCGACACCGTCAAGGCGTCGATGCCGGAGCTGCCGGCGGTGATGCGCACGCGCTTCGTGGAAGAGTACAAGCTGCCGGAATACGATTCGCTGGTGCTGACCGCCTCCAAGGGCATGGCCACCTACTTCGAGGCCGTGGTGGCGGCTGCGGGCAAGGAGAACGCCAAGGCTGCCGCCAACTGGCTGATGGGCGACGTGTCGTCGACCCTGAACCGGGAAGGCGTGGAAATCGCCGAGGCGCCGGTGCTGCCTGCGCAGCTGGCCGGCATGCTCAAGCGCATCGCCGACGGCACCATTTCCAACAAGATCGCCAAGGAAGTCTTCGGCGCGATGTGGGAAGCCAAGTCGGAAGACCCGAACCTGGTCGATGTGATCATCGAGCAGAAGGGCCTCAAGCAGATTTCCGATACCGGCGCGCTGGAAGCCATTGTCAACGAGGTGATCGCCAACAACGAGAAGTCCGTCGAGCAGTACCGCGCTGGCAAGGAAGCAGCCATCAACGCACTGATCGGCCAGGCCATGAAGGCTTCGAAAGGCAAAGCGAATCCGGCACAGCTGACCGAGCTGCTGAAGCAGAAGCTGGCTTCTTAAAACCGGGAAGGCAGGGTCTGACCCAAGGGTCAGACCCTCGTCAACGCGGCGGCATCAGACTCCGGGTTGTGCGCTGTTGATCTGCGCCGCAAGATCAAACGGGGTCAGACACTTGTGTCTGCCCCTGCCCTGCCGGGGTCGACAAGCGCCCGCACATCCAGCGCAGTATGTCCGCGTAGATTTCCTCGCGGTTCACTTCATTGAAATTTTCGTGGTAGTTCTCGTGCTGCACATGGCATTCCAGCAGCTTGGGATCGATCATGGCCAGCAAATCCAGCGTCGCCTTCGGATCCGCCAGCTTGTCGTCCCCCGCCACGACCGCATACAGCGGCCAGCGCCAGGTCGGCATCTTTTCCGCCAATCCCTTCTGCGCCCCCTGCAGCGCCACGCCGAAGCGCACCGTGCATTCGCTCGCGCGCACGCCATCGGCCTCGTCGCGGTGATGGCGCGCGGTGATGGCCTCGTCGTGCGTGAGCACATCGGTCAGTGAAGCCATCGGCACCTTCATGGTCGGCGCCAGCTTCGCCAGCACGCCCGACATCTTCTCCAGCAGCGCCGGCAGCTTGATCGCATTCACGTAATACGGCGACGACAGGACAAAGCCCTTCACCAGCGGATCGCGCTCCAGCCGTTCCAGGCCGAAGCGGGTGGCGATCAACGCCCCCATCGAATGCCCCATGATGAACACCGGCACGCCCGGGAAGTGCTGCTTGACCCAGTGCAGGAACAGCCCCACCTCTTCCAGGAAAACGTCAAAATCCGGAATGTCCACCCGGCGCGCATTCTCATGCCCGCACAGGTCGAAGGCCACGGTCGCAAAGCGGTGCTGCTTGAAGTACAGCGCCGGCGTCACATAGTCGCCCGCATGCGCCAGGCCGCCATGGATCGCCAGCAGCACGCCCGCAGCGGGCTTTTCCGGTTCCCAGATATGGATCTTGCGTTGCGCGCCGTGGCGACCCTTGAAGGTGGCAAAGCGGTCTTCGGAGAATCGGTTCATGCGGTCAGGAGGAAATGCTCAGCGCTATGCCCATCTCCAGCAACAGCGTGAGGTCGGCCAGCGTGAAGTCGAGGGTGGAAGCGCCCTGGTCGGGGGCGGCGCAGACGAAGGCAATGCGCAGCTCGGCCTGGATCGGCGCCACGTCGAAGGTGATGCCGCGTGCCTGGCATTCGTGCAGGTAGGCGCGGACCTTGCGCAACAAGGCGTCAGGATTGGGGTCGGTACCCAGTGTGACGTAGAAGCCGTGGTCGATGCGGGTGCGGCCGGTCGGACTGGTATCGCCCTTCTTCCAGTCGCTGTCGGGCTCACTGGGCAGCCCGTCCCGCACGTCCGCGACCGCCGCCTCGTCGCCGTACACCTTGAGCGTTGCGATATTCATTACTTTCCTCGGTCTAATGTTGTAAGGAAGCAATCACAGTCTAGCACAACGCCCGTGCGGCGCCAGTCTCGCTTATTCGACGCCGTATTGGCTGCGGTACGCCGCCACCGCATCCTTGTACTGTGCCAGCGCCGGATCGGCCGACAGGTAGGCGAACAGGTCGGACAGGTTGCCGATCGAGATGACGGGAATGCCATAGTTCTTGCTGACTTCCTGTACGGCCGACAGCGCGGACATCTGGCCATCCTTGCCGCCGCGTTCCATGCGGTCCAGTGCGATCAGCACGGCGCACGGCTCGGCGCCGGCGTTGCGGATCATTTCCACCGATTCGCGCACCGAGGTGCCGGCCGAAATCACGTCGTCGATGATGACGACCTTGCCGGTCAGCTTGGCGCCCACCAGGGTGCCGCCTTCGCCGTGGTCCTTGGCTTCCTTGCGGTTGTAGGCGAAGGACGTGTTGCGGCCCTTGCCGGCCAGCGCCATCGCCGTGGCGGAGGCCAGGGTGATGCCCTTGTAGGCCGGGCCGAACAGCATGTCGAATTCGACGCCGGAGTCGAGCAGGGTCTGGGCGTAGAAGTCGGCCAGGCGGGCCAGGGTCGCACCGTCGTGGAACAGGCCGGCGTTGAAGAAATAGGGCGATTGCCGCCCTGCTTTGGTCGTAAACTCGCCGAATTTCAGCACTCCCGCCTGTACGGAAAACGCGATAAACTCTTGCCTCAAATTGCTCATAGTGCACCCATCT
>JAJTCO010000057.1 GCA_021323265.1 Pseudoduganella sp. | reverse complement strand
GGCGATGCGCTCGAACTCCTGCAGCACGGCTTCCTCCACCAGGTCGGTCAGCTCTTCGATGATGAAGGCGCCCTGGTTCGGGTTCTCGTTCTTCGCCAGGCCCCATTCGCGGTTGATGATCAGCTGGATCGCCAGTGCGCGGCGCACCGATTCGTCGGTCGGCGTGGTGATCGCTTCATCGTAGGCGTTGGTGTGCAGCGAGTTGCAGTTGTCGTAAATCGCGATCAGCGCCTGCAGCGTGGTGCGGATGTCGTTGAAGTCGATTTCCTGCGCGTGCAGCGAACGGCCGGAAGTCTGGATGTGGTACTTCAGCTTCTGCGAACGGTCGTTGGCGCCATACTTCTCTTTCATGGTCACGGCCCAGATGCGGCGCGCCACGCGGCCCAGCACCGTGTATTCCGGGTCCATGCCGTTGGAGAAGAAGAACGACAGGTTTGGCGCGAAATCGTCGATGTGCATGCCGCGCGCCAGGTAGGCTTCCACGAAGGTGAAGCCGTTGGACAGCGTGAAGGCCAGCTGCGAGATCGGGTTCGCGCCCGCTTCCGCGATGTGGTAGCCGGAGATCGACACCGAGTAGAAATTGCGCACCTGGTGATGCACGAAGTATTCCTGGATGTCGCCCATCACCTTCAGCGAGAACTCGGTCGAGAAGATGCAGGTGTTCTGGCCCTGGTCTTCCTTCAGGATATCGGCCTGCACGGTGCCGCGCACGTTCATCAGGACCCAGTCCTTGATCTTCTGGTACTCGTCTTCCGACGGCTGGCGGTGGTTTTCGGCGACGAACTTGTCGATCTGCTGGTCGATGGCGGTGTTCATGAACATCGCCAGGATGGCCGGGGCCGGGCCGTTGATGGTCATCGACACCGAGGTGCTCGGGTTGCACAGGTCGAAGCCGTCGTACAGCACCTTCATGTCGTCCAGGGTCGCGATGGACACGCCGGAGTTGCCGATCTTGCCGTAGATGTCCGGACGGATCGCCGGATCGGCGCCGTACAGGGTGACGGAGTCGAAGGCGGTCGACAGGCGCTTGGCGTCCATGCCGGTCGAAACCAGCTTGAAGCGGCGGTTGGTGCGGAAGGCGTCGCCTTCGCCCGCGAACATGCGGGTCGGGTCCTCGCCTTCACGCTTGAAGGCGAACACGCCGGCCGTGAACGGGTAGGAGCCCGGGACGTTCTCCAGCATCAGCCAGCGCAGCAGCTCGCCGTGGTCTTCGTACTTCGGCAGCGAGACCTTGCGGATCTTGGTGCCGGACAGGGTGTGCTGCACCAGGCCCGTGCGGATTTCCTTGTCGCGGATTTTCACGACGTATTCGTCGCCGGCGTAAGCCTGCTGCATGTCCGGCCACTGGACCAGCAGCTTCTTGGCGCCGCCGTCCATGGCGTGGTCGCGCTCGATGATCAGGTCGTCGAAGTCCGCCACGGACTTGCCGGCAACGGCCATCATGCGCTTGGATTCCTGCAGCTGCTGGCGCTCGCGCGCCAGCTTCGCCTGCGCATGCACTTTCTTGTGGTAGCCGCGCACGGCGTCCGCGATCTCGGCCAGGTAGCGCGAGCGCGCCGGCGGCACGATCACGTTCTTGCCGGAGCTGAAGCGCACGTCTTCCGCGCCGGCCAGCATGCCCGGCTTGGCATCCAGGCCGAATTCGGCCAGCTTGGGCAGCAGGCCCTTGTACAGCGCGGTCACGCCGTCGTCGTTGAAGCGCGACGCCTGGGTACCGTACACCGGCATTTCCTCTGGACGCTTGCTCCACATTTCGCGGTTGCGCTGGTACTGCTTGGCGACATCGCGCAGCGCGTCCTGCGCGCCCTTGCGGTCGAACTTGTTGATCGCGATGAAGTCCGCGAAGTCCAGCATGTCGATCTTTTCCAGCTGCGACGCGGCGCCGAATTCCGGCGTCATCACGTACATGGACACGTCCACATGCGGCACGATGGCGGCGTCGCCCTGGCCGATGCCGGAGGTTTCCACGATCACCAGATTAAAGCCGGCGACCTTGCACGCTGCGATCACGTCCGGCAGCGCCTGCGAGATTTCTGAGCCGGCTTCGCGCGTGGCCAGCGAGCGCATGAAGATGCGCGACTTGCCGTTCCACGGGTTGATCGCGTTCATGCGGATGCGGTCGCCCAGCAGCGCGCCACCGGACTTGCGGCGCGACGGGTCGATCGAGATCACGGCGATGTTGAGCGCGTCGCCCTGGTCCAGGCGGATACGGCGGATCAGTTCATCGGTCAGCGAGGACTTGCCGGCCCCGCCGGTGCCGGTGATGCCCAGGGTCGGTACGGAGACAGCCTTGGCAGCGGCGGCCAGGTCGGCGCGCAGCTTGTCGCTGGCCTTGCCGTTTTCCAGCGCGGTGATCAGCTGGGCCAGCGGACGGTGGCGCTGTTCGATGTCGCCCTCGCGCAGCACGTCCAGCGCGGTGGGGGAGTAGGTGGACAGGTCGATGTCGCATTGCTGCACCATCCACTGGATCATGCCGACCAGGCCCATACGCTGGCCGTCTTCCGGCGAGAAGATGCGCGTCACGCCGTAGTCGTGCAAGTCCTTGATTTCGCTGGGCACGATCACGCCGCCGCCGCCGCCGAATACCTTGATGTGCGAACCGCCGCGCTGGCGCAGCAGGTCGATCATGTACTTGAAGTATTCGACGTGGCCGCCCTGGTAGGAGGAAATGGCAATGCCCTGCACGTCTTCGGTCAGGGCGGCGGTGACCACTTCGTCCACCGAGCGGTTGTGGCACAAAGCGGACTTTGTTCGCGGTCTTGGCCTGCTCCGGCTCAGCGGACAGTTTCTTGGCGTTGGCGAGATCGTTCATGTTTTGTTCCTTGGAACGGAGGTTTTTTGATTATATGACGTTTACGTTAACGTCAAGTCAAGCAGTTCTTGGACCCCAGGGAAAACCGGGTCAGACCCCAGGGTCAGACCCTTGGGTCTGACCCTGGTTTACCGGGGGTTAAGCAGCCTGCGCGCGCTCGGCACCTTTAAAGGCAGCCATCATCCTGGCCTTGTTCGCCTGGTACTCAGCCACCGCCTTTTCCTTCACATGGCCAAAGCCGCGGATCTTCTCCGGCAGGTTGGCGATCGCGATGGCCTGCTCGTGGTTGCCCGCCGACAGCCCGTTCAGCAGCTCAGCAATAACACCACGGAACTCGGTGATCAGCGCCCGCTCCATCTTACGCTCCTCGGTATAACCGAAGATATCGAACGTCCCGCCGCGCAGGCCCTTGAACTTGGCCAGCAGGGTGAACGCCTTCCACATCCACGAACCGTATTCCGCCTTGACCAGGTGGCCTTTGGCATCCTTCTTCGCGAACAGCGGCGGCGCCAGGTTGAACTTGAGCGTGAAGTCGCCCTCGAACTGGGACTTCAGCTGCTCCACGAAGCGGCCATCGGTGTACAGGCGCGCCACTTCGTATTCGTCCTTATAGGCCATCAGCTTGAACAGCGACTTGGCGACAGCGGTCGACAGCTTGTTCCCCAGGCCCAGCGCGGCTTCTTTCGCACGCACCTGCTGTACCAGCTCCTCGTAGGACGCCGCATAGGCCGCATCCTGGTAGCCGGTCAGGAACTCCACGCGCTTCTTGATCACGTTCTCCAGCGACTGTGGCATCTGCACCACGATGGCCTGGGTTGGCGTTGCCACCTTTTCCACGCGCTTGAAATCCACCGCAGCGCGGCGGCCCCACAGGAAGGAGCGCTTGTTCGATTCCACCGCCACGCCATTCAGCTCGATGGCGCGCAGCAAGGCCGCCTCGCTCAGTGGGATGCGGCCCTTCTGCCACGCGTAACCCATCATGAACAGGTTGGAGGCAATCGAATCGCCCATCAGCGCAGTGGCCAGCTTGGTGGCGTTGATGAAGTCCACCGCCTGCGTACCGCCGACGGATTCCGTGATCAGCGCTTCCACGCTTTCGGTCGGGTACTGCCAGTCGGCGTTCTGCGCGAAGGTGCCTGGCGGCTGCTCGTGCTGATTGACGATGGCGAAGGTACGGCCGGGGCGCATCTTCGACACGGCATCGTAGGCGCCGGAAGTGAGCATGTCGCAGCCCAGGATCAGGTCAGCCTCGCCGGTGGCGATACGCTGCGCACGCAGGTGCGCCGGCGACTTGGCGACCTTCACGTGCGACGTCACGGAACCGTTCTTCTGCGACATGCCGGTCATGTCCAGCACGGAGGCGCCTTTGCCTTCCAGGTGCGCGGCCATGCCCATCAGCGCGCCGACGGTGATCACGCCGGTGCCGCCGATGCCATTGATCAGGATGTTGTATGGCTGCTCCACGCTAGGCAGCGCCGGCGCGGGCAGGTCGCCCCAGTCGTCGGTCTTCGCGGTGCCGGTCTTGGTTTTCTTCAGATTGCCGCCTTCGACCGTGACGAAGGATGGGCAGAAGCCCTTCACGCACGAGTAGTCCTTGTTGCAGGACGACTGGTCGATGGTGCGCTTGCGGCCAAACTCGGTTTCCTTCGGCAGGATCGAGACGCAATTGGACTGGATGCCGCAATCGCCGCAGCCTTCGCAGACTGCTTCGTTGATGACCATGCGCTTGTTCGGATCGGCAAACTCGCCCTTCTTGCGGCGGCGGCGCTTCTCGGCGGCGCAGGTCTGGTCGTAAATGATGACCGTGCAGCCAGGCAGCTCGCGCAGTTCGCGCTGCACGGCGTCCATTTCCTTGCGGTCGTGCAGGGACACGATGTTCGGCAGGGCCGAGCGGTCGGTGTAGCGCGACAGGTCTTCCGTCACCAGCGCGATGCGCTTGATGCCTTCGGCCGCCATCTGCTGCGCGATCATCGGTACCGAGACGGTGCCGTCCACCGGCTGGCCGCCGGTCATGGCCACCGCGTCGTTGTACAGGATCTTGTAGGTGATGTTCACCTTCGCCGCCACGGCAGCACGGATCGCCAGGTAGCCGGAGTGGAAATAGGTGCCGTCGCCCAGGTTCTGGAACACGTGCGGCACCTTGCTGAACGCCGCCTGGCCGATCCACGGCGTGCCTTCGCCGCCCATGTGCGTGGTCAGCTTGTTCATTTCGGGGTAGATCGAGGTCGCCATCACGTGGCAGCCAATGCCGGCCAGCGCAAAGGAACCTTCCGGCACCTTGGTCGAGGTGTTGTGCGGGCAGCCGGAGCAGTAAAAGGCAGGGCGGAACGGCGTCTCGATGGCCTTCTTCAGCACGGCGTCCTTCGCTTCCAGGAAGGACAGGCGCGCCTTGATCTGGTCCTGGATCGAGGTGTCGGCGATGTAACGGGCGATGCGGCCGGCAATCACGCGCGCCACCTGCGACACCGAGAAGTCCGCCTTTGGCGGCAGCAGCCATTCGCCGCGCGGAGCAACCCACTCGCCCTTGTCGTCGAACTTGCCGATGATGTGCGGGCGCACGTCGTCACGCCAGTTGTAGAGCTGTTCCTTCAGCTGGTACTCGACGAACTGGCGCTTTTCTTCCACCACCAGGATTTCGTCCAGGCCTTGCGCGAATTCGCGCACCGAGTCCGGCTCCAGTGGCCACGGCATGGAGACCTTGAACAGGCGCAGGCCAACCTTGGCCGCCATGGCCTCGTCGATGCCCAGTTCCTCCAGCGCTTCCAGCACGTCCAGGTAGGACTTGCCGGAGGCGATGATGCCCAGCTTCGCATCCTTGGAATCGATCGTGGTGTGATTCAGCTTGTTCTCGCGGGCGTAGGCCAGGGCCGCATAGATCTTATAGTCCTGCATCAGCGCTTCCTGGTTGCGCGCCTGCTGGCCCAGCGGGATCGAGGACAGGCGGGCATTCAGGCCGCCTTCCGGCATCACGAAGTCTTGCGGGATCTTGGTCTCGACGCGGAACGGATCGGCATCGATGGAAGCGCTCGATTCCACGGTGTCGGCCAGCGCCTTGAAGGCGACGGCGCAACCGGAGAAGCGCGACATGGCCCAGCCGTGGATGCCGAGGTCGATGTACTCCTGCACATTGCACGGGTACAGCACCGGGATCATGCAGGCGGAAAAGATATGGTCGGACTGGTGCGGCAGGGTGGACGAGTAGGCCCCGTGGTCATCGCCCGCCACCAGCAGGATGCCGCCGTGCTTGGACGTGCCGGCATGGTTCATGTGCTTGAAGACGTCGCCGCAGCGGTCCACGCCCGGGCCCTTGCCGTACCACATGGCGAACACGCCGTCGTACTTGGCCGGGCCGATCAGGTCGACCTGCTGCGAGCCCCAGACGGCGGTCGCCGCCAGGTCCTCGTTCACGCCCGGCACGAATTGCACATTGTGCTTTTGCAGGTGCGTTTGCGCCTTCCACAGGGTTTCGTCCAGGCCGCCCAGCGGCGAACCGCGGTAGCCGGAAATGAAACCGCCGGTGTTCAGGCCGTCGCGCGCATCGCGCAATTGCTGCATCATCGGCAGGCGCACCAGCGCCTGGATGCCGGAGAGGAAGACTTTACCGTTGGTGGAAGTGTATTTGTCGTCGAGGCTGACGTCGTTGAGTACGGGCGAGTTGCTGCCGTCTGGCATGGTGGCTGTCTCCAAAATTCATGATTCGGTGCGCGCCTGGCATTGGTGAGCGCCGGGTAAGCGCGTCCTTGCCTAGGTCACATTGGCTGCGGGTGTGCAGCCGTTCTCAGTCTTTCAGTGTAAGGTTTACCTTACGTATACGGAAATACGGTTTGGGGATGGGGGTATAAGAAAAAATGATGGGTAGGCGAAGCTTCACGACAGCAGCGGCCTTGTTCCTGGCCAGCCCGACGCTGGCGCTGGCGGGTGTGGCGCGCAAAATGCGGCTGGTGACCAGCCATTTGCCATCCCTGGTACATGAAACCGGGCGACCGGGTGCGCTGCAGGAGCTGGTAAGCGAGCTCTGCAAGCGGGCCGGCGTGCAGCCCACGACCCAGTTCGTCCCCTGGCCACGCGCGCAATTTCTGGCCACCACGCTGCCCGCCACGGCAATCTATCCGCTGACCCGGCTGGCGGAGCGGGAAGCAAAATACCGCTGGCTGGTACCGCTCTACGAAGAGAGTTACGTGCTGCTGGCGCTGCGGGGTAAGCTGATGCCGGTAGCGGAAATGAAAGGCAAGCGCATCGCCCTACTGCGTGCCGGCGCCCAGGCCACCATCTTGAAAGCCCAAGGATTCACGCACCTTGTCGAAGCGAGCTCGATCGACGAGGTGCACCGCTTTCTGCTGGGAGGCATGGCCGACGCCGCGTTTGGTGAACGCCGCATCATCGCCGCGTCGCTGAAGAGCCAGGGCGCCAGTGAAGGCGAATTCGAGGTCAGCGCACCGCTGGGCAGCACCACGGCCTGGCTGGCCGGCTCGCTCGATTTTGACCAGGAAGACGCCGCGCTCTTCCAACGCGCGATGGACACGATGACTGCCGACGGAACCCAACGCCGTATCCTGTCCAAGCACAAACTCATCTAACGCGCCTACCACTGCTGAGCCCGTGTCCACCTTGGGGTCAGACCCTTTGGTGGACACGGGCTCAGCTGAGCAGGCGGGCGCCGGGCCAAGCGCCGCGCTGGCACAGGTCGGCGGCCACTTGCTGCGTCAGGGCGGCGATGGCGTTGGCGGCGTTCGTCAGGGGGATGTTGCGGGAGGCGCATAGCACTACCGTGCGGCTGATGGCGGGACTGTTGATGCGCAGGCTGCGCATCTGGCCGTGCGCGATCTCGGGCGCAACCGGCGCGACCGGCAGGATCGTGGCCCCCATGCCGGCCATGATGGCGGATTTCAAAATCGCGATCGAGTTGATTTCCAGGACGTTGCCGATCACCAGGCCGGCGGCGCGCGCCACGGCTTCGATGCGCGGGCGCACGCCGTGCTGCAGGCCGGGCAGGATCAGCGTGGTGTTCAGTGCTTGCTGCAGGGTGACGGTGTCGCGGTCGCTGAACCAGACGGCGTCCTGGCGGCAGATGAAGCGCAGTTCTTCGTCCGCCAGCGGCGTCGTGGAAAACGGCGTCAGCTGGCCGTCGTCGAACAATACGGCCAGGTTGACGCGCCCGCTTTTGAGCTGCTCGGCCAGGTTGCCGGTTAGTTCTTCGGTCAATTGCAGCGTAATGTCGGGATACTGCTCGCGGGCGGCCGTCAGCAGCGGCAGCGCGAGGGCGCCGGAAATGCTGTGCGGCAGGCCCATGGTGACGCTGCCGGAAGGCCGGGCCGATTGCGTGACGGCGGAGCGGGCGTCGGCGACTTGCTTGAGGATCGCCTGCGCGTGGTCGTAGAACACCTTGCCGGCATCGGTGCTGACCACGCCTTGCGCGCTGCGGTGCAGGAGCTGGGCGCCCAGTTCTTCTTCCAGCTGGCGCAGTTGCTGGGTTAGTGCCGGCTGGGCCACATGCAGGACCAGTGCCGCACGCGACAGGGAGCCGTGGTCGACGATGGCGACAAAGTATCGCAGTTGGCGAAGTTCCATTAGTAAATCAAATACTTCCGGTATGTGAATATTCCACTACGATAACATTGTGTATACTGATTTTAACGCGCACCACGTCAAAATCTTTTGGATTCCCCATGCTTAAGAAAGTCGATTCCTCCCAGCTGAAAGTGGGGATGTACATTCACGACCTCAGTTGCGACTGGATGACCCATCCCTTCGTGCGCAACCGGTTCGTCATCGCCAGCCAGGAGGAGATCAACAAGATCATCAAGGCCGGCATCCATGACGTAGTGATCGATGCGTCCAAGGGCCTGGACGTGCAGCATGCGCCGTCGCTGGCCGAGGCCCAGGCGGCCACCGAGCGCGAGCTGGAGGAAATCGCGAAGGCGCCCTCGCGCATCGTCAAGACTTCGCTGGGCGAGGAGTTGCAGCGTGCGGCGCAGGTGCGGCACCAGGCTGCCGGCGTGGTGCGCAGCGTGATGGCCGATGCGCGCCTGGGCAAGGCGATCGAGATCGGCGCCGTGCAGCCGGTGGTGCAGAACATCACGGAGTCGATCCTGCGCAATCCGGGCGCATTGCTGGGCCTGCTGCGCATCAAGTCCAAGGACGATTACACCTTCCTGCATTCGGTCAGCGTGTGTGCGCTGCTGGTGGCGTTTGCCAATGCGCGCGGCATGGACGAGGACGTGATCCGCGATGCCGGGTTGGGCGGGCTGCTGCACGACACGGGCAAGGCCCTGGTGCCGGATGCCATCCTCAACAAGCCGGGTCCGCTGACCGAGGAGGAATTCGCCATCATCAGGAAGCATCCGATGGATGGCTTCAACATCCTGCGGGAGTCGCCGGAAGTGCCGCAGCTGGCGCTGGACATCACGCGCCACCACCACGAGCGGCGCGACGGCACCGGCTATCCGGACAAGCTGGCGGGCGACGACATCAGCGAAATGGCCCAGATGGCGGCCATCGTGGACGTGTACGATGCCTTGACGGCCGATCGCGTATACCACAAGGGCATCCCCGCGGCGGCGGCGCTGCGCAAGATTTATGAGTGGAGCAAGCACCATTTCAACCAGAAGCTGGTGCAGGAGTTCATGCGCTGCGTGGGGATCTATCCGGTCGGCACCCTGGTCATGCTGGAGTCGGGCCGCCTGGGCGTGGTGATCGAGCCGCATGAAACGAACTTGCTGGCACCGAAGGTGAACGTGTTTTTCAACGCGAAGAACAACGTCTACATCAAGCCGGAAACCATCGACCTGGCGCGCGGCCTGGGCTTTGGCGGCGGCGACAAGATCGTCGGCCATGAGTCGCCGTCGAAATGGCAGGTGGACCCGATGCGCTTCCTGACCCTGGCGGACAGCTAGGCGTCAGCGATCAGAAGAATTCGGCGGTGTCGTTGGATTCGACGGTCTGCAGCAGGCCGCCGCTGACCAGCTCGTCGTAGTGGCAGGCCATGTTGCGGCCGTGGCTCTTGGCGTAGTACAGGGCCTGGTCGGCGCGGCCGAGGATGATCACCGGGGCTTCGTAGGCGCTGATGCTGACGAAACCGACGCTCACCGTCACCCGGCCCACTTGCGGGAAATCGTGCTGTTCCACGTTCATGCGGAAGCGTTCGATGATCTTCTTGGCGTTCTCCAGCGTGGAGGAGCGCAGCAGCACGACAAATTCTTCGCCGCCGAAACGGAACACGCGGTCCTGGGCGCGGAACGACGATTGCAGCAGGTTGGCGATCAGGATCAGCACTTCGTCGCCGTACAGGTGGCCGAACTTGTCGTTGACGGCCTTGAAGTGGTCGACGTCGACCACGGCCAGCCACTGCTTTTCCGTTTCCTGCGGGGCGCGCCGTTCGCGGCCATCCGGCGGCACGGCCAGCATGTCGTGCTCGGCCGACGCTTGCAGCATCTTGGCCAGCTGGTCGTCGAAGGTCTTGCGGTTGAGCAGACCGGTCAGCGAGTCGCGCTCGCTGTAGTCGAGCAGGTTCTGGAAATTGCGGTACACGCTGACGATGCCGCCAATGATATGGATGGTGTCGCTGGTGTACGGGGTGGGGTTGATGATTTCCAGGCAGGTGTCGGCCTTGTCGCCCATCCAGATCGGCAGCCACAGCGTGTGTTCGCCTTGCGGCGACATGAAGTCGGCATTCGACTCGTGGTGCGCCAGGCAGCGTGCCAGGGCCGGGAAATTGCTGACCGGTTCGCCCGGCACGGCCGGGTCCACATTCTCTTCCATGCGCGCAGGCAGGCCGCGCTCGATCACGGCGCGCGGACGCACGTAGAGCTGGCCTCGTACATTGACGATGCTGAGCACACGTGCCTGCGTGGCGGATGCCAATTCCGCTACCGCCGAGATCACAGAGATGTCGAGCATCGTGTGATCGCGGTGGCCGGTCATGTCCACCATGTGTTTCAGAAGGGAATCCATGTGAGTGTCCGGTAACTAGGCGCTCAGTGGCAAAAGCAAGGGCTTCCTAAAAGGTAGCTGATCAGGATAAATCTTTTTTGCATTACAGGCAATTGTCTTGCGCAGTTTTCTATAAAAACGCGACCTCATTGCAACACACTTCCCACAGCCGCAGTTTGACATAGAACATCCAACGGTGAAGAAAAGTACCGTGCGGAAAGCTTGCGTTAAATCAACTTGTCCGTAGGAATGGCTCCTATAGTGAAGCCAATGATGCGCTGCCCAGGCATCAGAATTTTCCTAGCCAAGGAGATCATCATGAAAGCACTTTGCGCAGTGAGGCGGTTCATCAGGGATGAGAGGGGCGTGACGGCCATCGAGTACGGCCTGATCGCAGCGGTGATTGCGTTGGCGGTGGCGACGGCCATGACGGACGTCCAGACCGCATTGACTGGGGTGTTCGACCAGGTGAAGGGCGCCCTGGAAGGCACGGCGTCCGGCGGCGGCACCTAACGGCGCGGCTGGCCATCCGGCCGCGGCCGGGTGGCCAGCCATCTCCCGTCATGTGGAACGGACTCGAGATCATCCTGCTGTGCCTGGTGTGCCAGGCAGCAGCTTCGGACCTGGCCTGGCGCCGGGTTCCCAATGCGCTGGTGCTGACGGGCCTGCTGATCGCGCTGGCCTTGCACTGGCGCCTGGGCGGCGGTGCGGCGCTGCTGGGCCAGGCGCTGGCCGGCGCCGGCGTCGGCCTGCTGCTGTTCCTGCCGCTGTATGCGCTGGGCGGCATGGCCGCTGGCGACGTCAAGCTGATGGCCATGGCCGGCAGCTTCGTCGGACCGATGCAGGCGCTGCAGCTTGGCGTGCTGAGCGCCATTGCCGGCGGCGTGCTGGCCCTGGCCTGGCTGGTCGCGGCGCGCTGGCGCGGCGCCGTGGCCGAAGGCTTGCCGTATGCGGTGGCCATTGCCGTCGGCACCATTGCCACACTTGCGTTGGCGCATCGCTGACATTTGCTCCGCCTCAATATCCATCTGGAAACCCATGGCTATCATCGTTGTCAACAGGGAGGACACCATGATCGATTATGCAGACGATGAGCAGCCGCTATTGCCACCGCCGCCGCGCTGCGTGCGCGACACGGGCCTGGAACCGGCCCTGCTGGCGGAGCTGGCGGGCAAGGCCTTGCTGGGGGCGGGCAAATGCCATCTGTCGGTGCTGACCGGGCGCCTGAAGCTGTCGATCAATGTGCTGCGCGAAGTGCTGGACGGCTTGCAGCGCGACCAGCTGGTGGAGGTGGCATGGCGCGGCGACTCCGACGTCGACGTGCAGTACCAGCTGACCGGCATCGGCCGCCAGCGTGCGACCGAGTGGCTGGAGCGCCAGCCCTATGCCGGCCCGGCGCCGGTGCCGCTCGATGCCTGGCGCGCCCAGTTGCAGCGCCAGGCGGTGCAGCTGCCGCCCGTGCTGGCGGGCGACGTGGCGGCGCTGTTTGCCGACGACTGCCTGCCGCCGCGCATCCATGAGCTGGTGGGGGCGGCCATGCATGCCGGCCGTTCGCTGTGCGTGTACGGGCCTTCCGGCAGCGGCAAGAGCACGCTGGCGCGCAAGCTGGGGCGCCTGCTGCAAGGCGTGGTGGCGGTGCCGCACGCGGTGGCGGTGGGCCATGCCATCGTTCAGCTGCAC
This sequence comes from Pseudoduganella sp., assembly GCA_021323265.1. Classification (GTDB taxonomy): domain Bacteria; phylum Pseudomonadota; class Gammaproteobacteria; order Burkholderiales; family Burkholderiaceae_D; genus Rugamonas. Next base: position 16,502 of record JAJTCO010000057.1, on the reverse strand, counting down.
GACGCCGCGGTGCACCTGGCGCCGCCGCCCTTGCCGGGCCGTCCCGCCGGCGCGCGCGGCGGCGACACGCGCTGGCAGCTGTGCCAGCGCCCGGTGGTGCAGCTGGGGGCGGAGCTCGACGCGCCGGCGCTCGAGCTGCGCCATGATGCGGCGGGCGGCTGCTACATCGCGCCGCCCCAGCTCAAGGCGTGCCACGGCTTGCTGATCGTCGACGACCTGGGGCGCCAGCGCATGCCGGCCGCGGCCCTGCTGAACCGCCTGTCGGCGCTGCTCGACGCCGGCACCGACCAGCTGACGCTGCCGGGCGGCCAAGTGTTCAGCGTGCCGTGCGGGGCCGTGCTGGCCTTCGTCACCAACCTGGCGCCGCAGCAGCTGCTGGACGGCGCGGCGCTGCGCCGCATCGGCTACAAGGTGGCGCTGGGTCCCTTGCCGGAAGCGGCCTACTGCAGCCTGCTGCGCCAGCAGTGCCGCGCGCGCGGCATCGAGGCCGACGAGGCGGCGCTGGCCTACCTGGTGGGCGAGCTGCACCAGGGCAGTGGCCAGCCCCTGCTGGCCAGCCTGCCGCGCGAAATCGTGGGCCGGGTGGCGGAGTTTGCCGGCTTCGCCGGCACCGTCCCGCGCCTCAATCCCGCCACGCTGGACCAGGCCTGGTCCAGCATCTTTGCCGACGGTGTCGCATGAAAGGCCGGCGCGCCTTCCTGATGCTGGCCCTGGCCGCGCTACTGGGGCTGGGCGCCGTGCTGCTGGCCTCGCGCTGGCTGCTGCGCCAGGCGGCGCCGTCCACCGTGCGCATCGCGGTGGCGGCGGCCGACGTGGGGCTGGGCCAGCGCCTGGCGCCGGACATGGTGGCGCTGGCCGACTGGCCCGGCCACAGCGTGCCGGCCGGGGCCCAGCGCGAACTGGCGCCGCTGGCCGGGCGCGTGCTGAAGACCAGCGTGCAGCGCGGCGAGCCGCTGACGGCGGCCAAGCTGGCGCCGGCCGGCACCCTGGGCGGTCTGTCGGCCCTGATCGCGGAAGGCAAGCGCGCCATCACCGTGCGCGTCAACGACGTGGTGGGCGTGGCCGGCTTTGCCTTGCCGGGCAACTTTGTCGACATCCTGGTGCATGCCCAGGCGGCGGGGACGGGCGGCCAGGAGCAGGCCCTGTCGAAGATCGTGCTGGAGCGCATCCTGGTGCTGGCCGTGGCGCAGGAGGTGGCGCGCGACGACACCAAGCCGCGCGTGGTCAACGCCGTCACGCTGGAAGTCACGCCGGAGCAGGCCGAAAAGCTGGACCTGGCGCGCGGCGTCGGCACGCTGTCGCTGGCGCTGCGCAACCAGGTCGATCCGCGCCCGGCGGCCACGCCAGGCGCCACCCGGCACAGCGTCCTGGGCGGCGCGGCGGCGGCAGCGACCACTGCGCCGCCGCCGCAGCCGGCCGCACCCACGCTGGCGCAGCGCGTCGCGGCCACGCCGCCGCGCCACTGCATCGGCGTCATCGACGGCAACCGCAGCAGCAGGGAATGCCTGTGAGGAGGCGCCATGCGAACATCCATCCTCCGCCTGCTGGCCTGCGCCGGCACCCTGGCCGCGCTGCCGGCGCCCGCGCTTGGCGATAAACTGCGCTGCGCCGGCGCGCCCGCCGCGCCCGGCAACCTGGCGCTAGCGCTGGGCAAGTCGACCCTGATGCGCCTGCCCGATGCGGTCCATGCACGCAGCATCGGCAATCCGCAGGTGCTGCAGGCCACGCTGGTGGCGCCCGACACGCTGTACCTGGTCGGGGCCGACATCGGCAGCACCAACCTGATCGTGCAGGGCAAGGGCGGCACTTGCAGCGTGGTCGAGGTGTCGGTCGGGCTGGACGTGGCGCCGCTGCGCGCCAGCCTGGCCGACCTGCTGCCGCAGGAGCGCGCCATCAAGGTCAGCGCCGCCGCCGATGCCATCGTCCTGGGCGGCAGCGTGAGCGACGGTGCCACCCTGGCCCAGGTGCTGGACCTGGCGCAAGCCTTCGTGCGCCAGGCGCCGCAGCCGCTGGCCCGGCGCGACGGCGCGCCGGCGGCGCCCGGGGCGGGACCGCGCCTGGTCAACCTGCTGGCGGTCAGCGCGCCGCAGCAGGTGCGGCTGGAAGTGAAGGTGGCGGAAGTGTCCAAGACCCTGCTCGACAAGCTGGAGGCGGGCCTGTCGCTGCGCCACGCCAGCGGCAGCTGGAGCGCCATGGTGCTGGCCGACTTCCTGACCGGCACGCTGGGCTCGCGCCTGCGGCTTACCAAGAGCAACGGCAGCAGCCTGACCGTCGACGCCGAGCGGCAGGACGGCCAGGTGCGCATCCTGGCGCAGCCGACGGTGATGGCGCTGAACGGACAGGAAGGCAGTTTCCTGGCCGGCGGCAAGGTAATGGTGCCGGTGGGCCAGGACGACAAGCGCATCACGCTGGAGGAAAAGGAGTTCGGCGTGGGCCTGAAGTTTACGCCCACGGTGCTGGCCGGCGGCCGCATCAACCTCAAGGTCGCGCCGGAAGTGTCGGAGCTGTCGCGCGACGGCATCGGCATCTCGAACGGCAGCGTGGCCGTGCGCGCCGTCTTCCCCCTCATCACCACGCGCCGCGCCAGCACCACCGTGCAGCTGCAGGACGGCCAGAGCTTTGCCATCGGGGGCCTGATCCGCCATACGCAGGTCAACAACATGAAGGGCGTCCCCTTCCTCAGCGAGATTCCAGTGCTGGGCGCGCTGTTCCGCAGCACCGATTTCCAGAACGACCGCAGCGAACTGCTGTTCGTCATCACGGCCCACCTGGTCAAGCCGGAAGGGGAGGACGCCGGGCTCGATGGCGCGGCGGCGGCGGCGGCGCAGGCGCGCTACCGCAAGTCGTTCAGCGCGCCGGCGCCCGAGGCGGGAGAGCGCAAATGAAGGCGGCCGCGCGCCGCCAGCAGGGGGGTGTGGCCGCCATGTTCGGCGTGGCGCTGCCGATCATCCTCGGCATGCTGGGCCTGGCGCTCGAACTGTCGATCGTGTTTCAGCGCCAGGGCCAGCTGCAGCAGGCGGCCGATGCGGTGGCGCTGGCGGCGGCCCAGCAACTGAACGGCACCGCGGACGGCGTCGACAAGGCCTACCAGCGCGCGTTGATTGCGGTGGGCAACCGCCCGGTGCGCGGCGTGGGAGCGATCACCCTGGGCAAGTCGGCGCTGAGCTTTGCCAGCGATCCGGCCGGCGGCTGGATCGCCTTCGACGCCGCCAGGGCGGCACCGGCCGGCCTGCGCTACGCGCGCGCCGACATGGCGACGCTGGCGGCGGCCTACACCACCGTGCCCATGCTGTTCGGGGCGCTGCTGCAGGCGACCGGTCCGACCACCCTGGGCGCGCACGCCGTGGCCGGGCCGAACGCCATGCGCGTGCTGCCGCTGGCCATCTGCGCGCCCAGCAGCGTGCCCCTGGCCATCCGCGCCAACGGCAGCGGCGTGGACGAGACCGTGCTGTACGGCTTGCGCGTGGGCGTGGGCTACAACCTGCTGGCGCTGAATCCTGCGGCCGGCGCCAGCAGCGGCGAATACTTCCTGGTCGATCCGGCCAGTCCGCCCGGCAGCACGGCGCTTGCGGCCAGCACCGACGACGCCGGGGTGGCCCCGTTCATGTGCACCGGCAAACTGGCCTACAGTTCGCTGGCCGGCGCGCTGCACCTGCGCCGCAACGCCAGCTTCGGCTTGTGGCAGCAGCTGAACTCGCGCTTCGGCGACTACGGCACCATCCTGGCCTGCGATTCCCATTCGGCGCCGCCCGACACCAATGTGCGCGAGTACCGCGGCAGCGGCGCCAGCTGGATGAACAGCGCCCCGCCGCAGGCGAGTGCCGAATCGAGCATCCCGGCCGCGGGCAAGCCCCTGATGACCATTGCCGATCCCGCGCCGCCGCTGCCGGCCGCGGCGCCGGCCCAATACGGCACGCTGTGGGCCTACGGGGCGCCCCGCACCCCCGCCGGACTGGCCATTGGCAGCAACAAATGGAGCATCCTGTACCCGGCCGCCCCGGCGCTGGCGGCCAGCGGCTGGCCGGCGGGCGGGCCCTATGCCAGCACCAGCCATGCGACGGCGCCCGCCATCACCGGACGCAAGGAGCGGCGCCTGCTGTACGTGCCGCTGCTGGACTGTCCGATCGCGGCCGGCACCCAGGTGCAAGGCAGCGCGCTGGCGGTGGCCCGCTTCCTGCTGACGGCACGCGCCTCGGCCAGCGCGGTGCCGGGGGAATTTGCCGGCATCCTGACGGCGGCCGAGGTGGCGGCGCTGGCCAGTGACGTGGAGCTGCTGCAATGAGGCGGCGCCACTGCCGCGGCGTCGCCGCGATCGAGCTTGCCATGGTGCTGCTGGTGTGCGCCCTGCTCCTGACGCAGTGCCTGTACTACGGCCGCCTGGCGATGAGCGGCGCGGTGCTGGACCGCGCCACCAGCGACGTCGCGCGCTATCTGGCCCTGGTGCCGGTCGAGAGCCTGCGCGACGGCACGCAGCGCGCCCTGGTGCTGGGCAACGCGCAGGTGATGCTGGAGCAGGCGCTGGCGGACGCCGGGGTGCAGGTGCTGGACCTGCAGGTGGACTTTGGCTGCGGCCTTACCGGCTGCAGCGTGGTCAGCCCGGCCAACCCGCTGGCGTCGATGAGCGTGACGGCCATGCTGCGCTATCGCGACGAATGGTTTGGCGCGGCCGGCGACGTGGACCTGCTGGCCTACGCGGAGGCCGGCCGTGATAACTAGCCGCTCGCGCCAGCGTGGCACGGCCAGCATCGAGTTCGGCCTGGTCTTCCTGCTGTTCCTGACCTTCGTCTTCTCGCTCATCGAATACGCCCGCGTGATGTTCCTGTGGAACGCGGTGCAGGAAGTGAGCCGGCGCGCCGCGCGCGCCGCCGCGGTCACCGATTTCAGCGACAGCGCCGCCATGGACGCCTTGCGCCAGCGCGCGCTGTTGCGCGGCGGGCCGGGCGCGCTGCCGCTGGCGCCGGACATCGGCAGCGCCCAGATCCGCATCGAGTACCTGTGGATGGACGCGGCCGGGGCGCTGCAGGTGCTGCCTCAGCTGCCGGCCTGCCCGCTGGCCAACCGCATCAACTGCGCGCGCGACCCGCAGGGAGCGAGCTGCATCCGCTTTGTCCGCGTGCGCCTGTGCGGCCCCGGCGCCAGCTGCGCGCCGCTTGCGGTCGCACCGCTGGCGCCCTGGTCGCTGGCGCCGACCACGCTGCCGCTGGCCACCACCGTGGCGCCCGCCGAATCGCTGGGCTATACGCCCGGCCAGGCGCCCTGTCCCTGAACCGCTGCACAGAAAGGAGCACCCATGAAGGCACTGTTGATCAGCGATGATGACCAGCTGCAGGCGGAACTGGCGGCGCAGGGGTCGGCGCGCCTGCCGGCGCTGCAGATGGCGGCCACGCGGCGCGACCTGGGCGACGCGCTCGAGCGCCTGCTGCCGCAGCCGCCGGAGCTGGTGCTGCTGGACGCCAGCCATGTCGCGCCGGGCCAGGCCGAGCTGCTCGAACCCCTGGCGCGCCATTACCCGGATGCCTCCTTCATCCTCCTGACGCGGGCGCCCCAGCACGATCTGCTGATCCGCGCCATGCGCGTGGGCATGCGCGAAGTGCTGCCGCTGCCGCTGGTGCACCGCGCCCTGCACGAGGCGCTGGACCGCGTCGAGATCGAGCGCGGCGTGACGGCGCTGCGCGAAGGCAAGGCGCTGGCCTTCATGTCCTGCAAGGGCGGCAGCGGCGCCACCTTCCTGGCCACCAACTTCGGCTATGCGCTGGCGACCCTGGCCGCGCGCAAGGTGCTGCTGCTGGACCTGCACGGCCAGTTCGGCGACGCCACCCTGTACGTGTCGGACCAGAAGCCGGGCATGACGCTGTCCGACATCTGCAGCCAGATCGGCCGCCTCGACGCCGCCTTCCTCGAGTCGTGCCTGGTGCACGTGGCGCCCGGCTATGGCGTGCTGGCGGCGGCCGACGACCCGGCGCTGGCGACCCAGATGAAGCCGGACCACATCGATGCCATCCTGCGCGTGGCGCGCCAGCACTACGACTACGTGCTGCTGGACGTGGGACGCCAGATCGATGCGCTGTCGCTGCGCGCGCTGGACCAGGCCGACGCCATTTATCCGGTGCTGCAGCTGGCGTTGCCGGACATCCGCGACGGGCGCCGCCTGCTCGACATCTTCCGCTCGCTGGGCTACCCCGCCGAGCGCACGCGCCTGATCGTCAACCGCTACGAGAAGGGCGGCAAGCTGCGCCTGGCCGACCTGGAGCAGGCGCTTGGCGCGGATGTGCTGCATACGGTGCCCAACGATTACCTGGCCGCCACCGATTCCGTCAACCAGGGCATCCCGCTGCTGCAGCTGGCGCGCAGCAGTCCGGTGGCGCGCAGCCTGGCGGAGCTGGTGGAGGCGGTGACCGAGCGTCGCCTGCCCGAAAGCAAGGGCCTGTTCGACCGCCTGTTCGGGCGCGCGGAAACCGAGCATTGATGAAAGGAGCTTGCCATGAGTTTGCGAGAAAGCCTGGCCCAGGTCCCCGACGAGCGCGCCGCCGCCAGCGCGCCGGCGCTGCCCGACGGCGCCTACCAGGAGCTGCGGAAATCCATGCACCAGATGATCCTGGAGCGCATCGACCTGGAACGCCTGAAGCGCCTGACCCCCGAGCAGTTCAAGCATGAACTGGCGCTGCTGGTGGCGCGCATCGTCGACGATGAGCGCATCGTGCTGAACCAGGGGGAGCGGCACCGGCTGGTGCTCGACATCCAGCACGAGATGCTGGGCTTCGGGCCGCTCGAGCCCCTGCTGGCCGACCCCAGCGTGTCCGACATCCTGGTCAACACGCACGCCAAGGTGTACGTGGAGCGCACCGGCCGCCTGGAGCTGACCGGCATCACCTTCCACGACAACACGCACCTGATGAAGATCATCGAGAAGATCGTCTCGCGCGTGGGGCGGCGCGTGGACGAATCGAGCCCGATGGTGGACGCGCGATTGCCGGACGGCTCGCGCGTGAACGCCATCATCCCGCCGCTGGCGGTGGACGGGCCGATCCTGTCGATCCGCCGCTTCGCCACGCAGCCGCTGTCGATAGACAAGCTGCTCGAGTTCAAGAGCCTGACGCCGCCCATGGCCGAAGTGCTGAAGGCGCTCGGCCAGGCGCGCCTGAACATCCTGATCTCGGGCGGCACCGGCAGCGGCAAGACCACGCTGCTCAACGTGCTGTCGGGCTTTGTGCCGGCCAGCGAGCGCATCGTGACCATCGAGGACGCGGCCGAGCTGCAGCTGCGCCAGCCGCACGTGGTGCGGCTGGAGACGCGCCTGCCCAACGTCGAGGGCAAGGGCGAGGTGACGCAGCGCGCCCTGGTGCGCAACGCGCTGCGCATGCGGCCCGACCGCATCATCCTGGGCGAGGTGCGCGGCGCGGAAGCGATCGACATGCTGCAGGCCATGAACACCGGGCACGAGGGTTCCTTCGCCACCATCCACGCCAACTCGCCGCGCGACGCCCTGTCGCGCCTGGAAAGCATGGTCGGCATGGCCGGCGCCAACCTGACGCCGCGCACGGCGCGCCAGCAGATCTGCTCGGCCATCAGCGTGGTGATGCAGCTGTCGCGCCTGACCGACGGCACGCGCAAGCTGGTGAGCCTGCAGGAAGTGACCGGCATGGAAGGCGACACCGTCGCCATGCACGAGATCTTCCATTTCGAGCAGACCGGCGTCGATGCCCAGGGCCGGGTGCTGGGGCACTACTTCGCCACCGGCGTGCGTCCGCGCTTCGTCGAGCGCCTGCGCATGTTCGGCGTGCCGGTACCGGACAGCCTGTTCGATCCGGGCCGGGTCTACGAGTAGGAGGGCGGCATGGACCTGGACCTGGCCTGGAGCGGCTTTGCCGTCCTGCTGTTTGCCGCGGTGATCTGCCTGTGCGAGGGCGCCTGGCTGTGGTGGAGCAGCAACCACGGCAGCGGCGCGCGCCGCATTGCCCGCCGCCTGAACCTGATGGCGGGCCGCAGCGATGGGGCGGGCGCCAGCATCGGCATCCTGAAGGAGCGCCGTTATGCCGCCCATCCGGCGCTGGACCGCTTGCTGCGCGGCCTGCCGCATGTCGCGGCGCTGGAGCGGCTGCTGTTGCAGGCCGGCCTGCGCTGGACGGTGGCGCGCTTTCTGCTGGTGCAGGGCGTGGCCGTGCTGGCGGCGTGGCTGCTGCCGTCCATGCTGCGCCTGCCGCCGGCGCCGGCCGCCGTGACCGGCCTGCTGGCCTGCGCGGTGCCGCTGCTCATGCTGCTGCGGGGACGGGCCGCGCGCATCCGCCGTATCGAGGAGCAGTTGCCGGAAATGGCCGATTTCCTGGCGCGCGCCTTGCGCGCCGGCCACTCCTTCGCCAACGTGATGCAGATGGCGGGCGACGAGGTGGCCGAACCGCTGGGCGGGGAATTCCGCGCCACCTACGAAGAGATCAACTTCGGCGCGTCCATGCAGGACGCGCTGCACAACCTGGCCGCGCGGGTGCCGCTGACCGACCTGCGCTACCTGGTGGTGGCGGTGCTGATCCAGCGCGAATCGGGCGGCAACCTGGCCGAGCTGCTGGACAACGTGGCACGCATGACGCGCGCGCGCCTGCAGTTGCTGGCGCAAGTGCGCGTGATGTCGGCGGAAGGGCGCATGTCGGCCTGGATCCTGGCGCTCATGCCGGTCGGGATGCTGGCGGCCATGCAGCTGACCAATCCGAAGTACAGCGCCGTGCTGTGGCAGGACCCGGCCGGCCAGCGCATGCTGTGGTATGCCGCCGGCGCCATCGCACTGGGTGCGCTGTGGATGCGCAACATCGTCCGGGTGCGGGCATGAGCGGCGCCGACATCGTTGTCCTGCTGCTGGTGTTCGCCGTCGTGGCGGGCCTGGCGCTGTGGGCCATGCTGGCCATGTCCAGCGGCGCGCTGCGCGAGCGGCTGAAGTCCTTCACCGGCAGCGCGCCGGCGGCGCCGCCGGCCGGGCAGGGCGAATGGATCGAGAAGGTGGCGCGCGTGGCCGAACCGTTCAGCCGCCTGTCGCTGCCGGAGGAGGGCTGGGAGCGCTCGGCCCTGCGCACGCGCTTCATGTGCGCCGGCTGGCGCCATCCCGCCGCCCCCAGGCTGTACTTCGCCGCCAAGACCGTACTGGCGCTGGGCCTGCCGGCCGTGCTGGCGCTGCTGATGGCCGGGCGCAGCAACCAGCTGCTCCTGCTGCTGTGCGCCAGCGCCGGCATCGGCTACTACCTGCCGAACGGCGTGCTGGCGCGCCGCGCGCAGGGGCGCCAGCGCGACATCTTCGAGAGCCTGCCGGACGCGCTGGACCTGCTGACGATCTGCGTCGAAGCGGGCCTGAGCATGGAGCGCGCGCTGGCCAAGGTGGCGGCCGAGATCCACATCAAGAGCTTGTCGCTGGCGCAGGAGCTGCAGCTGGTGCTGATGGAATTGCGCGGCGGCTTCTCCAAGGAGCGCGCGCTGCGCAACTTCGCCCTGCGCAGCGGCGTGGAGGACGTCGATGCGCTGGTGGCCATGCTGGTGCAGGCCGAGCGCTTCGGCACCAGCATGGGCGACTCGCTGCGCGTGCACGCCGACAACCTGCGCCGCAAGCGCGCCGTGGTGGCGCAGGAAGCCGCGGCCAAGGTGGCGCTCAAGCTGCTCTTTCCGCTGATCTTCTGCATCTTCCCGGCACTCATGATCGTGCTGCTGGGCCCCGCATCGATCCAGCTCAAGGCCGTGTTTCAGCCCGCCGTGCACGCCGGGCGTTAGGAGGAGGTATGCGAATCGCGATGATGGCCGCCTGCGCGGGCGCGCTGGCGGCGTGCAGCTGGCCGGTGGCGCCGCCCGTCCCCTTGCCGCCGGCCGCGGCGCCGTCGGCACCAGCGCTGGCGGCGCAGGGCCGCTATGCCGAGGCGGTCGCGCTGCTCGAGGCCGAGGCGCGGCGGCAACCGTCGGCCACCCTGCTGGGTGAACTGGGCTATGCCTATTACCTGGACGGCCGCCTGGCCGATGCGCTGGCCGCCATGGAGCGCGCCTGCCTGGCGGAACCGGGCAATGCGCAGGCGTGGGAACGGCTGGCGGCGCTGCGCGAGGCGGCGGGCGACAGCGGCCGCGCCCTGGCCGCGATGCGCCACGCGCGCACTCTGCGCGAGGCTGGCGCGGCGGCCGCGCCGGCGCCGGCCCGGCCGGCACAGGAAGCGCCGCCCGGCGCGGGCCTGTGGCCGGCCGGCCTGGCGCGCGTGGAAGTGCGCCAGGTGAGCGCGGGCCTGGTCGAGGTGACGCGCATCCCGGCGCCATCCGCGCCGCAGGCGGCGCCCGAGCCGGCCCGTCCGCCCGCGCATGCGCAGCGCCTGGAAATCAGCAACGGCAACGGCGTGCGCGGCATGGCGGCGGCCGTGGCGCAGCGTCTGCGCGCGCAGGGCATGCACGTGGTGCGCCTGACCAACACGCTTCCGTTCAACGTCGAACAGACGCGGGTCGAGATCCGCGGCAACGGCGAACCGCAGCTGCGTATCGTGCTGGGCCGCGACCTGCTCGCGGCGGCGCCGCAAATAAAAAAGCCGCCTGCGGTGAGCAGGCGGCAAGCACCGTGAAACGAGTCACGAGTTGGTGGGAAATCGTTACGTCAGTTGAAGGACACGCTGCCCAGGCCGCGCGCGGTCGACTGGCGGTTGGTCGGCTTGCCGTACACCGTGGCCGACCCCATGCCGCTCAGGCGCAGGTTGGCGGAAGTCTTGGCGTTGAAGGTGGCGCTGCCCAAACCGGTCATGTCGGCGTCCACGTTCTCGCTGTGCAGCTGCTTCGCATCGAGGCTGCCGATGCCGCCCAGCTTGGCGTACAGGTTCTTGCTCTGGCCCGAGATCGAAATCTGGCCGGCGCCCTTCAGGTTCAGCTCGACCGAGTCGGCCTGGGTTTCGCTCATCGACATGCTGCCCACGCCGGTCAGGCGCGCATCGACCTTCTTGAAGCGCGAGGCCAGGGTGACGGAGCCGGCGCCTTCCAGGGAGAGGCGCACTTCGTCGCCGTCGAATCCCTTCACGTCGGCCGAGCCCACGCCGGCGGAAACCAGTTCGCGCAGCTGCGGCAGCGACAGTTCCGCTTTCAGGTTGCGGCTGCCCATGTGGATGCCGCGCATGCTTTCGGTGCCGATGCGGATGGTGTCGCCGTTCTGCGTCACCGTGATCTTCTGGATGTAGCGCTTGTCGCCCGAGACCAGCAGCGCCGGTGCGCCTTGCTTCAGTTTCAGGTCTACCACGCCGTCCAGTACGACTTTCACGGGCCGGCCTTCAACAGTGCGTGCTTCGGTGATGATCTCGTCCGCGCGGGCGGCGCCGCCCGAGGCCAGCATTGCAGCGGTGATCAGCGAGGCGGTGAAGAACTTGTTCATGTTGAGGCTCCGTGTCAGGTCGTTTGTTGCGTGATTACAGTGCAGCTTTTTCGGCGGCGGTCAGGCGCTTGGCGGTGACGGTCACGACCGGCATCGGCTGCGCGTCGGCTTTCACCACGATGGCTGCCGGGGCAGCGGTTTTCAGGGGGGCGGCTGCGGTGGCGAAGCCGGTGGCGCCGATCAGGGCGACTGCACCAAGGAAGATGAATTCCATGTTTTTAGCGATGTTCATTTTGCTCTCCGTTCGGTTGGGTGAAGTTCGTTTCGTCTTTCGATGGTTGAACTATAGGGATGTGCGGCGTCAAGCACTATCGCCTTGCGACGAAATGCATAAAACGCGACCTGAAATGCGGGAAACGGGGTTAGAGCAGTGCGGCGATGGCCATGCCCATCTCGGTGGTGGAGGCGCTGCCGCCCATGTCGGGCGTGCGCGGGCCCTGTGCCAGCACGGTTTCGATGGCGCGCATGATGGCGTCGTGCGCCTGGGTGTAGCGCGCGTCGCCATTGCCGAGGAAGTCGAGCAGCAGGGCGCCGGACCAGATCATGGCGACCGGGTTGGCAATGTTCTTGCCATAGATGTCGGGCGCCGAGCCGTGCACCGGCTCGAACAGCGAGGGCAGGGTGCGCTCCGGGTTCAGGTTGGCCGAGGGCGCGATGCCGATGGTGCCGGTGCAGGCCGGGCCCAGGTCGCTCAGGATGTCGCCGAACAGGTTGGACGCCACCACCACGTCGAAACGCTCCGGGCTCAGCACGAAGCGCGCCGCCAGGATATCGATGTGGTACTGGTCCCAGCGCACGTCGGGATAGTGCGCCGCCATGGCGCGCACGCGCTCGTCCCAGTAGGGCATGCTGATGGCAATGCCGTTCGACTTGGTGGCCGAGGTCAGGTGCTTGGCCGGGCGCGACTGCGCCAGCTCGAACGCGAATTGCAAGATGCGATCGACGCCCTTGCGCGTGAACACGGCTTCCTGCAGCACGGTTTCGCGCTCGGTGTTCTCGAACAGGCGGCCGCCCACCGAGGAATACTCGCCTTCGGTATTCTCGCGCACCACGTAAAAGTCGATGTCGCCCGGCTGCTTGCCGGCCAGTGGGCAGGGCACGCCCGGCATCAGGCGCACCGGGCGCAGGTTCACGTACTGGTCGAACTCGCGCCGGAACTTGATCAGGGAGCCCCACAGGGAAACGTGGTCGGGCACGGCGGCGGGCCAGCCGACCGCGCCGAAATAGATCGCATCGAAGCCCTTGAGCTGGCTGAACCAGTCGGGCGGCATCATCTGGCCATGCTGCATGTAATAGTCGCAGTTGGCCCAGTCGAAGGTGGTGAACGCGAGCTGCAGTCCGAAGCGGGCGGCGGCGGCGCGCAGGGCGCGCAAGCCTTCCGGCATCACTTCCTTGCCGATGCCGTCGCCGGCGATGACTGCGATGCGATGCATGCTCACGCCGCTTCCGCCTCGTCTTCCACGGGCGCCGTGCGCATCCACTGCACCAGCGGCCAGGCGTCCTTGAAGGCGCCCACGATCAGTCCCCGCAGCTCTTCCGGCTTGTTCAGCGGCAGCTTGATCTCCTGGTAGACGAAAAAGCTCTTCAGCTTGATGAACTCGATGTGCTCGTGCGCCGGATCGAAGCCCTTGGGCGGGCGCTGCAGCTTGTGCTCCTCGGTGATGGAGCCGTAGCGCGCCTTGAGCGCCTTGTTGGCCAGGGCTTTCCTGAAGCCGGCGGCATCGTTCACCATGTGCCGCCGCAGCGCCTTCAGGCGGTGCGGCGGCGGAATGTACTCGCCGGCGCCGACGCCCAGCACCCCGTCAGGGCTGATCTGGAAATACCAGGTCGGGCCGCCGGCCATGCTCGGGCGGCGCATGTCGTTGGGCGCGATGGCGGCCGAGAAATGGGTCTTGTACGGGCTCTTGTCGTGGGCAAAGCGCACGTCGCGGTTGATGCGGAACATGGCCTTCTTCGGGTTGCACAGCTTGACCTGGGCGTCGAACTTGCCCAGGTCCGCGATCACCTCGGTCACCAGCTGCAGGAATTCCTCGCGCAGGATGTCGTAGCGCGGCTTGTTCATCACGAACCAGGGGCGGTTGTTGTTGTCGGTCAGCTCGGTCAGGTAGCGGGTCAGGTCGCGCAGGTGCATACGGGTCTATTTCTTGGCCAGCGGGCGCTTGCCCACCGTGAGTTGGAGGTCGGATTCGCGGCTCTTGCGCAGGATGCGCATGGTCGACTGGCCGCCCGGCGTCAGCTGGGCGATCAGGTTCAGCATTTCATTGGTGTCCTTCACCGGCTTGCCGTCCACCGACAGCAGGATGTCGCCGGGCCGGATGCCGGCCTTGTCGGCCGGCCCGTTGCGCACCACGCCGGCGATGATGGCGCCCGAATCGCGCGGCAGGCCGAAGCTGTCGGCCAGTTCCGGCGTGATCTCCTGCGACTCCACGCCGATCCAGCCGCGCACCACGTGGCCATCCTTGATGATCGCCTCCAGCACGTTGCGCGCGGTGCTGACCGGAATGGCGAAGCCGATGCCCACCGAGCCGCCCGTCTGCGAGTAGATGGCCGAATTGATGCCCAGCAGGTTGCCCTGGGTGTCGATCAGGGCCCCGCCGGAATTGCCGAAATTGATGGCGGCGTCGGTCTGGATGAAGTTTTCGAAGTGGTTGATGTGCAGGTTGTTGCGGCCCAGGGCGGAAATGATGCCCATGGTGACCGTCTGGCCCACGCCGAAGGGGTTGCCGATGGCCAGCACCACGTCGCCCACCTTGGCCTGCTCCACCTGGCCCAGCGTCACCGAGGGCAGGTTGTCCAGCGTGATGCGCACCACGGCCAGGTCGGTTTCCGGGTCGGTGCCGACCAGCTTGGCCGGCGCCTTGCGCCCGTCGGGCAGCACGACCTGGATTTCGTCGGCCGCCTCCACCACGTGGTAATTGGTCAGGATATAGCCCTGGGTGCTGACGATGACGCCGGAGCCCAGGCTGTTCTGGTCGTCCTCCTCCTCGCGCTCGAAGAAACGCTTGAAGAAGGGGTCGCGCGACAGCGGGTGGCGCTTGCGCACCGCCTTGGTGGTGAGGATGTTGACCACGGCCGGCATGGCGCGGCCGGCGGCCGCGCGGTAGGATGGACCCGCCGCGACGGGCGACCCGGCGGCATCGGCGCCGGCCAGGACGGCGCCGCCCGCCACCACCCGGGGCGGCGCGACGAACGGCCGTTGCACGGCCGCATAGACTAAGTACAGTGCCAATGCGATGGTCACCGTTTGTGCAAACAATAACCAGAGTTTTCGCATGGCGGTGTTGCTACAAAAAGGAGGTGAGCTCCTATTTTCGCAAAGAATCGCGAATTTCGCGCAGCAGCACGATATCTTCTGAAGGTGGAGCAGGTTCTGCCGCGGCGGCCGGCGCCTCGTCGCGGCGCAGCTTGGCCACCAGGCGCACCATCTGGAAGATGACGAAGGCCAGGATGATGAAATTCAGCAGGATGGTGAAAAAGTTCCCGTAAGCAACTACCGCGCCCAGCTTTTTCGCTTCCACCAGGCTCAGGTTGGCCGCCTGGCCGTTCAGGGGCAGGTAATAGTTGGCGAAATCGAGGCCGCCCAGCAGCATGCCGATGGGGGGCATGATCACGTCGGTCACCAGCGAATCGACGATTTTGCCGAACGCCGCGCCGATGATGACGCCGACCGCCAGGTCGACCACATTGCCCTTCATCGCAAAATCTTTAAATTCTTGCAATACTGCCATATCAGTTTCTCCTCGAAAGCTCATGAACTTGTATCAACTTTGCGGGAAATTCATGGAACGCGCAAGGGGCCGCTACGTGGGGGCAGATTGGTTAGTTGCAAGGTTTTGCTTTAAATCGACCTTCCACTCCTTTATAATTTAAGGTTGCTAGAAGCTTTGTTAACGTCAGAAGCCGTTTCAAAACGGCCGGGCCGTCGTTGCAGCGCCTTGGCGTGGCCATTTTGAAGCAGCTTCTTAATAAAGATTTCGGATTTTTGACTGATTGGGGTTTGTATGAGTAACGAAAAGCAGGTCGATTCCAGCCGTCGCGGTCTGCTCGTCGCCACGTGTGCGGCGGGTGGTGTGGTCGGTTTGGGTGCAACTGGCGCCCTGGTAAGCACGTTCCAGCCTTCCGAGCGCGCGAAGGCTGCGGGTGCTCCAGTGGAAGTGGACATCTCCACGCTGCAGCCGGGCGAGATGAAAACCGTCGAATGGCGCGGCAAGCCAGTCTGGATTCTGAAGCGTACGCCGGAAATGGTCGATTCGCTGAAGAAGACCGAAGGCGACGTCGCCGACCCGAAGTCCGAACGTACCCCGGACATGCTGACGCCAGAATACGCCCGCAACCAGTACCGCTCCATCAAGCCGGAAATCCTGGTGGCCGTGGGCATCTGCTCGCACCTGGGCTGCTCGCCATCGACCAAGTTCCAGACCGGCGCGCAGCCATCGCTGCCTGACGACTGGGCGGGTGGCTTCCTGTGCCCATGCCACGGTTCCACCTTCGACATGGCCGGCCGCGTATTCAAGAACAAACCAGCTCCCGACAACCTGGAAGTGCCGCGCCACATGTTCGTGGGCGACTCCACGATCGTGGTCGGCAAAGACGAGAAAGGCGAGGCATAATCCATGGGCGCTTTCAAGGAAACCAAATTCCCTGCCGACGCACCTGCGGCGCAGAAGGCCCTGGGGTGGGTCACCAAGCTGTGGAACGACCAGTGGGGCAAGTACTACGCTCCCAAGAACTTCAACTTCTGGTACATCTTCGGTTCCCTGGCCATGCTGGTCCTGGTGCTGCAGATCGTCACCGGTATCTTCCTGACCATGCACTACAAGCCGGACGCCGGCCTGGCCTTCGCATCGGTCGAATACATCATGCGCGAAGTCCCATGGGGCTGGCTGGTGCGTTATATGCACTCGACCGGCGCATCGGCCTTCTTCATCATCGTGTACCTGCACATGACCCGCGGCCTGATGTACGGTTCCTACCGCAAGCCACGTGAGCTGATCTGGCTGTTCGGTTTCGCCATCTTCCTGTGCCTGATGGCCGAAGCCTTCTTCGGCTACCTGCTGCCATGGGGCCAGATGTCGTACTGGGGCGCCCAGGTGATCGTCAACCTGTTCGGCGCGATTCCGCTGATCGGCCCTGACCTGTC
>JAJTCO010000121.1 GCA_021323265.1 Pseudoduganella sp. | reverse complement strand
GCTATCCTACAACTTGCTGGGAACACCACTTTAATTAATAACCGCGTAAGTAGAAACAACGGAGCAATTCATGGCTGATCCAAAGATGAAATTTTTGGTAGTGGACGATTTCTCGACGATGCGCCGCATCGTCCGAAATCTCTTGAAAGAACTGGGTTATGCCAACGTGGACGAGGCAGAGGACGGCGTGATGGCGCTGGCCAAACTGCGCGCGGAGCAATTCGACTTCGTGGTGTCCGACTGGAATATGCCGAATATGGATGGTCTGACCATGCTGCAGAACATCCGTGCCGACCCCGCGCTGGCCAAGCTGCCGGTGCTGATGGTGACCGCGGAAGCGAAAAAGGAAAACATCATTGCGGCTGCCCAGGCAGGCGCCAACGGCTACGTGGTGAAGCCATTCACCGCCGCCACCCTCGACGAAAAGCTGAACAAGATCTTCGAGAAGCTCGGGGCTTGATCAAGCCGCCCGATCCTGCCGGGCCGGCCGCTTGCGCGGACGGCCCGTTTGCACTGACCGGTGGCAGCCATGGCCACCGCAGCTCCATCCAGAGCAACGCATAAGACCACGTATGCATCAGACACATTTCCTGGTTCGTGAACCACTGCTCGATCCGGAGCAGCGCGTGGTCGGCTACGAACTGACCTGGCAGCAGGAAGCCGCCACCCGCACGCCCACGCTGGCCGAGCTGGAAGACCTGGTTGGCTTCGTCGCGAGCCAGGTGAACCATCCCGACCACGGCTGGCTGCTCAAGCAAAAGACCCTGTTCCTGCAAGCGGTGCCGGGCATGCTGTCCACCGATTCCCTGTTCGACATGCCGCCCGAGCACACGGTGCTGTCGATCAAGACCTCGGAACTGGCCAATCCCACGACGCTGGCCGCCGTGCAGGCGCTGCGCGCCGGCGGCGTCGGCATCCTGCTGCGCGAAGCGGACCTGGCGCGCGTGGGCAGCCGCCTGGGCACCATCTGCTCCTACGTCGAGGTGCGCTTCACCGGCGCCGACGTGGCCGCGCAAGCGCGCACCTACGCGCAGCTGAAGACATCCAACATCCGCATGGTGGGCCGGCCCGTGACCACCTGGGCCGACTTCGATGCCTGCGCCGCGCTCGGGCTGGACGCCTTCGTCGGCAAGCTGCACCTGACGCCGCGTCCCGGCAGCGAAGGGCAGGGCTTGAACCCTTCCCAGACCATCATCCTGCAGCTGATGCAGATGGTCAACGCGAACGCCGACCTGGTCCAGATCGAAAGCATGCTCAAGCGCGACGCTGCCCTGTCCTACAAGCTGCTGCGCTACATCAATTCGGCCGGCTTTGGCGTCGGGCGCGAAGTGCAATCGCTCAAGCAAGCGATCCAGCTGCTCGGTTACCAGCCGATGTACCGCTGGCTGACGCTGTTGCTGGCCACGGCGTCCACCTCCGGCTTCTCGCCGGTGCTGCTGGAAACGGCCGTGGTACGCGGCCGCCTGGCCGAGCTGCTGGGCCAGAAAGCCCTGGGCAAGGCCGACGCCGAGAACATTTTCGTCGCCGGCATGTTCAGCTTGCTCGACCGCCTGCTGGGCATCCCGATGAAAGAAGTGCTGGACACGATCCAGCTGAACGAAGACGTGGTGAAAGCGTTGCTGACGCGCGGCGGCAAGTATGGCCCCTTCCTCGCCCTGGCCGAAGCGTGCGAGCTGAACAGCAACCTGGTGAGTTCCCTCGCCAGCACCCTCGGCCTGACGCCGGAAGACGTCAACAAAGCCCACCTCTCCGCCCTGGCCTGGACCCAGAGCGTCACCACCTAAACAATCGGGGACGGAACACGTTTTTCCGCCAACGGCGGAAAAACGTGTTCCGTCCCCGATTGTTTTTGGCTGTCTTTAGATTTCCAGGTTGTCGATCAGGCGCGTGGTGCCGAGCTTGGCCGCGGCCAGCACCACCAGCTTTTCGCCCTGCGCCAGGTCGCCGGCGTTCGGCGGCTGCAGGTCGTTGCGTTTGCGGATGGAGATGTAATCGGGCTTCCAGCCGCGCGCGGCCAGTTCGTCCATCGCCCTGTGCTCGAGCTGGAAGATGTCCAGGTGGCCAGCGCGCACTTCGTCCGCCACCTGGTTCAGGGCGCGGTACAGGGCGGGCGCTTCGGCACGCTCTTCGCCCGACAGGTACATATTGCGCGACGATAGCGCCAGGCCGTCGTCGGCGCGGTAGGTCTCCGCAGCGATGATCTCGGTCGGCATGCCCAGCTGGCGTGCCATATTGCGCACGATCATGAGCTGCTGGTAATCCTTCTTGCCGAACACGGCCACCTTCGGCTGCACGCAGGAGAACAGCTTCGTCACCACGGTGCACACGCCGCCGAAGAAGCCGGGACGGAACTCGCCTTCCAGGGTGTTGCCCAGGCCGTCAGGCGGTTGCACGCGGTACTCCTGCGGTTCCGGGTACATGTCCTTCTCGGTCGGCGCGAACAGCACGTAGACGCCTTCCTTCTCCAGTTTTTCCACGTCGGCCTGGAAGGTGCGCGGGTATTTGTCGAAGTCTTCGTTCGGGCCGAATTGCAGGCGGTTGACGAAAATGGAGGCCACCACCGGGTCGCCATGCTTGCGCGCCAGGCGCATCAGCGACAGGTGGCCTTCATGCAGGTTGCCCATCGTGGGCACGAACGCGGTGCGCAACTGGCCACTGAGCTGGTCGCGCAGTTCTTCGATATTGGAGATGATTTTCATAGTTGTTGGGATTAGGCGGGCGAATACGCGAGGCGCACGTAAATCGGTGCGAACGGTTCCGCCTGGGTGATTTCAATCAGGGTTTCCTTGGCCAGCTCGAGCATCGCGACGAAGTTCACCACCACCACCGGCGGCGGCGCTTCCGGGTTGAACAGCTCGGCGAACTCGATGAAGCGGCTCGATTGCAGCTTGCGCAGGATGGAGGTCATGTGCTCGCGCACCGACAGCTCTTCGCGCGTGATCTTGTGGTGCTGCTTCAGCGTGGCGCGTTTCATCAGCGAGCGCCAGGCATCCTGCAGGTCGGCCACTTCGACGTCCGGCCAGGTTGGCACCAGGCTTTGTTCGATGAAGATCTGGGTGCGCACGAAGTCGCGCCCGACCTGGGGGATGGTGTTCAGCTCGTAGGCGGCCAGCTTGATCTGTTCGTACTCCAGCAGGCGGCGCACCAGCTCGGCACGCGGGTCGTCCGCTTCCACTTCCAGGTCGTGCTGGCGCTGCGGCAGCAGCATGCGCGATTTGATCTCGATCAGCATCGCGGCCATCAGCAGGTACTCCGCCGCCAGCTCGAGGTTGGACTTGCGGATCTGGTCCACGTACTTGAGGTATTGCAGCGTCACCTCGGCCATCGGGATGTCGAGGATG
Source organism: Pseudoduganella sp. (assembly GCA_021323265.1). GTDB lineage: Bacteria > Pseudomonadota > Gammaproteobacteria > Burkholderiales > Burkholderiaceae_D > Rugamonas. Next base: position 3,141 of record JAJTCO010000121.1, on the reverse strand, counting down.
TTGAAGTTCTGCCTGCGGATCAGGTAGAGCAGCAGGTCGAGCGGACCTTCGAACGCTTCGAGGATGACTTCCAGGGCATCGGGTGGGATGTAGAGGTCGTTCGGCAGCTTCAGCACGGGTTCGCCGTACAGGCGTGCAAATGCGGCGCCATCGTCCTCGGCCGTGGCGCGCGCTTCCGGTGGCGCGTCGTTGCCTGCGCCGCCGGCGTCCGGCGGCACATCCGCGGCGACAGCCAGGTCAGCCTGTTCGTCCACCGCGTCCTTTGGCGACATGTGTGCCGTCCTGGCGCTTATGCCTTGTTCTGGTACACGTAAGGCTGTTGCTTGACGCTGGACGCCTTGTTACGGGCTTGCTCGTCCAGTGGCGTGGCCGGCTTGTCCCACAGGATGGCACGGCCGGCTTGCTGGCCTGCTTCGATTTGCGGATTCTTTTCCTTCAGTGCCTTGATGAACAAGGTGTGGTCGGATTCGTACTTGTGATTCTGCTTGAGGAATTTCATATCGTGAAAGTAACAGGGTTCAGCAACGGACATTTTAACGCCTTTTCTCGTCAGAAACGATGCCGAATGCCTGCAATATAGGTATTTCCCTTGCCGGCGTTGCTAATCTTGTCGTACATCACGACGGCATACACGTCCGTGCGCGGCGACAGGTTGTAATCGTAGCCCGCAGCGCCCGTGTCGCGGTGGAACTCCGGCACGCCCTTGGCGTCTTCCGTCATGCGCGACCAGGCCACCATCCAGCGGCCCAGGCCGCCGTGCGTGGGCAGCGTGAAGCCGGCGTGCACCGAGTGCCCGTCGCGTTCGCTGACCTTGGCGTGGTGGTCGGTGTACGAGGCGAATAGTTTGACCTTCTTCAAATCGTAGGAGGCGGCGGCGATGTAGGTGCGCTGGGCGGGGACGGCGGCGCTCACGCCGGGGCCGAAACGCACATTCTGCGCGCCCAGCGTGACGGCCAGCTCCTTGCCCACGTATTTCGCGACGCCTGCCCAGTTATTGTTATGGGTGCCCGGCTGCTCGCCCAGCGAATACTGGGCAATGAAGGTGGTGTCGTGAATCGGGTTGGAGGCGTACTGGATCGAATTGCTCCAGCCGGTGTCGCCCAGGGTGCCATTGCCGCCGGGGCCGGTGAACACCTGGTTGACCAGCGGCGAGAAGCGGGTGGATGGCCCGAAGGGGTTGATCTGGCCGGCGGCGATGAACAGCGGATTGCCGATCCGGCCCAGACGCACCAGGCCGAAGCTGCCGGCCAGGCCGACGTTGGCATTCCTGGAGAACAGGGCTTCGTTGGGGAAGCGGCCGGCATCGCCCGTGTCGCCGCGGAAGAAGCCTTCGATCTGGAATTGCGCTTTCATGCCCCCGCCCAGTGCTTCGGTGCCGGAGAAGCCATAGTAGGAGGTGATCATGCCGCCGCTGTTGACGGCAGTGACGGCGACGGGTGCGCTGGCGGTCGCGGTGCGCCCGGCAAAGGCATCGATCGCGCCATAGATCTGGACCTGGGTTTGGGCCGAAGCGGCAAAGGGGAGGGCAAGGGAGAGGGCTGCGAGCAGTCTGGTCATGGATATCTTCTTAATATTGTTGTACAGGTCTCATGCTGCGCCCCATTGTCACCGTTGCCACGCCCTGCGACAAGGAAATCTTCCCCTGGCGTGGGCCGTGCGCCACGCTGGTACTCCAGCGCACAGACTGGCCTGGCCCGACGGGTGCACAGTGGCGGCTCCAGACAGGCAAAGGAGGCCGCCATGACTCAAAGCAAACAACTCAGCAAGCAGAACCGCCAGTCCGTGCAGAACGTCGAGTCGGACCAGACGGGCAACAAGAACACCGCCAAGCGCAACACGAAGAACGAGCAGTCGCGCACCAAGGCCGGCAGCAGCGAAGGTGCAGGCGGCGGAGCCAAGCAGAAGGCCAAGCGCGGCTAATAGCCCGGCGCGGCCCTGCCAAGCAGAGTGTGCCCGCATAGCGTATGCTTGCGGGCACCATGAAATTCCGCACCGCCATACTCCTGACCATTCCGCCCATCTTGTGGGCGGGGAACGCCATCGTCGGGCGTATGGTGGCGCCGGACGTGCCGCCCATCCTGCTGAACTTCCTGCGCTGGGCGATCGCCCTGGTCCTGCTTTTGCCTTTGGCCGGACCGATCTTCCGCCGCGACAGCAGCTTATGGCCGAACTGGCAGCGTTTCTCTGTGCTGGGATTACTCGGCATCGGGCTCTACAACGCCCTGCAATACCTTGCGCTGCAAAGTTCCACGCCCATTAACGTGACGCTGGTGGCGTCGGGCATGCCCGTGTGGATGATGCTGACGGGCTGGCTGTTCTTTGGCGCGCACGTCTCGCGCCATCAAATCGCCGGCGCAGTGTTGTCGGTTGCCGGCGTGCTGCTCGTGCTGGCGCGCGGCGAATTGGCGCATCTACAGGAAATGCGGCTGGTGGCTGGCGATTTATTCATGATCCTGGCCACGATTGCCTGGTCCCTGTATAGCTGGCTGTTAACCCGCACCCGTGGCCCGGACGATCTCCGCGCGAATTGGGCGAGTTTCCTGCTGGCGCAAGTGGCTTTCGGCGTGGTGTGGTCCGGGGTGTTTGCGGCCGGGGAGGCGGCAGTGTCAACTGCGTCGATTCACTGGAGCTGGGGCCTGGTTGCGGCATTGTTTTATGTCGCCATCGGTCCGGCGATTATTGCCTTCCGTTGCTGGGGGGCCGGCGTACAGCAGGCAGGACCGGCGATGGCGGCATTCTTTGTAAATCTCACGCCATTATTCACGGCGCTATTTTCCTTGCTGATTCTGGGCGAGGCGCCGCATTTCTATCACGCGCTCGCATTTATCCTGATTGTCGGCGGAATTATTATTTCCTCCGGCCGTGCGACAGCTCGCCGCTGAATCTGATAATTTCAAGTCTTTCCGCTGGAGGTAACCATGCGTCTCCTCTGCCTGGCCGTGCTGGCCGCGGCCGTCCTGCTGACTGCCTGCGAGAAGCCGCCGCCCAAACCGCCGCAGCCCATAGTGGCGCTCAGCCAATTAATGGCCTGATCGCGCCAGAAGCTGGCGCGGCGTCGGCAGAACGCAACCCTGCGCTGGATAACCTGCCGAGGCCTGGTCATTGCGGTCCACGTATTATCCAGTGATAAGCGCGGCGCTA
>JAJTCO010000056.1 GCA_021323265.1 Pseudoduganella sp. | reverse complement strand
TTGGCGTATCCGGCGGCTGGGGCGTTGGGAAATCCTCATTGGTACGCATGGTCGCTTCACGGCTGAACATCGACGCAGTCCCCGACAAGAATACGTACGTGGTGGTCACCTTCAATCCTTGGCTTTACCAGGACTTCGAAGGCGCACGTAGTGCTCTTCTTCAAATGGTCGGTGATGAAGTGTTGCGCCGAGCTTCCTCCGACGAGGGGCTGTTGAAGAAAGCAAAAAGGCTTCTTCAACGCATCAATCTGCTGCGAATCGTTCAACTCGGGGGCGAGGCGGCAGCAACGATCGCCACAGGCATTCCTATTGGCTTGATTGGACGCACGCTCGCAAAGTTTGGCTTTGGCGACGAACAGGGAGAGGCCGCTGACGACAAGGCTGAGAAGGATGAGGATTGGGGCTTACTGAAGCCTGCAGAGCCGGTCTCACTGCCAGGCGAAATTCAGGCATTTCGAGATGCGCTTGAGGAGCTTCTGGAAGAGCTGAAGATTACCCTTGTCGTGTTCGTGGATGACCTTGACCGCTGTCTCCCGCAGACGGCCATTTCGACACTTGAATCCATTCGCCTGCTGCTATTCCTGAAACGCAGCGCGTTTGTTGTTGCGGCCGACAACGAGTTCATCCGGGGAGCTGTGCGAGTGCACTTTGCGGGGACAGGCATCAGTGATGAGGTTGCGACGAACTACTTCGACAAGCTTATCCAAGTCCCGCTGCATGTGCCAAGGCTAGGTGTGAATGAGGCAAAGGCCTACCTGGCGTTGTTACTGCTGGAACGGGCCTTAACCGACGGTCAGTTCGTCGATGGTCAGTTCACTCGCGCGGTTCAGGCCGTCTCTGAACGCCTCAAGACCAGTTGGCGCGGTGATGCAGTGACGCTGGAATTTTTGAAGGGCCTCATCAATCCTCAGAACGCTCACTTGGTCGAGCTGATGGAATTGGCTGAGGGGTTGGCACCGCTGCTCACGAGTTCGAGCAAGGTAAACGCCAATCCGCGCCTGATGAAGCGGTTCCTCAACACTGTCTTTCTCCGGTCAGCCCTAGCCAAGCCTCAGGGGATTGAATTGGACCTCAAGGCCTTGGCCAAATGGCACCTCTTGGAGCGCTGTGACGAAGCCTTGGCAAACGCGCTGGCAGGCCGAGTCACTTCCGCGACGGAAGGACGAGTCGATGCGATTCGAGTGGCTGAGCACGCGACCCGAGAAGGTGTGGCCTTGCCTGAGCCATTCAAGGACGAGTTTTTCCATAAGGAATGGCTTGGACTAGAGCCTGCACTTGGCGAAATGGACTTGCGCCCATTGCTCCACCTGAGCAGGGACTCCGCGATGCGGGACTTCGGTGACGACAGCTTGACGACCGAAGGCCGTGCTTTGCGGGATGCGCTGATGGTTGCGACCAGCGCAAATGAGCCGCTGACACAGGCAATTCGAGCAGCTGGAGTGAGTCAGGCTGACGCTGTAATGGCCAAGGTGTGGCAGCTGAAGTCACCAAAGCGAAACTGGCGACAAACCGAAGACGTTGTGTCATTGCTGGAAATCTCCAAGATCTTTCCTGACCTTGGTGCAAAGGCCGCCGCTTTGCTGGCCCAGGCGCCCATCAAGGAGGTCGGTCCAGGGCTCGTCCCTCTCCTGTATGAGCAGACGTGGGCTCGCCCTGTGCTCGATCAGTGGCATGCCTCCGGTGATGCTTCCAGACCGGTCAAGCAAGCTATTGAACAAGCCAGGAAAGGAGCGCGCTGATGGGAACGTCAACATCAAGCAAAGGTGGCGGCTTCCGCTCCCCCTTTGATCCTGAGTGGCTGTCGCCGCCCGAAGGCGGCAATGGCGGAGACAGCCCTGCGCCTGGTGATGGCGAAGGCCCTCCTCCGGCTGATGCCAACGATGCCAACGCTGACGGGCAGGGCGACGCGGCTGGCTGTGAAGAAGGTGATGTGACCGGGCCTGCGCTAGCGCCTGACCGCCGCTTTGCTCCAGCCCGTTCTGGCATGTCGGCATTCCTTGGTGGCGGGGGGCGCGAAGCTCTGCGCAGTGCGACCAAGAGCATGGTCAGCAAGGGAATGGGCGGCCCGCGACGAGCAGCGGCCACCATGAGAGCGACGGCTCAGGGGGCCGGCCAACTGGGGCAATTTCTTGCGTCGGCACGGGATGCCACGGACCCACGAGTTGTCGACTGGGTCCACCGGGTTCGCGCCCAGAACCTTTCAGCAAACGACCTCGTCCTTGAGGTGGTCAAAGAAGTTCTTCCGAACACAGGAAGTGTCGACGAAGAATCCATTCGGAACGCTGCGGCAGAAGCGCTTGGTCAGCTGTACGAGGTAGCCCCTGAAGTCGACATCTTCAATCTGACAGATGCACAAATCGGGGACCTCATCGGATACATCGTCGCCAACGACCTATGTAATCGCGTTGACCTGCAACTGGGTCAAACATACGAGAAGCTTAAGTTCGACGCGCGGCAAATCCAGCTGTATCGGAACGACATCAAGGAATATGTTAAGGCGCAAGTCAAGGTGGTTCTTGACCGACAAGGACCACGCGGGATTGACCATCAACGACTTGCCAGTGAAGTCTTGGCCTCAACCCTTGAGGTATTTGTCGAATGAAAGTTCTATGTACAACACCTGACTTCTTGCCTGCGCGCCTAGATGCCGGAGAACTCGCATTTACCTACTTCAAGAGCGCCCGACGCCCCGGAGTTGGCACCATCGCGAAAGGATGGCGAGGTTCGTTGAAGCGGCGCGAGTTCGCCCCGAGCGCTCAGGTCTGGGACTTCGTTCAGTTCTGCCTAGCAGTTTGCGCAGCCGACTTGGCCTGTCTTCGAAGTACGAGTGCGGATGGCTGGACGCGAGTAGTTGAGCTCACTGTAGGCCTGCATGAGCCATTGCGCTGGCTGCCCTTCCAAGAAAAGCTTGAAGCACTTCTCAAGGTTCTCACTGGCGACTACTGGAAGCTCCATTTCGTAGCTGGCGGAGCAACGCCGCCGGATGGCAGCCCCGTCGCGACTGCGCGCGACTGTGTGTCCCTGCTATCAGGCGGCCTCGATAGCCTCATAGGGGGGATAGACCTCGTTGCACAAGGTCGCCGCCCGATGTTTGTGTCGCAGCTGGCACATGAGGATTCTCAGCGTCAGAGGAATTACGCAGCGCAGCTTGGCGGGGTGGGGTCTCACTGGCAGTGGAGCCATGGCATCAGCTTTAGCGGCCAACGTGAGAGTTCAACGCGCGCTCGGTCTCTGGCCTTTTACGCGTTCGCGGTGCTGGCTGCCTCGCGGGTTTCCAGTGATCCTGTCCAGGTGTTTGTTCCAGAAAATGGATTCATTTGCATCAATCCGCCTTTGGTGCCAGGACGCGTCTCTAGTTTGAGCACCCGGACCACGCACCCGCAGTTCATCGCAATGTTGCAGAGCGTGTTGGACGGATTGGATGTGCCTGTTCGGCTTGAACTTCCCTATCAGTTCAAAACCAAGGGCCAGATGCTCAACGAGTGTCTCAACCAGCCTCTGCTTCAGCAGTTGGCGGCGGACTCCACGAGTTGCGGCCGTTTTCGCACCTACAACCGAAAGCACTGCGGCCGGTGTGTTCCTTGCATGATTCGCAAAGCCGCATTTATCGCCTGGGACCCTACGCGCGACACAACCGAGTACGTACACCGCTCGTTGGCCGACGCGAACAAGGCTAGTGGACCAGATGACGCGATGGCTGCAGCCCTTGCCGTACTCACGGCCCGGCAGAAGGGCTTGGACCGGTTCTTGGGGGCCTCTCTGGCATTTGCCGAGCCCGCTGCCAGGTTGGCATACAGGAACGTACTTGCTAATGGGCTGAATGAGCTTGAAGCCTTGCTACAGAGGGATGGCGTACTGTGATGGATTTCCACTGCCACCTTGACCTCTATCCGAACGCTCGCGAGGTATTCAAGGAAGCTGCGCAGAAGAATGAATTCACATGGCTGGTGACTACCAGCCCAAAGGCCTTTGTTGCGACTGCGCGTGTGCTCACGGGCGCAGCGAATGTACTTGTCACCCCAGGACTTCATCCAGAGATTGCGCACGAGCGTGCTGGCGAGCTTGACCTTCTGTTGACGCAAATTGGCGATGTCGCAGCCATTGGCGAAGTCGGCCTTGATGGCTCGTCTCGGTACAGCAAGAGCTACGATGTTCAGCTCTGCCTATTTGAGGCCATCATTGAACGTAGCTCGGCACTGGGCGGTCGTGTGCTCAGCATTCATTCACGCCAAGCTGTGAATGACGTATTGGCTATTCTGGATCGACATGCCGGATTTGGGACCGCAGTAATGCACTGGTTCACAGGGACGGTAAAGGAGCTGCGAGCTGCGGAAGAGCGAGGCTGCTGGTTCAGCATCGGGCCAGCCGCATTTGCATCGAGTAGTGGCCGGGCGTTGGCGGCGAAGCTACCGCGGCACTTTGTTGTTCCCGAAAGTGACGGCCCATTTGCACGGGTCGATGACAAGCCAGTTCCGCCCTGGAGCGCTGACCTCACCGCCTGGCACCTTGGACAAGCATGGGGTATCTCCACCCAGGAAGCGGCAACTCTGCTGAGCGAAAATTCTCACCGTCTCCTGGCGATCATGAAGCAGCGCTGAGCGCTAGTTGGCATCCTTCCGTGCGCGGGTCTTCCACTCGTTCAGTTTGTTAGCCCAGTCTTGCATCATGACTCGCTGCTCGTCCAGGTAGGTGGCATGGTTATATGTGCGCCGAACACTGTTCGGCTCCGCATGGGCAAGCTGGGCCTCAATGGCGTCAGACCGATAGCCCAGTTCATTGAGCCGGGTGCTGCCCGTGGTGCGCGTGCCATGCGGGCTGTACTTGGTTGCCCAGCCGAGCTTCTTGAGCGCCTGCCGCAGGGCTGCGTCGGCCATTGGGCGCTGGCGGTCATCGCGGTTCGGGAAAACGAACTTCGTGTGCCCCGTGATTGGATGCATGGCCGTGAGAAGTTCGACCGCCTGTGTCGGTAGCGGAACGACGTGCTCTCGCCGCGCCTTCATGCGACGTGCCGGAATGGTCCAGAGCGCCTTGTCCAAGTCGAACTCGGCCCATTCTGCTTGGACGGATTCATTCGGGCGGCTGAGCGTCAGCCACATCAGCTGAAAGGCCTTGATGGTCTGGAAGTTGCCGCCATGGCCGTCAAAATCGTTCAGCAGCTCGCCGACTTCCTCCGCGCTGAGGGCGCGCTTGTGTTGCGCCTTGTTGGGCGGCAGCGCTTTGCGAACCGGCCAAACGGGGTCAGTGTCCGCCCGTAGAGTCGCGACTGCATGCTCGAACACGCCAGACATGGTGCGCTTGGCTTCAGCCGCTACGGTGGGGGCACCCCGCTTGACCGTCTTGTTGAGAATGTCGAGGACATGGGCCGGAGTGATCTGACGTACCGGCAGCTTGCCAATCGACGGGAAGACCACGCGCTCCAGCATGTAGATTCTTCGCTTCTTGGTCACTTCCTTCCAGTCCTTCAGAGCCAGCCACTCCTTGGCGACGGCCTCGAACGTGTTTGCTGAGTCTTGCTCGCGCTTGATGCGTTCGATCTGCCGGTTCTGAACGGGATTGATGCCCTCCCTGACCAGCTTCCGTGCCGCCTCGCATTTCTCTCTAGCCTCGCCGAGCGTCACGCTGGGGTAGTCGCCAAGCGCGAACCACGAGGCCTTGTCATTGAGCTTGAAGCGATAGCGCCAAGCCTTGATGCCGTTGGGTTTGATTTCTAGGTAGAGCCCCTTGTAGTCATTGAGGCGGTAGATGCCTTCTCTGGGCTTGGCGGCTCGGCACTGGGCATCTGTCAGCATCGGGAAGCTCTCCTGTTCGTGCTCAGGGCTTCATCATATACACCTTCATCGACCTAGCGCAAGATCCATATACCTGTCGGTATTCACTTACGCAGCGCTATCAAGTGTCGTTGCATGCAACGAGTTGAAATGAAAAAGCCCCGTATCTACGGGGCTCTGCGTCGCTTTCAGTGATACATCTGCAAGCAGATGCAATCGCCTGAAATGGCTTGCTCGAATCAGACGTTGAACAGGAAGTTCAGCACGTCGCCATCCTTGACCACGTATTCCTTGCCTTCCGCGCGCATCTTGCCCGCTTCCTTGGCGCCCGCTTCGCCCTTGTAGGCGATGAAGTCGTCGAAGGCGATGGTCTGGGCGCGGATGAAGCCGCGCTCGAAGTCGGTGTGGATCACGCCGGCCGCCTGTGGCGCGGTATCGCCCACGTGGATGGTCCAGGCGCGCACTTCCTTCACGCCGGCGGTGAAGTAGGTCTGCAGGCCCAGCAGCTTGTAGCCGGCGCGGATCAGGCGGTCCAGGCCAGGCTCCTGCATGCCCATGTCGGCCAGGAAGGCTTCCTTGTCGGCGTCGTCCAGGTCGGCGATTTCCGCTTCGATGGCGGCGCAGATGGCCACGATCGGCGCGTTCTGCGCTTCGGCGTACTTGGTCAGCTGGTCCAGCAACGGGTTGTTGGTGAAGCCGCTCTCGGATACGTTGGCCACGTACATGGCCGGCTTGGCGGTGATCAGGCACAGCGGCTTGATCAGGGCCATTTCGTCAGGACCCAGGCCCAGCGCGCGCACCGGCTTGGCTTCGTTCAGGTGCGGTACCAGCACTTCCAGCAGGGCCACCAGCTTGGCGGCATCCTTGTCGCCCGAGCGGGCCTTCTTCTGTTCGCGATGGATCGCCTTTTCCACGGTGCCCAGGTCGGCCAGCGCCAGCTCGGTCTGGATCACTTCGATGTCGTCCAGCGGCGAGACGCGGCCGGACACGTGGATCACGTTGTCGTCTTCGAAACAGCGCACCACGTTGACGATGGCGTCGGTTTCACGGATGTGCGACAGGAACTGGTTGCCCAAGCCTTCGCCCTTGGACGCGCCGGCCACCAGGCCGGCGATGTCGACGAATTCCACGATGGCGTTGACCATGCGTTCCGGCTTGACGATATCGGCCAGCTGCTGCATGCGCGGATCAGGCACCTCCACCACGCCCACGTTCGGCTCGATGGTGCAGAACGGGTAGTTTTCGGCTGCGATGCCGGCCTTGGTCAGTGCATTGAAGAGGGTGGACTTGCCGACGTTAGGCAGGCCGACGATGCCGCATTTCAGACTCATGTGAAACCTTTAAATGATATTGTTCTGCTACGGCGTGCGCCGCAAATAGACCGAGATTGTACCCCAGAACATGTCCAGAACTGCCCATTTCACCCTGCTGGCCCACTACAACGAGTGGATGAACCACAAGCTGTACGAGGCTGCCGCCACCCTGCCGCCCGGCGAGCTGGCGGCCGACCGGGGCGCCTTCTTTGGCTCCCTCCTGGCAACGCTCAACCATATCGCGGTGGCCGACACCATTTGGCTGAAACGCTTTGCCAGCCATCCGCGCTTCGCCACCGCGCTGGCGCCGGTGACCGCCCTGCCGACGCCGGCCGCGCTGGACCAGCCGCTGTGCGATACCCTGGCGGGGTTGCGCGCACGGCGCGCCTGGCTGGACCAGGCGATCAAGGACTGGGTGGCCACGCTGGACGAGGCCGGCCTCGATGCGGTCATCAGCTACCGCCGTTTCAATGGCGAGAGCAACAACCGATCGCTCGGCCTGTTGCTGCTGCATTTCTTCAACCACCAGACGCACCACCGCGGCCAGGCCACGACCTTGCTTTCCCAGGCCGGCGTGGACGTGGGCGCAACCGATCTCCTGGTACTGGTGCCCGAAGCGGAAGCGTGAGCGGCATCGAATCCTGATACCTCGACGGGCAGCCGACGATACAAGTATCGACGGCGCTTGTGCTATTGTCGCCAATTGCAAATAATGCCATTAGAACAATAGAAGGAGCATTCATGGATTTGCTATGGTTTATCGCGCTATGCGTGATCGCGCGCTGGGCCTGGCTGGCGCGGCGCGATGCGCGCCAGGCGCGCGAGCATGCCATGCGGCTGCAAGACGACCTGGCGGCGCTTGAGCAGACGGTTGCCGGCTTGCAGCGCGAACCTGCCAGCCCGCCCACTCCGCAGGCGGAGGCACCAGCTGCGGCAGTTCCCGTGCCGCCCACGCCCGCACGCCCCGCCGAGCGCGAGTCCCTGATCGCACGGGCGGCCGTCCCGCCACCGCCCGCGGCCACCACCGCGCAAATCGTGACGCCGCCACCCGTGACGCTGCCACCAGTGACGCCGCCACCTGCCCCGGCAACGCCCCCGGCCGAGAAGGTGCCGCATGTCGAGCGGCCGCCTAGCCCTCCTCCCGCATGGCTCAGCGCCGCCCGCAACTGGCTGTTCGAAGGCAACCTGGTGGCGAAGATCGGCCTGCTGATCCTCTTCATCGGCGTCAGCTTCCTCCTGAAATACGCCGCCGCGCGCGTCACCGTGCCGATCGAACTGCGCCTGGCAGGCATCGTGCTGGCCGACCTGGCGGCGCTGGCCTGGGCCTGGCGCATCCGCAACAGCAGCAAGGGCGTCAGCCTGCCGCTGCAGGGCACCTGCATGGCGGTGCTGATGCTGGTGGTATTCGGCGCCTTCCGCCTGTACCACCTGATCCCCGGCGGCATGGCCTTCGCTCTGCTGTTCCTGCTCACGATCGGCACCTGCCTGCTGGCCGTGCTGCAGAACGCCCAGTGGCTGGCCATCTTCGGCATCGTCGGCGGCTTCGCGGCGCCGATCCTGACTTCCACCGGCCAGGGCAGCCATATCGCCCTGTTCAGCTATTACGCCCTGCTCAACGCCGGCATCCTGGCCATCGCGCTCAAGCGCTCCTGGCGCGCCCTGAACCTGCTGGGCTTCGTGTTCACCTTCGCCATCGGCACCGCCTGGGGCGTGCTGCGCTACGACGCGCAGTATTACCAGTCCGCACAAGCCTTCCTCATCCTGTTCTTCCTGTACTACGTCGGCATCGCCATCGCCTATGCCCACCTGGAAGCGCCCAAGCTGAAAAGCTATGTGGACGGCACCCTGGTCTTCGGCACGCCGATGCTGGCCGCCAGCCTGCAGTTCGCGCTGGTGAAAGGGTTCGAGTTCGGCATGGCCTATTCCGCCCTGGCGCTCGGCTTGTTCTACGGCGCGCTTGCCATCGCGCTGGCGCGCCGCCGCGCCACCTACGGCTTGCTGGTGGACGCATTCACGGCGCTGGCCGTGGTGTTCGGCACGCTGGCCATCCCGATGGCGCTGGACGGCCGCTGGACGTCCGCCGCCTGGGCCCTGGAAGGCGCCGGCATCGTCTGGATCGGGCTGCGCCAGCGCCAGCCGCTGGCATGGGGCTTCGGCCTGCTGGTGCAGCTGGGCGCGTGGGTCAGCTTTATCGGCTCCGTCAGCGGACTCGATCAGTCGGCCGCACTCGATGCCAACCTGTGGCTCGGCTTCCTGCTGCTGGCCATCAGTGCCTGCATCATGGCCATGCGCTTCCGCAGCCACGCCGGCGAGGAAGGCCAGGGCCGCCTGCACGTGCTGGCCGCGCTGTTCCTGGCCGGCGCGGCGATCTGGCTGGTCGGCGGCGCCTGGACGGAAATCATGCTGCGCACCAGCGGCAACCTGCTGGCCAACCTGTTGGTCGCCAGCGCCCTCGGGGCAGCGATCGTGATGGGCGTGATCGCGCGCCGCCTCGACTGGCCGATGGCGCGCGGCCTGGCGCTGGCGGCGCAGCTGCTGGGTGGCCTGGCACTGGCCGTCCTGCTGCTCCTGACCACCCGCGTCGCTCCGGTTTCGACCGACCTGTTTGCCACGCCGTTCCTGGGCAGCCTGATGGTGCTGGTCGGCGCCATGTTCAGTGCCTGGGTGCTGAGCCGCGACAGCTCCCAGGCGCCCGCCACGTTGCCCAAGGTGGTGCTGGCTTACGCCGGCCTATGGTGGCTGCTGATGGTGGCGCCCACCATGTCGAACTGGCTGCTGGCGCATTACGGTGGCGGCGGCCGGCTGCGCGCCAGCGCCTACTGCCTGCTGATCGCTGTCACCACGCCACTGTGGATCAAGATGGCGCAGCGCCTGGCCTGGCCCGACCTGCGGGCGGCGGCGTTGCCGGCCTGGCTGCTGTTCGGCGCCACGACGGTCGGCATGCTGAGCGTGCTGTACGCCGACGGCATGCCGGTGCGCGAGGAATGGACCGCGTATGCCGCGCTGTGGCTCGTGTCGGAATGGCTGATGCGCGACAGCGCACTGCATCGCATCGCACTGCTGGTACTGCACACGCTGCGCAGCACGGGGCCGTGGCTGATGATCTGGCCGGTCGGCGCCTACTGGATTGCGCGCGGGCTGGAAGGCAGTGGCGCCGATGCGGCCTGGGCCAACTTCCTGCCGGCCTGGCTGATGATGGGCGGCCTGGCCTGGGTAATGCGCCGCGTGCGCGCCGACGGCTGGCCGGTCAAGCCCGTGGCCGCCTGGTACCGCGACGTATTGCTGCCGCTGGGTTGCGCCTGGTCGCTGCTGCTGGTCGCGGTATGGAACATGGTGCAGGATGGCGCCATGGCGCCCCTGCCCTACGTTCCGCTGGCAAACCCGCTCGACCTGACCAGCATCTTCGCGCTGCTGCTGTGCGTGGCTGGCTACCGCATGCGGCAGGACGCGCTGGCGCCTTACCGCCCGCAGCTGCTGGCCGCCGGCGCACTGCTGGCCTACGCCTGGTTCAACCTGGCATTGCTGCGCACCGTGTCGCATTACGTCGGCGTGCCGTACAACTTCGACGACATGTTCGCCTCCCAGTTCGTGCAGGCCATGCTGTCGCTGGTGTGGAGCGTGACGGCGCTGCTGCTGATGCGCCATGCCGCGCGCAAGCAGGAGCGCAAGCTGTGGATCGTCGGCGCCGTGCTGCTTGGCGTGGTGGTGGCCAAGCTGTTCCTGGTGGACCTGTCCAATGTCGGTGGCGTCGAGCGCATCGTCTCCTTCCTCGGTGTCGGCGCGCTGATGGTCGGTATTGGCTACATTGCGCCCTACCCTTCGTCCCGCACGGGCGACCCGCACAAGGTGGCAGCGTGAATGCCCTGCTCCTGGCGGCGGCGGTGGCGTCGGCCGCGCCTGCCGATACACCACTCGACTACACGCATGCGTTTGCGCTGGCGATCAGCGGCACGCCCGGCGTGGTCCAGCTCCAGGTACCGCGCGATGCCTACCTGAACGCGCGCTCCGCCGGATTGCACGATCTGCGCATCTTCGATGCCAAGGGCGTGGCGCAGCCCTTTGCACTGCGCCAGCCGGAGGGCAGCGCCGGCACCACACACCGCACACTGCCCGTGCGCGTGTTCCCGCTGATGGCGGAACGCCCCGATGCGCCGCTGGCGGGCCTGGAAGTGAGTACCGCCACCGATGGCCGGGTGCTCTCGGTGCGCCTGCCCGGCACGCAGGCCGACACTCCCGCCCGCGGACGGGAGCGCCTGGCCGGACTCGTGCTTGACCTGCGCCAGGAAGGGAGCGCCGAGCCGCCGCTGGTCGATGCCCTCAAGTTCACGCTGCCGTCCGCACGCAGCAACTATACCGGCCAGCTCTGGCTGGAAGCCAGCGATGACCTCAAGCGCTGGGAAGCGGTCGGCGTGGCGGAACTGAGCTGGCTGTCCAACGCCAGCGACGAAACGCTGGCCAACGACAAGCTGGAATTCCCGGCCCGCCCCATGCGCTATGCACGCCTGAGCTGGCGCTCCGGGGAACCCCTGCAGTTCGCCGCCATCACCGCCCACACGCCGGTGCAGGCCTCGCGCGCGCCGGCCAGCGAATCGCTGCTGTTGCCCGCACAGCCGGGCCGCGAGGCGCGCGACCTGGTGTACCTCAAGCCACCCGGCATCACGCCGCTGCGCATGGGCCTGCAGTTCGGCGGCGGTAACATCGTGCTGCCGGCAACGCTGGGCAGCTACCGTGAGTCGCGCAAGCCGGGCCAGCACCGTTTCGAACCGGCGCTGCACACGACCTTCTACCGGCTCGAACAAAATGGTACGCCACGCGAATCGGGCGATATCGCCGTGCCGCCAGGTCTGGGCGAGCGCTGGGTGCTGCGTTTCGAGCAGCCGCCTTCCGTCAAGCCTGCCCTGCGCATCAGCTGGGAACCGGCCACGTTGGTCTTTGTTGCGGGCGGCACGCCGCCCTATACGCTGGCGGTCGGGCGCGCCAAGGCCGCGCCTGCGGCACGCCCGATCGGCGAAGTGGCGCCAGGCTTCACGCCAGACGAATTGCGCGGCCTGGAGCGCGCCACGCCGGGCGCCGTGCGCGAACAGGTGGCGGCGCTGGCCGACGCGGCCAGGCGCGCCAGTGCCGACAACGCGGCGGCGCAGCGCCGCCTGATGCTGCTGTGGGGCGTGCTGGTGCTGGGCGTGGCGGTCGTGGCGGGGATGGTCTGGCGCTTGCTGCGCCAGCCCGGGAACGCTTAAGGAGTGTGCAGTTCCATCGTCGCCTTGGTGAAGTCGCCGGCGACGGCGGTGGGGATGATGCGCAGGGCTTTTTCGATCGCTTCGTCGATCAGCAACTGCTCTTCGCGGCGGGGACGGTGCAGCACGAAGTCGGCCACCGGCTGGTTCAGGTTCAAGGTGCGCGGATGGCCAATGCCGATACGCAGGCGCCAGTAGTCCTGCGTGCCCAGTGCGGCGGTGATGTCCTTCAAGCCGTTATGGCCCCCGCTGCTGCCGCCCTTCTTCAGCTTTGCCGCGCCGGGCGGCAGGTCCAGTTCGTCGTGCACGACCAGCACTTCGTCCGGGGCGATCTTGTAGAAGCGGGCGATGGCGCCCACCGACTGGCCGGAGCGGTTCATATAGGTTTGCGGTTCCAGCAGCCAGAGCTGGTTGCCGCCGATGATGGTTTTTGCCACCAGTGCATTGAACCCTGATTCGCGCTGCAGGCGCGCGTTCGGCAGGGAATTCGCAAGGTTGTCCACCAGCCAGAAGCCGGCGTTGTGGCGGGTTTGTTCGTAGTCGGGGCCGGGGTTGCCGAGGCCGACGATCAGGCGAATAGGCATGGTTCTGCGCTTGCGTTGGCAAAAGCGCAGATTATACCCTCGCCCTCAGCCCGCCAGCCCGCGTGCCACCAAGGCAAGGACGCCCACCAACACCGACGCCAGCATGCCGAAAGTCCATCGGCTGATCCGGTCCACATGGTTGCGCAACGCCTCGACCTGCACCTGCAGCGGCGCGACTGCGTTGACGATCGCGTCGCGCGTATATAACTGCATTTCAAGCCGGAGCTTGACGAAACCATCGTCCACGTATTGGCGCATGCTGGCGAACTGGGCATCTGTCGCTTCGCGCATGCTGGCGAACTGGGCATCGACGCCGGCAAAACGGGCGTCCATATGCTGCCGCAACAAGGCCAATTCGCAGTGAACGGTGTCCAAAGCCTTCTCCTGTGCAGTGATACGGTCATCCGGGGTCAGCTGTTCCATGATGCTCTCCCGCTGTCGGTAGACCACCATTGTTTGCCATTCTCCCGCACCACGCTTTGCGCTGGCGCACGGAAAACGGGGGAACTATTTCGGCGCTGCGCTGTCGGCGTTCCAGGTATCGCGCCAGTACATCCACTTGCCGTTGACCTTCTTGTTCACGGACAGGAATTTCCCGGTCTCGACCACCTTGCCATCCTTGTCCTTGACGGAATACGTGCCGGAAGACCAGCCCAGGTTCCCGCTCGCGCCGCCATCGGACTTGTCGCCGAAGCTGAACGCCATGCCGGCCTTGGACGCGCCCTGTGCTTCCTTGACCAGGTAATCGCGGATGGCGGCGCGGCCCTTCACGGCCGGCGCATTGGGCGGCATCAGCACCGCGTCCTCGTGGTACAGCCTGGCAAACGCCTCGCCGTCGGCAGCCTTGAACGCTTTCAGCCAGCCCTGGTCGACGGCATGTATCGCCGCCACCTCCGTCTTCTCGGACGCCGCCACCGGCATTGCATTTACCGCGGCCAACAGCATCACCCCTGCAAGTTGCGCTTTCATCGGACAGCCCTCCCTGTGGTGAATTCGTCCATTCAGCATAGACCACTTGACTTTACTCCGCACCTGTAAGATATTTATTACACGTGTCTTCAATTTGAAACAGAAAGGACGTACCATGCGATACCTGACCACCCTCCTGCTCGCGGCAAGCCTTGCCGCCCCCGCTGTCGCCGCCGATGCGCCGCTGTCGGACAAAGAGCGCATCGAGCACCTGATCGAGCAGAACAAGATGCTGCTCGCGCAGAACGCCCAGCTGATGGAGCAATGCGAGCGCCCCAAAACCAAGGAGGAAGCCTTCGCCCAGTGCATGCAGGCCGCGCGCGGCGACAAGGGCGCCATGGCGACCGAATCGGTGAGCGCAACTTGCCGCCTGCTGCTGAAGTGAGCCTGATGCAGAATCTGCTGCCGGTGCTGGAGGCACTCGCCAACCCGCACCGCCTGCGCATCATCGCCGCATTGGAAAAGGACGGCCGCAACTACGTCAGCCAACTGGCGCGCGACGTGGGCATCAGCCGCCCCCTGCTGCATCTGCACCTCGCCAAGCTGGAGGCGGCCGGTCTCGTGACCAGCCAGCATGAGCTCTCCAGCGATGGCAAGGCGCTGAACTATTTCGAAGTCGTCAATTTCAGCCTGACGCTCGACCCCGCAAGCATCGCGGAGGCTGCCAGGCACATCAACATTGAAAAGGAATGACCGCATGTCCGAGCATATTTACCTGTTGACCTTGACTATCCCGCTGGGGACCGTGTTGGTGATCTTCGCCATGAAATACTTGTCGGCCGCCTACAAGGCCCGCGCCGAAACCGCCAGCGCCAAGGCCTATCAGGAACTGGCGGCCAAATGCGCCGCCGCCCAGTCCGACAATGCCGCCGCACTGGCTGCCATCCAGGCATCGCTGGCTGACATGAAAGGACGCCTCGCGGGCGTCGAAAAGGTCCTGAAGGAGGTCGAATAATGTTCGCCGCCAGCGTTGCCGCTTTCCGTCCCGCCGCCCGCTTTGACGGCGTCCGCCCCATCAACATCTACTTGCTGCGCCTGCTTTATGCGCTGATGTTCTTTGTCCTGGGGCGCAGCGCCTGGACGGAAATCCTGACCCACCAGGGCGCCTGGGAATCGCTCGACGCCATGGCCTGGACGGTGTGGGCCGCCTTTGCCACATTGGCCGGCCTGGGCATCCTGCGCCCGCTGAAAATGCTGCCGATCATCCTGCTGGAGGTTCTCTACAAGGTCATGTGGATGGTCATGGTGGCCTACCCGCTCTGGTCGCGCGGCGAACTGGCCGGTTCACCGGTGGAAGGGATGGCCAATGCCTTCATCTGGGTCATCCTGCCAATCGTTGCGGTGCCGTGGGCCTATGTGGCACGGGAATACTTCACCTGGCCCGCACGCCGGGCCGGCAAGCAAGCGTGAAGACATGGCATTCATCGCGGGCGTAATCTTCGCCGCTGCCGTGGCGACGGCGGCGGCGCCGAAACAGATCTACCAGATGTCGCCACAGGAAGCGGGCGCCTTCATCGCCGACGTGCACCGCGCGCAGCCCGACCTGCGCAAGCGCATCGCCGCCATTGGCCGCCGCAACATCGGCCAGCCCTACAAGCTGAACCTGCTGGGCGAGTTTCCGTACGAGCTGCACGACACGCTGCCCATGTTCAGCCTCACCGCCAGCGACTGCCTGGTGTTCGCTGAGCATACCTATGCGATGGCGCTCAGCGCCTCATGGGAAGAGTTCTTCTGGACCCTGCAGCGCATCCGCTACAAGGATGGCGTGATCGGCGTGGCCAGCCGCAACCACTACATGGAAGTCGACTGGAACGTCAACAACCGCTGGCTGCTGACCGAGGCCAACCCGTCGCAAGGCAGCGCCAGCTACGCGATGCGGGTCGACCGGGCGCAGTTCCTGCAAACCCAGCACCGGGTGCAGCGCGATATCGCGCCGCAGGACACGGTCCAGGCCTACCTGCCGGTGGAGCGCGCGCTGCGCGAGTTCGGCGCGCTGGACGAAGGCGACATGGTGGAGGTGGTATCGCTGCGCAAGGGGCAGCACATGGTCACCCATGTCGGCCTGGTGGTGCTGGACGAACAGGGCCGGCGCCGCTTCCTGCACTCGGCGCAACCGGCCGTGCGCGAGGAAGCGCTGGAGGACTTCGTCGCCCGCACGCAGGCGCGCGCCAACGCCGGGCTGGCGGGCTTCAAGTTCCTGCGCCTGAACGAGGCCATCGTGGTGCCGCCGGCCGCGCCGCAGCCGCGGCCCGGCGCGTAGGGACGAAAAAAAGGGACGGACCCCGTAAGGGGTACGTCCCGATTCTTTGCAGCGAAAGAGGATTACTCTTTAGCAGCGGCTTCAGCAGCAACAGCGCCGGCTGGCACGGAAGCGGTAGCGATGGTCGCGTCGGAACCGTGGGTCACGATGGTCACGCCCTTCGGCAGTTTCAGTTCGGAAGCGTGGATCGACTGGCCGACGTCCATCTTGGACAGGTCAACGGAGATGAACTCTGGCAGTTCGCCTGGCAGGCAGGAGATCTCGATCTCGTTGGCCACGTGGCTGATGGTTGCCGAGTGCAGTTTCACTGCTGGGGACACTTCAGCGTTTTCGAAGTGCAGGGCCACTTTCACGTGCAGTGGCTTGTTGGCGTCGACGCGCTGGAAGTCAGCGTGCAGAACGAGCTGCTTGAATGCGTGCATCTGGAAGTCACGCAGCAGCACTTTCTGTACCGAACCGTCGATTTCCAGGTCCAGGATGGACGAGTGGAAAGCTTCTTTCTTCAGCGCGTGGAACAGTGCGTTGTGGTCCAGGGCGATGGTCACAGGGGCTTCGGTGCCACCGTAGATGATGCCTGGGGTCTGGCCGGAATTACGCAGGCGGCGGCTCGCACCCGTGCCCTGCAGTTCACGTTTGAATGCTACAACTTTCATGGAATACTCCAAAAAATAAAACAAGGCTTGCGCCTTGTCGATAAACGAAACGCCCCGCGACCAGGGCGTTTCAGCGAATCGGCCGCAGCTTGCGCTGCGGCCGGCAAATCTTTTAGTCGACGAACAGGGAAATCACCGAGTCGCCCTTGATGATGCGCTTGAAGGTCTCGGCCAGCAGCGGGGCGCAGGTCAGTTGGCGGATCTTGCCGCATGCCTTGGCTGCGTCGGACAGCGGGATGGTGTCGGTCACCACCAGCTCGTCCAGCGAGGAGCCGGAGATGCGTTCGATTGCCGGACCGGACAGCACCGGGTGCGTGCAGTAAGCGATCACTTTCTTGGCGCCGCGCTCTTTCAGCACTTCAGCGGCTTTCACCAGGGTACCTGCGGTGTCGACCATGTCGTCCATGATCACGCAGTTACGGCCTTCCACTTCGCCGATGATGTTCATCACTTCGGAGACGTTGGCCTTGGGACGGCGCTTGTCGATGATGGCCAGGTCGCAGCCGAGGCGCTTGGCCAGGGCACGGGCGCGCACCACGCCGCCGACGTCCGGGGACACCACCAGCAGGTCTTCTTCGGCCTTCTTCTGCAGGTCGCCCAGCAGCACTGGCGATGCGTAAATATTGTCGACAGGGATATCGAAGAAACCCTGGATCTGGTCTGCGTGCAGATCCATGATGATCACGCGGTCAACACCGGCTTCTTCCAGCATGTTGGCGATGACTTTTGCCGAAATGGCCACACGCGCGGAACGCGGACGGCGGTCCTGGCGGGCATAGCCAAAGTAAGGAATTGCAGCGGTGATACGGCCAGCGGACGCACGTTTCAGGGCATCAACCATCAGGATCAGTTCCATCAGGTTGTCATTGGTCGGTGCGCAGGTCGATTGCAGGACGAAGACGTCTTTACCGCGGACGTTCTCGTTGATTTCGACCATGACTTCGCCGTCGGAGAATTTCGATACGACAGCTTTGCCGAGTGGTATGCCGAGATTTTTTGCGACCCCTTCTGCCAAGGCAGGATTAGCGTTGCCGGTAAAAACCATCAGGTTTTCGTAAGCCATTGGGAGTCCCGAGAGGTAGTGTTGAAAGCTTGAGGCACTCCCGCGCGGCAGGAGCTTTGTTTTCGACCCTGGCTGGAGACTGATGCCTCGACAGAACCAGGAACCAGGGAAAAACGGTGGCAGGGGAACAAGGATTCGAACCTTGGTATGCCGGAATCAAAATCCGGTGCCTTAACCAGCTTGGCGATTCCCCTACTCTTAACTGACTGTCTTCCGTCAGTAGGCCGACATTATATAGCCTATTTCACGAAAAACCAAATCTTTTTTCGCTTCACAACTTTTCGGTGAGCGGATGCCGTTTCAGCGCCTTCGCCTTCCATCCGGTCCAGGCGGCAGGCACTTTCGCAAGTACCGCATCGGCCTGTTCTTCGCTATGGAGCGCGACGAACACACAAGCTCCGGAGCCAGTCATTCTGGCGTCACCGTAAGCGCCCAGCCATTCTACCGCTTCTGCTACTTGCGGGAACAACCGGCACGCCACTTGTTGCAAATCGTTCTTTCCAAACTGCCGCAAATCGCTTCGATTTGCATGGTGGCTGGAAAAGTCCGACATCTTAACGGGCGGCGTATTCCTTGTCAAATGCTCGGAAGTAAAAATCTGCGCGGTCGGGCACTGCACGCCGGGCTCGATCACCACGTACCAGCAGTCCGGCGCGGCGACCGCCTGCAGGGCTTCGCCCACGCCTTCGGCAAAGCCGGTTTCGCCGAAAATGAAGAACGGCACGTCAGCCCCCAGCGGCAGGGCCAGCGCCATCAGCTCCTGGCGCGACAGGCCGGCGCGCCACAGCTTGTTCAGCGCCAGCAAGGTGGTGGCCGCGTCGGAGGAGCCGCCGCCCAGGCCGCCACCCATCGGCAGGATCTTGTCGACCGTGATGTTGGCGCCGGGCGGCAGCGTGCCGGTCCGGCGCAGCACTTCCGCCTGCAGCAGGCGCGCCGCGCGGATCACCAGGTCCTGCTCGGCCGGTACGCCGGGAATGTCGTTGCTGCGGTGCAGCTCACTGTCCTCGCGCAGGGTGAAGTGCAACGTGTCGCAGCGCTCGATGATCTGGAACACCGACTGCAGCAGGTGGTAGCCGTCGGCGCGGCGGCCGTTTACGTGCAGGAACAGGTTCAGCTTGGCCGGGGCCGGGCAATTGAGCAGGCTTTTCATTTTTCTTCGGTAATTACAATCCGCAGCGCCATCTGCTGCACGTCGCCGCCACCGGGATGCTCGGCGTCGATGCGCTTGGGGCGCGGCGGCATGCTGCCGGCCTGCCATTCCACATACTGCAGGTGCCAGCCTTCGCGCGTGGTCACCTCGTTGTTGGCCGGGCTGGCCGCCCAGGGCTTGCCGTCGGCGGCAGTCGCATGCCCCTGCAACCAGCCGCGCAGGCCCGACACCGGCAGGGCCCAACCCAGCGCGCGCGTGCTCAGCGCATCGATGCTGGGGGCCGTGAGCGGCGGCTTGTTGCCGCTTTCGCGCAGCGTGGCGCCTTGCGGCGTGACGGCAATGGTGGCGACCTGCGTGCCGAAGGGCTCGAACAGTGCCACCTCGGTGCGCTGGGCATCCTGTTTCCAGTCGAACTTGACGGTGCTCGACTGCTGGTTGCCGTCCTTCAGGTAGCGCACATTGAGTTTGCCGGCCAGGGTGACGGTGTCGGCATATGGCGCCACCGGCGTCTGCGATGCGGCGCCCGGCGCGGTTGGCGTGATGGCGCAGCCGCACAGGATGGCGGCCGCGCCGGCGATGGCGGCGAGTGTCTTGAAGCTCATTGATTTCCTGCTAGATGCTTGCATTCAGGCGCGCCAGCGTGCTGCGCAGCGCGTCGTTCTTCGGGTCCTTGGCGCGCGCTTCGCGCCACATCCTGGCGGCGCCGGCCTTGTCGCCCTGCGCCCACAGCACTTCGCCCAGGTGCACGGCAATTTCGGCATCGCCGCGCAAGGCGTAGGCCTGGCGCAGCGACTGCTCCGCTTCCTTCAGCTTACCCATGCGGAACAGGACCCAGCCCATGCTGTCCATGATGTAGGGATCGCCCGGCGCCATCTTCAGCGCCTTGTCGATCAGTTCGAACGCTTCGTCCAGGCGCACGTTGCGGTCGGCCAGCGAATAGCCCAGCGCGTTATAGGCGTGGTGGTTGTCCGGCACCGATTCGATCACCTTGCGCAGCGCCGTCTCCATCGCCTCCACCTTGCCCAGCTTTTCCGCGGCCAGGGCGTAGTCGTACATCAGGTCGGGACTGTTGGGGAAGCGCAGCACGCCGTCCTGCAAGGTCTTGAAGGCTTCCACCGCGCGGCCGGCGTCGCGCAGCAGCTGGCCTTCGGCCTGCACGATCTGCACCTGCTCGGCCGTGTCGGTCGCGGTGATTTCCTTCAGCTGGGCGCGCGCGCCATCGAGGTCGCCCTTGCGCGCGACGATGTGCACGCGCTTCAGGCGCGCCGACAGGGTGGCGCGCGGGTCGTCCGTGGCAATCTTGTCCAGCCAGGCCAGGGCGCCATCGAGGTCGCCCTTCTCTTCGGCGATCTGGGCCAGCAGCATCAGCGCCTTGTTCGGGTCGCGTTCGGGATCGGGCTGGCTCTCCAGCACCGCGATATAGCGCTTGAAGTAGTCTTCCGCCGCCTTGGCGTCCTGCCCTTGCAGCGACATGATGCCCAGCGCATACAGGGTACCCGGGTTGTCCGGCTGGTCCTTGAGCAGGATCTGGAACTGTTCGCGCGCCTTGTCGTACTGCTTTTGCTCCACCAGCAGGCGAGCGTAGGCGGAACGCACCTCGCGCGCGGCCGGGTGCTTCTGCAGGAAGCCGGCAAACAGCTGCTGCGCGCCATCCAGGTCCTGCAGCATCTGCGCCATGGTCAGCACGGCCAGTTCGGAATCGGGCTTGAGCTCGAGCGCCTGGCGCGCTTCGGCGCGCGCGCGTTCGGCCAGGCCGGCGGCATTGGCGCCCTGCGCCAGCACCAGGTGCGCCTCCTGGGTATTCAGGTAGGGCTTGAGGACGCGTTCCATCAGGCCGAAGGCGCCCGCCTTGTCCTTGGCCCGCAGCAGGAACTGCTGCATCTGGAACATCAGCAGGGGGCGGCCCATGGCCGGCGCGGCCTGCAGGCGCTGCGCAAACAATTGCTCCGCTTCGCTCAGGTCGTCGCCCAGCACGGCAAAGCCCAAGAAATACTGCGCCGCCTCGTCGGACTCGGGCGCCAGTTCGCGCCACAGGCGGATCGCCGACAGCGCTTCGTTGCCCTGCTTGGCCGACAAGGCCATCTCCGAGGCGCGCCGCGCCAGGCGCGGGTCGCGCGTCTGCTGCGCCAGCACCATCATGCTCACGTAGGCGCTTTGCCACTGGCCGCGCTTGAAATCAAGTTCGGCCTTGGTCAGCTTGTAGAACAAGTCGCTGGTCAGCTCGATGTTGGGCAGCTTCTCGCCCGGCGGCACGGCCTTGGCGGAAGCCGGGGCCGGCGCCGGGGCCGGGGCCGGCGCAGCGGCGTCCGGCGCGGGCGCGGCCTGCTCCTGGGGCACGACTGCGCAAGCGGACACGAGGGCCGACAAGGTTACAATGGCGAATGCGTTTTTCAATGGGAGATCCTGCAAATCGGGCTCAAGACTTGATTCTACGCCAACCCGCCAGAAACCACCCCCATGCCTGAATTGCCAGAAGTTGAAGTGACCCGGCGCGGCGTCGCGCCCCATATCGACGGGCGCATCGTGCGCGATGTCGTGCTGCGCCGCGAGGGCTTGCGCTGGCCCTTCCCGGACGACCTGCCATCCCTGCTGGCCGGGCGCCGCGTGGCCGCGACCGGACGCCGGGGCAAGTACCTGCTGGTGCAATTCGAACATGGCACGCTGATCATCCACCTGGGCATGAGCGGCCACCTGCGCGTACTGCCGGCCGGCTTGCCGCCGGAAAAGCATGATCATTTCGACATGACCGTGGCAGGCGCCGACGGCGTGCACGTACTGCGCATGACCGATCCGCGCCGCTTCGGCGCCGTGCTGTGGCATGCCGCCGCCGATGGCGCGCTGGAACAGCACACGCTGCTGCGCAGCCTGGGCGTGGAGCCGCTGGGCGAGGACTTCTGCGGCAAGCTGCTGTTCGAGCAGACGCGCACCCGCAGCGCCGCCATCAAGCAGGTCTTGATGGCCGGCGACATTGTGGTTGGCGTGGGCAATATCTACTGTTCAGAAAGCCTGTTCCGCGCCGGCATCAATCCCAAGACCGCCGCCAACCGCATCAGTGCGGCGCGCTACGACCGCCTGGCCCAGGCGATCCGCGACGTGCTGGCCGAGGCCATTGTCCAGGGCGGCAGCACCTTGCGCGACTTTATCAGCGTAAATGGCCAATCGGGCTATTTCCAACAGTCATATTTCGTCTATGATCGTGCTGGAGTGCCCTGCCGCCTGTGCGGCGCGCCTGTACGCCAGATCAAGCAGGGCCAGCGCTCCACCTTTTATTGTGTAAACTGCCAAAAATAAGCGAGATCGAACGAAACATGGTAAGGGACCTGGAACAATACAGCGCCTGGCGCCACGGCGTCATCGCCGCCGTCGCCAGCTACCGCGACTGGGTGGTGCAGGCCGACCTGGCCGACGGGGCGACCGAGCAGCGCCTGGCGCGCACGCTGTCCAAGCTGGCCGACGACAAGCTGTCGGTGGCCTTCGTGGCGGAATTCTCGCGCGGCAAGTCCGAGCTCATCAATTCCATTTTCTTCGCCGATTTCGGCCAGCGCATCCTGCCCTCGGCGGCCGGCCGCACCACCATGTGCCCGACCGAACTGATGTATGACGCGGCCTATCCCGCTTGCATCCGTCTGCTGCCCATCGAAACGCGCGCCGAGAACCTGTCCACCAGCGACTACCGCGACGATCCGCACGCCTGGACCGTGCTGCCCCTGCAGCTCGACACGCCGGAGCAGATGCAGGAAGTGTTCAAGCAGGTGAGCCTGACGCGCCACGTGCCAGTGGAGGAAGCCAAGCGCTATGGCCTGTACGACGAGAACGACCCGGACATGCCGGTCACGCTGGACAGCGAAGGCCTGGTCGAGATTTCGCGCTGGCGCCACGCCATCATCAACTTCCCGCACCCGCTGCTCAAGCAAGGCTTGGTGATCCTCGACACGCCGGGCCTGAACGCGATCGGCACGGAACCGGAACTGACGCTGAACCTGATCCCGCACGCGCACGCCGTGCTGTTCATCCTGGCCGCCGATACCGGCGTGACCAAGAGCGACATCGAAGTGTGGCGCACGCATATCGGCAACGGCGCCGGCCGCATGGTGGTGCTGAACAAGATCGATTCGATGTGGGACCCGCTGCGCACCGAAGCCGAAATCGACGCCGAGATCCAGCGCCAGCAGGACCATGCGGCGCACATGCTGGGCCTCGATGCGCGCCAGGTGTTTCCCGTTTCGGCGCAGAAGGCGCTGGTGGGCAAGATCACGGGCGACCATGCGCTGGTGCACAAGAGCCGCATGAAGCAGCTGGAAAGCGCCCTGTTCAACGAGCTCATTCCCGCCCGCAAGGACATCATCCGGCGCCGCCTGGGCGACGAGCTGGCGGCGCTGAGCGGCGCGCAGTACGCCGCGCTGTCGGCCAGGTCGCGCGGCATCATGGAGCAGTTGCTCGAGCTGAAGGGCTTGCGCGGCAAGAACCAGACCGTCATCGCGCACATGGCGCGCCGGGTGGAAGCGGAAAAGAAGGAGTTCGACGAAAGCCTGTTCAAGCTGCAGGCCACGCGCGCCGTGTTCACGCGCTTGTCCACCGAGCTGTATTCCAGCCTGGGCATGGACGTGCTGCGCGATAACCTGGTCAAGGCGCGCGCCGGCATGCAGTCGAGCCGCTTCACCACCGGCCTGCGCGAGGCGATCCATGCCTACTTCGACAGCATCCACGCCAACCTGGACGAGTCCGAGCGCAAGATCGAAGAGATCCGCAGCATGATGGACACCATGTACAAGAAATTCTCCGCCGAGCACGGCCTGGCGCTGGCCATGCCGATGTCGTTCTCGCTGGCCAAATACCGTGACGAGATCAACGAGGCGTATGGCATCTACGAAAAGCAGTTCGGCACGGCAGTCATGCTGACCACCACGCGCGTGGTGCTGATGGAGCGCTTCTTCGACTCCGTGGCCTCGGCCGTCAAGCGCTGCTTCAAGGCGGCCAATGCCGACACCGACGCCTGGCTGAAGGTGATCATGGCGCCGCTGGAAGCGCAGATCCGCCAGCACAAGGAGCAGCTCAAGCACCGCCAGGCGTCGATCCAGCGCATCCACGACGCCACCGACACGCTGGAGCAGAAGATCGAAACCTTCGAGTCCACGCAGGCGGCGCTGGAACAGCAGAAGGCCAAGCTGGCCGCGCTGGCGGCAGCCATCAACGACGCCATCGCCGCCGAACCGGTCGTGCTGGAGGCAGCGGCGTAAGTGCAGTACGACGATCCGAGCTTTGCCGCCACGCTGGTCGCGTGGCAGAAGGAACACGGCCGCCACGACCTGCCATGGCAGAACACGCGCGACGCCTACCTCGTGTGGCTGTCCGAAATCATGCTGCAGCAGACGCAGGTGTCGGCGGTGCTGGGCTATTACGCGCGCTTCCTGGAACGTTTCCCCACCCTGGCCTCGCTCGCCGCCGCGCCCGTCGAAGACGTGATGGCGCAGTGGGCGGGCCTGGGCTACTACACCCGCGCGCGCAACCTGCACAAGTGCGCGCAGCGCGTGATGGCGGAGTACGGCGGCGCATTTCCGTCCGACCCGGCGCTGCTGGCCGAACTGCCTGGCATCGGACGCTCCACCGCCGCCGCGATTGCCGCCTTCTCGGCCGGCCGCCGCGCGGCCATCATGGATGGCAACGTCAAGCGCGTGTTCGCGCGCGTGTTCGGCATCGACAGCTACCCGGGCGAACGCAAGACCGAGGAAGCGATGTGGGCGCGCGCTGAAGCGCTGGCACCCGCCGAAGGAATCGAGGCTTACACGCAAGGCCTGATGGACATGGGCGCCACGCTGTGCACGCGCAGCAGCCCCGCCTGCGAGCGCTGCCCGATGCAGGCGCGCTGCGTGGCCTTCGCCACCGGCCGCACGGCCGAACTGCCGGTGCGCAAGCCGAAGAAGGCGACGCCGGAGAAGTTTGCCCACATGCTGCTGCTGGCCGACCGCGGCCAGGTGCTGCTGGAACAGCGCCCCGCTACGGGCATCTGGGGTGGACTGCTGTCCCTGCCGGAGCTGGCCGGGCACGGCGCCCTGGCCGACGACGCCGCTGCCGTCGCCGCCCCCGCCGACGCTGCGGTAGCCGCCGCGGTAAGCCCATTCGGCGCCATGGAATCGCTGGAACGCCTGCTGCCGGTGGTGCACGTCTTCACCCACTACAAACTGCACATCCACCCGCTGCTGGTCACCCTGTCCAGCCGCGCTGCGCTGGCCGGCGAAGCCCGCTATCAATGGCTTGACGCGGCCGCCCTGCCCGCCGCCGCCCTGCCCGCGCCGATCAAGAAGCTGCTGCTCGACCTGCTCGGCGAGCGTACGCAGGCGCGCATGTTCTGAACGGCCGCGCCGCAGCGCCGCCTGCAAATTTGCGGCGCTTCGGCTAGACTTTCCGGCACCTGCAACCTGCTGGAGAGAACATGCTGGAACTACGCCCTTCCTGTGAGCACTGCAACGGCTCCTTGCCGCCGGCATCGACCGAAGCCCGCGTCTGCAGCTTCGAATGCACGTATTGCGCCAGCTGCGCCGATGGCCTGTTCCAGGGAACCTGCCCCAATTGCGGCGGCGGGCTGGTGGCGCGCCCCGTTCGGCCCTCGCACAACTGGCGCAACGGGAACTACCTGGGCCAATACCCGGCCAGCACGGCCATCAAGCACCGGCCGAAGGACTTGACGGCCCACGCCGAACTGTTGCACCGCCTGGCCGGCCTGGCGCCACACGAACGCTGAATGCAAGCCCAGGCGCGTGCCCTGAAACTTGCTCGTTTGCGCGCCGTGTGGGAAGATGATTATCCATTTGACAATATCATCCGTATGCGCCTCCATTTCCTGCCAATGCTGCTGCCCCTGGCCCTGGCCGCCTGCGCTGTCGCGCCGGCGAGCACGCCGCCGGCTGCGCAGCTGGCCGGCGTCCAGTCGCCGAGCGCCGCCTGCATCGTCCACGTCTACCGTAACCAGACGTCCTACCATTCGCTCAACCCGGAAAAGCCTTTCCTGTACGTCGGCGAGGAGCGGGCCGGCACGCTGGGCGTCGGGCAGACGCAGTGCCTGCGCCTGGCGCCTGGCAAGTACCTGCTGTCGATCCGCCAGCCGGTACTGTTCATGCCGGGCATCACCAGTGACAGACTGGAGATCGAAGTGCAGCAGGGAACGCCCTTATACGTCCGCTACGCCAAGGAGTTCCGCGCGGTGACAGGTACCGGCCAGATGAGCAGCAACAGCCGACTGCAGCTGGCCTCGGAAGAGGAATGGCGCCTGCGCAAATAGGCGGCCGGGAACCTACCCGGCAAAAAGCTTGGCCATGTTGATGGCCGTGCCCACGGCAGCGACCAGGCTGCCAGCCAGCGCGCCGATCACCCATTTGACCATGCGCGTTTCCATGCGCGCTATCTGAGTCTCGATCCGGGCAATATCTTCCTTGGTCGCGTAATTGGACTTGATTACCGCAACATCGCATTCGATCGCGGACAGGCGGCGCGCGGTGCTCTGCCTGAGTTCATCTTGCTCGTCGACCATGACGCCTCCGTCAGGTGGGACCTAAGCTTCATGGTCGCGCATTGCGCGCCATAGTTCAAGCAAGCCCAAGTGCAACAGGTTTGCGGCGGATCAAAGGTCTTCCAGGGAATAGATGCGGCGATGCTCGGCGATGGCATAGCGGTCGGTCATGCCGGCGATGTAGTCGGCGATGCGGCGCGCCTGCGCCGTGGCGTCGCCGCGCTCGCAGCGGTAGTCGGGCGGCAGCAGTGCCGGATCGGCGGTGAACGCCTGGTACAGCTCGCGCACCATGCGGCTGGCTTTCAGGCGCATGCGGTTCACCTTGTAATGGCGGTACAGGTTCTCCATCAGGAAGCGCTTGAGCTCCGTGGCGTCCTTGCGCATCTGGTCGGAGAAGCGGATCAGCGGCGGCGCGGCGCGCACCTCGTCCAGGCTTTGCGGGTTGTGGCCGGCAATGCGCTCCTGCGAGGTGGCGATCAGGTTGTCGGCCAGCGCGGTGATGAGGCGGCGCAGGGTCTCGTAGATCGCGCGGCGGCCCGACAGGCCGGGATACGCATCCTGCACTGCGCGCCACAGGCGGCCAAAGAACGCCACCTCTTCCAGCTGCGCGATCGTGATCAGGCCGGAACGCAGGCCGTCGTCGATGTCGTGGCTGTTGTAGGCGATTTCGTCGGCCAGGTTGGTCAGTTGCGCTTCCAGCGAGGGCTGGGTCTTGTCAAGGAAGCGCTGCGCCACCTCGCCGAGCTGCCTGGCGTTGTTGACGGAGCAGTGCTTCAGGATGCCTTCGCGCGTCTCGAACATCAGGTTCAGACCGTCGAACGCGCCGTACTGCTCCTCCAGCACATCCACCACGCGCAGGCTTTGCAGGTTGTGTTCGAAGCCGCCATGCTCCTTCATGCATTCGTGCAGCACGTCCTGGCCCACGTGGCCGAACGGCGTGTGCCCCAGGTCGTGCGCCAGCGCGATGGCTTCCACCAGGTCTTCATTGAGGCGCAGGTTGCGCGCCAGCGAGCGGCCGATCTGCGCCACTTCCAGGCTGTGCGTCAGGCGCGTGCGGAACAGGTCGCCCTCGTGGTTGAGGAAGACCTGCGTCTTGTATTCGAGCCGGCGGAAGGCAGTCGAGTGGATGATGCGGTCGCGGTCACGCTGGAACTGGGAGCGCGATGCATGCGCGGTTTCGGGGAAGCGGCGGCCGCGCCCCTTGTCAGAATGTGCTGCGTAGGGGGCGAGCGTCTCTTCCAATTCTTACTCCGTGCAGGCGTCCAGGGTTTGCAGCAGCGCCTCTTGCGGCGCCGTGGTGATGCGGGCTTTGCCCAGCGGGTCGAGCAGGATGAACTTGATCGCCCCGCCCTCGTTCTTCTTGTCCACTTCCATCAGCTCCAGCCAGCGCTCGTGGCCCAGGTTGGGCGCCTGCACCGGCAGGCCGGCGGCGGCCACCAGGGCGCGGATGCGCTCCAGCGTCGCGCCGTCGATGTAGCCGAGGCGGTGCGACAGGTCGGCCGCCATCACCATGCCGCAGCCGACCGCCTCGCCGTGCAGCCAGGCGCCGTACCCCATGCCGGCCTCGATGGCGTGGCCGAAGGTGTGGCCGAAATTGAGGATGGCGCGCAGGCCGCCTTCGCGCTCGTCCTGGCGCACGACGTCGGCCTTGATTTCGCAGGATCGCGCGATGGCATAGGCCAGGGCGCCCTTGTCGCGCGCCGTCAGCAGCGCGATGTTCTCTTCGATCCACTCGAAGAACGGGACGTCGATGATGCAGCCGTACTTGATCACCTCCGCCAGGCCGGCCGACAGCTCGCGCGCCGGCAGCGTCTCCAGCGTGGCGGTGTCGGCGATCACCGCCTTGGGCTGGTAGAAGGCGCCGATCATGTTCTTGCCCAGCGGGTGGTTGATGCCGGTCTTGCCGCCGACCGAGGAATCGACCTGCGACAGCAAGGTGGTGGGCACCTGCACGAAATCCACGCCGCGCATGTAGGAAGCGGCCGCGTAGCCGGTCATGTCGCCGATCACGCCGCCGCCCAGCGCCAGCAGGGTGGTCTTGCGGTCGGCCTTGTTCGCCAGCAGGGCATCGAAAACCCGCATCAGCGATTCCCAGTGCTTGTGCTCCTCGCCGTCCGGCAGCACGACGGTGATCACTTCCTTGCCGGCCGCCGCCAGCGGGGCGCGCACGCGCTCCAGGTACAGCGGCGCCACGGTCTCATTGGTGACGATGGCCACCTTGTTGCCGCTGACGTGGCGCGCCAGCAAATGGGGGTCGTCCAGCAGGGACGGGCCGATGGCGATCGGGTAGCTGCGTTCGCCCAGGTCGACGTTGAGCAGTATGGTGGTCTGTTCGTTCATTGCGGGTTGTGCCTTGGTCACGCAGTTGGGCGCGGCCTGGCAGGCCAGCGCGTCAAGCTGGTTGATGATGGTCTGGACCATCGATTGTACGTTGGGACGGCCGGTGTCGACGACCAGGTCGGCCATCTCCATGTAGAGTGGCTCGCGCTGCGCCAGCAGCTCTTCCAGTTTCCTGCGCGGGTCGGCCGTCTGCAACAGGGGCCGGTTCTTGTCGTGCGCCGTGCGGGCCAGGATCGAGTTGACCGATGCCCGCAGGTATATGACGGTGCCGCGCTCCTTGAGCAGGACGCGGCTGCCTTCGTTGAGGATGGCGCCACCGCCGGTGGCCAGCACGATGCCTTGCTGGCAGGTCAGGTCGCGGATCACGTCCGCTTCCCGGCGGCGGAAAGCCGGTTCGCCTTCAATCTCGAAGATCCACGGGATCGAGGCGCCCGTGCGGCTTTCAATTTCGTGGTCGGAATCGATGAAGCGCAGGCCCAGCTTGCGGGCGAGCTGACGACCGATGGTCGTCTTGCCCGCCCCCATCAGTCCGACTAAGTAAACATTTTGCATTCACGCATGATAGCTCAATTCGGGTTGAGGCAGTCCGCGTAGGTGCCGGTGTTCACCTGGCCGAACGGGCTGAATTTGCCCGGTGGATCGTTGCGTCGGTCGCTGAAGTCGCTCACCACGCCCGGCAGGCGCGGGATGAAGGCCTTGTAGATCGCCTCCGAACCCTGCACCGCGCCGCGGATCGTCAAGTCCACGGCCAGCCAGTTGGCGCGGTCCTTCGGATAGGTCAGCGTCACGATGGCGGTGCCGTTGGCGTCGGTGGTGGCGCCGACCGAAACCGAGACCGGGATGCCCGGCGTCAGCTCGCCATTGTTGTTGACGTCCTCGCCCGGGTTCTTGATACCGTCGCGGTTGGTGTCCTCGTTCGGGCAGGAGAACGGCGGAGTGGAGAGCGGCAGCTGCCACGGGCCGTCGGAGCCAGGGAACTCCAGGATGCCCTTGTAGTAGTAGCGCGGCACCACGGAGGCGGTGATGTTCACGCCCGGCACGGCGTTACCGCTGGCATCGGTGATGATGACGGTGTAGTCCTTGCGGTACTTGGTCGGCCCGTCCGGCTCGGTCAGGTTGCCGGTACCGGCGCTGATGAACAGCGACATCTTCGACACGGTCAGGGTGGTGGTGCTGGACGCCGTGGTCGCGCCCTGCAGCTGGGCGCGGATCACCACGCCGTTCAGCGCCGTGGCGGAGGTGCCGGCCACATAGCTGACGGTGGCCGCGCCATCGGCGCCGGTGGCCACCAGGGACGGCTGGGTCAGGGTGCCGCCGCTGGCGTCGCTGACGATGCTGAAGGTGACCAGGGCGTTCTTGACCAGGTTGTTGGCTGCGGTGCCATCACGCACGACGGCGCGGATGGTGGCCTGCTGCGTGGTGCTGCCGGCCGTGTTGGCGCCCACCACGGCCGGATCGGCCTGCACGGTGATGTTGGACGAAGCGAGCAGCGGCGCGACGAATTCCAGGCTGCCCTGGGTGGTGGCGCCGCCGACCACGTTGGCGGTCAGGGTGGACACGCCCGGGCTGGTCGCCTGCACGTAGGCCGTGGCGTTGCCGTTGACCAGCGCAATGCCAGAACTCATGGGCGTGGTGCAACCGGCGTCGGTAAACACGCTGCCGCGCGAGCTGCCGACAATCACGGTGCCGTTGGTCGGCACGCCGCCATTGTCGCTGTGCACCGCGACCGGTACGCAGGCATTGATGTTGGCCACGCCGCCTGCGGCGCCCACGGTGAAGTTGGCCGAGCTGATGGCAATGTGGGCCGATGCGGTTTCACCCAGGGAGCGCACGGTAATGGTATCGGCCGTGCCGCCGTTGGCGGTGTAGCTCAGGATCAGCTGGCCGGCGGAATTGGTCACGGCAGCGCCGCCCCCCTTCACCACCAGCGCATTAGCCCCGGAGCTGAACGTCACCGGCTGGCCGGAGAGCGCGTTGCCGGCCGAATCGACCAGCTTGACGGTGACGTCCGTGGTGGTGCCGATATTGACGGTGCTGTTGGCATTGACGGTCAGCTTGGTGCCGCTTACCACGACGAACACCGACACCGGCGCGACGCCTGGGATGCTGCCGGTCACCTTGATCGTGCGGCTCGATGGGTCGCCGCCGGTGGACAGCTTGCCTGTCACCAGGCCAAGGTTGTCCGTGACGCGGTTAGCGATGTTCAGGCTGCCCGAATCGACGGCCAGGTCCACCCGCACGCCGGGCATGACGGCATTGCTGGAATCCTTGACCAGCGCCTTGACGGTGACTTCCGAGCCGGACGCGCCGGACGAGCTCAGGGTCGGCGCATCGGTGCTCAGGATCAGGGTCTGGGTGGCCTGCACCACCTTGACCACGATCTCATTGGACGTGACGCCATTCGAGCTGGCGGAAATCTTGATGTCGCGCAGCGAGGAATCGCCCTTGGTGCTGAGCTTTTCGGTCACGATGCCGTCCGAATTGGTGACGCCGTTGCTGGTGCTGATGCTGCCGGAGCTGGCCTTGAACACCACGGTGGCGCCGGGCACGGCGCGGTTGTTGGCGTCCTTGACCAGGGCGGTCAGGGTCACTTCGGTGCCGTCCTGGCCGGACGAGGCGATGGTGCCGGCACTGGACGAGACCACGATGGTCGCCGCTTTGGGCGCCGTCGGGTCCGGATTGTTCGGCGTCGCGCCGGGCGAACCGCCGCCGCCGCCGCAGGCGGCCAGCAGGCCGGCACAGGCCACAGCCCCCGCCCAGCCAGTCAGTTTTCGTAAAACGTTCGTCATTTCTCTAACCCTTTTTCTGATGACACTGGATTTCGTCTCAACGCGCAGAGAGGCGGTCGGTAACGATCTTTGGCGTAATGAAGACCAGCAGTTCGGTCTTGTCATTGGTACGCGAATTGTTCTTGAACAGGTGGCCCAGCACCGGGACGTCGCCCAGCAGCGGCACCTTGTTGACCGTGTTGCGCTCGACCTGCTGGTAGATACCGCCCAGCACCACCGTGCCGCCGTTCTCCACCATGACCTGGGTCTTCACGTGCTTGTTGTCGATGGCGAAGCCGGCGCGCGTTTCCTGCGCCACGGAATCCTTGGTCACGTCCACGTCCAGCACCACGTTGCCGTCCGGCGTAATCTGCGGCACCACGTCCAGCTTCAGGTTGGCCTTGCGGAACACGATCGAGGTCGCGCCGCTGGAGGTGGCCACCTGGTACGGCAGTTCGATACCCTGCTCGATGATGGCGGCGGTCTTGTCGGCCGTGACCACGCGCGGGCTGGAAATGACCTTGCCGGCGCCGTCGGCTTCCAGCGCCGACAGTTCCAGGTTCAGGAAGCGGTTGGCGGCCGAATTGAACAGGCTGATGGCCAGGCTGCCGGCCTGGGCGCCGCCGATGCCGGCGGCCGGCAGGTTGATGAACTGGGTGTTGCCAAACGAGGTGGCGTCGTCCACGCGCACCACGCCGGTGGCCTGGCCCACGCCGTTCTGGTTACCGGAAACGGCCAGGCGGTTGTTGCCGCCCACGCCCCAGCCGGCGTCGCCGCCGCGGATGCCACGCATGTCGGCAAAGCCCAGCTTGGCGCCCAGGGTACGGGTGAAGGTATCGGACGCTTCCACGATGCGCGCCTCGATCAGCACCTGGCGCGTGGCGACGTCGGTCTTCTGGATCAGCTTGCGCACTTCCTCCAGCTTGGACGCGATGTCGGTCACGAACAGCTGGTTGGTGCGCGGCTCGATGATGGCGCTGCCGCGCTTGGACAGGATGCGGTTGCGGTTGTCGCCCTCCAGCCCGAACACGGTGCGGAAGGCTTCCGCCTTCTGGTAGTTCAGCTGGAAGATCTCGGACTTGAGCGGCTCCAGGTCGGCGATCTGGGCGCGCTGCTCGAGCTCCAGCTTTTCCTTGGTCAGCAATTCCTCTTTCGGCGCGATCCACAGCACGCTGCCGTTCTTGCGCATGTCCAGGCCCTTGGCCTGCAGCACCACGTCCAGCGCCTGGTCCCACGGCACTTCCTTCAGGCGCAGGGTCAGGTTGCCGCCCACGCTGTCGCTGGTAATGATGTTCAGGCCCGAGATGTCGGCAATGGCCTGCAGCGCGGCGCGCACTTCCACGTTCTGGAAGTTGAACGAGAGCTTCTCGCCGCGGTAGCCCTGGGAACCCTGCACCAGCTTGTTCGGATCTTCCTTGATCGGCTTGACGTCCACCACCAGCTGGGTGTCGCTCTGGTACACGCTCTGCTCCCACAGGCCATGCGCCTCCACCGTCATGCGCACGTTGTCGCCCTGCGGCACCGTGGTGACGCGGTTGACGGGGGTGCCGAAGTCGGTCACGTCCAGGCGGCGGCGCAGGGTTTCCGGCAGGCCGGTCTTGAGGAAGTCCACCACCACGCCGGTGGCGGTCTGGCGCACGTCGACGGCGACCTGGTTGTTGGGCAGGTCGATCACCACGCGGCCTTCGCCGTTGTTACCGCGGCGGAAATCGATGTCGCGCAGCAGTTGCTTGCCCTTGGCCGCCTGCGCCGGTTGCGGCGCCTGCACCGGCAGGCCGCGCGCGTCGACCGCCTGCGCCACGCCGCCGGAGGAGTCGATGGTCAGGATCACGGCCTTGCCGTCGATCGCGGTGGCGTAGTTCAGCGTGCGCTTGAGGTTGAACACCAGGCGCGAACGGTCGCCGGCCTGCACCACGTTGACGCTGGCCAGGTCGCCCAGGTTGATTTCCTGGCTGGTCTTGCCGGTGCTGTTGACGGTGGAGCCGAAGTCCAGCGCGATGCGCGCCGGATTGGTGATGGCAAAGCCGATCGGCAGCTTCTGCGGCGCCTCCCTCAACTGGATCTTCACGATCACGTTGCTGCCTTGCTGGTTGGCCGTGATCGATTCGATCGCGTTGCCTTGCTGGGCCTGCGCCACGGCTGCGCTGCCGGCCAGCGCCAGCACGACGCCTACTTGGCGGCAAAGGCGCTTCACGGTTCTGATGGCGATCATTTGGAGCTCTCCTTACTTTCCTGCAGTTCCAGCTTCGATATGCGCTCGACCCAATCGCCGGCCGCATCCTGAACAATTTCCCGCACCGTGATCGCGTCGTCGTCGACCCCGGTGATCAATCCGTAGTTCTGTCCCGCATACTGGCCCGCCCGGACCTGATAGACCGTACGGTCGATCTGCACCAGGCCGTACACCACGCGGTTCTTTTCGATGGTGCCGACCATCTTCATGGCGTCCAGCGGGAAGCTCTCGAGGAACTCCTTGCGCCGGTTCTGGTCCGGCGCCTGGGCGCCGCCCGGCCGGTTCTTGGCCAGTTCGGTCAGCAGCTTGCTCGGGTTGAACGGGTCCAGCACGTCGTTGGCGGCGTACGCGAACGGCGTGAAGGTCTTCGGTTCCGGCAGCGGCTTGACGGTCGGGCGCGTCTGCGCGTCGATTTCCTTCATCCAGGTGCGCACCTGCTGCACGTCGCTGTCGCCGCAAGCGCTCAACAGCAGAGCGCACAGCACGAGGGCGAATTTCTTCATTTCTTCGCCTCCTTTTTCTTCTTGTCGGCAGCGGCCTTGCGCTGCGTGACCACTTCTTCCGGATCGAGGTAGCGGAAGGTCTTGGCGGTCGCGTTCAGCTGCAACTGGCCGCCGCCCAGGTCCTTGCCTTCGCGCGTGCGGGTGTCGAGCGAGATATTGTTGAGGGTGACGATACGCGCCATGCCGGCCAGGTCGCCGGCGAAGGCGCCCAGGTCATGGTAGCTGCCGGTCACGCGCAGTTCGATCGGCTGTTCGGCGTAGTACTCCTTGACGTCCACCCGGTTCGGCTTGAACAGGTCGAAGGTCAGGCCGCGCCCGGTGCCGGCCTGGTTGATGTCCGACAGCAGCGCCGCCATCTCCGCCTTGCCCGGCAGCTGCTTCTCCATCTGCACCACGTACTTGTCGACTTGCTCCTTTTGGCGCTTGAGCTCTTCCAGGTTGACGGCCTGGCCCACCTTCATGCGGTATTCATCGCGCAGGGTCTGTTCCTGCGCCGCGCCCTGCTCCAGCTCTTCGTACTGGGTTTGCCAGTAGCCGAAGTAGCCCGCCAGCACCACCAGCGCGGCCACGCCGACGGCGCACAGCAGGCGCGGCACGATGGGCCACAAGCCCGGATGCACGCCGTTCAGGTTCCTGAACTGGGCGCTGAGCGATTCCCCTAATTGTTTCAGATCGGTTGCCATGGTTATGCTCTCAGGACTTGTCAGCGGTGCCAGGCTTGGCGCCACCCTTGGCGCCCGCCTTGCCGTCCGGGTTGTCGTCCTTGTCGCGCGGACGCTTGATCATGACCGACAGCTGGAATTCGACGATTTTGCGCGCGCCGGCCTTGTTGCTGCCGCCCAGCGTGCCGGACTTGACTTCCACCAGGTCGGGACGCTCCAGCCATGGCGAGTTGCCCGACAGGTTGCGCAGCAGTTCCGACACGCGTTCCTGCGACTGTGCATTGCCGCTCAGCGTGACCTTCAGGTTTTCCTGCTTGACGCTGCGCAGGTAGACGCCGGGCGGGGTCTGCTTGACCAGTTCATCCATCAGGTAGACCGGCTGGTTGCGGTCGGCCTGCAAGTCTTCCACCGCCTGCTGGCGCGCCTTCAGCGCGTCGATCTCCTGGCGCAGGGTGGAAATTTCCGCGATCTTCTTGTCGAGATCGACGATCGCCGCCTTCAGCACATCGTTGCGCTGGCTCTGGATCGCCAGCGAGCGCGCGTTGTAGGCGCTCACCAGCAGCACGATGGCCGCGCCCACCAGGCCGCCCGCGAACAGCAGCGCCACGAAGGCCTGCTTGCGCAGCTTGCGCTTTTCCTCCCGGTGCGGGAGCAGGTTAATGCGTATCATCAGCCGAACCTCCGCATGGCAAGTCCACAGGCCACCAGGTAGGCCGGCGCATCGCTGCGCAGCGCCTGCTCGCGCACGCCGGCGGCCAGTTGCATGCCCTTGAACGGCGACACGACGGCGCTCGAGATGCGGGTGCGGCCGGCGATGATTTCAAGCAGGCCCGGCAACACGGCGCAGCCGCCGGCCAGGAAGATCTGGTCGATCTTGGTAAACGGCGTCGAGGTGAAGAAGAACTGGATGGCGCGCGTCACTTCCAGCGCCGCGCCCTCCAGCCACGGGCCAAGCACGTCGCTCTGGTAGTTTTCCGGCAGGTCGCCGCTTTTCTTGCGCGCCTCGGCTTCCTCGAACGCCAGGCCGTAGGCGCGCACGATGTCCTGCGTCAGCGAATTGCCGCCGAAGGGCTGCTCGCGCTCGTAGACGGTGGCGCCGTCGAGCATCACGGAAATCTGCGTCGACACCGCGCCGATCTGGAACAGCGCGATCACCTGGCCGGCGCCGCCATCGGGCATCTGGGCCGTGACGCGGTCCAGCGCCGCGCGCGCGGCGTAGGATTCAATGTCCATCACGGACGCCTTCATGCCGGCCGATTCGACGATCGCCACGCGGTCCTCGACTTTCTCGCGGCGCGCCGCCGCCAGCATGACTTCGATATCGTCGACGGAACTGGAGACGGGGCCGATCACGTCGAAGTCCAGGCTCACCTCGTCCAGGGCGAACGGGATATACTGGGCTGCTTCGGATTCAACCTGCACTTCCAGCTGTTCTTCGCTCATGCCGGCCGGTAGCACAATTTTTTTCGTGATCACGGATGCGGGCGGCATGCCCAGCGCCACATGCTTGGCGCGCGTGCCGCTTTTCTTGACCAGGCGGCGCACCGCCTCGACCACCTGCTCCAGGTTCTCGATATTGCCGTCGGCAACGGCGCCGCGCGGCAGGGGCTCGGAAGCGCAGCGCTCCAGGCGCACGCCCTCCTTGCCGGCGTCGGACAGTTCGACCAGCCGCACGCTCGAGGTACTGATATCGAGGCCTACCAGTGGCGCCTGGGCGCCGCCAAACAGGGCTTTCAGGTCCAGTGGCATGGATGCACTCCTGATAACTCCATAGACATTTACATATCCAAATTCGTTTAAAAACCCGTGTTTAGAAGCCAAACATGAGACAGTACATTAGATGCTAGCAACATTGCCGGAGCTGTGTAAAGGTATTTCTCCAGTGCACTTGTCAGCAGATAGCCACACTAAAAATTGCAATTTATGGCATAGCAATTAACTAAGTTGTTTGTTGCTTATCGTAAATATTTCCAAGCATCAGGTGCGCGCTGGGGCGATGGCCCTCATTTATAATGCCTTGCATAAAATTTATAGAAGCTGCATATGACCGCAAATAACCACGACGCCCCGGCCAAAAAGCCCAAGGGTTTTCTGCTGATGGCCCTGATCTCCCTGCTGGGCCTGATCCTGGCCGGCGTGCTG
Organism: Pseudoduganella sp.; assembly: GCA_021323265.1. Taxonomy (GTDB): domain Bacteria; phylum Pseudomonadota; class Gammaproteobacteria; order Burkholderiales; family Burkholderiaceae_D; genus Rugamonas. Next base: position 6,718 of record JAJTCO010000056.1, on the reverse strand, counting down.
CTGGTGGTGTTCGGCCTCGCCCTGGCCTACCCCAACCTGCCGTCGCTGGAAACGCTGACCGACTACCGGCCGAAAATGCCGCTGCGCATCTACTCGGCCGACAATGTGCTGATCGGCGAGTTCGGCGAGGAGCGCCGCAACCTGGTGCACATCAAGGACATCCCCGATGTCATGAAGAAGGCCGTGCTGGCGATCGAGGACAACAACTTCTATGAGCACGGCGGCGTCGACTACTGGGGCATCCTGCGCGCCGCGCTGCACAACGCGACCGGCGGCGCGCGCCAGGGCGCCTCGACCATCACGCAGCAGGTAGCGCGCAACTTCTTCCTCTCCAGCGAGCAGACGTTCAAGCGCAAGGCCTACGAGGCGCTGCTGGCCTGGAAGATCGAGCAGAACCTGAGCAAGGACCAGATCCTGGAGGTCTACATGAACCAGATCTACCTGGGGCAGCGGGCCTACGGCTTTTCTTCGGCCGCCCAAATCTACTTCGGCAAGAACCTGAAAGACATTAGCGTGGCCGAAGCGGCCATGCTGGCCGGCCTGCCCAAGGCGCCATCGGCTTACAACCCGGTAGTGAACCCGAAGCGCGCCAAGGTGCGCCAGCAATACATCCTCCAGCGCATGGCCTTGCTTGGCTATATTACGCCCGCACAATACGAAGCGGCGAAGAATGAACAACTAAAAGTGAAAACCGACAGCAGCGAGTTCGGCGTGCACGCCGAATATGTTGCGGAAATGGCGCGCCAGCTGGTGTACGAGCAGTTCAAGGAGGAGACCTACACGCGCGGCCTGAACGTCTTCACCACCATCACCAAGGCCGACCAGGACGCGGCCTATCTGGCGCTGCGCCGCGGCGTGATGGAATACGAACGGCGCCACCCGTACCGCGGGCCGGAAGCCTATGTCGACCTGCCCTCCAACAAGGCCGAAGCGGACGAAATCGTGGAAACCGAGCTGGCCGAGCATCCCGACAGCGACGATATCGTGGCCGCCATGGTGCTCAGCGCCAGCGCCGACAAGGTGCTGGCCGTCACCGCCTCGGGCGAGGAAATCAGCATCAGCGGCCCCGGCCTGGCCATGGGCAAGAACTGGCTGTCGGACAAGAACCCGCCCAACAGGCGCATCCGCCGCGGCGCCGTGATCCGCGTCATGCAGGAAGGGAAGGACTGGCAGATCACGCAGATGCCGGAAGTGGAATCGGCCTTCATTTCGGCCAGCACCGAGGATGGCGCGATCAAGGCCATGGTGGGCGGCTTCGACTACAACCGCAACAAGTTCAACCACGTGACCCAGGCCTGGCGCCAGCCGGGCTCCTCGTTCAAGCCCTTCATCTACTCCGCCTCGCTCGAGCGCGGCCTGTCGCCGGCCACCCTGATCAACGATGCGCCGATCTCGTTCGACGCCGGCCAGACCGGCGGCCAGGCCTGGGAGCCGAAGAACTATGACGGCAAGTACGAAGGCCCGATGAGCATGCGGCGCGGCCTGACCAAGTCCAAGAACATGGTCTCGATCCGCATCCTGCACCGTATCGGCGCCCGCTACGGCCAGGAGTACACCACCCGCTTCGGCTTCGATGCGGAACGCAACCCGCCCTACCTGACCCTGGCCCTGGGCGCGGGCGGCGTCACGCCGATGCAGATGGCCGGCGCCTATGCGGTGTTTGCCAACGGCGGCTACAAGATTTCGCCCTACCTGATCGCCAAGGTCACCGACGCCAGCGGCAAGGTGCTGTCGCAGGCCAATCCGGACAAGGCCGGCGACGAGAAGAACCGCGTGATCGACGAGCGCAACGCCTTCCTGATGGATTCGATGATGCGGGACGTGGTGCGCTTTGGCACGGCGACGCGCGCCCTGTCGCTCAAGCGGCCGGACATCGCCGGCAAGACCGGCACCACCAACGATTCGATCGACGCCTGGTTCGCCGGCTACCAGGCCAAGCTGGTGGGCGTGGCCTGGATCGGCTTCGACCAGCCGAAGAACCTGGGCAACAAGGAGACCGGCGGCGGCCTGGCCCTGCCGATCTGGATCGGCTACATGGCCAAGGCGCTGAAGAATATTCCAATCGAGGAACGACCTATTCCTGATGGCATCATCGCCCAGGATGGGGAGTATTACTATGCGGAGAATCCGCCGGGCGTGGGCATCGACAGCCTGGAAGGGGCCACGCGCGGCACGCCGGCCGAGGAAAAGCAGAAGGACGCGGTGAAGAACGAGCTGTTCTGACCCCGGAACACCAGGGTCTGACCCGCATTTCCGGGGTTAAGGCGCCACGACCACCGGCGCCCCGCCCTGCTCCGTCACGATCTCCGACAGCGCCGCAAACAGCTCCGTGCCGCGGCGCGTGTCGATCCACTTGCCGTCGACCTGGCGGTAGTGGAAGCCGCCCGAACGCGCCGCCACCCACAGCTCCTGCATCGGCGCCTGCGAATTGATGATCACTTTCGAGCCATTGTGCACGAACTCGATCTCCAGCACATTGCCGCTGCGGCTGCACTCCACGTCCACCATGTCCTGCTCGCACAAACGGTCCAGCGCGGCTTCGATCGCGTCCAGCGTGGTGTCGGCCAGGTCCAAAAATTCCGATTCGGTCATGCTACACTCCAAGATTCCAATCAAGCCCCTATTCTAATCGTGAAGTCCCGAATCGCACTTGCTGTCGTTGCAACGACAGCCCTGCTGGCCGGATGTGGCCAAACCGGCCCACTCTACCTGCCCAAGCCACCCGCCAAGCCCGTTACCGCGGGCAAACCGGGCGTGGCACCGCCATCGGCTCCGGTTCCGTCCACACCACCAGCTTCCCAACAGTAAGAATATGTCCCACTTCGACTATCAGAATGGCGTGCTGCACGCCGAAGGCGTCGCGCTCGACCAGATCGCGCAAACATACGGCACGCCGGCCTACGTGTATTCCAAAGCGCAGCTGACCGATAACTTCGATGCATACGCCAACGCCTGCAGCGGCCGCGACGCCCTCGTGTGCTACGCGATGAAGGCCAACTCCAACCTCGCCATCCTGGACCTGCTGGCGCGCCGCGGCGCCGGCTTCGACATCGTCTCGGGCGGCGAGCTGCTGCGCGTGCTGGCCGCCGGCGGCGACCCGAAGAAAGTGATCTTCTCGGGCGTGGGCAAGAGCGTGGAAGAAATGCGCCTGGCCCTCTCGCACGACATCCTGTGCTTCAACGTCGAGTCGATTCCCGAGCTGCACCGCCTGAACGAAGTGGCCGGCGCCATGGGCAAGAAGGCGCGCATCTCGCTGCGCGTGAACCCGAACGTCGATCCCAAGACCCACCCCTACATCGCCACCGGCCTGAAGGCCAGCAAGTTCGGCGTCGCCTTCGACGATGCACTGGCCACCTACCGTAGCGCCGCCGCCCTGCCGCACCTGGACGTGGCCGGCATCGACTGCCACATCGGTTCGCAGCTGCTGGACGACGCGCCGCTGCTGGAAGCGCTGGACAAGCTGATCGAACTGATCGACGCGCTGGGCGCGGAAGGCATCCACCTGCACCACCTCGACATCGGCGGTGGCCTCGGCATCGACTACGGCGACGGCACGCCGGTGCCGGTGGGCGACTACCTGGGCCGCCTGTTCCAGCGCATCGACGCCTGGCGCAGCGAAAAGCATGGCGGCGCCCCGATCACGGTGATCTTCGAGCCGGGCCGCTCCATCGTCGGCAACGCCGGCGTGCTGCTGACGCGCGTGGAATACATCAAGCACGGCGAAGAGAAGAACTTCTGCATCGTCGATGCGGCCATGAACGACATGGCGCGCCCGGCCATGTACCAGGCCTGGATGGACATGCAGCCGGTGCGGCGCACCGATACGGCGCAGGCGATGTTCGACGTGGTGGGCCCGATCTGCGAATCGGGCGACTGGCTGGCGCGCGACCGAGAGCTGAACGTCGGCCCCGGCGACCTGCTGGTGATGAAGACCGCCGGCGCCTACGGCATGACCATGGCCTCCAACTACAACACCCGCGGCCGCGCCGTGGAGCTGATCGTCGACGGCGAGACGGTGCACGTCGTACGCCAGCGCGAAAACCCGGCCGACCTGTTCGCGCTGGAGTCGGTGCTCAAATAACCCCGACAATGCGCGGCGGCGGCAAGGTCATCGCGGGTCAGACCCTTGGGTCTGACCCCGCCTTACCGGGTCCGCCTTCCGCGCCCACCAGACCCGCATCCCCAGCAAGACCAGGACGATCAGCCCAAACAGGATCGGCTTGTCGAAGTCACTCTTACCCGCGCGCATCCACCAGAAATGCAGGATGCCCAGCGGCGCAATCACGTACACCAGCTTGTGCAGCATCTGCCAGCGCTTGCCGCCCAGGCGGCGCACCATGCCGTTGGTGCTGGTCACGGCCAGCGGCACCAGCAGCACGAAGGCGGTGAAGCCGACGGTGATGAACGGCCGCTTGGCGACATCCTTCAGCATCTCCTGCACGTCGAAGAAGTGATCGAACCAGAGGAAGGTGGTGAAGTGCAGCAGTGCGTAGAAAAAGGCGTACAGGCCCATCATGCGGCGCAGCTTGAGCAGCCAGTTCCAGCCGGAGAGGCGCCGCAGCGGCGTGACGGCCAGCGCGATGCAGAGGAAGTACAGCGTCCACGACCCGGTATTGCGCGTGATGTACTGCAGCGGCTCCACCAGCTTGTCCGCCGCCACCAGGTACACCAGTGCGAAGAACGGCACCAGCGCCAGCACGAAGGCAAACGATTTGATCGCCGTCAGCTGGCGCGGCGTGGGCGTGAAGGACATCAGTAGAACTTCTTCAAATCCATGCCGGTGTACAGCGATGCCACCTCAGGGTAGCCGTTGAACATCAGCGTCTTGCGCTTGCGGGTGAAGAAGCCGTCCTCGCCGATGCGCCGTTCGGTGGCCTGCGACCAGCGCGGATGGTCGACGTTCGGGTTCACATTGGAATAGAAGCCGTATTCGCTGGGCGCCGACAGGTTCCAGGACGTGCGCGGCATGTCGCGCACGAAGCGGATCTTGACGATCGACTTGGCCGACTTGAAGCCGTACTTCCACGGCACGACCATGCGCACCGGGGCGCCGTTCTGGTTCGGCAGCACCTCGCCGTACATGCCGAAGGTGAGCAGCGCCAGCGGGTGGTTCGCTTCGTCGATGCGCAAGCCTTCCACATACGGCCAGTCCAGCACACGGCTGCCCACGCCCGGCATCTGCTTGCGGTCGGCCAGGGTGACGAATTCGACGTACTTGGCATTGCCGGTGGGTTCGACCTTTTTCATCAGCTCGGAGAACGAGTAGCCGATCCACGGAATCACCATCGACCAGCCTTCCACGCAGCGCAGGCGATAAATGCGCTCTTCCAGCGGGGCCAGCTTGAGCAGGCTGTCGATGTCGAGCGTCATCGGCTTCTTCACCTCGCCCTCGATCTGCACCGTCCAGGGGCGCGTGCGCAGCGTGTGCGCGTTCTCGGCCGGATCGGACTTGTCGGTGCCGAATTCGTAGAAGTTGTTGTAGGTGGTGGCGTCCTTGTACTCCGTCTGCTTTTCCATGACGGCGAAGGCGGCATTGCGCCTGGCGGGCAGCTTGGCCAGGCCGCCTCCCTGCGCCAGCGCCAGCTCGGGGCCGAGGATGGCGCCCGCCGCCGCCAGCTTGATGAACTTGCGGCGCGACTCGAACACTTCGCGCGGCGTGATGTCGGAAGGGAGGATCAGCATGGCAGCTCCAGCACAGGTAAGGGGTAATAGCCAAACATTACACCAGATTGCTGAAGCCGAAATTAAAAAGCCGCCCGGCGAACCGGGCGGCTTTTGCGGGTGCCGATCTACGAGATCAGTACTCGACGCGGGCGGTCAGACGCACGCTGCGCGGTTCCTGGTAAGAGGTTGGGCTCAGCCAGTTCAGGTCGCGACGGCCTTCCGTCAGGGTGGTCGTGGCACGGGAGTAGTCGCGCTTCTCCGAGTATTCTTGCGCCGTGTCGCGGTTCAGGATGTTGAACACGTCCAACTGCAGGGTCAGTTTGCTCTGGCCGATCTTGGTGATGTACGCCAGGTTCATGTCCAGGGTAGTGACCCACGGCGTACGGCCGAAGCTGCCACGCTGGTGCAGTACGCTCTTGCCCTGGTCGTTCACGCAGTAGTACGCGGAAGCCGTCCCGTAGCCCGTCGAATCGCTGTAGTCAGGCGCGTCGGCAGGCACATAGCCGAGGCAGCTGAGCGGGCGGCCGGAAGCGATGCTGGCGTTGAAGCCGACACGCAGCTTGTCGCTCAGCTGGTACAGGCCATAGCCCTTCAGCACGTGGCGGCGGTCATTCGGCAACGGGCCTTCCGCGCCGTGGGTCAGCGATGGGAAGTCGAAGTCCTGCGATACGCCAGCATCTTCCTGGTTAATGAGCGAGCTGACGTAGCCTTCCGCGGAACCCTTGGTCTTGGACAGCACGTACGACGCGTTCAGGCCCCAGGTGCCATTGAATGGACGTTCCAGGGTCAGTTCCAGCGCCTTGTAAGTACGGGTGTACTTGCCCAGGCCGATGTAGCTGTTCGGTACGGTTACCGTCTGCAGCTTGCCATCGTTGTTCAGGTCCATCTGCAGGGTCACATCACGGCCAGGGTTGACCATAATGCACTGCGCCATGGTGTGCGAGTCGAAGTTCTTGTGGCCGTTGTCCGCTGCCCACTTCTCGAACGCGATGTGCGAGCAGTAGTCGTCCATACCGTCGTTGATCTTACGGTAGATCCCACGCATGCCGAAATC
>JAJTCO010000120.1 GCA_021323265.1 Pseudoduganella sp. | reverse complement strand
CGGGATCATCTTGTTCTTGATACGCACGTTGGCGAAGGTGCCGCGCATCATGATCTCGTGGTTGCCGCGGCGCGAGCCGTAGGAGTTGAAGTCGGCCTTCATCACGCCGTTTTCCTTCAGCCACTTGCCTGCCGGGCCGTCTTCCTTGATCGAGCCTGCCGGGGAGATGTGGTCGGTGGTGATGGAGTCGCCGAACACGCCCAGCGCGCGCGCGCCGCTGATGCCGGTGGCCGCCACTTTCGGGGTCATCTCGAAGCCGTCGAAGAACGGTGGTTCCGCGATGTAGGTCGAATCAGGCCAGTTGTAGACCTGGCCTTCGGTCGAGGACACGGCTTCCCACAGCTTGCCTGGGTTGCCCTTGACGTCGGCGTAGTTGGACTTGAAGACCTTGGAGTTCATCGCGAACTTCATCAGGGCGTTGATCTCTTTCGAGGTCGGCCAGATGTCGCCCAGATATACGTCCTTGCCATCCTTGCTCTGGCCGACCGGTTCGGTCATCAGGTCGCGCGTCACGTTGCCGGCGATCGCGTAAGCGACGACCAGCGGTGGCGATGCCAGGAAGTTGGAGCGGATGTTCGGGTGAATACGCGCTTCAAAGTTACGGTTGCCGGACAGCACCGCAGCGGCGACGATGTCGTTGCCGGTGATGGTGGCGTTCAGTTCCGGGGTCAGGTCGCCGGCGTTACCGATGCAGGTGGTGCAGCCGTAGGCGGTCACGCCGAAGCCCAGCTTTTCCAGGTACGGCAGCAGGCCGGCGGCGGTCAGGTACTCGGTGACCACGCGCGAGCCAGGGGCCAGCGAGGTCTTGATGTGCGGAGCGACGGTCAGGCCGGCTTCCACTGCCTTCTTGGCCAGCAGGCCGGCAGCCAGCAGCACGCTCGGGTTCGAGGTGTTGGTGCAGGAGGTGATGGCGGCGATCAGGACGTCGCCGTTCTTCACGTGCACGCCGTTGCTGGTGGTGTAGACGTTGGTCAGGTCGTCGGCCTTCTTGTTGAAGCCGTTCTCGGTGGTTGGCTTGGAGAACAGTTCGGTGAAGGTGGACTTGACGTTGCCGATCTCGATACGGTCTTGCGGACGCTTAGGACCGGCCAGCGACGGTGCAACGGTGGACAGGTCCAGGTGCAGTTCGCGGGTGTAGTCGATGTCGCCTTTCTTCGGCACGCCGTACATGCCCTGTGCCTTGAAGTAGGACTGGAAGGCGGCGATCTCGTCCTTGGTGCGGCCGGTGCCTTCGAAGTATTCGATGGTGGCGTCGTCGACCGGGAAGAAGCCCATGGTCGCGCCGTATTCCGGTGCCATGTTGGCGATGGTTGCGCGGTCGGTCACGGACAGGGACTCGGTGCCTTCGCCGAAGAATTCGACGAACTTGCCCACGACTTTCTCTTTACGCAGCATTTCGGTGATGGTCAGCACCAGGTCGGTCGCGGTGCAGCCTTCGCGCAGCACGCCGGTCAGGTTTACGCCGATCACGTCCGGGGTCAGGAAGTACACTGGCTGGCCCAGCATGCCCGCTTCCGCCTCGATGCCGCCCACGCCCCAGCCGACCACGCCGATGCCGTTGATCATGGTGGTGTGGGAGTCGGTGCCCACCAGCGAGTCAGGGTAGTACACGCCGGATGCGTTGTGTACGCCGCGTGCCAGGTACTCCAGGTTCACCTGGTGCACGATGCCGAAGCCCGGAGGCACGACGCCGAAGGTGTCGAAGGCTTGCATGCCCCACTTCATGAACTGGTAGCGCTCGTTGTTGCGCGAGAATTCCAGCTTCATGTTCAGGTCCAGGGCCTTAGGCTCGCGGAAGTGGTCGATGGTGACCGAGTGGTCGACCACCAGGTCCACGGGGACCAGGGGTTCGATCTTCTTCGGGTTCACGCCCATCTTGGAGGCGACGTTGCGCATCGCGGCCAGGTCGGCCAGCAGCGGAACGCCGGTGAAGTCCTGCAGCACGACGCGGGCAACGACGAATGGGATCTCGTCGGTGCGGGCAGCGGTAGCGCCCCAGTTGGCCAGCTGTTTTACGTGTTCTTCGGTGACCTTCTTGCCGTCGCAGTTACGCAGTACGGATTCCAGTACGACGCGGATCGATACCGGCAGGCGGGAGATCTTGGCGCCCAGTGCCTTTTCCAGCGCAGGCAGGGAGTAGAACTTACCCTTCTTGCTGCCAGAAATAGGGAAATCCTTAAGCGTATTCAGTGTGTTGCGGGACATGTCCTCTCCTTGTAATTAAAGTCCGAGCGCTTGTTCAGATGTTTTGCATTCGTTTGCCAGTTGGCGGTTCACCTTGGAATCCAGCAGCATGCCCTTGGCGGGAATGCCGATCCAGATCAGGCCTGCCAGCTTGTTCTCAAAGCGCTGCGCACCGGTGGTGGTGGCTTCGCGGGTGAGGCGGTGCAGGCGGTTTTTCCAGCGCAGCGCGATGCTGTTGCCATCGTCGGCATGGCTGTAAATGGTGATCTTGTTGCCCAGTTCGCAGGCATATTCGGTGGCCTTGTGCTCGGCGACGTCGGCCTCGCTGGCGGAGCCGGCGGCAACCGCGGCGCCCGCTCCGGCCGTCGCGGCGGCGGCAGCGGCGGCTTTGGTCTTTTTCGCGGCGGGCTTCCGGGCGGCCGGCTTGGCGGGCTTGGCCGCTTTGGCCGATGGCGCGGCGGCCGCGTCGGCGGCCAGGGCGACGGGGGCGGCGATGGCTGCGGCGCAGGCCAGCGCGCAGGCGGTAAACAGTTTGCAAATCGACATCATTGGGCTCCTTTGGCTTCGCCCGCCCCGAACAGGGCGGCAACGGTGTCAGGCAGCGGCAGGCCTGCGAGCTTGGCGCGCTGCAGAACCGTCCAATAATAGCGATAGCTCGCGCGGTCGTGCAAGCGACCGTGCTGGCTGATGGGCCCCCACTGTACCTTCTCTGCCTCATGCAGGATGGCGGCCGCTTCGTTGACCTCGGATACGCGCGGCGTGAACGCCTTGATGACGGGTTTGATCTGGTTCGGGTGGATGCTCCACATGCGTGTGTAGCCGAATTCCGCGGCCGCGCGCTGGGCGTCGGTGGCTACCACGGCGGAATCCTTGATCTCGGTGGTCACGTTATGCGACGGCACCTTGCCGTGCGCATGGCAGGCGGCGGCGATTTCCAGCTTGGCGCGCACCACCAGCGGGTGGGTGAACTGGCCCGGCGTGCGCATGGCGCTGCCCGGCACGGCGCCGTAATGGGCCGAGACGAAGTCCATGATGCCGAAGGACAGGCATTCGACCTGGGGCAGGGCGGCGATGTCGTGTACGTCGCGCAGGGCGCCGTGGGTTTCGATCAGCACGTGCACCGGCAGCGGCGTGCTGCGCCCGGATTTGGCGGCATGCTTGTTGACGGTGTCGATGGCGTTCGCCACTTCCTGCACGCTTTCCGGCTTGGGAATGACAATGTAGGCAAGCTTGTGGCCTGCCTCGGTGCAGATGATCTCGACGTCGCGTTCGAAGTGCGGGCTGTTGACGTCGTGTACGCGGGCGCCGATGCGGTTGAACTGGTTGGCTTCGTCCAGCAGCAGCAGGGCGACCAGCTTGGCATGCGATTCCTCGTTGCCGGCGGCGGCGCCGTCTTCGCAGTCGAAAGTGATGTCGAACAGGGGACCAAGCTCTTGTTGCAGGGCCATGGATTTGCGCATCAGCTTCTCGTTGCCGGCGTAGTGGTCGCAGCAAGGAAGCAGGAGCGGCTGGCGTGTGCCCTGGAATAAAACCTCGGTTGGATGCATTGGTGCGGACGATGGAACAGCAGCCGCGCTGCCATCGGCAGCGCGGCGGGTACGGCGGATCGGTGGCTTGACCGGTTCCACTGTATTTTGGATCAGCAGGCGATTATGGCAGCAGGTGCTTCACGCCTTCACGCTCTTCGGTCAGTTCCTTCAGCGTGATATTGATGCGCTCTTGCGAGAACTCGTCGATCGCCAGGCCTTGCACGATCTTGTACTCGCCGTTTTCGCAGGTCACAGGGTAGCCGAACATGGTGCCTTCCGGGATGCCGTAGGAGCCGTCGGACGGGATGCCCATGGTGGTCCACTTGCCGTTGGTGCCCAGCACCCAGTCACGCACGTGGTCGATTGCCGCATTGGCTGCCGACGCTGCCGAGGACAGGCCGCGTGCTTCGATGATCGCTGCGCCGCGCTTGCCCACGGTCGGCAGGAAGGTGTTGGCGTTCCAGTCGTGGTCGTTGATCATGTCCTTGACCGACTGGCCATCGATGGTGGCGAAGCGGTAGTCGGCGTACATGGTCGGGGAGTGGTTGCCCCATACGCACAGCTTTTCGATGTCTTTCACGGCCTTGCCGGTCTTGGCGGCGATCTGGGACAGGGCGCGGTTGTGGTCCAGGCGCAGCATGGCGGTGAAGTTCTTCGCTGGCAGGGAAGGAGCGGACTTCATGGCGATGTAGGCGTTGGTGTTGGCTGGGTTGCCCACCACCAGGACTTTCACGTTGCGCGAAGCGACGGCATCCAGTGCCTTGCCCTGCACGGTGAAGATCTGGGCGTTCGCTTCCAGCAGGTCCTTGCGTTCCATGCCTGGGCCGCGTGGACGCGCGCCAACCAGCAGGGCCACGTCGGCGTCCTTGAAGGCGGTCATCGGGTCGGAGTGGGCGGTCATGCCGGCCAGCAGCGGGAATGCGCAGTCGTCGATCTCCATCATCACGCCTTTCAGCGCTTTCTGGGCTTTCTCGTCAGGGATTTCCAGCAGTTGCAGGATGACTGGCTGGTCTTTGCCCAACATGTCGCCGTTGGCGATGCGGAACAGCAGGGAATAGCCGATCTGGCCAGCGGCGCCGGTAACGGCAACACGCATTGGGGTTTTAGCCATGGTGAATCTCCAAGTGGATAGAAAACGGTGTAAGCTCGTAATGATACGACAATTGCCGACCTTAATTCGGGGTCAGGTCTGACAAATGAACATGCGCCTGCGGCAAATGACCATTTGACAGAGCTGACCCAGCTTCGACGGCGAGTTTAGGCTTCCGTTGGCTCCCTGTCAATCCTATCTTATGTCTTATATAAGACATATAACTTATAGGATTTTTCTGGACGGCACGGGGCGGATGTGGTGAAATTGCAGGTTATGAATCCCGTCACGCCCAACCAGACCACTTCTGACGCCAATGGCGTGGCTGCCCCATCGCCGACCTTTTCCCCCCTGTACCAGCAGATCAAGGGCTTGATCACGCAAAGCCTGCAATCGGGCGAGTGGAAGCCCGGCGAAATGATCCCCAGCGAAGTCGAACTGGCCAACCGTTTCAAGGTCAGCCAGGGCACCGTGCGCAAGGCGATCGACGAGCTGGCAGCCGAAAACCTGGTCATGCGCAAGCAGGGCAAGGGCACCTTCGTCTCCACCCACCACGAGGCGCGCGCCCACTTCCGTTTCCTGCGCCTGATGCCGGACGAGGGTGTGCCGCATTATCCCGAATCGACCTTTATTGAAGTCAAGCGCCTGCGTGCGCCGGCCGAGGTGGCGCGCCTGCTCGACCTGAAGTCGGGCGACGCGGTGGTCTATATCAAGCGCGTGCAGAACTTTGACGGCGTGCCGACCATCGTGGAAGAACTGTGGCTGCCGGGCCTGATCTTCAAGGGCTTGACGGCGGAGCGCCTGAATGAATACAAGGGCCCGATGTACGGGCTGTTCGAGTCGGAATTCGGCACCCGCATGATCCGCGCGCAGGAGAAGATCCGCGCCGTGTGCGCCGGGCCGGAAGACGCCGAATTGCTGCGCGTTGCGCCCGGTACGCCGCTGCTGTGCGCCGAGCGCGTGTCGTTCACGTATGGCGACAAACCGGTCGAGTTGCGGCGCGGTTTGTACTTAACGGAACGTCATCATTATCAAAATGATCTTAATTAGGTGCGCCGCAATAAAAATTTGGTGATATGTGACAATACATATTGGTCTGAACAGCAAAAATCGGCGAAAATCGCAGTTTCGCCAAGTTTGGCAAATCATTAGTAATAATGCATAGGGAGGTTGTATATGACTGAAGCCGTGCGGGAAACCCCAAAAAAAGAACGGCCGGAATTCCGTAACATCCATGTTACGGACCTGATGAACTACCGGCTGCCACTCGCGGGCATTGTGTCCATCTTGCACCGCATCAGCGGCGCACTGATGTTCCTGTTGTTGCCGTTTGCGCTGTACCTGCTGCAGGAATCGCTGCTCTCCGAATACAGCTTCGCCAACTTCATGATCATCGCCTCCCATCCGATCGCCAAGCTGGTCTTGCTGGCACTGGTCTGGGGCTACGTGCAGCACTTCTGCGCCGGCGTGCGCCACCTGATCATGGACACCCACGTGGGCCTGGACAAGGATTCCGCGCGCAAGTCCGCCACCGTCGTGATCGTGATCACCGTCATCGTGACCGCGCTGGTCGCACTGAAACTGTTCGGAGTGTTCTAAATGGCTAACAATAACATCGGCCCAAAACGCCTGGTTGTCGGCGCCCACTACGGCGTCAAGGATTGGCTGGTCCAGCGTGTGACCGCC
>JAJTCO010000007.1 GCA_021323265.1 Pseudoduganella sp. | reverse complement strand
ACGATCGACAGCATCTTGGCCGAGGTGCCCAGTTCCAGGATCGGGAACAGGTCGGTCAGGTAGTCGCGCAGGATGTTGCCGGTCACCGAGATGGTGTCCAGGCCGCGCGAGACGCGCTCCAGGGTGTAGCGCATGGCGCGCACCTGGGACATGATCTGGATGTCCAGGCCGGTGGTGTCGTGGTCCTTCAGGTAGAGCTCGACCTTCTTGATCACTTCCGCCTCGTGCGGACGGTAGGTGTCGAGCCAGAACACGGCAGGCATGCCGGAATTGCGGGCGCGGGTGACGGCCAGCTTGACCCAGTCGCGGATCGGCGCGTCCTTCACCTGGCACATGCGCCAGATGTCGCCTTCTTCCACGTTCTGGGTCAGCAGCACTTCGCCGGTGGCCAGGTCGGTGATGTTGGCGATGCCGGCTTCCGGCACTTCGAAGGTCTTGTCGTGCGAACCGTATTCCTCGGCTTGCTGCGCCATCAGGCCCACGTTCGGCACAGTGCCCATGGTCTTCGGATCGAAGTTGCCATGCCATTTGCAGAAGTTGATCATCTCCTGGTAAATGCGGGCGAAGGTCGACTCAGGCATGACTGCCTTGACGTCCGCGGTGCGGCCGTCGGCGCCCCACATCTTGCCGCCGATGCGGATCATTGCCGGCATCGACGCGTCGACGATCACGTCGTTCGGCGAATGGAAGTTGGTGATGCCCTTGGCCGAATCGACCATGGCCAGCTTCGGACGGTTTTCCAGGCAGGCGTGCAGGTCCTTCAGGATTTCATCCTTCTGCGACGCCGGCAGCTTCTCGATCTTTTCGTACAGGTTGGCCATGCCGTTGTTTACGTTCACGCCCAGTTCGTCGAACAGCTTGGCGTGCTTTTCGAACGCTTCCTTGTAGAAGATGCGCACGCAGTGGCCGAACACGATCGGGTGCGACACCTTCATCATGGTCGCCTTCACGTGCAGCGAGAACATCACGCCGGTCTTGTAGGCGTCGTCGATCTGCTTCTCGTAGAACTCCAGCAGGGCCTTCTTCGACATGAACATGGAGTCGATGATTTCGCCGGCCTGCAGCGCGACCTTCGGTTTCAGCACGATGGTCTTGCCGGACTTGGTCAGCAGTTCCATCTTCACTTCGCGCGCCTTGTCCAGGGTCATGGACTTTTCGCCGTGGTAGAAATCGCCGCCGTGCATGTGCGAGACGTGGGTGCGCGAAGCCTGGCTCCATTCGCCCATCGAGTGCGGGTTCTTGCGGGCGTACTCTTTCACCGCCTTCGGGGCGCGGCGGTCGGAGTTACCTTCGCGCAGGACGGGATTCACGGCCGAGCCGATGCACTTGCCGTAGCGCGCTTTCAGCGCCTTCTCTTCTTCGGTCTTGGCATCTTCCGGATAGTCCGGCAGCTTGTAGCCGCGGCTTTGCAGTTCGCGGATGCAGGCGATCAGCTGGGACACGGATGCCGAAATATTGGGCAGCTTGATGATGTTGGTGGACGGGTCCTGGGTCAGAGCGCCCAGGGTGGCCAGGTTGTCGGGGACCTTCTGTTCGTCGGTCAGGCATTCCGGGAAGGCTGCCAGCACGCGGGCGGCGACCGAAATATCGCTGGTGACGACGTCGACGCCTGCGGGGGCCGCAAACTTCTGCACGATCGGCAGCAGGGAATAGGTCGCCAGCAGAGGCGCCTCGTCGGTCAGGGTGTAGATGATTTTGGACTTTTCAGACATTATTTATTCCCTCAAGTGCGGATGATGTCCGCTGGTATTCTTCCTGTAGCTTGCCTGATTTGGCGCGCCGCGGGCGGATGGCGGGCCGGCGGTCGCCGACGAGCCAAGTCGCATATTGTACTGCAACAGGTGCGCCAGGGTATGGCAGAACCGGCAGCATTTCATGCTGCGCTGCACTTGCGCACGGTATCCCAGGTGCGGGTGGTGATGTCCTTGCCGAAGTTCTTTTCGAGCAGGCGCATGAAAACCGGCCCGTCGGCGCTGGGCTCGTAGCCGGAGAAGATGTCGTGGCCGCGGATGCCGACCACTTGCGCGTCCGCCATGGCGATCGGCAGCGGGGCTTTCGGCTGCGGCGCGCTGCGCATGAAGCTGACGACCCGCTTGGTGAAGGCGGGCGCGCCGAAAGCGGGGTAGGGGTCGTTCGCCAGCAGGTCCTTGAGGTGCTGCTGCGTACGCACGATGGTGTAGAAGCTGCGTCCCAGGGCCGCCTGCATGGCCGCTTCGGCCTTGCGTTCGATGCTGGCCTCGGCTGCCTTGCGCGCGTCGAAGGCCACGTTACCACTTGATAAGATTGTCTTGACGTTGGAAAATCCGGCACTTTCGAACGCGGCCTTCAGTTCCGGCATCTTGCAGTTCATCGGGCTGACGCCGCGGAGCAGGGCAATATAGCGAGGCATTGTGTTTCAGGTAAGAGTGGAGCCGAAGGGATTATCGTTCGAAACGGATGGCGAGGCCAGCCTGCTGCTGGCGGCGGCGCGCGCCGGCGTCGTGCTGCCCAGTTCCTGCCGCAACGGCACGTGCCGCACCTGCCTCTGCCAGGTGCAATCCGGCACGGCGCGCCACCTGGTGGAATGGCCGGGCTTGAGTGCGGAAGAAAAGCGCGAAGGCTACATTCTCGCTTGCGTGGCGGTAGCGGCTTCCGACCTCGTCATCCATTCGGCGGCTGCGAAACTTACGCCAACATCTTAAAGGGGTTTCTCAATTCCCCCCGCTATTGCTATAGTAACCGTATTGCAATATGACGACTGGCCATGGCGACACGTAGAGACTTCTTACACATGATGGCAGGCAGCGCGCTGGCGGGCCTGCCGCTGATCGGGCGCACGGCGCAGGAGCCGACGCCCCCACCCGATATTTTCGACGCGCAGACGCTGGACCTGGAATTCTGGGTCAAGCCGCGCACCATCAGCGTGATCCGGCCGCAAAGCGGCGAAAAGGCGCGCCTGACCTACTGGAAGGACGGCGAGATCATCGATGCTGCCTACCAGGAACTGTGCCACCTGCTGCGCGATGTGAACGGCAAGGAAACGGCGCCGATCGATCCCAAGCTGTTCGAAACGCTGTGGGGTGCGCAAGCCTTCGTGCAGCGCTTCGGCATCGAAAGTCCGTTGGAAATCCTGTCCGGCTACCGCACGCCGGCCTCCAACAAGCGCCTGATCGAACAGGGCATCCCGGCCGCGCGCCAGTCCCTGCACATGAGCGGGCGGGCGGCCGACATCCGCATCCCCAACCTCAATGCCGAGGTACTGGGCAGCCTCGTGCGCAGCTTCCGCCAGGGCGGGGTGGGCTTCTATTACCGCGAAGGCCCGCGCGGCGGCTGGATCCACGCCGACACGGGCTTGCAGCGCAGCTGGAAGGGGTGAAGCGGCCTAGTGGTAGTAGTAGGCCGGGGTCGGCACGGCGTCGCTGCGGGCCTGGCGCTCGGCCTCCAGGTCGACCTTGTGGTCCCACCAGATATTCCAGCCGCGACGCTGGTCTTCCACCAGCTCGGGATGCTCGCGCAGCAGCTGGCCGAAGAAGCTTTCAAACTCGGACACATATTCATTTACTTTCATACTGCCTCCCCGCGTTTCGGTTACACTGCTGAGCCATGTTGAACGATGATGACGATGCGGCCAAGCCGCGCTTTCGCCCGGTACCCTGGAGCGCACTGGAAACCCCGCAGGATGTGGAACTGTGGATCGCCGAGCACGACCTGGCGCTGAAGGAACACGTCGGCAAGCAGGAAACCGGTTACGGCGTATGCTTCAGCCTGGCCGAGGGCGGCGATATCTATATGCAGACCACCGAGGGCGCCGTCGTCCTCGATGTTACGCCGGAAGCCGATTGGGTGGAGCCCTTGTTGTGCGCCGTGTCCGGCATGGAGCCGCCCAAGGGCCGCCTGTGGGCGCTGCCGGAAGACAAATTGGTCCAGCTCATCCTCGGCCTGTCCACCCTGATCGCTTCCACCACCCTCGTGGTCGGCCACAAGTTCGGCCGCCGTTCTTACTAAAAGGATTCCCGATGCGTAAAGCCCTTCTGGCCCTCCTGCTGACCGGCGCCGCGCTGCAGGCGGGGGCGGCCGACCTGTTGCAAACCGTCAAGGCACGCGGCACCCTGAAAGTGGCCATGGAAGGCGTCTACCCGCCCTTCAACTTCAAGGAAAAGAATGGCGCGCTGGCCGGCTACGACGTGGACGTGGCGCGCCTGGTGGCCAGCCGGCTGGGGCTCAAGCCCGAATTCGTGACCACCGAGTGGGCGTCCATCCTGGCCGGCCTGGCCAGCAACAAGTACGACGTGATCATTTCCCAGGTGGGCATCAACCCCAAGCGCGAGCAAGCCTTCGACTTCAGCACGCCCTATATCTACTCCTCGCCCATGCTGATCGTGCGCAAGGACGACAAGCACAACTGGACCTCGCTGGCGCAGCTGAAAGGCAAGCGTGTCGGCGCAGGGCAGGGCAGCGTGTACGAAATGCAGCTCAAGGCCGTGCCTGGCATCGAGGTCAAGGGCTACCCGGCCGCACCGGAAAACCTGCAGGACCTGGCCCTGGGCCGCATCGACGCCGCGCTGAACGACAGCCTGATGACGGCCTACCTGCTGAAGACCACGCAGCTGCCGATCAAGGCTGGCGCCCGCGTCGGCAATGTCGAGCGCATGGGCATCCCGTTTCAGAAGGGCAATCCGCAGTTCAAGGCCGCGCTCAACAAGGTGCTGGCCGATGCGGCTGCCGACGGCAGCCTGAAAGCCATTTCCCTCAAGTGGTTCGGCACTGACGTCAGCAAGGCGCCGTAAGCATGGAGTTGCTGGAACTGCTGCGGGAGGCCGCGCCCGTGATGCTGACGGGCGCCGGCTATACCCTGGTGTTTGCCGTGGCCGCCATGGTGGGCGGGCTGCTGCTGGGCTTCCCCACCGCCGTCATGCGCATCCTGCCGTGGAAGTGGCTGCGCTGGCCGGCCAATGTGTACGTCAGCCTGATGCGCGGCACCCCGCTGCTGGTGCAAATGTTCGTCATCTACTACGGCCTGCCCTCGGTCGGCATCGAGTTCACCCCGGTGACGGCGGGCATCCTGGCGCTGAGCCTGAATGCCGGCGCCTACCTGTCGGAAAGCCTGCGCGGCGCCATCCTGTCCATGCCCAAGGGCCAGTGGTCGGCCAGCTACAGCCTGGGCATGGGATATGCCCAGACCCTGCGCTACGTGGTCATGCCGCAAGCGTTGCGCATTGCCGTGCCGTCGATGAGCAACACCTTGATCAGCCTGATCAAGGATACCTCGCTGGTGTCGGTCATCACGATGACCGAACTCATGCTCTCGACCAAGGAAGTGATTGCCACCACGTTCCGCCCCTTGCCGCTGTACCTGGCCGCCGCGGCCATCTACTGGCTCCTCAGCTTCGCCTTCGAACAATTGCAGCGCCTGGCGGAACAGCGCCTGAACCGGTCGCATCGCCAAAGTTAGCGGCTCGACATTGCCACAAAGGCATGCTAGGCTGGAAGCCATGGATAAAGACCAGCGTGCCAGGCAGGCGGAGCCCGCCATCCGGCCTGCCGTCCCAGGACTGGCAGGGCTGGATCAGCTGTTGCCCGGCGAAGCCGTGCTGGCGGCCATGGGCGGCACGCCGCTGGTGGCGCCTCCCCCTAGCGCCGGTGCGCCGCCGCTGGCCGAGGAACAGGATTATTTCAACGACCTCTACCTGCTGGCGCCGGTCGGCTACTTCGTACTGGCCAGCGACACCACGATCGTGCAGATGAACCTGGTGGGCGCTGACTTGCTGGGCCTGCCCCGCAGCAATCCCGAGCGCATTCCCTTGCGCCAGTTCATCGCCCAGCGCTTCACTGCCGACTTCGACGCTTTCGTCAACGCCTGTCTCGCCAGCCAAGAACCGCAGCGCCTGGCGCTGCAGATGACGCGCGGGCGCGGCGACCGCGGCTTTGCCGTGACCCTGCTCGGCAGCGGCACGCCGGGCGCGGCCCAGTTGCGCGTCGTGCTGGAACTGGCCGAGGGCAAGTTGGCCGCGCTGGAAAAGAGCGAAGAGCGCTTCCGCCGCATCGTGCACAGCGCCGAGGAAGGCATCTGGGAAATCGACGCCAGCGCGCGCACCAGCTTCGTCAACCCGAAAATGGCGGCCCTGCTGGGCTACACCATCGAGGAAATGCTGGAGCAGCCCCTGATCGCCTTCATGGACGATGAAGGGCGCTCCCTGCTCGAGCGCAATATCGCGCGCCGCCAGCAAGGCATCGCCGAGCGCCACGAATTCAAGTTCATCCGCAAGAACGGCGCGGAAATGTGGGCTACGCTGGCCACCAACCCGATCTTCGACGCCGACGGCAGCTATATGGGCGCGCTGGCGCTGGTCAGCGATATCACCGCGCACAAGCAGTCGGCCGAACTGATCTGGCACCAGGCCAACTACGACGCGCTCACGGCCCTGCCGAACCGCAATATGTTCCAGGAGCGGCTCGCGCACGAAATGAAGAAGGCCCGGCGCGAGGGCTTGTTCCTGGCCCTGCTGTTCATCGACCTGGACCAGTTCAAGGAGATCAACGACCGCCTCGGCCATGAGATGGGCGACGCCCTGCTGGTGGAAGCGGCCGCGCGCATCGCTTCCTGCGTGCGCGCCTCCGACACGCTGGCGCGCCTGGGCGGCGACGAGTTCGTGGTGATCCTGCCGGGCCTGGAGCAGGTGACCAGCGCCGAACGCGTGGCGCAGCAGATCATCGCCACCCTGAACCGCCCCTTCCTGCTGGGCGGCAGCACGGGATCGGTGTCGGCCAGCGTCGGCATCGCCCTGCACCCGGCCGATGCCGGCGACCCCGAGCAATTGCTGCGCAACGCCGACCAGGCCATGTACGCCGCCAAGCATGCCGGCCGCAACCGCTACAGCTACTTCACGCCGGACATGCAGGCCGCGGCCCAGCTGCGCCTGCGCGTCACGCGCGACTTGCAGCAGGCCGTCGCCAACCACGAGTTCGAGCTGCACTACCAGCCCATCGTCAACCTGCGCACGGGCGGCATCGAACGGGCCGAGGCGCTGCTGCGCTGGCGCCATCCCGAGCGCGGCATGCTGAACCCGGCCGACTTCATCGGCAGCGCCGAAGCGAGCGGCATCATTCTTGAAATCGGCGACTGGGCCTTCCGCCATGCGGCCGACCAGGCCAAGCGCTGGCAGGATGAGCTGGGCCGGCCGTTCCAGATCAGCGTCAACCAGTCGCCGGTGCAGTTTCGCGCCGGTCAGCAAGCCTTCGACCAGTGGATGGCGTACGTCGAGCAGCTGCAGCTGGCGCCGCGCAGTATCGTGATCGAAATCACCGAGCGCCTGCTCCTCGAGCACAGCGGTCCCGTGATCGAACGCCTGCACCAGTTCAGGTCCATGGGCTTGCAGGTGGCGCTCGACGACTTCGGCACCGGCCATTCGGTGCTGGCGCACCTGAAGAAATTCGACATCGACTACCTGAAAATCGACCGCAGCTTCGTGATGGACCTGGCGGGCGATTCCGGCGACCTGGCCCTGTGCGAAGGGATCATCGTCATGGCCCACAAGCTGGGCCTGAAGGTAGTGGCGGAAGGGGTGGAAACGCCGGCCCAGCTGGAACTGCTGAAGGCGGCCGGCTGCGACTACGCCCAGGGCTACGTCTACGCCCACCCCATGCCTGCCGCCCAGCTGACCGCCATGGCGCGTGAAAATTCGGGGTCAGCTCTGTCAATCGGACATTCGTTGCGATAGCTCAAGACTCAGGCCGGCGGGACGGGGCATAGTCGCCCCATGACCCGTCCCCTACGATACGAAGAAGCCGGCGCGCTGTACCACATCACCGCGCGCGGCGATCGGCGCCACAGCATCTTTCGCTCGGACAGCGACCGCCTCGTGTGGCTGACCCTGCTGGGCGAGACGTGCACGCGCTTTCACTTCGCGGTGCATGCCTATTGCCAGATGGGCAACCATTACCACCTGGTGCTCACCACTGCCGAGGGCAGGCTGGCGCAGGGCATGCGCTACCTGAACGGCAACTACTCGCAGTACTTCAACCGCACGCACCGCCTGGTGGGGCACGTGTTTCAGGGGCGCTACAAGGCCATCCTGTGCGACCGTGCGGCCTATCTGATGGAACTGGCGCGCTATGTGGTGCTGAACCCGGTACGGGCGGGCATGGTGGCGCATCCGGTGCTGTGGCCGTGGAGCAGCTACCGTGCGACGGCAGGGCTGGACGATGCGCCGGGCTGGCTGTCGGTCGGTGAGGTGCTGGCCTTGTGGGGCAGCCGGCGCCTGGTGGCGGAAACGCGCTACGAGCAGTTCGTGTTGCAGGGCATTGGCGCCGAGAGCCCGCTGAAGCACGTGAACTGCCAATTGTTGCTGGGCGATGAGGCGTTCTGCCAACGCCTGGCTGGCGCCCCGGTGGCGGGCGAACTGATCGAGATTCGCCGCAGCCAGCGCCAGGCCGTGCTGCCGCCGCTGGCGGACTTCTTCGCGGGAAAGCATGATCCGAGGCTGGCGATGGCGCAGGCCTACTTATCGCTGGGCTACTCGATGGCCGAGATTGCGCGCTACCGGGGTGTTTCCGTCAAGACAGTCAGCCGCGCGGTCAAACTGCATGAAAAAACGGCGGCCCGTCTTGCGCCAGATCAAAGGGTGTGATTTTCTGTCCGAATGACAGAGCTGACCCCGAATTTAGCCGAGGCGGAGCAGGGAGACGACGCGGTCGCGGTTGATGCCGACCAGGGCGGAGGTGAGCGAGACCAGGGCGCTGTAGCCGGGCTCGTTGGCCACGTTGGCGAATACTTCGGCCATCTGGCCCATACCGGCCACTTCAATCTCGGGCAGGTCGATCCTGGCGCGCTGGGCGGCCATGGCCAGTTCCTGGCGCACCTTGGACAGGGCCGCTTCGACGTGCGCCAGCGCTTGCGTCACCTGCTGCAGCGTGGCGCGCATGGCTTCGATGTCGCTGGTGCCCCAGCCTTCGGGCAGCACGACCGGGGCTTCGGCTTCGGCTTTCAGGCGGCTCAGCTGGCCGGCCGGGAAGCGGATGCCGCCGCCTTGCACGGCCAGCGACTCGCGCAGGGCGGGCCAGGCGCTTTCCGGTGCTGAAAAGACCAGTTCGCCATCCTTGCTGACCGTCACGCGCACGCCGGTCGGGGCCAGCGCCTGGTCGAAGCGCGCCACGATCTCGCCGTCGCTCAGGCCCGGCGTCAGGTGCACCGAGCGCAGGCCGGCCGTGCCGCCGCCAACCGAGATGGCGAGGGTTTCGCGGGCGCCGTTGCGCAGGTTGGCCAGCGTCATGCCGCGCACGGTGAAGCGCTGCACGGCGGGCTGGGTGGAGAAGTTGAGCTGGGCGTCCAGCGTGCCGCCGGAGGCCTGGCTGCGGGTGCGCCAAGTGTCGGCGAACTGGCGTACGCGCTGCTCGACCTGGCCGTCGCGCATCTGGCGCGTGGCCAGCTTGGCGGCGAGGTCGGATTTCAGGGCGCGCAGCTGGGCGGCGCTTTGCTCGAGGAAGTCGATCGCCTGTTGGGCGCCCGACACGTCGTTCTGCAGGGGCGCGTCGATATTGCTCAGGCCGCGGCGCAGGGGCGCCGGGGCGGCGCCCGCCGCAGCCGCTTCACCCGGCGCGCCCGTACCTGGCGCCGCGGACTCGACCTGGCTGGCGCCGGGTTGGGTCGTCGCACGGGAGGCGAGGCCGGTGGTACTGGGGCGCTGGGCGATTTCCATGATCGTTACAGTACGTTGAAGAGTGACAGGTTACTGACTTTCGAGTAGGCCTGGTAGGTCGCCTGCAAGGCGTTATTGTAGCCAGTCAGCTGGGTCGCAGCCAGGCCGTAATCCAATTGTGCAATATCCGTGATGGCCATCTTGTTCGACAGGCTGACGTTGGCGTGGTTGCTGGCCAGGGTTTCCATCACGTTCTGGGCGCCGCCGAAGCTGGCGATCTTGCCGGCGATCAGGTTCAGGGCCGTGTCGGTGCCGTCCAGTGCCGTGCGCAGGGCGGCCTTCAGGGCCGGGTCGGACGGGTCGACGGTGGGCTGGCCCAGCATGTCGATGGCAATGTCGAGCTGGTTGAGGTAATCCTGCATGCCGTCCACGGTGACGTTGGCGGGCTGGGTGATGCCATTGCCCACCACCACTTCCTGCACGCCGCTATTGCCGGTATAGCTGTAGCGGCTGCCGACCGGCTGGCCCGGGTCCAGCGTCAGGGCCTGCGTCCCCGTCAGGGTGCCGGAGAAAATGAACTTGCCTTCCTGGTCGCGCGTGTTGCCGTTGAAGTAGAGCGAGTCGCGCAGGGCGGTCAGGCTGTTGACCATGGCGTTCAGGTCGTCCGGCGTGTTGGAGCCGTCCGAGGCCCACACGAACAGGTCGCGCGCGGCGCCCATGTCGCCCACCATCGAGCTCAGGTAGGTTTCGTTCTTCGACAGGCGGATCTTCACGGCGTCGATGTTGTCGACATACTGGCTGACGATGTTTTCTTCGCGGCGCAGGCGCGACAGGCGCACGTTGGCGATCGGCTCGTCGGAAGGGACCTGGATCTTGTTGCCGGTGGCCATCTGCTCGGTCAGCTTGGCGATGGTGGTCTGGTTCAGCTGCAGCGAGCGGTTCATCGACGCCTGGAACTGGCTGGAGGCGATACGGATCATGATCGGTTACCTCAGAACATCGCCAAGGTGGCGTCAAACAATTCATTGGCCACGGCGATCACTTTCATGTTCGCCTGGTACATATTCTGGAATTCCACCAGGTTGATCGCTTCCTCGTCCTTGTTGACGGAGCTGGTGGCGGCCCAGTCGTCTTCGGACTGCTGGCGGATGGTGGTGGCCGTTTGCAGCAGCGACTGGTTCTGGCCGCTGTCGATGCCCAGCTTGCCCACCAGCTGGGTGTCGGCGTCGCCCAGCAGCACCGAGCCGATCGAGGCCAGCGTCACGGGCTGGTTCTTGATGCCGATCAGCAGCTGCAGGTTGCCGCTGTCGCCCGGGGTGCCGTCGGCCGAGAAGGCCAGGTCGGCGGCCAGGATGCCGGGCGTGATGTTGAGGATGCCGCCGGCGCCGGTGGCGTCGAACGTAAACAGGGCGGTGCCGGCCGTGCCGTCCGGCTTGAAGCCGCCTGCCAGCGTGGTATTGACCTTGCTGGCCAGTTGGTCGGCCATGTCCACCAGCGATTGCTGCAGCGGGTTCAGGACGTTCTTTTCGAAGTCGCCGATGCCGCCCAGCTGGCCGCCCACCTTGGTGTCGTCCAGGCCGAACACGCTTTGGGCGAAGCTCAGTTCCAGCTGCGGCGTGCCGCTGGCGCTGTTCATGGCCAGGGTGCCGGACAGGTTGCCCACCACCAGGGGCTGGCCGCTGCGCAGGGAAACGCTGCGGGTGCCGTCGGGCTGTTCCAGCACTTCGATCGAGACCAGGTTGGCCAGGGCGTCGATGGCCTGGTCGCGTTCGTCGACCAGGCCGGAGGTGTTGGTGCCCAGCACGCCCGACTCGGTGATGCGTTTGTTCAGGCGGGCAATATTGGCCGACAGGGTGTTCAGCTGCGGCAAGATGGCGTCGCGCTGCTGCGCAATCGAGGTTTGCTGCTGGCGCGTGACGTTGTAGATGCTGTTGAACGACTGCGCCATGGCGTTGGCGGCGGTGACCACCTGCTGGCGCAGCGGGGTCGACACCGGATCCACGCCGGCCGCGTTCAGGGCGCGGAAGAACTGGTCGACGCCGTTGGACAGGCTGGTCTGCTCGTCGCCCATCACGCGTTCGAGCTGGGTGAAATAGGGCTGCGACTGGGTGCGCATGCCCAGGTCCGAGTTGGCGCGCCACAGCTGCTGGCTCTTGTACGAGTCGGAGAATCGGATCAGCTTGCTCACCTCGACGCCGAAACCGGCGCCATAAGTGCCGCTGGCGGGCGCCACCGCCGACAGGACCACGCCCTGGCGGGTGTAGCCTTTGGTTTGCAAGTTTGCAATGTTCTGGCTGGTCGTGTTCAGGGCCGCCTGGGCTGCCAACGAACCGGACAGGGCATTGTTGATGATGGACATGGTGGTTCTCTTCCCTTGGGCTGGGGTCGTTGCTCTAGAGCATCATTGACCCGTTAACGGGTAAAGGCGACCGCGCCGCGGCCGCCATTAAGCGTCATTCGGATTTTTCTTAACCGGAAGTGCAATTTCCGGCGGGGAATGTTGCGCGGGCGCGGGCGCGGCGGGCGGCAAGAGCTGGCGCAGGATGGCGTCGGCAATGCCGAAGGCGCGCCGCCCGGCCAACTGGTCGGCCACCATATTGTCGGCCAGGTCCAGCATATCGCTATTGATGGAATCCTTGTAGATGCTGTCGTCGCCGGACATGGCCTTGGTGGCGTCGCGCATCTTGTGCAGCGTATGGGCGATGAAGAAGCTTTCGAACTTGACGGCCGCTTCGGTTGCCTTGGCGCGGTAGCGCGTTTCCTCCGTCTGCGCGGCCGGTGCCGCCTGGCCGGGCTGGGGAGTGGCCGGGGTGCCGATGTCGAGCTGGCGCACCGGCAGGGGCAGGAAGCGGCTATCCATCAGATCACCACCAGTTCGCCTTCGATGGCGCCGGCCTGGTCCAGCGCCTGCAGGATGGCCATGATGTCGTCCGGCGTGGCGCCCAGGCTGTTGACCACGTCGATGATGGCTTGCAGCTTGGCGCCGGCCGGCCATTTGAACATTTGCGGCTTGGCTTCATCCACGGCCACGCCCGACTGCGGGGTGACGGTGGTCTGGCCCTGGCTGAACGGCTGCGGCTGGCTTACTTTCGCGCTTTCCGAAATCACCACCTTGAGCGAGCCGTGGGTCACGGCGGCAGCCTTCACGCGCAAGCCGTCGGCAATGACCACGGTGCCGGTGCGCGAGTTGAACACCACTTTCGGGTGCTCGGCGCCGACGTCGATCGGCAGCGCTTCCAGCTTGGCCATGAAGGCCACGCGCTGGGTCGGGTTGCCCGGGGCCAGCACGTCGATGCCGGTGCCGTCGGCGGTGCTGGCGATGTCGCCGAACTTGCGGTTGATCGCTTCCACGATATTGGTGGCGGTCTGGAAGTTCGGTTGCTTGAGCGACAGGTGCACGCTGGGCTTGGTGGCGAAATCGGTCGGGATTTCGCGTTCGATCACGGCGCCGTTCGGGATGCGGCCGGCGGTCGGGGTATTCACCGTGACCGAGGAGCCGCTCTTGCCCGAGGCGGACAGGCCGCCCACCACCACGTTGCCCTGCGCCAGCGCATACACTTCGTTGTCGGCAGCCTTGAGCGGGGTCAGCAGCAGGGAACCGCCGCGCAGGCTCTTGGCGTCGCCCAGCGAGGAAACCGTGACGTCGATCGGCTGGCCGCGCCGGTAGCCGGGCGGGAACACGGCCGAGACCATGACGGCTGCCACGTTCTTGCTCTTGGCGTCGGCGCCGTCGGGCAGCTTGACGCCGAACTGCTTGAGCATGTTGACCACGGACTGGCTGGCGAACTTGACCTGGGTCGAGTCGCCCGAGCCGTTCAGGCCGACCACCAGGCCGTAACCGACCAGGGGATTGTCGCGCACGCCTTCGATGGCGACCAGGTTGCGCAGCTGCGGGGCGGCGCTGGCGGGCAGGGCCACTGCCAGCAGCAGGACCGCCAGGAAGCGCTTGCCGGTATTCAAGCCAAACATAGTCATCACCTCAAAATGGCATCAGCGGGCCGAGGAAGAAACGCGTCAGCCACGGCGGAGTATTGGTTTCTGCCAGCGAGCCCTGGGCGCCGTAGGCGATGCGGGCATTGGCGATGCGCTGCGACGAGACGTGGTTGTTGGCGTCGATGTCGGCGGCGCGCAGGAAGCCGCGCAGGCGCACGAATTCCTCGCCTTGGTTCAGGGTCAGCACTTTTTCGCCGGCCACTTTCAGCAGGCCGTTCGGCATCACTTCCTGCACCATGACGGTGATGGCGCCGGACAGCGCGTTTTGCTGGGTGCTCGAGGCGTCGCCCTGGAAGGCGCGCTGGGCCGAGATGTCGACGCCAGCCTTCGGGAACGTCTTGCCCAGCAGGCTGGGCGGGGCGATGCCGACGCTGGAATCCTTGGCCATGGTGGTACCGGCACTCTTGGAAGCCTGCGTGGTTTCCTGCAGGATCACGGTGACGAGGTCGCCGACGCGGAAGGCGCGGCTGTCCGACACCAGCGACAAGCCGCTGTCGGGATTGAAGACGCCGCCGGAACTGCCGCGCGGCATGGCGCTGCGCGACAGGGCGGGGGCTTCGTCGAAAGGCGCCGGACGCACTGCCGGCTGGAGGGCTGTACAGCCCGCCAGCAGCAACAGGGCCAGCGCGGGGAGGGCGCGTTTCATCAGCGTGCAGCCTGGGCCAGGTATTGCAGCATATTGTCCGCTGCGGTGAGGACCTTGGTGTTCATTTCGTAGGTACGCTGGGCAGCGATCATGTCCACCATCTCTTCCACCACCTGCACGTTGGAGCCTTCCAGCGCGCCCTGCTTGAGCTTGCCGAACTGGGCGTCGCCCGGGCGGCCTTCGGTCGGGGCGCCCGAGGCCGGGGTTTCCGCGAACAGGTTTTCGCCCAGGGCCTGCAGGCCGGTCGGGTTGATGAAGGAGGTCAGCGTCAGCTGGCCCAGTTCCGTCGGCGCGGTATTGCCCGGGATGTTGGCCGAGACGGTGCCGTTCTCGCCAATGGTGATCGAGGTGGCGTTGGCCGGCACGGTGATCTGCGGCACCAGCGGCAGGCCGGAAGCGTTGACCAGCACGCCGTTCGCGTCGATCTGCAGCTGGCCGGCGCGGGTGAAGGCCGGTTCGCCGTTCGGGCGGCGCACCTGCAGGAAGCCGTTGCCCATCACGGCCACGTCAAGCGCGTTGTTGGTCGTTTGCAGGTTGCCGGTGGTGAAGATCTTCTGCGTGCCCACCAGGTGGGTACCGTTACCCATCTGTACGCCGGACGGCGCCAGGGTATTGTTGTCGGCGCGCTGCGCACCGGGCTGCTGGTCGATCGAGTAGAACAGGTCCTCGAACACGACGCGGTCGCGCTTGAAGCCGACGGTGTTGGCGTTGGCCAGGTTGTTGGCGATGGCTTGCAGCTTCGCGTCTTGCGCCTGCACGCCGGTCTTGCTGATCCACATTGCTGGATTCATGGGTCTCTCCTGGTTAGCCGCTGATGAGTTTATTGCCGATCTCGTTCATGCTGTCGGCGGCCTTGAACAATTTCATCTGGATTTCAAAGGTGCGGTTCAGGCTCATGGTGGCCACCATTTCTTCGATGGCCGACACGTTGGCCCCTTCCAGGTGGCCCGCCTTCACCTGCACCGTGGCGTCGGCGGCCAGTTGCTGGCCGTCGCGCGCTACCAGCAGGCCCGCTTCATTCTTGGTCAGCTCGGACGCTTCCGCGCGCACCAGCTTGAGCTTGACGATCACCTGCATTTCCGCATTGGCGCCCGGGCCCAGGATCGACACGGTGCCATCCTGGCCGATTTCCACCTTGCGGTGGATGGGCAGGGTGATCGGGCCGCCTTCGCCCAGCAGCGGCATGCCGTTCACGGTCAGCGTGCCGTCCGCGTCCAGCGTGATGGCGCCGGCGCGGGTGTAGCCTTCGCCGCCCGGGCCTTGCACGGCGAAGTAGCCGGGGCCGGAAATGGCCACGTCCAGTTCGCGCCCGGTGGCGCGCAGCGCGCCCTGGCGGTCGGTGACCGCGTTGGCCTGCAGCTGCGACATGTGGCGGTCGTCGTAGCCGTAGCCGGGCAGCTTGGCCGCCTGCGCCAGCTCCAGGTTGGCGCGGAAGCCGTTGGTGTCGAGGTTGGCGAGGTTGTTGGCGTGCACCTGCTGGCCACGCATGGCCCGCTCGGCACCGCTCATCGCCGTATAGATCAGCGCGTCCATTCAGCGTGGCCCTTACAGCGCCTGCATCAGCGACTGCAGCATCTGGTTCTCTGCAGTGATGACCTTGGAGTTGGCCTGGTAGTTGCGCTGCGCCGTCATCAGGCTCACCAGCTCGGCGGTGATGTCGACGTTCGACGTCTCCAGCGAGGCCACGGTCAGCGCGCCGGCCACGCCCGCGCCTGGCTCCGAGAAGTTCGGGGTGCCGGACTGCACGTTGGCTTGCCAGGAGGTTTCGTTGACCGGCATCAGCGCATCCTCGTTGGGGAAGGTGGCCAGGGTCAGGCGGGCAATGGCTTGCTTCTCGCCGTTGGAATACTTGGCCACCACATTGCCTTGCTGGTCCAGTTCCACGCCGACGTAGCTGCCGGCGGAGTAGCCGTCGGCCGCGTTGGTCGAGGTGGTCGATTCACCTTTCTGGAAGGTGGTCCCGCTGTAATCGAGTTTGATGGTCTGCGGCGTGGTGGCCGGCGGCACCGACAGGTCCAGCGATGCGATATATGGCGTATCGGCACCGGCTGGGTTGTTGGCCTCGTCCAGCTTGCCGTTTGCGTCGAACTGCAGCTGGTAGCTGACCCCGCCCGCCAGGTCGGTGCCGTCGACGGCAACGTACACGTTGACCAGCAGTGGGTTGGCCGGGTCCGGGTCGCGCGCGAAGTACTGGGTCACCGTGTGCTCCCTGCCCAGCGAGTCGTGCACCACGGTGACCTTCGACATATTGTACGAAGCAGGATCCGGCACGGTGGGCGGCGTGGTGCTGGCGTCGGCCGGCGTGAAGGGCACGGTCGGCACCGTCCAGTCGGCCGACATATTGGCCACGAAGTCGATGTTCTCGCTGGCCTTGGCGCTCAGCTGGTTGGTCGGCACCTTGATGTCGCCCATCGGGCCGGCCACCATGCTGGGCGGGGTGAGGGCGAAGCCTTGCACGCGGTGGCCGGCGCTGTTGGTCAGGAAGTCGCTGGCGTCCTTGGTGAAGATGCCGACGCGGGTGTAGTTGGTCTGGCCGGTCAAGTCCTTGGTGACGAAGAAGCCGCGGCCGTTGATCAGCGCGTCCAGGCCGCGGTTGGTGGCCTGGATGCCGCCGTTCAGGCCGATGGACTGGGTGGTCGAGCCGATGTGCACGCCGGTCGGCTGCTCGCCCGCGTGCAGCGAGGCAAAGTTCGCGCGGCTGGACTTGAAACCGTAGGTCCCGGCGTTGGCGATATTGTTGGAAATCGTGCCCAGTTGCTCATTGATGGCCTGGATGCCGGACAAGGCGATATCGAAACTCATGGCGGGGACCTTTCGTTAAATAGCGGAAGTCGGGTTTTTGGCCCGGAATGCGGTAATGGCCGAAGGCGCTACTTCGCCCACGGTGTCGATTTGCAGCGTCATGTTGCCGCCGGCGCCCAGCTGGACACTGTCCAGGCGGCCCTGCACGGCGATTGGTGCGTTCGGGTTGCTCTCGCTGGCGATGCGCATCGCGTACGTGCCGGCCGGCAGGTTCAGCTTGGCAGGGTCGATGGTGAACTGGTGGGTGCCGGCCGGCAGGGTGCCCAGCACCACTTCGTACTGCTGGCCGCCGGCGCCGGTCAGCACCAGGGTGGTCTTGGCCGAGCCGCTGCTGAGCGTCGCGGTGCCCTGCACCTTGTCGCCGTCGATGGTGACGGAACCGGACTGCACCATGACGTCGGCGCCGACCTGGGCGCCCATGGCCAGCACCTGCATCGATTGCAGCACGGAGGCGTTGGCCGAGGTCAGGTTGGCCAGGTTCTGCAGCGCTTCGGTCTGCGACAGCTGGGTCAGCTGCTGGACGAACTGGGCCGGGTCTTGCGGCGACAACGGGTCCTGGTTCTGGATCTGGGCCACGAGCAGCTTGGTGAACATGTCGCGCCCCTCGTTCGAGGCGCCGTTCAGCGCCACGCCGGTGGCGCCGCCGTTCTGCGTTGCCGCGTTGGTAAACAGGTTGGTTTCCATCAGAGTTCGCCCAGCTTGAGCAGGGAAGCCTGCATGCCGCGGATACGGCCCAGCACTTCCACATTGGTTTCGAAAGCACGCGACGCCGACATCATGTCGGTCATCTCGGCCACCTGGTTGACGTTGGGGTAGAACACCATGCCGTCGGCATTGGCCAGCGGGTTGCCCGGCTCGTACACCTTGCGCAGCGGTTCGGCCGACTCGACCACGTCCAGCACCTGCACCTGGCCGCCGGCGGCCGCCCCGGTGCTGTCGTTCATCACGGCCGCAAAGACAGGCTTGCGGGCGCGGTAGGTTTCCGCTTCGCTGCCGGCCACCGAGTCGGCGTTGGCCAGGTTGGAGGCGACGGTATTCAGGCGCACCGTCTGCGCTGCCATCGCCGAACCGGCGATTTGCGCAATGTCTTTAAAGCTCATGGGTCATCCCCTGGGTTTATTGGCCGTTGATGGCCTTGGCCAGCCCGCGCAGCTTCATGTTGATGAAGGTCAGGCTGGTGGCGAAATCGGTTGCGTTTTGCGAGAAGGCGGCCTGCTCGACCCCGATCTCGACGGTGTTGCCGTCGCCGCTCGGGTGGTAGGGCACGCGGAACTTGGTCTCCCCATCGCCGTCCAGCACGGGCGCGCCGCTGGCGTCCGCTTCCACGCGCGCCAGCGACTCCTGGAAGTCGATATCCTGGGCCGCATAGCCCGGCGTGTTCTCGTTGGCGATGTTGGACGCGAGGATGCGGGTACGCTGCGCACGCAAATTCAGTGCATCGGCATGCAGCCCCAGCGCGTCTTTGAAATCAATGGCCATTGTTACTCTCCTCTGGTAATGTCCCAGCGAAATTACATACTAAAGGTATTGCCCATGTCCAACAATCTTATTGTACAGGTTTTCGGCGTATTGTTGCCCTTGGGAATGTTGCATGCCAATGCGGCAAGCGCTTCAGTAATGGAGGAAGTGGTAGGCAAGGTGCAAGTAGCTGCGAAAAATCAATTGTCAAACCATGCACAGAGTCGCGGCTGGGTGGAACCCAAGCTGGAAGTCGACGTGGTGCGCAGCAACCGCGCGATCCCGTCCTGTCCCTCTGAAATCCGGGTGGAAAGCCTGGATCCGCGCGGGATTTCGCGCATGCGCTTCGTGGCCGTTTGCGCAAGCTTGCCAGGATGGCGCTATGAGTATATTGCTAGGGGAAAGGTATCGGCGAAGGTTGCAGTGGCTGCTACAGATTTAATGTATGGCAAAATTCTGTCGCCTATAGACTTGTTGCAGGTGCGCCACGACATAACGTTAATACCGGACCCGTTCTCCGATCCGGCGGAGCTGGAAGGCATGGCGGCGCGGCGCAGCATCCGCGCCGGCGAGATCATCCGCCAGAACATGGTGGTGGCGCCCCAGCTGGTCAAGCGCGGCGACCAGGTGCGCATCGTCGCGCGGCGCGAGCAGATCGAAGTGTCCATGGCGGGGGAGGCGCTCGACAATGGCATGCGCGGCGCCATCATCCGCGTGAAGAACAGCAGCGGCGCCCTGATCCGGGCGCGCGTCATTGAGGCTGGGACAGTCGAGCCAGCTGAGTTGCCTTGATGCTGGCCGCGACGCGGCCCAGCTTGTCGGCGTAGGCCGGGTCCGTGGCATAGCCGCCCTCCTGCAGCGCGCGGGCGAAGGCCTGCGCGTCGCCGCCCGTGTTGAGGGCGCGCTTGTAGCGTGGGTTGTCCAGCAGCAAGCCGGCATAGTCGTCGAAGCTGCCTGCCATGTCGTCATAGCCGCGGAACCGCTCGGTGCGCGTCACCGGCACCCCCTGTTCCACCTCCAGCGTCGCCAGGGCCTGCACGGCGCCCTGCCAGTTGCCGCCGGCCTTGATGCCGAACAGGTTGTTGGCTGGCGCATGGCGGCCCCAGCCCGATTCCAGCGCCGCGTGGGCGGCCACCAGCTCGGGCGCCACGCCCAGGCGGGCGGCGACAGCTTCCGCGTGGGGCCGGATGGCATCGAGGAAAGCTTGCTGGGCGGCATCGCTGATGCCGCCTTCCGCGGCGGCGGCACCGCTGCCGCCGATGGCGCGCGCGGCCAGGCGCGCGCGCAGGGCGGCGCCGTCGGGATTGAGGGTGCTGGCGCCAGCCGGCGCGTCCACGGACGGGGCGGCGCTGCTGGCGATGTAGCGCGCCACCTCGGCGTGCACCTGGCGGAAGGTGGCTTGCTGGGTCGCCGCGGCCGGCATGGCGCCGCGGGCGGGCGTGGCCGGGGTGGTGAAGGCGGCCGGCAGCACCGGGCGCGTGGCGCTCACGTTGCTGACCGTGGGGCTGGTGGCCCGGGTGGCTGCCGTAAACGGCGTATGCGGCGTGAAATCAGACCGGTTCATAGGTTTGGTCGTCCCCATGCAGCACGCGCTGCATGACCGTGTATTGCTCCGCCAGCAGTTCGGCATTGCGGCGGCCCATTTCGCGTGCCGTGCGCACCAGCGCTTCCAGCTGGGCCCAGTCGTGTTCCAGGCGCGTGCGCGCTTCCGGCTTGAGCAGGGCAAATACTTGTTCCATCGTCGGTTGCGGGCCGGCCAGGTGTCCCGCCAGCTCCACGCGCTGGGCGCGGCGCGCTTCCAGCACGTCGACCAGGGCGCTGACCTCCTGCGCGATCTCGCCCAGGCGTGCACTCTGGTGGCGGATGGCCGCCTCGAATTGCTGGGCGATCAGGTCCAGCAGCTGCTGGTAGGCTTGCAGGTCGGCTGCGATGCCGTCCAGCAGCATGCGCATGGCATCCTGGCGCGACAGGGCGCCGGCGGCGGGCTGGTTCACTGCTCGCCCTTATGGAAACGCTGGATCAGGCCGGCCAGCTTGCCGGCGTCGAACGGCAGCTCGCCCTTGGCCAGGGCGTCGCGCAGCTGCGCCACGCGCTCGTGGTCGATGTCGCCCATTTCCTTCAGCGCTTGCAGGGCCGGCTGCAGCACGGCCGACTCCAGCTCGCGCTGGGCCGCCGGCGCGCTGGCCGGACGGGCCGTGTCGACAGCGGTGGCATCGGCCACGGTTTGCACCGGCGCACCGGGCGTTGCGTTGGAAATCCTCATACGGTTTCCTCTTGACTTAACATTAATTGCCATTGCTTTTCCCCTTGTCGGGCAGCAGTTGCTGCCGCAATTGCTGCAAGAGGCCGGGTGCGGGCAAATCGGATTCCCGGATGATAGCAGTCTTGCTGCTCGGCATGCCAAACATCTCGGCAATGGCCTGCGCCTGCGACGTCGTCAGGATCAGCAGTTCGATCCGGCGGTTAACGCCAGCATCGGCTTTTTTCGCGTCGATGGGCGCACGGTCGGCCATGCCCACCACCTGCAGGACGCTGTCCTGCGGCATGCTGCCGGCCAGCAGCTGGGCGCGCGCCGACATGGCGCGGTTGCTCGACAGGTTCCAGTTGGAGAAGGCCTTGTAGCTGGTGTCGGCGTACTGCGAGGAGTCCGTGTGGCCAACGATCAGCATCTGGTTTTCCATGCGGGCAAACAGCGGGCCCATGCCTTGCAGCAGCTTGGCAAACTTGTCGGTCGGCACGGCCGAGCCGCGCACGAACATGCCCTGGCTGTCGGTGTCGTGCAACAGCACGCGCAAGCCGTAGGGCGTGATCATCGATTCCAGGTTCTTGGCCAGGCCCGCCTCCTCGCTCATCTTGGCCAGCGTCTGCGACAACAGCCGCAGGTCTTCCGGCTTTTCGTAGCGCACCCGGTTCTCGGCGGTCTGGGTCGGGCTCTTGTTATAGCCCTGGGTGGCGTTGCCGTCGACGTCGGAGTTGCCCGTGCGCGGCATGGGGAAGCGCTCGATCAGGCTGCCGCGCGGGCCGCCCACCTGTTCCGGCATGACGCCCTTGCCGACGTCGGTCTTGCTGCCGTCGGACTGGGTCATGACGTGTTCCAGCGTTTCGGTGTTGCGCACGGCCATCAGCCACAGCACGAGGAACAGGCACATCAGCGCCAGGCAGAAGTCCGCGAACGCGACCTTCCAGGCGCCGCCATGGTCATCGTGCTTGTGCTTGCCGCCGCCGCGCTTGACGATGGTTTGCTCATGGTGCTTGTCATGCGGCTTTAGCACGGCCACCTCCTCGGCGCGAGTTCGATTCCGGCTCGTCGCCGCCTTCCATGGCGTTGATCCAGCCTTCGAGCTGGGCGAAACTCGGCTTGATGTTCAGCTGCACCAGGCGGCGGCCGGCGTCGATGGCCAGCAGCGGCGGCTTGCCGGCCACATGGGTCACCAGCACCACTTTCACGCATTCCATGGTGGACGCTTCCTGGGCGATGAGCTGCTTGAGCATGTTGGAAATCGGGTCCAGCACGCCATAGCAGAAGAAGATGCCGATGAAGGTGCCCACCATGGCCGCGCCCACGTGCTCGGCGATCTCGGCCGAGGTGGCGCCTTCGCCCACCGTGCCCATGGTGATCACGATGCCCAGCACCGCGGCCAGAATACCGAAGCCGGGCATGGCTTCGCCGATCTTGGCCAGCGACTTGGCCGGCTGCGTCAATTCCTCGTGGATGGCTTCCAGTTCCTGCTCCAGCACGCCTTCCAGCTCGTGCGCATTGATCTTGCCCATGGCCATCAGGCGGAAGTTGTCGACAATGAACGCGAGCAGCTTGGGCTCGTCCAGGATCAGCGGGTAGCGCTGGAACAGCGGCGATTCGCTGGGGGCTTCGACGTGCGCGTCGAGCGCCTTCAGGCCGCCGGCGGCCAGCTGCAGCAGTTCGTACATCAGCAGCAGCAATTGGCGCTGGAATTCCGAGTCGTATTTCTTGCGCGACATCAGGTGCTTGAGCTGCACATTGGTCTCGGTCAGCACGTGGCGCGGGTTGCCGATGATGAAGGCGCCCAGGCCGGCCCCGGCAATGACCAGCAGCTCCAGCGGCTGCCAGATCGCATGCCACTTGCCGCCCATCATGGCGTAGCCGCCGAAGACGGAGCCGAACACGATCATGATGCCAAAGAGTTGCTGCATGGTTTAAGCCTTTCGATTGGTCTGCTGGTGCGGCGCCGTCCTCAGGACGTGAGCACCGCTTTCATCTTGTTCAGGGCCGCCTTGTTCAGCTGGCAGACGCGGGCGTCGGTCAAGTCCAGCACGGCGGCGATCTCTTTATAGCTGAGCTCGAATTCGTAATACATCTGGATCACGCGCTGTTCGCGCTCGTCGAGGCCGGTCAGCGCCTGCTCCAGGCTGCGCCGTATCATCAACTGTTCTTCCGGACCAGCCACGCTGCCCGTGTCGGCCAGGGTGTCCTGCAGGATTTCATCGAAACTGGCGATGGTTTCCGCATTCTCGTCCAGCAGGTAGGCCTGGTAATCGTCCGCCGACAGGCCGAGGCTGGCCGTGATTTCCTGCTCGTTCGGTTCGCGCCCGAGCTTGCGCGTCAGTTCGCGCACGGCATCGCGCAGCTTGTGGCTCTGCTGGCGCACGGCGCGCGGGCGCCAGTCCTGGCGCCGCAGTTCGTCGAGGATGGCGCCGCGCACGCGCAGCGCGGCATAGCTGCCGAAGGCGCCGTCGGGCACGCCGTAGCGGCGCAGGGCTTCGAGCAGGCCCATCAGGCCGATCTGCTCCATGTCGTCGCGGTCGATCGCCCCTTGCACCTGGGAATTGAGTTGGCGCACGATGCGCTTGACCAGCGGCGCATAGGCGAGCAGGTGCTTCTGCTCGTCGGCTACGCTGACCGCCGCGTAGCTCTCGGCATAGGGATCTGCAACGCTGTCCACTACCAAACCCATGGCAGCCTCTTACTCCAGGATCAACTTGCCAATCATCACCTGCTGGAAGGGGCGCTCGCGCTGCTCCTTCGCGTAGGCTTCGTCGTAGGCTTTGTTCAACTCTTCGACAAACTGGTCGATGGTCATCATCGACGCCTTCTCCATCGGCAGGGCCGACAGCGCGCGCACGGCCACGCTGCGCAGCAGCGGCAGCGCCTCCTTGGCTTCCTTCTCCTGCTTGACCGTGGTGGCAATCACCAGGTCGGCCGACATGTAGTGCGGCACGGTGTCGCCTGGCTGGCGGCGCAGCATGACAATGACCTTCTCGATGGTCAGGTACTTCTGCGGCTCGCCCGCTTTCTTTTCCTCGGCGACGGCCTTGTCCGTGCCGGCCGGGGCGGCGCTACCTTTCAGGTACCAGACGGCACCGCCGGCGGCGCCTGCGCCCACCAGCAGCACGGCGGCCACGATCAGAACCAGTTTTTTGTTCATCTAAGACTTACTCCCGCTCGCTCAACATGGCAAAGGTGGTGCTGCCGGTTTCGGCGTCGTCCAGGCCGCGGCCCGGCTGGCGCTGCTGTTCGGATGGCTGCTGGCGCTGCTGCCCGCCGCCGTCGGCCAGGCTGCCGCGCGCATTGCTGGACGACACGGTCACGGCCACCTCGCCGAACTGGCGCTGCGACAGGTCCTGGCGCACGGCGTCGCCGATGGTGTTCAGCTGGCGCAGCACTTCGCTGTGGCTGGCCGCGATATTCACGTGCAGGGCGCCGCCGCTGTGGCGCACGGAGATTTCCACGCTGCCCATATTGGGCGGTTCCAGGCGGATCACGGCGCGCTCGTCGTTGCGCGCCAGCTGCAGCTGCAGGCGGTCGCCCAGGGCGGCGCGCAGCGGCTGCTGCCATTGCTCGGCGCTGCCGCTCAGGCGCAGCACGTCGCTGGCCGCGTTGGTATTGTTGACCGTGCTGGCCAGGACGCTGCGGAAGCCGGGCAGGGCGGCCGCGTCGCTGTGCTGGCGCTGGCTGTCGGCCAGCAGGCTGGCCGCGTCCTTGGCGACGACCGGTGCCGCCGTGCTGTCGGCCGCCTGGCCCTGCAGGGCGCCCAGGGCGGCTGCCAGGACATCGTTGTGGCGGGCGCCGGCGGCCGGCTGCGGCGCGGCGGCCGGGCGGGCGGCGGCCAGGATGGCGGCACGCGGGTCGAGCAAGCTGGTTTCGCGGGCGGTGCCGGCTTCCTGCACGCTGCGCGCTTCGGCCTGGGCGGCTGCGTTGCGCTGCTGGGTGGCAGCGCCCTGGCTGGCGCCGCTCGGGGCGGCAGGAAGGGCGTCGGTGGCGGTCGCGGCTGGCGCGGCGCCCAGGGCCGGCGCTTGCGCCTGCTGGCGCAGCAGCATGGCGCTGTCGCTGCCGCCGGCAGCGGACGGGGCGGCGGCCGGCGCGGTCAGGGCGGCGGCCACGGCGGCCACACTGTCCGGCGTGGCGCCCGGGCTGGCCTGGCCCGGTGTGAGCGCGGCCAGCGGCAGCGCGTCCATGGCGGGCAGCAGGGTGGCGGCGGCTTGCGCAGCGGCGGGAGCGGGGGACGCGGCTTGTTCGGCGGACTGGTCCGTCGCGCCGTCTTCCTCGGCCGGGACGATGGCCACGGCCAGCGCGTCGAGCAGGGAAGCGAAGGGGGCGGGGACCAGGGCGGCTGCGCTGTCGAGCAGGGCGCCGGCCAGCGCGGCGGCAGGCGCGCCCGCATCGGCCGGGGCGGCCGGCAGCGGCAAGCCCGCCAGGGCGTCAGCGGTGGCAGCAGGGACGGCAGGGGCCGCAGGCAAATTGATCATGCTTAAGTTCCGGTTGCAGCGTCGCCGCTGTCGAGGGCATAGGCAAGCCAGCCCTCTCTGTTGTTCGTCAAATCGTGCACATGCTGGCTCATTCCGGCGGTGGCGCTGTCGACTGTCGCCACTGCCGCGCGGTGCAGTTCGCGCAGCGCGGAAAGCGCTGCCCGTTCCGCGGCGCTCCACGGTCCCTGCGCGGCCAGCTGGGGCAGGGTGGATGCCATCAGGGTGTTGATTGCCGCCAGCGCCTGCCAATCGCTGGCGGCAGTGGCGGCGCTCAGCTGCTGCGCCAGGTGCAGCAGCGTGCGGTGCCTATCCATGTTTGTCATGCACGCCCTGCCAGCCAGCGCGGATCGTGGTCAGCAAACCCACCACTTCGTCAATGACAGCAGGGTCCATCTCCACGCCGGCGCGGTACAGGCGGGCGGCGCAATAGTCGTACAGCTTGCCCAGGTTGGCCACCACTTCGCCGCCCTGCTCGAAGTCGAGCGAGCTGGCCAGGCCATTGATGATTTCCGTGCACTTGTCCAGGCTGACGGCTTTCTGTTCATAGCGCTTGCCCGCGATGTGGCCGCGGGCGCGCGCCAGCTCTTCCAGCAGGCCGTCGGTCAGCACCAGCACCAGTTCGACCGGCGTGGCGCGTGCCGTCTGCGCTTCAAGATTGGTGGCGTGGTAGCTGCCGTAGGCGTCGTGATTCATTGCTCAATGCTTTCAGGAGTCTGATTTGCTGAACAGCGCGTCGAACATGCTGGACGTGCCGTTCATTTGCGATTGCAGGCTTTGCAGTTGGGTGAACTGTGCCAGGTAACGCTTGTAGGCGTTGTCGTACTGGGTTTCCAGCAAGGCTTGGCGCGTGGCCAGCGACGCTTGCAGGCGCGAATTGGTGTCCTTGCGCGTGGCCAGTTGGCCGGTGCCGGCCTTGGTCCAGCTGTTGAGCACTGTGTCCAGGCTGCCCAGCACGCCGCTCGGGGTGACGCCGCTGGCCTTGCCGAAAATGGCGTCCAGGCCGTCCGGGTTGGCGGCCAGCGCCTTGCCCAGGCGGGCGGTGTCGAGCGCCAGCGTGCCGTCGCGCTGGGCCGTGATGCCATAGGTGACGAGGCTGCCGCCGCCCACCTGGGTGCGCAGCATTTCCTGCATGCGGCCCTTGAGCGACGCCAGGCCGGCATCGTTGGCGTAGATGCCGGCGGCCTTGCCGCTGGCCGGGTCGCCGGCGGCCGACACTTCCTTGAAGATGCCCAGCAGCTTGTTCCAGGCATCGACGAAGCTTTGCACGTTGCTGGCGGTGCCGGCATCGTCGCGGCCCACGGTCAGCGTCACCGGGCTGTCGGCCACGCCCTGGGCCTTGGTGAAGGTCATGCTGACGCCGTCGACCACGGTGAAGGTGTTGGACGCCTGCTCCAGGCGGTTGGCCGGGTCGCCGCCCTGGGCGCCGATCCAGACCACGGCATTCTTGGCCTGCTGCAGCACGGTCTGGTTGGCGCCGTCGAGCGAGGCGGCCAGGGCCGGGTCGGTCAGCTGGCTGGTGTCGAAGCCGGTGACGGCGTTGTCCACGCCGCTCTGGGTCGAAGTCATCACCAGGCGTGTCTGGCCGTTGACCGTCATGGTCGAGGCCGTGACGCGCGCGTTGTTGGCGGCATCGAGGTTGATGGCGGCCGCGATTTCCTTGGCCGTCAGCGTGTTGTCGTGGTTGCTGTCCGCATTGGCCAGGGTGACGGTGAAATTGCTGCCGTCGGCCAGGGTGACCACCAGGCTGCCGGGATTGGCGGCGGCCGTGTCGGCAATGCCGTTATAGGACACCTGGCCGGCCGTGGCCAGCTGTTCCACATAGAACTGGTAGGAGCCGGCCGCTGCCGTGGCCTTGGCTGTGGCGGTCCCCACATCGCTGCTGAACGTGGCCTTATTGGCAAGAATCGACGTCTGCCCGCTGAGCGTGGAGAGCGTGCCGCGGAAGGTGCTCATCGCGCTGCTGAGCTTGCTCAACGCCGAGGCAACGGCGCTTGCGCTCTGGGATTGGGCGGTCAGGATGTTCTGACGGCCCTCTACATAGAGCTGGGCCAGGTTGGTGGCGGTGCTCTTGGGATCGAAGGTGGGTGCGGTAGTAGCCATTTTCTCGTGCTCCGAGGAAATTTAAATGAAGTGTACCAAGGTATCAGGCGACCGAAGTAGTGACTTCATGAAATATTCCGTTCAACCTCTCATTTATGCCCGCGGTACCACAGTTGAGTTGCCAGTTCGTCATGGAGTTTCCGTTCCTGCGAGCGCTGCGCCGTGACGGCGGCGTGCTGGTGCCGTTCCAGCACCTGGCCCAGCACTTCGCGCTTGACGTAGGCGGCCGTCAGCGCGCGCTGCGACACGGCCATGTCCGCCTCGTGCATCGACAGGTCCAGCTTCTGGTGCGCCGCCATGGCCATCACGCCCTGCTTGTAGTCGCCGCAGTTGAGCGCCAGGGCCATCGGCAGCTTGCCCGACGGCCCGCTGCTTTCGTACAGGTTGGTGAGCTTGTCGAGCGTCTTCTGGTAGCGCTCGCGCACGCTTTCCTTGGCCGCCATTTCCGATTGCAGCTTGTCCACTTCATTGCTGCGCAGTTCGACCAGGGTCGACAGGTTGCGGATCGTATGCTGGGAGTTCGTCATTCCATCAGCCTTTCAAGTTGACTCACGCAGGCCGTGTAGGGGGCCGGTTCCTTGGTCCCCTGGCACAGGAATTCTTCGATATGCGGGTGCAGGTTCACTGCCTTGTCCGTCACCGGGTCGGCGCCGGGCACGTAGGCGCCCAGCGGGATCAGGTCGCGCACGCGCTCGTGGCGCGCCATCGACGCCTTCAGGGCGCGCGCGGCCAGCATGTGCTCGCGCGTGATGACGTGGTTCATGCAGCGGCTGATCGAGGCGGCAATATTGATCGCCGGATAATGGCCGCGCTCGGCCAGCTCGCGCGTGAGCACGATGTGGCCATCGAGGATGGCGCGCGCGGTGTCGACCACCGGGTCCTGCTGGTCGTCGCCTTCGGCCAGCACGGTGTAGATGGCGCTCATGCTGCCCAGCGGGTTCTCGCCATTGCCGGCCGACTCGACCAGCTGCGGCAGGTTGGAGAACACGGAAGGGGGATAACCCTTGGTGGCGGGCGGCTCGCCCAGCGCCAGCGCCACTTCGCGCAGCGCCATCGCATAACGGGTCAGGGAGTCCACCAGCAGCAGCACGTTCCTGCCCTGGTCGCGGTAGTGGGCGGCAATCGAATGACACAGTTCGGTGGCCATGATGCGCATCAGGGGCGACTCGTCGGCCGGGGCGATCACCAGCACGGCCTTCTTCAGGCCG
This sequence comes from Pseudoduganella sp., assembly GCA_021323265.1. Classification (GTDB taxonomy): domain Bacteria; phylum Pseudomonadota; class Gammaproteobacteria; order Burkholderiales; family Burkholderiaceae_D; genus Rugamonas. The sequence continues at coordinate 60,783 of JAJTCO010000007.1, read as the reverse complement.
TCCGGGCCGAGCGACATCTCGACGAATTCGCGCACTTCGCGCGAGCGCTCGCCGATCAGGCCCACCACCACCACGTCCGCCACGGTCTGGCGCGTGATCAGGCCCAGCAGCACGGACTTGCCCACGCCGGAGCCGGCCATCAAGCCCACGCGCTGGCCCTTGCCCAGGGTCAGCATGGCATTGATGGCGCGCACGCCCACGTCCAGCGCTTCGGTGACCGGCTTTTTCTTCAGGGGATTGACGCGCGGCGGCTGCATTTCCAGCGGGTATTCGCCGTCCAGCTTGCCCAGGCCGTCGATCGGCTCGCCCAGCCCGTTGACCATGCGGCCGAGCCAGGATTTGCCGATCTGCAGGCTGACCTTGTCGGGCGAAGGCAGCACGCGCGCGCCTGTGGTCAGGCCGGTGGCTTTCTTGAACGGCATCAGGAAGGACAGCTTGTCGCGGAAGCCCACCACCTGCGCGTCGAGCCAGTCGCCCTCGACGGTCTCGATCTGGCAACGCTGGCCGGTGTGCAGTTTGCAACCGGCCGCTTCCAGCAGCAACCCCGATGCGCCCACCAGGCGCCCGGTCGGGGTGGCCAGCGGGACATCGTCCAGTTCCAGCTTGCGCAGTGCGTCGGCAATCATTCTTCGTTCTCGGCGTCATCGCCGCCATCGGCGGCCTGCAATTGATTATCGACCTGTTCCATGACAGCAGCAAGACGCTGGTGGCAACCGGCGTCGACTTCGTTGTCGCCGGCACGGATGCGGCATTCGCCCACGTCCAGGCGGGCATCGCCGATCAGGTTCCAGCGCTTGGCGCGCTTGGGATCGACTTCCATGATGCGCTTGACTTCCTCGGGGTTGAGGTAGACGTCGATCTCTTCGCGCGTGGGCGGCATGGACGCCAGGGTTTCATCGACCAGGGCCATGATCTGCACCGGCTGCAGGGCCAGTTCGGCGCGGATCACGTTGCGCGCCACCTTGGCCACCAGGTCCACCACTTCCTTGCGCTGCGCGGCGCGGTAATCGGCGCGCAGCTTTTTCAGCGACTTCAGCATGCCGTCCACCGGGCGTGCCAGGTGGTCGAAGCCGACCAGGGTTTCCTGGCGGCCTTCTTCGCGGCCCAGCTCGATCCCTTGCTGGCGGCCCGCTTCGAAGCCGTCTTCCTGGCCGCGCTGCAGGCCGATCTCGTAGCCGTCGCGCTGGCCCTGTTCGAAGCCTTCGCTGACCGAAGCTTGCCACTGGGCGGCGTCGGCCATCTGGCCCTGCGCGCCGCGCGGGCCGTTGTGGCCGTGCTGGTGCACGTACTGCTGCAGCGGCGGGAAGCGGTAGGGGCGGAATTGCTTCATCACTCGACCACCGTTTCGGCGAACAGCTGCACTTCGACCTCGCCGGCGTCGGCCAGGGCCTTGACGGTGGCCATGATTTCCTGGCGCGTGGCCTCAATGCGCGACATCGGCACCGGGCCGGCGCGCCGCATCATGTCCTCGAACGCCTGCGCCTGGCGCTTCGGCATGGTCTTCAGCACCGCGTCGCGGATGGCCGGCTCGGCGCCCTTGAGCGCAATGGCCCACTGCTCGAGCGGCACTTCCTCGATGATGCGGGTGAGGGTGACTTCGGTCTGGGTCGACAGGATGAGGAAGTCGTACATCGACATTTCGATCTGGGCCACCACGTCCGGGTCGTGCGCGCGCAGCAGTTCCACGATCTGGGCCCGGTTGCCCGGCAGGCGGTTCAGGATCTCGGCCACCTGGCGCACGCCTTCCACGCTGGTCGACTGCGAGTCGAAGGAGGACAGGCAGCGGTTGACCAGCTCGTCGAGCTCGAGCAGCAGGTCGCGGTCGATCTCGTCCAGGCGGGCCATGTTCAGCAGCACCAGGTCGCGCCCTTCCAGCGGCAGCGCGTCGAGGATCTGGCCGGCCAGGGCCGGCGGCAGGAAGGCCAGGAACACGGCCTGCATCTGCACGTGTTCGTTGGAAATGAAGTCGGCCAGCCACTTCGGCGAAGCCCACTGCAGGCGCGCCATCTTCGGCCGCAGTTCGTCGCCGTAGATGCTGTTGAGCACGGTGTTTGCGATGTCGCCGCCCAGCGCCAGGTCCAGCGAGCGCTTGAGGAAGGAGCGCGAGGCGCCGTGCACGCCGGACTGCTGGCGGTAATCGTCGAAGAAGGTTTGCATGGCCGTCTTCACGGCCTCGACCTTGATGCCGCTCATGCGCGACATGACCTGGGTCACTTCCAGCAACTCTTCGCGCGACAGGCAGCGCAGCACGGCGGCGGCCGGCTCTTCGCCGATCGACAGGAGCACGATGGCGGCTTGCTCGACCGGGGTCAGGCTGTGCTCGTTGTCCTGGTCCAGGTTATTGTTGGTGTCGGCCATTTTTCTGCATCCATTGTTTGACGACTTCGGCTACGCGTTCCGGCTCTTTCTCGGCCAGGACCTTCAAGTGATCGACCATCACGTCGACCGGCGAACCGGCCGGCGGCAAATCGTAGTTTTCCAGCAGCGGCACCATCGGCATCTGGCTGCCTTCCAGCACACCGCCCTTGGCGGCATTGCTGCCCACGGCCGGGGTGTCCGGCGAGGCCAGGGCGGCCGGGGCGGCTGCGCCCGGCACGGCCGTGGCGCTGCCCGGCACCGGCGTCGCCTCGCCCTGGCGGGCGCCGGCCAGCGTTGGCTTGACGGCAGGCACGGGGGCCGGCGGCGCGAAGCGGGCGGTGAGCAGGCGCAGCAGGGGACGCACCAGCAGCAGGTAGCCCAGCAGCAGCGCCACCGCGTAGCCCAGCCAGTTGGCCGAATCGACCACGGTGTCGCGTTCCTGCCACCATGGCACGTCGGCTGCCTTGGCCGGGAAGTTCATGGCGCTCACCACCAGCTTGTCGCCGCGCTCCTCGTTGATGCCGAGGCCGTTGCGCAGCACCTTGTCGATGTTGGCGATTTCCGCGTTGGTCCAGCCGGTCTTGGGGAAGGGCGCCGCGGCCTGCGCCAGCACCACGGCCACGTTCTGGCGCACCAGGCGGCCACGCGCCTTCTTGGTCTGGGTGATGCTGCGGTCGTAGGCGAACTGGCGCGTGGTGGCATTCTTGCGCGCCGTGCCTTCGCCGGGCGCCTGGCCGGGCGCGGCGCCGGCCGCGGCCGCATCGGCGGCCTGCTGTTGCGGCGGACGGTTGGACAGGGTGCCCGGCACGCCCATGGCGATGCGGTTGCGGTCCTGTTCTTCGCGCATCGCTTCGCTGGTCACTTTCGGATCGGCGCCATACTTCTCGACCGTCTCTTCCACCTTGTCGTTGTCGACATCGGCCGTCACGCTGACGCGGAAATTGCTGTCGCCGACGATCGGGCCCAGCAGGCCCTTGATGTTGCTGCGGATGTCTTCCTGGGCGCGGCGCGCGCTGTCGTTGGTGGCGGTGGAGGCGTCAAACGGCTCGCTCAGGTCGACGTGCGAGGAGAGCAGGTTGCCCGACTGGTCCACCAGGCTCACGCGCGCCGGATGCAGCGAGGCGACGCTGCCCGACACCATGTTGACAATGGCGGCGATGTGTTCCGGCGCCAGGGTGCGGCCGGGCTTGGTGGCCACCACCACCGAGGCGGACGACTTGTCGCCGTCGCTGGAGACGAAGGACGTGGACTTGGCGATCGACAGGTGCACGCGCGCGTGCGAAATGGCGTCCAGCGTCATGATCGATTGCGCCAGCTCGCCTTCCAGGCCGCGGCGGAAGCGCACGTCCTGCACGAACTGCGACACGCCCAGCGGATCGCTCTTGTCCATCAGTTCCAGGCCGGCCGGCAGCTGGGCGGTCACGCCCTTGGCCGCCAGCATCATGCGCACCTGGCCCAGCTTGCCTTCCGGGACCAGCACCTGGCCCGTTTCGGGATGGATGCGGTAGGCGATCTTCTCGGCGTCGAGCACGCTCATCATGTCGGCGGTCGCGACTTTCTCGCGCTGGCCGAACACCGGCTTGTAGCCGCTCTGATCCTTCCACAGGATCATCATCACCAGGGCCGTCAGGCCAACGGCCAGCAGCAGCAGCGGATACAGGTTTTTCAGGACAGCGGGCGGCACGGCTGGCGCCGCGCCACCGCGCCAGCGCCCGATGGCGGACTTCAGATTGGCAATCACGTCTGGTCTTTCGAGAAAGAGGCGGAGATAGGTGCAGCTTACAGCGGAAGCTTGATCAATTCATCGACCGCGCCCATCACCTTGTTGCGCACCTGCATCAGCATCTGGAACGACAGGCTCGCTTCCTGGCTGGCCAGCATGGCGCCCACCAGGTCGTCGCTGCGGCCGGCATCGACGTCGGCCATCTTCTGGCCGGCATCGACGTCCTGTGCGTTGACGCCGGCAATGGCGTCCTGCATGGTCTGGGCGAAGGAGAAACCCGCGGCTGGCGGCTGCCCCGCGAAGCTGGCGGCCGGCGCGATGGTCGTGGCTTGTTGGGCCAGGTCGGCGGCCGCGTTATTGAGCGACGCCAGGTCGGCCTTGATCAGGCCAGCGAATTCATTTGCCATTGAACACCTCAGTTAGGTTGCGCCACCGCTTGCACATCGTTACCATTACTGCATCATGCTTAACTTCCAGACAGTCCTGGAAATGTTAAATGGTGCCACGCAATATGAGTCATGGTAACCCGATTTCGCGCTCGTAACAACCGCTTACAAACTGGAAAACTTCTTATAAATCATGCATTAAGCAGCGATTCTTCGAAGTGAATATGCGACACTAGCACGGATTTAGCTTACCCGCTGGCAACTTTTCTGTAAAGTGTTTTTGGCCGGGGGCGTACTTGATGCATGGCAATACCGAGGGATTTCGGTTATTCTACGCTTCCGAGATCATCCTGAGCGGATTACTTTGCGATACGATGTGAAGCAGATGGATGGCCAACCATGACTACCACTCAAAGCACTGTGCAATACGAAGTACTTGACCCTTGCTTGCTGGGGCGGCCGGTGCACCGGCTGCCTGTGTTTGCCGCGCAACTGCGCGAAGACCTGGCCCAGGCCATGCGCCTGAACGTGCACCGCCGCTATTGGGGGACGTTCCAGGTCGACGATGTCGCATTCAGCCGCCTCGACGGCAGCGAAGCGCGCCAGCGCTGGCTGGGCTTTGCCGCGCCGGCCGGGCAGATCGCCTTCGCGCTGGAGCGCAAGGTCCTGCTCAGCGTCCTGAATTTCCGTTATGGCCGCGCCACCCGGCCCGTCAGCGCCGGCAACGTTCCGGCCGTGGCCGATGCCGTGGCGGACGAGCAAGCCGTGCGCGTCACGGCCACCGAAGAGCGGCTCGCCGTGGTGCTGGGACAACAGTTGGCCGGCACCCTGGCCGCCCGCATTGAAAGCAACCTGCCGTCCGGCAGCCGCGCCGTGGATGCGGACGACAGCATCAAGCCCGGTACGGCAGCGCTGCCCGGCAAGGGCAGCTGGATCGTCACCGTCCGTCTGAGCGACGGCGATTTCCAGGGCAGGGTATGGTTCGCGTTAGACAAGCAAGTGATGGGCAATGTGCTGCACGGCTTGCTGCCCGAGCGCGATACGAGTAAGAAGAGCAATAAGAATCCAGGGCCGCTGGCGGCGCGGCTCCAGGTTGGCCTGAGCGGCCGGCTCGTTTCCAAGGAAACCACGCTGGGCGCCCTGTTCGACTTGCGTGTGGGCGATGTGATTCCCATCAGCCTGCACAGGGCAGACGTTATGCTCGATGATTCCCGCCTGTTTACAGCTGCGGTAACTGAGCACAAGGGCAAACTCTGCTTAACCTCTTTTGAAGATATCGAATGAATATGATGAATGTGAACCCGAACGGGACCACCGATGCGCTGCTGGACGACATGTCGGAGGAAATGATCATCGACCAGGTGTCGCAGGAGCTGAGCGATGTGCCGGCCCCGCGCGGCGCCGGCCGGCGCGACCTGCCGGCCATGATGCGCAAGATCCCGGTGACGCTGACGCTGGAAGTCGGTTCGGCCCGCCTGTCGCTGCAGGACCTGATGCAGATCGGCCCCGACAGCGTGGTGGAATTGGACATGCTGGCCGGCGAGCCCCTGACCATCAAGGTCAACGGCACGGCCATCGGCCGCGCCGAGGTGGTGGTGGCCGGTGAAAACTACGGCTTGAAGGTCATCGATCTGGACGGGCTGAACCTCGACATGATGGCGCCATGACCTTGCGCCGCCTGATGCCCGGCCTGGCGGCCGGCGCAGTGCTGCTCTTCGCCTGCGCGCCCGCGTGGGCCCAGGACCTGCTGGCCGGGGTGGTGCCCGGCGCCAAGACCGACCTGTCGGTGAAGATGCAGATCCTGATCATCATGACCCTGCTGGGCTTGCTGCCCATCATGGTGATGATGATGACCAGTTTTACCCGCTTCGTCATCGTGCTGTCGCTGCTGCGCCAGGCCCTCGGCCTGCAGCAGGGCTTGCCCAACCGTATCATCACCGGCGTGGCCCTGATCCTGACCCTGCTGGTCATGCGCCCGATCGGCGATGCCGTCTGGCGCGACGCCTTCGTGCCATACGACCAGGACAAGATCGGCCTGCAGGATGCGCTGAAGATCGCCGAGAAGCCGATTGCGCGCTTCATGCTGGCCCAGACCAGCAAGGCGTCGCTCAAGCAGATCGCCCACCTGGCGGGCGAGGGCGCGATCAGCAATCCGGCCGAGCATGCCTTTACCGTCAAGCTGGCCGCCTTCGTCCTGTCGGAACTGAAGACCGCCTTCCAGATCGGCTGCCTGCTGTTCATTCCCTTCCTGATCATCGACCTCGTGGTATCGTCGGTGCTGATGGCAATGGGTATGATGATGCTGTCGCCGCTGGTGATTTCCCTGCCGTTCAAGCTGCTGCTATTCGTGCTGGTGGACGGCTGGACCCTGACTGTCAACACGCTCGTGACGAGCATACAGGCGTATTAGATCATGCTGACGCCCGACGTGGCTGTCGACCTGGTGGTTGAAGCCTTGCATATCGTGATGATCCTGGTCATGGTGCTGGTGGTGCCGGGCCTGGTGGCGGGCCTGCTGGTGGCCCTGGTGCAGGCCGCCACCCAGATCAACGAGCAGACGCTGAGCTTCCTGCCGCGCCTGCTGGTCACCCTGCTGGCGATCATCCTGACAGGGCGCTGGATGTCCAGCTACCTGATGGATTATTGCGTGTCCATTTTCCAGCGTGCCGCCACCCTGGTCGGCTAGGCGCCATGGAACAGGTCCTGGCAAACTTGCTTGTCTGGCTGACCGCGATCTGGTGGCCCTTCGTACGCTGCATGGCCATGCTGAGCGCGGCCCCCGTGCTGGGCGAAATGATGGTGCCGGTGCCGGTGCGCGTGCTGGTGTCGCTGGTGCTGGCCATCATCCTGCTGCCGGTGACGCAAGGCCAGGTGGCGCAGGGCATCGACCCGATCTCCGTGCAGGGCATTGCCGTCACCATCGAGCAGGCCGTCATTGGCGGGGTGATCGGGCTGGCCTTTCACTTTTCCATGTCGGTGATCGGCGTGCTGGGTTTCCTGGTGTCGAGCCAGGTGGGCTTCTCGATGGCGGTGATGAACGACCCGATGAACGGCACCTCGTCCGACGTGGTGTCGGCGCTGCTGACCATGCTGGCCATCGTGATCTTCTTTTCCATCGATGGCCACCTGGTGCTGGCGGGGGTGATCGGCCAGAGTTTCAAGGCCTGGCCGCTGGGCGGCGGCTACCACCCATTGCTACTGCAGACGGTGGCGTGGAACGTGGCCTGGATCTTCTCGGCCGCCATGCTGCTGGCCATTCCGGTGGTGTTTTCCGCCCTGGTGGTGCAGATCGGCTTCGGTTTCCTGAACCGCGTGGCGCCCTCGCTCAACCTGTTCGCGCTGGGTTTTTCCGTGATCACCATCTTTGGCTTGTTGATGCTGGGCCAGGTGGTGCGTTTCATCCCGCAGCATTACATCCGCATGTCGAGCCGCGTGCTCGACATGATCCAGCAGCAGATGGTGCCCCATGGCTGACGACAGCGGCGGCGACAAGTCAGAAAAGGCTTCACAGCAGAAGCTCAAGAAGTCCCGCCAGGAAGGCCAGGTGGTGCGTTCGCGCGACCTGGCGACGGCCATTGGCATCCTGGTGTCGCTCAAGCTGTTCGTCTACCTGCTGCCGGCCTACCTGGTGGAATTCCGCACCATCTTCCACCAGTCCTTCGCGCCGCTGGAAGGCGAGGGCGCGCTGGAGAACGTGATGAGCACCGTGTGGCTCAGTTCGGCGCTCCTGCTGGTGAAGATGGTGCTGCCCCTGTTCGTGGTGCCGCTGTTCATCGTGCTGGGCGCGATGGTGCCGGGCGGCTGGGTGATGAGCGCCAAGAACATCGAACCCAAGCTGGAACGCTTCAACCCGATCACCAACCTGGGCCGCCTGTTCACCAAGCGCCACGCGTTCGAGCTGGCGGCCTCGATCGGCAAGGCCGCCGTGCTGTGCTGGGTGCTGGTGCACGTGGGCACCAGCACCGTCAGCGAGTACACGCGCCTGCAGGGCCTGGGCCTGAACGAAGCCATGATTGCCGGCGCCGGCATGATGCTCGACGGCGTGATGGCGATGGTGTCCGTGTTCATCATCTTCGCCATTATCGACGTGCCGGCCCAGGCCTACTTCTTTGCCGAACGGCAGAAGATGAGCAAGCAGGAGCTGAAGGAAGAATACAAGACGCAGGAAGGCCGTCCGGAAGTGCGCCAGCGCATCCGCCAGCTGCAGCGCGCCCTGGCCGAACGGGCCGCGCGCAAGGTGGTGCCGGGCGCCGACGTGGTGATCGTCAACCCCGAGCACTACGCGGTGGCGCTGAAATACGACGACAAGCGCGCCGAAGCGCCCTACGTGCTGGCCAAGGGCGTCGACGAGATGGCGCTGTACATCCGCAAGCTGGCGCAGGAGAACGGCGTCGACGTGCTTTCCCTGCCGCCTTTGGCGCGCGCCATTTACAATACGAGCCAGGTGAACCAGCAGATTCCCGTGCAGTTGTACCAGGCGGTATCCATGGTCCTGCACTATGTGCTGCAGCTGAAGGCGTTCCGCGAGGGACGCCGGCCGTCGCAGCCCAATCCGCTGGAAGCGGCGCAGGTACCAGTTCCAACATCCATGAGCGAGGCAGTTAAAACATGAATTTCCTGAAGGGTCTGATCGCGGAAGCAGGACGCCACAAGTTCGCCACGCCGGCATTCCTGCTGGCGATCCTGGCGATGATCATCCTGCCGTTGCCGCCCATCCTGCTGGACGTCCTGTTCACCTTCAACATCGTCCTGGCCCTGATCATCATCCTGGTCAGCGTGAACGCCAAGCGGCCGCTGGACTTCTCCGTATTCCCGACGGTGATCCTGGCCACGACCCTGATGCGCCTGACGCTGAACGTGGCCTCCACCCGCGTGGTGCTGCTGCACGGCCACGAAGGCACGCATGCCGCCGGCCGCGTGATCGAGGCATTCGGCCAGGTGGTCATTGGCGGCAACTTCGTGGTCGGCCTGGTGGTGTTCGTGATCCTGATGATCATCAACTTCGCCGTGGTCACCAAGGGCGCCGAGCGCATTTCCGAAGTGTCCGCGCGCTTCACCCTGGACGCCCTGCCGGGCAAGCAGATGGCCATCGACGCCGACCTGAACGCCGGCCTGATCAACCAGGAAAAAGCCACCCAGCGCCGCAAGGACGTCGCCACCGAAGCGGACTTCTACGGCGCCATGGACGGCGCCGCCAAGTTCGTGCGCGGCGACGCCGTGGCCTCGATCCTGATCCTGATCATCAATATCGTCGGCGGTGTTGCCATCGGCACCCTGATGCAGGACATGAGCTTTGGCGACGCCTTCCGCCAGTTCGCCCTGCTGACCATCGGCGACGGCCTGGTGGCCCAGATCCCGGCGCTGCTGCTGTCGGCCGCCGCCGCCATCATCGTCACCCGCATTTCCGATTCGGACGCCGCCGACTTCGAATCCCAGGTCGGCCAGCAGTTGCTCGCCTCGCCGAACGTACTGTTCAGCGCCTCCGCCCTGATGGTCATCATGGGCCTGGTGCCGGGCATGCCGTGGGTGATGTTCCTGACCTTTGCCGCCGTGCTGGGCTATGTGGCCTACCGCCTGCGCGCGCGGCAGGCCGCGCCCGTCACGGACAACCTGGCGGCCATCGAAGCGGCCCTGCGCGAAGAGAAGGTGCCGGACCTCGACTGGCAGTCGCTGCCGGTGGTGCAGCCGCTGCAGGTGTCGCTGGGCTACAAGCTGGTGGGCATGATCGACAAGGCGCACGGGGAGGTGCTGAGCAAGCGCCTGCGCGGCGTGCGCCAGAGCCTGTCCGAATCGATGGGCATGGTACTGCCGCCGATCCACGTGCGCGACGACCTGGGCTTGAAACCGACGCAGTACGCCGTCATCCTGGGCGGCGCCAGCATCGCCCAGGCGGAGGTCTTTGCCGACCGCCTGATGGCCATTCCATCGCCCACCGTGTACGGCCAGGTGGACGGCATTCCCGGGGTGGAGCCGGCCTACGGCATGCCGGTCACCTGGATCGAAACGAAGGACAAGGCGCATGCGCTGGGCCTGGGCTACCAGGTGGTGGAAGCGCCAAGCGCGATTGCCACCCACGTCTCCAAGCTGGTGCGCGAATACCTGCCCGAACTGTTCCGCCATGAAGACGTGGCCGCCCTGATGGAACGCCTGACCGCGCTCTCGCCCAAGCTGGCCAGTTCGCTGGACAAGGCCCTGACGCATACCCAGCTGCTGCGCGTGTTCCGCGTGCTGCTGCAGGAAAGCGTTTCGCTGAAGGATATTGTCCCGATCGCCACCACGCTGCTCGATTCCTCCGAAGCCACCAAGGACCCGATCCTGCTGGCGGCCGAGGTACGCTGCGCACTGCGGCGCCAGATCGTGTCCAGCCTGTTCGGCCAGAAAAGCGAGATGCTGGCCTTCAACCTGGGCGGCGAGCTGGAGAACATGCTACTGGGCTCGCTGAACCAGGCACGCCAGAGCGGCAAGGTGGTGCTGGACAATTACCCGATCGACCCGCACCTGCTGGCCCAGCTGCAAGTGAACATGCCGGTCGCGCGCGAGCAGATGAAGCAAGCCGCCACGCCGCCGCTGCTGCTGGTGCTGCCGCAGATCCGCCCGCTGCTGGCGCGCTACGCCCGCCTGTTCGCCCCTGGCCTGCACGTGCTGTCGTACAACGAGGTGCCCGAGAACCGCGAAGTGTCGATCATCGGCACGGTCGGCTAAATTCGGGGTCAGCTCTGTCAATCGGACAGACAGCACGCACTTTTGATCAATATCAAAACACCCGCTTTGCTGCATCGGCATGGCGGGTGTTTTCTTTTCGGGCGGAATACTTTGAGAAATATCAAAAGTGTTCGCTACTTGTCCGAATGACAGACCTGGCACCGGATTTGGTACCGAATTCGCGATATAGCCAGGTGAACACTGCGCTTGCTGCGAGGGCGCCAAGCAACTGTGCTGTCACGTAACCCGCTACGTCTTCGAAGCGGATGCCGGCGACGGTGCCGGTGGCGGCGCGGGCCAGCGTCAGCGCTGGATTGGCGAATGAGCTGGATGCAGTGAACCAGTAGGCGGACAGGATGTACACCGCTACGGCGAACGGGGTCAGGCCGGGCCGGCTGCTTGTGCAGCCGATGATGACGCCGATTAGTCCAAAGGTGGCTACAAACTCGCTCCACCAGAAGGCTGCGCCGGTGCGCACCAGCGTGGACGATGCGAACACCGGTTCCCCGAACATGACGTGCGCTGCCGCCACTCCGGCGAATGCCCCCAGCACTTGCGCCACCACATATAGTGCCGCTGCACGCCAGCGCATGGCGCCGCGCCATGCGTCCGACAGGGTAACCGCCGGATTAAGATGGGCGCCGGAGATGGCGCCGAATGCGAGGATCAATGCCAGCAGGCCGGTGGCGGAAGCGATAGCGTTGGCCAGCAGTGCAAGGGCGGCGTGGCCGGGGGCCAGGCGCCCCGCCATGATGCTGGAGCCAACCACCACAGCCAGCAGCAGCGCGGTGCCTAACGCTTCCGCAGCCAACCGGCGCGAAAGCGTCATGCCTGCGCGCGCACCGCGTCCACCGCGTCGAGGATCGCTTCGCCGGTGGCGGGCGCGCGCAGCGGGGGATTGATGCGGTTGCCGCCGACCGAGGCGATGGCGTCGCGGATGGCCAGGAACACGGAGAAGGGCAGCAGCAGCGGTGGTTCGCCGACCGCCTTGGAGCGGTGAATGCTGTCGAACGGGTTGCGGTTCCTGAACAGGCGCACGTTGAAGTGCTCCGGGCAGTCGGATACCGCGGGAATCTTGTAGGTCGACGGGGCGTGCGTCATCAGCTTGCCCTGCGCGTTCCACCACAGCTCCTCCGTGGTGAGCCAGCCCATGCCCTGCATGAAGGCGCCTTCCACCTGGCCGACGTCGATGGCGGGGTTGAGCGAATTGCCGGCGTCGTACAGGCAGTCGGCGCGCAGCAGTTTCCATTCGCCGGTCAGGGTGTCGACGATCACTTCCGAGACGGAGGCGCCATAGGCGTAGTAGCCGAACGGGTTGCCGCTCATGGTTTCGCGGTCCCAGCTCAGGCCGGGTGTGGCGTAGAAGCCGTCGGACCAGAGCTGCACGCGTGCCAGGTAGGCTTTCTGCACCAGATCGGCGAAGGGCATCGCGCTTTCGCCGGCGAACACCGTACCATTGGCCAGCACCACGTCGGCGCTGGCGACGCCGAAGGTGTGGGCCGCGAACTCCACCAGGCGACGGCGCAAGGTGGCAGCGGCATCCTGTGCGGCCTTGCCATTCAAGTCCGCCCCGGTGGACGCTGCGGTGGCGGAGGTGTTGGCGACCTTGCTGGTGTCGGTGGCCGAGGCGCGCACGCGCGCGAGCGGAATGCCCAGTTCATGCGCCACCACCTGGCATACCTTGGTGTTGATGCCCTGGCCCATCTCGGTGCCGCCGTGATTGACCAGCACGGAGCCGTCGGTGTAGATGTGCACCAGCGCGCCGGCCTGGTTGAAATGGGTGACGTTGAAGGCGATGCCGAACTTCACCGGCGTCAGCGCCAGGCCTTTCTTCAGTACCGGGCTGCCGGCGTTGAACGCGGCCACCGCTGCGCGCCGGGCGCGGTAGTCGGAATCGTTCTCGAGCTGTGCGACCAGTTCGTGGATCACGTTGTCGACCACCTTCTGGCCGTACTGGGTGACATTGCGGCCTTCCTCGTCGTTGCGGCCGTAGAAGTTCAGGCGCCGTACGTCCAGGGCGTCCTTGCCCAGGTTGCGCGCGATCTCGTCGATGATGTACTCGATGGCGATGGCGCCCTGCGGGCCGCCGAAGCCGCGGAAAGCGGTGTTCGATTGGGTGTTGGTCTTGCCTGCCATGGCGCGGATGTCCACGTCCGACAGGTAGTAGGTATTGTCGAAGTGGCAGATGGCGCGCGTGGCGACCGGCGCGGACAGGTCGGCCGAGAAGCCGGCGCGCGTCACCATCTGCACCTTGGCGGCCGTGATCAGGCCCTGGGCGTCGTAGCCGATTTCGTACTCATAGTAGAAACAGTGGCGCTTGCCGGTCACCATCATGTCGTCGTCGCGGTCGGCGCGCAGCTTGACCGGGCGCTTCAGGCGCGCGGCGCTCACGGCCGCGCAGGCGGCCCACAGCGCGGACTGCGATTCCTTGCCGCCGAAGCCACCGCCCATGCGGCGGCATTCGACCACCACTGCGTGCGAAGGGTAGTGCAGGGCGTGCGCCACCACGTGCTGCATTTCCGTCGGATGCTGGGTGGAGCAGTAGACGTGCATGCCGTTGCCTTCCTTGGGCAGGGCGTAGGAGATCTGGCCTTCCAGGTAGAACTGCTCCTGGCCGCCGACGTGCAGCTTGCCTTTCAGGATGTGCGGGGAGCGCTCGAAGGCCGCCTGGGCGTCGCCGCGCGTGAGCCGCATGGGCGGCACGACGAACGATTCCGCGTCGCGCGCCGCTTCGGGCGTGAGGATGGCAGGCAGTTCCTCGTACTGGATATCGGCCTTGCGTGCGGCGTGCCGGGCGCGTTCGTGCGTGTCCGCCACGACGATGAAGACGGGCTGGCCCACGTACTCCACCTTTTCCTCGGCGAGGATCGGGTCGTCGTGGATGATCGGGCCGCAGTCGTTGGTGCCCGGGATATCCCTGTAGGTGAACACGGCCACCACGCCGGGCATGGCCTTCACCGGTTCCAGGTCGAGCGAAACGATGCGTGCATGCGCCTTGGCCGACAGGCCGAGCGCGGCGTGCAGCGTGCCTTGCGCTTCGGGGATGTCGTCGGTATAGACGGCTTCTCCCAGCACGTGCAGGATGGCCGATTCGTGCGGGTGGCTCTGGCCCACCTCGGACCAGCCCTTGGCGGCGCCGAGTGTCATGAACTGTTCGGACTTGCTGTTCATGCAGCTGCCCCTTCCTTGAATGCGAATGCGTTGACGTAAGCGTTGGACACGGCGTTTTCCTGGCGCGTCTCCATCCAGAAGCGGCGTAGCAGGTTCTGCGCGGTGCGCATGCGGTAGCTTGCCGAGGCGCGCATATCGGTCAGCGGCGTGTAGTCGCTTGCCAGCGCCTGCATGGCTGCGCGCAGCGTCTCTTCATTCCACGGCTTGCCGTTCAGGGCCGCTTCCGCCTGCGGGGCGCGGCGCGAGGTGGCCGCCATGCCGCCGTAGGCGATGTGGGCATTGCGCACCACGCCGTCCTCGATCTCGATAGCGTAGGCGGCGCAGACGGCGGAGATGTCCTGGTCGTAGCGCTTGGCCAGCTTGTAGGTGCGGAACTGCAGGCCCTTCTTCGGCAATGGAATGCGCACCGCCTCCACGAACTCGCCGGGCTGCCAGTCCTTCTTCATGTAGTCGAGGTAGAAGTCCTGCAGCGGCAGGACGCGCTGGCCCTGGGCCGAGCGCAGCACGATCTCGGCGCCGAGCACGATCATCCAGGGTGCGGAGTCGCCGATGGGCGAGCCATTGGCCACGCTGCCGCCAAGGGTGCCGGTGCTGCGGATCGGCTGCGAGGCGAAACGCTGCCACAGTTCATGCAGCGATTCGTTCTCGTAATGCGCCAGCACGGCCCGGTAGGCATCGTCCAGCGACACGGCGGCGCCGATCTCCAGCTTGCCGTCCACCGTGCCAAGGCGGTGCAGTTCGCGCACCTGGCGCGTGTAGATCACGTCGCCCAGATTGCGCATCTGCTTCGTGACCCACAGGCCGACGTCGGTGGAACCGGCCAGGATGGTGGCGCCGGGCTTGGCGGCGCGCAGGGCGCTCATTTCCTCGAGCGTGCGCGGCGCATGGAAGGTCTGGCCGTCGTGGGTGTAGCTGAACATGGTGTCTCGTTGCAGATCTTGCAGGGTGGCTCGCAGGGCCGCCCGGTCGAAGCCGACGGCCGGCAGCTCGCCCATGCGGACGGCTGCGTCGATGATCGGGCGGTAACCGGTGCAGCGGCACAGGTTGCCGGAGAGGGTTTCGTCGATGGTCTTGCGGCAGGGCGGTGCGGCTTGCCCTTCCTGCTTCAGGTACAGGCTCCAGAGCGACATCGCGAAGCCGGGGGTACAGAAGCCGCACTGGGAGCCGTGGCATTCCACCAGGGCTTCCTGTACCGGATGCAGGCTGCCGTCCGCCTGTTTCAGGTCCTCCACCGTGAAGACCGCCTTGCCGTCGAGGGTGGGCAGGAACTGGATGCACGAATTGACGTTGCGCAGTTCCAGCTCGCCGTCGACCAGCGAGCCGATCACCACGGTGCAGGCGCCGCAGTCGCCTTCGGCGCAGCCCTCCTTGGTGCCGGTACAGTGCAGGTCTTCGCGCAGGTGCTGCAGCACCGTGCGTGTCGGGGCGGCGGAATCGACTTCCTGCACGCGCCCCTGGTAGAAGAATCGAATCGGTTGGGACATCTTTGCTACTCCTCGCTTCAGCCTGGGATGTAAATGGTCTTGAACAGGAAGATGCCGGCGACACACCAGATCATGGCGCTCACTTCCTTGTATTTGCCGGTCAACAGCTTCAGCCCGGCGTAACTGATGAAGCCCAGGGCCAGGCCATTGGCGATCGAGTACGTGAACGGCATGACCAGCGCGGTGACGACGGCGGGAATGCTCTCGGTGGTCTCTGCCCAGTTGATGTCCGACAGCTCGCGCAGCATCAGGCAGGCGACGAAGAACAGGGCAGGGGCGGTGGCGTAGGCCGGCACGACGCCGGCCAGCGGCGCGATGAACAGGGCAGCGAGGAACAGGCAGGCCACGGTGACGGCGGTCAGGCCGGTACGGCCGCCAGCCTGCACGCCGGCGGCGCTTTCGATGAAGGCGGTGGTGCTCGACGTGCCCATTACGGAGCCGGCGATGATTGCGCCGGAATCGGCCAGCAGGGCCTTGTTCATGTTCTTCGGCAGTTTGCCGTCCTTCATCAGGCCGGCGCGCTGGGCCACGCCCATCAGGGTACCGGTGGCGTCGAACAGTTCGACCAGGAAGAACACCAGCACGACGTTGAACAGGCCGTGCGAGATGGCGCCCACGATGTCCAGTTCCAGTGCCGTGGGCGAGATCGACGGCGGCATGGAGACTACGCCGTTGAACTGGTTGCCGGCGAAGAAGAAGCTCAGCACCGTCACGGCCATGATGCCGATCAGTAGGGCGCCGGTGACGCGCAGGCGGTCCAGGGCGACAATGATCATGAAACCGATGATGGCCAGCACCGGCGCCGGCTTGTGCAGGTCGCCCATGGTGACGAAGGTGGCCGGGCTGGAGACGACGATGCCGGCGTTCTTCAGCGAGATCAGCGCGAGGAACAGGCCGACGCCGGCGGGAATGGCGATGCGCAGCGAGGCCGGGATCGCGTTCATGATCTGCTCGCGGATGCGCAGCAGGCTGACGATCAGGAAGCAGCAGCCTGAAATGAACACGGCGCCCAGCGCGGCTTGCCAGGGAAAGCCCATGCCTGCCACCACGCCGTAGGCGAAGTAGGCATTCAGGCCCATGCCTGGCGCCAGGCCGATCGGGAAGTTGGCGTACAGGCCCATGATCAGGGTACCGACTGCGGCGGCCACGCAGGTGGCCACGAAGACCGAATCCTTCGGCATGCCCGCATCGCCCAGGATGGAGGGATTGACGAAGATGATGTAGGCCATCGTCAGGAAGGTGGTGATACCGGCCAGCACCTCGGTGCGCACGTTCGTGCCGTGCTCCCCGAGCTTGAAATAGTTGTCCAGGAATTGCATGTTGTTTGTCTCCGTCTAGTTTTTAGCGCCCGAAATCCCGCCTCTCCGGGAGGGAAAATATGGCGTCCTCGCGCTGCTTGTTTTAACAATATCGTTGAAGGTCTCCTTCCCGGCGCTTATGCCGGGGCATATCCGCTATCAAGAATTACGTATAGTTGCGCAGGAAGCTGAGCAGGATGCGGGCCGACAGGTCGGCGTCGTCGTCCGTCATGGTCTCCAGCGGGTTATGGCTGATGCCGCCGTTTCCGCAGCGGGTGAAGAGCATGGCCACGTCGGTGACGCGCGCCATGAGCATGGCGTCGTGGCCGGCGCCGGATGCGAGGTGGAAGGCCGGGATGCCGTTCCTTTCCACCGCAGCCGCCAGCTGTTCCATCAGGCGCGGCGCGCAGGGAGCGCAGTCGGCGGCGACGGTCTGTTCGATGCTGCAGGCGATGTGGCGCTTTTGGCACACATGCTCGATGTGGGCGAGGATGTCGTCCACGGCGGCGTCGCGCGCCGCGTTGTCGGCGGCGCGGATATCGAGCGACAGCGTGCAGGCGCCGGGGATCACGTTGGTGGAGCCGTTCGGCACCTGCAACTGGCCGACGGTGCCCACCAGGGCGGATTCCTGGTTCCGGTTGCAGCGCTGCTCCACGTAGAGGATGATCTCGGCGGCGGCGGCGGCGGCGTCCTTGCGCATGGCCATCGGCGTGGTGCCGGCGTGGCTGGCGACGCCCTGCAGCTGCACCAGGTAGCGCTTGCTGCCCGCGATGGAGGTCACCACGCCCACCGGCAGGCCGCGTTCCAGCAATACCGGGCCCTGTTCGATGTGCACTTCCACGTAGCCGAGCAGGTCGGCCGGGTCGCGGGCGATGGTGGCAATGGCGTTGACGTCATGGTCCGCCTCGCTCAGCACGTCGCGCAGCGACTGGCCGTCGCGGTCGCGCAGCTCGAGCAGTTGGGGGTCGAACTGGCCGATCACCGCGCTGCTGCCCAGGAAAGTGCTCTTGAAGCGCACCCCTTCCTCTTCGGCGAAGGCGATCACCTCGAGGTGGAAGGGAAGGGTCTCGCCGGTTTCGTGCAGGTGACGGACCACGGCGATGGCGGTCAGGATGCCCTGACGGCCGTCGTACTTGCCGCCGTTGCGCACCGTGTCGTAGTGCGAGCCGGTAAGCAGCGTGCGCGCCTGCGGGTCGGTGGACAGGTAGCGGCCCACCACGTTGCCCACGGCATCGATATGGACGTGCATGCCCGCCTCGCGCATCCATTTGGCGAGCTGGCTGGCGGTGCGGCGGTGGGTGGGCGTCATGTAGGTGCAGGTGAGGCCTTGTTCGTCCTCGCTCATGGCGCCGATCTGCTCTGCCCATTCCAGGATGTCGCGCCCCATGTGCGGCACGTGGCTGAGCAGGGCGTTCAGCCGCATTTCTGCAATGCGGTGGATCTGGCGCAGCGCTTCGCGCTGCTCGTCGTCGGCCTGGCTGCGCAGGCGGCGGCGGAAGGCGGCGATGATGGCCTGGCGCGGCAAGCCTTTGCCGTCGCCGCCTTTCACGGCCAGGATGAAGGGAAAGCCGAACCTGGCGTGGTAGGCGGCGTTCAATTCCTGCAGGGCCGCGAATTCCTCGGCGCTGCACAGGTTCAGGCCGGCCTTGGCCTGCTCGCCGGTGGATTCGGGCGTCAGCGCACCCGCCACGGCGGCCTTGCCGGCCAGTTCCGGGTGGGCGCGGATCAGGCCCAGTTGTTCGTCGGCCGTCGCTTCGGTCACTACCTGGCGCAGGCCGAGCTTCAGTTCGTCGATGGTGCGGAACGGGCGCCGGGCGGCCGCGCGTTGCGGAATCCAGGGCGAATGCTCGTACAGGCCGTGCAGGATCTCGGTAAAGGTGTCTGCGTCGCAGGTGTTCAGTCGCTTCAGGCTCGTCATCGTGCTTCGGGCCGCCGCGCACGGCGGCCCGCTCCAAGTAAGGTGTTCCGGGGAATGGCGAATTGATAATAGAGGCCAGCGCGGCGCGAGATATAACGCTGGGCCGATAACCGCTACTAGCTGGGGCGATAGTTACTTCACCAGCAGGCGGGCGGCGGCGCTCACCTGGGCGCGCAGCCATTTGTGCTCGGTGGCGTGGTGGGCACGCTCGTGCCATAGCTGGAAGAAGCTCAATGGCGGGAAGTCCAGCGGCACCCGGTACGACTTGAGCCCCAGCAGGTTTTCGTAGAAGCTGGCGAATTGCTTGCCGGACGTCAACACCAAATCCGTCTGCTGCACGATGTAGGGCAGCATGCGAAAGTGTGCCGATTCCACCACAATATTGCGCTCCATGTTCTTCTCCTCCAGGAAGGAGTCGATGTTGCCGTGGTAGCCCGGCAGGATCTGCGCCGGCGCCACGTGCGGCAGCGTGAGGTACTCCTCGGGCGTCATGCCATCCCTCGGCGTGCGGCGCGCGTAGGCGCTGTTGGCGCGCATCAGGCACACGATCGGGTCGTCGAACAGCTTGGAGATGTGCAGGTGCTGGGGCGGTTCGTCCCAGTTGCCGACCACCAGGTCCAGCTCTCCGTCCGACAGCAGGCGCACATAATCGATGTCCGGCCCCAGCGAGTGGATCACCAGCCGGCTGCGCGGCGATTCGCGGCGCAGCCGGGCGATCACCTCGGTGAAGAACTGCGTGTTCATATAGTCCGGCGCGGCGATGTGGAACGTGCGCGCCTCGTCCTGCGGCACGAAGGCGCTCTTGGGGCTGAACAGGCTCTCGGCTTCGTCCAGGATGCGCTTGGCGGTCTTCAACAGGCTCTCGCCATGCTGCGTGGGCACCATGCCACGCCCGCCGCGCACCAGCAGCGGATCGCCGGTCAGTTCGCGCAGCTTGCGCAGCGAACCCGAAATGGAGGGCTGCGGCTGGTTCAGTTTGAGGGCCACGCGCGACACGTTCTTCTCCACCAGCAGCAGGTAAAGAATGCGGATCAGGTGGATATCGAGGTGTTCAGGCAATCTTGACATCGTGGTCTCCGAATATTGTCTATTTCGACTTATGTATAAGAGAGTCGCACTATCCGGCGCACGAAACTATACGTCTGCGCATATGCAAGTTATTTGCACAGCTGGAGGTTTCCCGCAGCTGCACCCGATATCGTTGCATCCATCGTGGATGTCATGACAACAAAGGGAGACTTATGGAAGCACTATTCGGAGCGTATGGGGTGGAGTGGCTTAACCTGCTGGTACGCTGGCTGCACCTGATCACCGGCATCGCATGGATCGGTGCCTCGTTCTACTTCGTCTGGCTGGACAATTCGATCCGGCCGCCCAAGCCCGGCAGCGCGCTGGCCAACAAGGGCGTGATGGGGGAACTGTGGGCCGTGCACGGCGGCGGTTTCTACAACCCGCAGAAGTACCTGGTCGCTCCGAAGGAGCTGCCGGAAGACCTGCACTGGTTCAAATGGGAAGCCTACGCCACCTGGCTGAGCGGCTTCGCCATGCTGTTCATCGTGTACTACTTCAACGCTGCGGCGATGATGATCGACAGGAACGTCGCCGACCTCACTTCGCTGCAGGCAGTAGGCGTGGGCCTGGGCACGCTGGCCGGCGGCTGGCTGGTGTACGACACGCTGTGCAAGACCAGGCTGGCCGAGAAGCCTGCGGCGCTGGGCGTCGTGATGTTCCTGCTGATCGTGGCGGCTGCCCACGTGCTGACCCACACCCTGAGCGGCCGCGCGGCCTACATTCACGTGGGCGCCATGATCGGCACCATGATGGTGGGTAACGTCCTGTTCGTGATCATCCCCGGCCAGCGCAAGCTGGTGGAAGCGATGGCGCGCGGCGAGTCGCCGGACCCGGTCTACGGCAAGCGCGCCAAGGTGCGTTCGGTGCACAACAACTACTTCACGCTGCCGGTGTTGCTGATCATGATCAGCAACCATTATGCGATGACCTACAGCCACGCCTACAGCTGGCTGGTGCTGGCCGCCATCATGGCCGCCGGTGTGCTGATCCGCCATTTCTTCAACCTGCGCCATGCGGGCAAGGTCTCGCCGGCCTATCCGATCGCCGGCGTGATCCTGCTGGCCGGCGTGGCGGTGGCGATCGCCCCTGCGCCGCGCAAGGCCGTTGCCGCGCCAGCGGCAGCCGCCACCACGGCCGCCAGTGCGCCAGCAGTTGGCCAGGCCAGCATCGCCACGGTGCAGCAGGTGGTGACGCAGCGCTGCGCATCCTGCCATTCCGCCGCGCCGACCCAGGCGGGTTTCGCATCAGCCCCGGGCGGCGTCGTGCTCGAAACGACTGACCAGGTGAAGCAGCACGCCGCCCGGATCTACCAGCGCGCCGTGCAAAACAAGGACATGCCGCTGGCGAACATGACCCATATGACCGACGACGAGCGCCAGATGATCGGCACCTGGTTTGAAGCCGGCGTCAATTGATAGCAAAGGACAAGAAATGAGCAACGTAACGATTGACGGCTTCAACCTGACCGCCGAAGACGTGCTGGCCGTGGCGCGCGACGGCGCCAAGGTGGAACTCTCGGCCACTTCGCGCGCCGCGCTAAAGGAAAGCCGCGACTACATCGAATCGACCTGGATGCACGACGAAGCGCCGATGATGTACAGCTTCAACACCGGCGTCGGCCTGCTGAAGGACACCCGCATCAAGGTCGAACAGATCGAGCTGTTCCAGACGCAGCTGATCAAGGCGCACAGCGGCGGTATCGGCGAACCGTTCTCCGAAGAGGTGAGCCGCGCCACCATGCTGCTGCGCGCCAACGCCTTCGCCAGCAACTACTCGGCGCCGCGCGTGGAGGTGGTGGACCGCCTGCTGGCCTTCATCAACGCCGGCATCCACCCCGTCATGCCGCAAAAGGGCTCGGTGGGCGCGTCCGGCGACTTGGCGCCGCTGGCCTACCTGGCCGCGGCGATCGCCGGTTTCGATGAGGCGGAAGTGATGTACAAGGGCAGCCGCATGCCGGCCGCGGAGGCCATCACCCAGGCGGAAATCGGCCCGGTGAAGTTCGACCTCAAGGCCAAGGACGCTTCCGCCCTGATCAATGGCTGCACCGCTTCGCTGGCGGTGGCCGTGCTGGCCGCCAAGGATGCGCGCGATCTGCTGACCGATGCCTGCCTGTCGCTTGGGCTGACGCTGGAGGCTATGCGTGCCGAGATGGCCGCCTTCGATCCGCGCATCCAGCAAGCTCGCCCGCACCCCGGCCAGATCAAGACCGCCGCCGTGGTGCGCAAGCTGCTGAAGGGCTCCACCCGCACCACGCACGAAGCGCGCGCCATCCAGTTCCCGGACGAACTGCGCCGCACCGACATCCCCTACACCCCGCGCATCCAGGACGTGTACTCGCTGCGCTGCACGCCGCAAGTCTACGGTCCGGTGTTCGATGCGCTGGACTACATCGACACCATCGTCCGGAACGAGATCAACTCGGCCACCGACAATCCGCTCATCTTCGGCAAGGATGGCGGCGGCTTCGAGATCATCTCGGGCGGCAATTTCCACGGCCAGTACCTGGCGCAGGCGATGGACCTGCTGGCGATCAGCATCACCGACCTTGGCAGCATCTGCGAGCGCCGCGTGGCGCGCCTGATCGATCCAACGCTGTCCTGGGGCCTGCCGCGCAACCTGATGTCCGGCCCGCGCGGCGTGAACACCGGCTACCCGGTGGTGCAATGCTCGCTCAGTTCCCTGGTGATGGAAAACCGTACCCTGTCCATGCCCGGCAGCGTGGATTCGATCCCGTCCAAGGGCAATAGCGAAGACCACATCTCCAACTCCACCTGGTGCGCACGCAAGGCCCACACCGTGGTGCAGAACACGCAGTACATCGTGGGTGTGGAGATGCTGCTGGCCGCGCAGGCGCTGACCATGACCGAGCATCTGCTGCCGGGTTTCAAGCTGGGCGAGGGAACGCAAGCTGCCTACGACGAGATCCGCAATCAGATCCCTGCCTGCCTGGACGGCGACCGCTGGTTCCACAACGACATCCAGGTCGCGCATGGCTTCGTCACCAGCGGTTTGGTGCGGGAAGCGGTCGTGGCAAAGGTCGGCGCCTTCGTTTAAGGCGTCAACACCCGGATCGAGGAGCGGCCCTGGAGGCCGCTTTTGCTTTTCGCGTGAGAATTCGTGATCCTTTTGGTATGGCAAGATGCTATGCTGCGCGTCTCCGCCGGACAGGCAAAGACTGACCCAGAAGTGAGCGTATGAAGGAAGAGTTTGGAGCACGCGATAGCCTGGTTGCAGTGCGCATCGCGGCGATTGTGCTATGCCATCTCGCGCTGCTGTGGTTTGCCACGCGTGCGACTCCAATGGCGGCAGAGCGCGACGAGCGGATCTGGGTACAGCTGGTGATGCCGCGGCAAGTGCAGGCGATCGCCATCCGTAGCCAGCCGCCGGTCCCGCCAAAGCCGAAGGCCGGGGCGGGGCGCCAGGCGGAAGTGCCTTCCAGGACGGCCAGTGCACCGGCGGCGCGGGCCGAGCCACAGGTGGAAGAAGCGGCCCAGGTGGTCGGCGAGCCTGCGGAGTCCAGGGCGTTGCCTACGGAGCTGCGGCAGCAGGCGATCGAGTCGGTTGCAGCTATCGACCGCCAATTGCGTGCCGAACGCCCGCAAGACTTCAAGATGGTGCCTGACGCGAGCAGCCAACGCCTGGCCAAAGGCTTCGCAGCGGCACGCGCGGCGGTAAAGCCGAAATGGTTCGAAGCGGCGCAAACCGAATTGATCAGCGCGCCGAACGATCCTAAAAAGGTCTATCGGGTCACGACTGCAATGGGGGAATACTGCCTCTACTACCCCGACAAAGGCGGCATCTCCGCCAATAGCGACCCAAGGTCGGGCCGCTCGGAGTTCGGACAACCACGAGCATCGACATGCCCGATTCCGTTCTAGGATCGGGAGTCCTTGCGAGCCCCCACCGCAAGCGCAAGATTGTCGGCCAGCTGGTTATGCCGTTCCAGTACGAGCGGCAGATCGATCGTCTGCAATAGCCCATCCCTCGCAACGACCCGGCCGTTGATGATGCTGTAACTGACGTTGGCGGGGGTACAGAAGACCAGCGCGGCTACCGGATCATGCAACGCGCCGGCAAAGCCAACCTGGTCCAGCTTGAACATCACGATATCCGCCGACATGCCCGGCTTGAGGGCCCCAATGTCGTCGCGATTCAGTACTTTTGCACCGCCCAGGGTAGCCAATTCCAGCGCCTGGCGCGCGGTCATCGCATCCGGGCCGAAGCCGACGCGCTGCAGCAGCATGGCTTGGCGCACTTCGCCCAGCATGTGCGCCCCGTCGTTCGAAGCCGAACCATCCACGCCCAGGCCGACCGGCACGCCCGCATCGACCATCTTGCGGACAGGCGCAATCCCCGACGCCAGGCGCATGTTCGAGCACGGGCAGTGCGCCACCCCGGTGCCGGTTCGCGCGAACATGTAGACGCCCGCGTCGTCCAGCTGCACGCAGTGCGCGTGCCAGACGTCGTGGCCCACCCAGCCGCAGTCTTCCGCATACTCGGCTGGCGTCATGTTGAACTTTTCGCGGCTGTAGGCGATGTCGTTGGTATTCTCGGCCAGGTGCGTGTGGAGCGAAACGCCATAGCTGCGTGCCAGCGTCGCAGCTTCCTTCATCAGGTCGCGCGAGACGGAGAAGGGGGAGCAGGGCGCTACGACGATGCGCTGCATGGCGTGCCGCCCTGCATCGTGATAGGACTCGATCAGCCGCTGCGTATCCTTCAGGATTGCCTTTTCGTCCTCGACCACGCGGTCGGGCGGCAGGCCACCCTTCGACTGGCCGACGCTCATCGAACCGCGCGCGGCATGGAAGCGCATGCCGATCTTGGCAGCGGCCTCGATGCTGTCGTCGAGCTTGCAGTCGTTCGGGTAGATGTACAGGTGATCGCTGCTGGTGGTGCACCCGGACAGGATCAGTTCGGACATGGCGGTCAATGTCGACACATGCACCATCTCGGCGTTCAGGTTGGCCCAGATCGGGTACAGGTTCGTGAGCCAGTTGAACAACTCGCCGTCCTGCGCGGCCGGGATGACGCGCGTCAGGCTCTGGTACATATGATGGTGGGTATTCACCAGGCCGGGTGTTACGACGTGGCCGGCCGCGTCGATCACCTCGTCCGCCGTGGCGGGAAGGTCGGACGTCGCGCCGACCTGTTCGATCACGTTGTCGCGCACATAGATTGCGCCGTTGTCGATTTCGCGGCGCTGTTCGTCCATCGTGACGAGTACGCGCGCATTCTTGATCAGGAGAGTCTTGGTCATATTTCTTCCATCTGTCTCCCCGCAACCCTTCGGGCGCGGGGACGGAACAGGATTTAGCCAGCCTTCGGAATCAGCATGGGCTGTGGCACGTCGTCTTCTTCATCGTCGGGCAGCGCCACCGGGCGGTCCGGCAGCACCAGGTTCAGCACCACGGCCATGATGGCCGCGGTGGAGATGCCCGAACCGAAGATCTCGTGCACGAACGGCGGCAGCTTGGAGAGCAGTTCCGGGCGCACCGACACCGCCAGGCCGCAGCCAACCGATACCGCGATCAGCAAACCGGTGCGCTTGTCGTGCTCCACGTGCGACAGCATCTGCACGCCGGCTGCGATGATCATCGCGAACATCATCAGGCCGGCGCCGCCCAGGACAGGTTGCGGAATGGTGACCACGACCGCACCCAGCACCGGGAACAGTCCTGCGGCAGCCAGCATGACGCCGGTCAGCGCCACCACGTAGCGGCTTGCCACGCCGGTGAGGGAGATCACGCCCACGTTCTGCGCAAAGGTCGACACCGGCGGCGCGCCCAGCACGGAGACAAAGGCCGAACCGAGGCCGTCGCACAGCACGCCGCGGCATAGCAGCTTGCCCTTCATCTTGGTATTGGTCGCGCTGCCCAGCGCCATGAAGGTCCCGGTGGTCTCGACGATGGTGACAACGTAGGCCAGCGCCATCGCCAGGATGCCGCTGATCGGGAAGGTCATGCCGAAGTACAGCGGCTTTGGCACGGCGAACACTTCCGCCTTCTGCACCGTCGAGAAGTCGACCAGGCCCATGCCCAGGCAGACGGCGTAGCCGATCGCGATACCGATGACTACGGCGGCGGCCGAAATGATGCCCTTGCCGAATTGAACCAGGATGATCACCGTGGCCAGCACGAACAGGGCGATGCCGAGGTTGACGGGATCGCCATAGTTGGCGCCGGCGCCCTTGCCGCCGGCCGCCCAGTCCACCGCAACCGGCACCAGCGACAGTCCGATCATCGTCACCACCACCGCCGTCACCTGATGCGGGAACAGCTTGCGGATCTGCGGCATGAAGAAGCTGCCAAGTATCATGATCGCGGATCCGGCAAGGGACGAGCCAAGGATGCCCGGTACGCCATGTTCAAGCCCGATGCTGATGGCGGCGCCGACAAAGGCAAAGCTGGTGCCCATCACGCACGGCAGGCGGATGCCGACCGGCCCCACGCCAATACACTGGATGGCCGTGACGATGCCCGAACCAAGCAGTGCGGCATTGACTAGCGCCACCACCTGGTCAGCGGGCAGCTTCAGGACCGCGCCCACCACCAGGGGCACGGCGATGATGCCGCCCAGTGCGGCCAGCATATGCTGGGCGGCCAGCAGCGCGGTGGTAATCGGCGGCGGACGGTCGTCCACCTGGTATAGCAAGTTGTTCATGGGTGTCTCCTTGCCTCTACGGGTTCTTATGGGTTAGAAGTGATACTCCGCGCGGATCATCGGGGTTTTGGCCGTGCTGCCCGGGATGTTATGCGGATTCCCGAACTTGTTGCGCCAGTATTGGTACTCCAGTCCAACCTTGAAGGTATTCGGCTTGGCGCCCATGTGGCCGCTCAGGTCGTACATCACTTGCGCGTCGATGTTCACCTCGGGCGACGTCTGGCCGCCGAATTCGTCCCTGCCTTTATGGCCGATCCAGTTGGCATAGCCTTCGAAGCTGAAGCCGGAACCAAGCGGAATGCCCCAGGCTGCATTCAACATGGCGTGCGAGTCGTACGAATAGCGCTTGCTAATGCCCAGGGGCTGGTTGCTCTCCCACAGCGCGAGCAGACTCACGTTCAGGAAGCCCGGCACGTCGAACATCAGGGTCGGGCCGGCCACCACCATGCGTTTGCGCGAGTTGTAACTGTCGTCGTTCTTGGTGTTCCAGTCGAAGCCGGCCGTGATGCCAACGCCCCGGACCGGGCCAAACTTGAAATTCTTACCACTGACCTTGCCCAGGTCAAGCGTGTGGCGATACAGCAGGTAGGCCTCGTGCGCGTTGTTGTCCGCGCCGTCCGAGCGCAGGAAATCCAGGTTCATGTAGTTGCCGCCGTACTTGTAGCCATCCGCATATGTCCAGCTCAGGACCTGCTTGCTGATGTCCTTCGGGTTGTACGGCTCTGCGAATTTCGTTCCGTAGCGGTAGCCGATGGAGGTATCGCTCCATTCGGCGGCACTGGCCTGCCGGGCGCCGGTGACCAGGGCGAGGACAGCGATGGTGCCGGCTGCCGCGACGCGTAATGCTTGCTGCATGTTGTCTCCTGTATTTTTTGATATGGAATCCCGATTATGTCCGTCAAGCTCATGGTTGATATTCACCACCAGGTATATACCGCGATGGCCAGCCGTATAAGATCGGCCCATTACTCAAGGAGACATGATGGGCAAGTTAAGTACACACGTCCTGGACATCACCCAGGGCAAACCCGGCGCGGGCGTCAAGGTGAAGCTGTTCCGCGTGGACGGCGACCAGAAAACGCTGCTCAAGACCGCAGTCACCAACCTCGATGGCCGCTGCGAACAGCCCTTGCTGGCGGGCGGCGACCTTAAGCGCGGCAAGTACGAACTGGTGTTTGCGGCGGGCGACTATTTCGCAGGGCAGGGCGTCAGCCTGCCGGAGCCGCGCTTCGTGGATGAAGTGATCATCGCCTTCGGCATTGCGGATGCCGCAGCGAACTATCACGTGCCGATCGTGGTGTCGCCCTGGGCCTACTCCACTTACCGGGGAAGCTAAGCCATGCAGAAGGAAACAGGCATCAAGGCCTTCCGCGCCAGCATCCTGCATTTCACGGCCGATCCGGCGGCCAGCGACAGGGCCCATGCGTGGCATGAGGATGGCCTGCTGATGCTGCAGGACGGCCGGGTGCGGGCCGCCGGCGATTACGACCAGTTGAAGGACACGCTGCCGCCAGGCACGCAGGTGCGCGATTACCGCGGCAAGATCATCATGCCCGGCTTTATCGACACCCACATCCATTATCCGCAGACGGACATGATCGCCTCGCCCGCACCCGGCCTGCTGCCATGGCTAGATACGTACACGTTCCCCACCGAACGGCAGTTCAAGGACCCGGCGCACGCGCGCGGCGTGGCCGACTTCTTCGTGAAGGAGCTGCTGCGTTGCGGGACCACCACAGCGATGGTGTACTGCACCGTGCACCAGGAATCGGTGGACGCCTTCTTCGGCGCGGCCGAAGCGTATGACCTGCGCATGGCGGCGGGCAAGGTGATGATGGACCGCCACTGCCCGGAGTTCCTGCAGGACACGGCGGAAAGCGGCGCCCGCGAAAGCGAGGAACTGATCCACCGCTGGCACAACAAGGGCCGCAATATGTACGCGCTGACGCCGCGCTTCGCGCCCACGTCAAGCGAGGCCCAGTTGCGCGTGTGCGGCGAACTGGCGCGCGCGTATCCGGACACCTACGTCCAGACGCACGTCGCCGAAAACACCGATGAAGTGGCGTGGGTCAAGTCGTTGTTTCCAGAAGCCCGCAGCTACCTGGACGTGTACGACCAGCTTGGCCTGCTGCGCCCGCGCTCGATGTACGCGCACTGCATCTGGCTGGACAACGAGGACCGGGCCCGCATGGCGGCCACCGGCGCCGCGGTGTCGATGTGCGCCACGTCCAACCTGTTCCTGGGCAGCGGCCTGTTCGACTTCGCCGCTGCCGACAGGCAGCAGGTGGCGTTGTCGCTGGCAACGGACGTCGGCGGCGGGACCTCGTTCTCCATGCTGCAGACCATGAATGAAACGTACAAGGTGGCGCGCATGGGCGGCACCTACCTGCCGGCGCTGCGCATGTTCTACCTGGCTACGCTGGGCGGCGCGCGCAGCATGCGGCTGGAAGGCGTGGTCGGCAATTTCGTGCCAGGCGCCGAGGCGGACTTCATCGTGCTCGATCCGAAAGCCACACCGCTGCTGGAGCGTCGCACAACACGCTGCAACAGCCTGGAAGAGCTATTGTTTGCGCTGGCGCTGCTCGGCGACGACCGCGCAGTTGCCGCCACTTACGCGGCAGGCAGACAAGTCCACCAACGCGGCGAATAGTTGCGGTGGCCGGCCATGGGAAGTTCACGCTTCGCCATGCGCCGGCAGCACTAGCTCTTCGCGTGAGAATTCGCGCATTTTTCTGCTGGACCAAGGTGATATGCTGCGACGTTCCGCGCTTAGTGCGGAAGGCAGGTATCCGACCAAGTTCAACAGCATGAAGAAGATCCTATTACTCGTCGCGCTGCTACTTCCCCTGCTGGCAGCTGCCACTGACGTGACGGTGAAGTCGGTTACAGTCACCGTACCTGAAGGTTTTGATGGGCCACTACGACAGGCACAAGGTCCTGCAGTTCACGTTGGATACACGAAGGAGAGTGGACCAATAGGTCAAACCACTTTTCAGGTTACCGTCATTGACATCGATCCGGCGCTAAAGTTCGATGGCGTACCCGCGCGAGAACGTCCCGCCGCGGAGTTTTTGCTGGATTTCGCGAGTTCCATGCAGCGAACTCGCACGGCCTTCAACCGCACCGAGCCCGTTTCACTTGTCATTGGCGGCATCCCTGCCGCAAAGTTGCGTTGGACGGGTAAGCTGGAAGACGTGGAAACCGTGGGCACGATGTATGCAATTGTGGCCGGCGACAAGGTGATCCACTTCAATACCCAGGATGTCGGCCCCACCCCTACACCGGCCATGTTGGATGCGGAAAGCGCCTTTGAAGCGGCGAAAGTAAGTCCCTGCAGTTGCGTTGAGTAGTTGTCGGCGGCTGGATATCGGCATGTAGTGGGAGGCATTTCTGGAAAGGCCGGACCGGTAGTCACCATTGAAACTTTGAAGGATGCACTCCTGATGAATCACGCGTTCACCACTTCCGTCCCGCACCTTGAGACAGAACGACTTACGCTTCGCGAATATCGGCGCGCCGACTTCGACTTGTTTGCGGACCATTTGGCGAATTCGGAAAGTTCAGTGCACTTAGGCTCAGCTGACCGTCAGACGGCTTGGAGAATCTTCACTTCACATGCTGGATTGTGGCTTGTTCACGGAGCTGGTTGGTGGGCTATAGAGGACAAGCAGACCGGCCAGCTCGTCGGTAGTGTGGGAGCTTTCTATCGCGAACAGTCAACGGTGATGGAAATGGGATGGAATACTTATCGAGCATTCTGGGGGAAAGGCATCGCGAACGAGGCGGCTGCGGCGGTCTTGAAGTATGTGTTCGAGGTTCGACGCGAACTGAAAGTTCGGGCTCTTATCAGTCCTGGCAATGAATCATCGCGTCGCGTTGCCGAGCGCCTGGGAATGACCTACGAGATGGAGATTGAGCTGAACGGCAATGCAATCAGTAGTTACATGCGTGAGCGCAAGTGAATCGCCTCCTGTCGGCCAGGAGCCGCTCCTAAGCCTCGCAAATTCTCAGAACTCGTTGCAGTCCCGCCCTATCTCGAAACGCCTGCCTTAAATGGGAATCGCGCCCCTCCAACTGGCCGCGTGTTCTTTGCCATCATGGGAAAGACAAATCCAGACCAAGCGTCTGGCTAAAGACGAAAGTGACGAACCCCAGGACCAAAAGCGACAGCAAGAAGGCTGTGACTACCTTGCCGCCCGTCCGTAACACTGCTTGCCTCTCCTTCGCCTCCTCCTTCTGCCCTTGATCGTAATGCCACTTGATGGCGAAGAACATACCCGTACAAAGCACGACGGCCTTGAACGTACCTAAGACTATCGGGATCCATTCCATTTCGAGCAATTCCAAGCTACTGTACGAGCTGAAGCATACTCGCACAACGCAATTGCCATCCATTGGACAAAATGTCCTAGTTGAAAATCATGCAAGCTCACATCTTCCCCAGGCTAAGACGTTTGCATCGGGCTATAGCGGCCGAGGTGTCTAAGTGTGAACCTTTCAGACTGGCAAAATGCTACGCTACATCGCGTTGGCTCGTTGCGGCCAAAAGCCGACAGAAGTTCGCTACTTTCGTCTGCGACTTAATTTGAATTCTCGCGCACCAACGCGGCGCAACGGCGTTCGCACAAGAGCATGAATTGCATAAGAACTTCTAATGCCACAGTCGGACGCCAACAGCGGATCTTGTGGAAACGAGCCACATTCGTTGATTTCTAAAGGAAGTGGAAGAACAGATGTCCTCTAACGCAGATCTTATCGAGAACTTGGCTGAACAGGTTTCTCGCTATTTCGAACTACGCAGAAATGCCGTTCTGGGTAAGCTGGAGTCTCCAGAACTTGCTGCTCTCATGCTTGAACAGTACCTGCGAGGTTGCCGCGATTCTGCGAAGGTGCTGTTAGGCGAAATACCATCGGGCCTGTCAAACGACGACATTGATCAGATCGTAGCGCTGATAAATCCGAAACACGGTGAAGTAACGAGGGCGAAGTATCAAAGTTTTGCTAAGCTCGACTTGTCGAAGCCCCATGGCTAGACTCGTATCGGACAAAGATTTGGCGACGTGGTTCGCTTCCTGATGCGCTATGCGAAATCCTATTGCGCGAAGCTGGAAGACCTTTCTCGGTCGATTTGCACGGGGACTATCTTGGTCACGACGATGAGAATCGTGGATATGCGGCCGCGGATCTGGGGCCATATACGCGGCCGGTCACTTCGCTAAAATTCAGCGTTGTGCATAACGATGGAAAATCAGAATTCCGATTCGAAGGCATTGCTGGCCCAGTCACATCCGCCACCATGTTTCATGGTAACGAGTCGCCGCGAACGCGCACGCCAATTAAGTTTACGGTCGAGTTCGAAATAAGTGATACGCAATTGCACGTCTACTTTGTAAATGCCTCGGCACTTCAGGCTTTTCAGGCTTACGTTCGATACAACAATTAGCGCCGCAATCTCGACAGGTGATCCAAAAAAAAAGACGCCGGTTGGAGGACCGGCGTTAAAAGAGAAAGTCGTTACGGGTTGATCTTTACTGCGGCCATATCTCGGCCAGGCGCAGCAGGTTGGTGCTGCCTGGCTGGCCAAATGGCGTGCCGGCGGCGATGGCGATATGGTCGCCGGGCTGCACGAATCCTTCGCGTAGCGCGGTGCGGCAGGCTGCGGCGACCATTTCATCGACGCTGTGCACGTCCTTGCTGACGGTGTTGTGAACGCCCCAGGCTAAGGCCAGGCGGCGTGCGGTTTCCTGGCGCGGGGTGATGCTGACAATCGGTGCCATTGGCCGCTCGCGGGCTGTGCGCAGGCTGCTGTGGCCGGAGGTGGTGTAGGCGACCATGGCCTTGGCGCCCATGATGCGCGCGGCGTCGCGCATGGCGGCGCTGATGGCGTCACCCTTGTTCGGCAGCGGTGCCTGGTGCTGCGCTTCGATCATGGCGGGGTACAACGGGTCGCGTTCCACTTCGCAGATGATGCGGTTCATGATCGACACCGCCTGCACCGGGTAGGCGCCGCTGGCGGATTCGGCGGACAGCATGACGGCGTCGGCGCCTTCATAGACGGCGTTGGCGACGTCGGACGCTTCGGCGCGGGTTGGCACGGGTGCGCTGACCATGGATTCCAGCATCTGGGTTGCGACCACCACTGGCTTGCCGTGCTTGCGGCACAGGCGGACGATGCGTTTCTGTACGCCGGGCACGCGTTCTGGCGGCAGCTCCACGCCGAGGTCGCCGCGTGCGACCATGATGGCATCCGATACGCGGACGATTTCTTCCAGCCGGTCGAGGGCGGCGGGTTTTTCCAGCTTGGACAGCACGCCGGCGCGGCCGGCTACGAGCTCCTTGGCTTGCTCCACGTCTTCCGGCAGCTGCACGAAGGAGAGGGCGATCCAGTCCACGCCCAGGCGAAGGGCGAAGTCCAGGTCGGTCCGGTCTTTGGCCGTGAGCGCGGGAATGGGTAGCACGGCGTCGGGCACGTTCACGCCTTTGCGGTCGGACAGCACGCCGCCGTTCACCACGCGGGTGCGGATGGTGCCGGCGTCGCTGGCCAGCACTTCCAGTCGGATGCGGCCATCATCGAGCAGCAGCGATTGTCCGGCGCTGACGGCGGCGAACAGCTCGGGGTGCGGCAGGCAGACGCGCGATGTGCTGCCGGGCGTGGGCGCCTGGTCCAGCTGGAACTCGGCGCCTTCGCGCAGCATAATCTTGCCGCCTTCGAACTGGCCGATGCGCAGCTTGGGCCCTTGCAGGTCGGCCAGGATGGCGATGGGGCGTCCCAGCTCGCGTTCGATGGAGCGCACGATGCCGTAGCGGGCTTCGTGGTCGGCGTGGCTGCCGTGGCTGAAGTTGAAGCGGAACACATCGGCGCCGGCTTCGAACAGCGCCTTGATGGTGGCGTGGTCGGAGCTGGCTGGGCCGAGGGTGGCTACGATTTTGGCTTTGCGTTCTCGACGCATGGGAGTCTCTCTTTTTTATTGGATCAGGATGGCGCGGAAGTCGTTGACGTTGGTACGGGTCGGGCCGCTCGCCACCAGGTCGCCGAGTGCGCTGAAGAAGCTGTAGGCGTCGTTATTGGCCAGCAGCTGCTTGCCGTTCACGCCTTTCTGCGCGGCGCGCGCCAGCGAGTCGGGGCCATACACGGCGCCGGCGTTGTCTTCGGAGCCGTCGATGCCGTCGGTGTCGCAGGCGATAGCGTGCACGTCGGCGGCGCCGTCCATTGCCAGCGCAAAGCTGAGCAGGAACTCGACGTTGCGGCCACCGCGCCCGCTGCCGCGCACTGTGACGGTGGTTTCGCCGCCGGACAGTATCACGCAGGGCCGTGCGAAGGGCTGGCCGCGCGCGATCACCTGGCGCGCCATGGCGGCGTGCATCAGGCCGATGTCGCGTGCTTCGCCTTCGATTCCGTCGGACAGGATGTAGGGCGTGATGCCGAGCGTGCGGGCCTTGGCGGCGGCGGCTTCCAGTGCGTGCTGCGCGGTGGCGATTACGTGGTGGCTGTGGCCTTCAAAGCGGGTGTCGCCAGGCTTGGGTGTTTCGCTGGCGGGCGAGCCGAGATGGGCCAGCACGCTGGACGGCACCTCGATAGCGTATTTGCGCAGGATGGCCAGCGCCTCTGCGCTGGTGGTGGCGTCCGGCAGGGTGGGGCCGCTGGCGATCACGCGCGGATCGTCACCCGGGACGTCGGAGATCAACAGCGTCACCACGCGTGCCTTGCCGCAGGCCAGCGCCAGGCGGCCGCCCTTGATGGCCGACAGGTGTTTGCGGACGCAGTTCATTTCGCCGATCGCGGCGCCGCTGCGCAGCAGGGCTTTGTTCAGGGCCTGTTTTTCGGCCAGGGTGATGCCTTCGGCGGGCAGGGCAAGCAGGGCGGAGCCGCCGCCGGAAATCAGGCACAGGACCAGGTCGTCCGCGCTCAGGTCGCGCACCATGTCCAGCATGCGGGCGGCGGCTTTCTGCCCCGCGTCGTCCGGCACTGGATGCGACGCTTCGACCACTTCAATGTGTTTCGTTTCGGCGCCGTGGCCGTAACGCGTCACTACCAGGCCGGACAGCGGGCCGGTCCAGCTGCGTTCCACAGCTTGTGCCATCGCGGCCGCACCTTTGCCCGCGCCGATGACGAGGGTCCTGCCGTTCGCGGGGGGCGGCGGCAGGAAGTCCTGCACCAGGTTGCGCGGATGAACCGCGCTCACTGCTGCGTCGTAGAGGTCCAGCAACAGCTGGCGAGGTGCGGGCGCGGTCATGGTGCTTAGCCTTGTGCGATCTTATGGTTGGACATCAGTTCGATTGCCTGGCACAGCGCGGAGTGGTCCAGGTCGGACAAGCCGTTGGCGGCGCAGGCATTCATCAGTTCCTGCGTGGCCGAGGTGTTCGGCAGCGACACGCCGAGCGCCTTGGCGCCTTGCAGGGCCAGGTTCAGGTCCTTCTGGTGCAGGGCGATGCGGAAGCCAGGGTTGAAGGTGCGCTTGACCATGCGCTCGCCGTGCACTTCCAGGATGCGCGAGGAAGCGAAGCCGCCCATGAGCGCCTCGCGCACCTTGGCCGGGTTGGCGCCGGCCTTGGAGGCGAACAGCAGCGCTTCCGCCACGGCCTGGATGTTCAGGGCCACGATGATCTGGTTGGCCACCTTGGTGGTCTGGCCGTCGCCGTTTTCGCCCACCAGGGTGATGTTCTTGCCCATCAGCTCAAACAGCGGCTTGACGCTGTCGAAGGCTTCCTGCGGGCCGCCCACCATGATGGTCAGCGAGGCCGCCTTGGCGCCCACTTCGCCGCCCGACACCGGCGCATCCAGGTAGGCGCAGCTCTTCTTGTTGATCTTCCTGGCGAACTCCTTGGTGGCGATCGGCGAGATGGAACTCATGTCCACCACGATCTTGCCGGCACTCAGGCCGGCGGCGATGCCGTCGGCGGAGAACAGGACTTCTTCCACGTGCGGCGTATCGGGCACCATCAGGAAGATGATGTCGGCGCGCTTGGCCACTTCCATGGCAGAGGTGCACACGGTGGCGCCGCCTTCCACCAGGTTGGCCGGCGGATTCTTCACGTCGTGCAGGTAGAGTTTGTGGCCGGCTGCCTGCAGGTGTCCTGCCATGGGGCCGCCCATGATGCCAAGGCCGATGAATCCGAGTTTTTGCATGATGTGTCTCCTCTATTGTTAAGCGTTGCGCCAGCCCAGGCCTGCTTCGGTGCCGGCCTTTGGTTTGTATTCGCAGCCGACCCAGCCCTCGTAGCCGATTTCGTCGAGGTAGTTGAGCAGGAAGCGGTAATTGATCTCGCCGGTGCCCGGCTCGAAGCGGCCCGGGTTGTCGGCCAGCTGGATATGCCTGATCACCGACAGGTGGTGCTTGATGGTGTTGGCCAGCTCGCCCTCCATGCGCTGCATGTGATAGATGTCGTACTGCAGGAACAGGTTGTCCGAACCTACGGATTCGATCAGGTCCAGCGCCTGGCGCGTGCCGGACAGGAAGAAACCGGGAATGTCGAAGGTATTGATCGGCTCGATCAGCAGCGGGATGCCCGCCTTTTTCAGCGCAGTTGCGGCGAACTTCAGGTTCTGCGCCAGCGTGGCGCGGGCATCGGCGGCCGACACGCCTTTGGGCTGGATACCGACCAGGCAGTTGATGCGCTGGGTGCCCAGCACGCTGGCGTAGGCCAGTGCAGTCTCGACGCCTCGTTCGAACTCGCCCACGCGGTTCGGGTGGCAGGCGATACCGCGCTCGCCGCCGCCCCAGTTGCCGGCCGGGAGGTTGTGCAGCACCATCTCCAGCCTGTGCCGCTCCAGCTGTTCGTGCAGCTGCTGCGGCTCGAAGTCATAGGGGAACAGGAACTCCACGCCCTGGAAGCCGTTGCGCGCGGCGGCGCCGAAGCGCTCCAGGAAGGGCTGCTCGTTGAACAGCATGGTCAGGTTGGCAGCAAATTTTGGCATGGCAGTCCTCGTCAGGCGACGTCGATGATGTCGTTGAATTCGTTGATGGCATTGATCTCGGTGCCCATGGCGATGTTGGTCACGCGCTCCAGGATCACTTCCACCACCACCGGCACGCTGTGCTTGGCCATCAGTTCGCGCGCCTGTTCGAAGGCGGGAATGATGTCGTCGGGCCTGTGCACGCGGATGGCCTTGCAGCCCAGGCCTTCCACCACCGCCACGTGGTCCACGCCGTAGCCGTTCAGCTCAGGGGCGTTCACGTTCTCGAACGACAGCTGCACGCAGAAGTCCATGTCGAAGCCGCGCTGCGACTGGCGGATCAGGCCCAGGTAGGAGTTATTCACCAGCACGTGGATGTAGGGCAGCTTGAACTGCGCGCCCACCGCCAGCTCCTCGATCAGGAACTGGAAGTCGTAGTCGCCGGAAATGGCCACGATGTCGGTGCTCGGGTCGGCGGCGCGTACGCCCAGCGCGGCCGGGATGGTCCAGCCCAGCGGGCCGGCCTGGCCGCAGTTGATCCAGTTGCGCGGCTGGTAGACGTGCAGGAACTGGGCGGCGGCTATCTGCGACAGGCCGATGGCGGACACGTAGCGCGTATTGCGGCCGAAGTACTTGTTCATTTCCTCGTACACGCGCAGCGGCTTGACCGGCACGTCGTTGTAGTCAGTGCGGCGCAGCATGGTGCGCTTGCGGTGCTGGCATTGGGCCACCCAGCCGGTACGGTCGCGCAGCTTGCCGGCGGCCTTCCATTCCTTGGCCACTGCCACGAACAGCTCCAGGGCGTGGCCGGCGTCGGACACGATGCCCAGGTCGGGGCCGAACACGCGCCCGATCTGGGTCGGTTCGATGTCGACGTGGACGAAGGTGCGCCCTTCGGTAAACACGTCGACGGAACCGGTATGGCGGTTGGCCCAGCGGTTGCCGATGCCGATGATGAAATCGGCGGCGAGCACGGTGGCGTTGCCGTAGCGGTGGCTGGTCTGCAGGCCGGCCATGCCGGCCATCAGCGGGTGGTCGTCGGGAATGCTGCCCCAGCCCATCAGGGTCGGGATCACGGGCACGTTGACGATCTCGGCGAACTCCTGCAGCAGGGCCGAGGCGTTGGCGTTGATGATGCCGCCGCCGGCGGTGATCAGCGGGTGCTCGGCCTCGTTCATCATGGCCAGGGCCTTTTCCACCTGGGCGCGCGAGGCGCGCGGCTTGAACGCTTCCAGTGGCGTGTAGGTGTCCGGGTCGAATTCGATCTGCGCCATCATGACGTCGAAGGGCAGGTCGATCAGCACCGGGCCGGGACGGCCGGAGCGCATCAGGTGGAAGGC
Source organism: Pseudoduganella sp. (assembly GCA_021323265.1). Taxonomy (GTDB): domain Bacteria; phylum Pseudomonadota; class Gammaproteobacteria; order Burkholderiales; family Burkholderiaceae_D; genus Rugamonas. Next base: position 22,777 of record JAJTCO010000007.1, on the reverse strand, counting down.
CTGCTGGAACACGCGCGGCACCTGGGCCGGCTCCAGCACGGTGGTGGCCATCTTGGTCACGGTCTTGGCGATGGACGCGATATCCACCGCCTGGAAGTCTTCCTTGTGCAGGCGGGCGCGCGGCGCCTGGCCGGTGATGCACAGGATCGGGATCGAATCGGCCTGGGCCGAGTACAAGCCGGTGATCATGTCCGTGCCGGCCGGTCCCGAGGTGCCGATGCACACGCCGATATTGCCTGGCGCGGCGCGCGTGTAGCCTTCGGCCATGTGGGAGGCGCCTTCGACGTGGCGGCCCAGGATGTGCTTGATCTTGCCGACTTTCTTCAGCGCAGCGTACAGCGGATTGATGGCAGCGCCCGGTACGCCGAATGCGACCGAAATGCCTTCCTTCTGCAGTACGTGGACAGCTGCTTCAGCTGCTGTCATTTTAGCCATGGTGATCTCCTGATGAGCGTGTTATTGATGTTTTGTATGCTATAGGCGTTCTCCCTCCCTGATAAGACGATAAAAAATCCGTTTATTCGATACTCTGAGTATGGAATAATCGCGGCATGGACAAACTCAAGCAGATCGAAGCCTTCGTCGCCGTGGTCGAGAAGGGCAGCCTGGCGCGCGCCGCACTGGTGCAGAACATCACGCCGGTGATGCTGGGGCGCCGCATCGACGCGCTGGAGAAGCGCCTGGGCGTGAAGCTGATGCACCGCACCACGCGCCACCTCACGCTGACGGAGCAGGGCAATGTGTTCCTGGAGGATTGTCGCAAGCTGCTGTCCGGCCTGGACATCGCCGAGCGCAATATTTCGGAAGGGCGGCACAAGGCCACCGGCCACCTGATCGTGTCGGCGCCGGCGTCATTCGGGCGCCAGCACGTGGCGCCGCACGCGCCGGGCTTCCTGGCGGCCAATCCGGACGTGCAGGTGTCGTTCAACCTGACCGACCAGGTGATCGATCTGGTGCGCGAGGGCTACGACCTGGGCATCCGCATCGGCGGCGTGATCGACCCCAGTTTCGTCGCCGTGCGGCTGGCGAAGAACCGCCGCGTCGTCTGCGGCACGCCGGAATACTTCGAGCGGCACGGCATCCCGCGCACGCTGGACGACCTGGCCCAGCACAACTGCCTGGCCTTCAACCTGCAGGGCGGGCAGCAGCGCGGCTGGTACTTCCAGCAGGGCGGCAAGCCGGTGACGGTGCGCGTGCAGGGCAATCTCGATTGCAACGACGGCGAGCTGCTGCACCGCTGGGCGTGCGAGGGATTAGGGCTGGCGTGGCGCTCGACCTGGGAAATCCAGGCGCAGCTGGCGGAAGGGAGCCTGATTACGGTGCTCGACGATTTTGCGCTGCCCGATTACGACATCATGGCCGTCTACCTGCAACAGCGGCATTTGCCGGCCAAGATCCGCTTCTTCATCGACGAGCTGAAGGCGATCTACGCCCAGCCCGGCTACTGGACTAGGCAGTCAGCGCCTCTTCGGGCAGGCGCGGCTGCGACAGGAAGACTGCCACTTCCGCCATCGCCTTGAACATGGCCGTGCTCAGCAGCGCAATCTGGGTGCGCGTCGGTTCGTTGTCGAGCGGATTGACCGGCGACAGTTCGCGCATCAGGCGCGCGCGCACGATCTGCAGGCCGCAGCGGCCGATGATGGTGGCCAGTTGCGGCAACAGGTCGCGCATCTGCTGCATCGCTTCGTTGCCGGGCGCGCCGATTTCCAGCACCACGCCCGTTTCGGCCGGCTCCATCTGCACCACGACCCGGCCCAGCTCGGGCAGGACCATCTCCAGGCGCACGGCCACGCGCGGCCGGCGGCGACGCTGCTCCGGGCCATCCTGGCCCGGATCGCGCGCCACCACGCGCAAGGTCAGCTTCTCGGCGCCCCAGGCATAGACGGCGAAGCGCCAGGCGTCCAGCTCGGACACCATGCCGTGCATGGCGCGCTGGTCGCGCAGCACGGGCGGCGGCGGGTCGGCCATGAACAAGCTGGACGGCAGCTGGCGCCCTTCGTTGTGCTGCAACAGCGCGGCGCGCTGTTCGCTGTAGGTACGCACCATCACCTGCCAGGAGGCGGCCAGGACGTTGGTGTCGGGGGTGTGCCAGACCAGCTGGCGCAAGGGGAACAGCTGGTTCGGCTGCATCGACAGCGATTCACCGGCCAGCACGGCGCCGGCTGCCGCCCCGGCGGCTACGGCGGCCTTGGCCGCGCCGCCGCGCTGGGCACCCTCCATCGCATCGATCAGGGCCCCGACGGCGGCGGGCAAGCCGCTTTGCGTGGCGAAGTCCGGCGTGTCGCCGGGTGGCTGGGCGACGGGCGGTACCGGCTGGGCATGCACCTGGCCTGGCGTTTCGCGGGCCTGGCGATCGTGGATGTTCAGGGCCGGGTTGGTTGGGGTGATGCGGTCGATTGCCATAAAAACCGATAGTAATACGGCGATATAAAAAAAGCCAACCGCGCACGGTTGGCTTTTCAGTGCGCTTTACGCGATTACTGCAGCAGGGACAGGACCAGCGAGGACTGGCTGTTGGACTGCTTCAGCATGGCGGTGCCGGCTTGCAGCAGCATCTGCGAGGCGGTCATGGTGGCCGATTCCGATGCGAAGTCGGTGTCCATGATGCGGCCGGTCGCGTTCTTGGTGTTGGTCGAGATGTTCGACAAGTTGTTGTAGACGTGGTCCAGACGGTTGGACACGGCACCCAGCTTGGAACGCAGGGCCGACACGGTGTCGATCGCGGTGGTCAGCTTGTTGATGGAGCCGTTGGCGGCGCCAGCGGTCAGCACGTCGGTACCCTGGGCAGCCACGGCCACGCCGGTCGCGCCATCGTAACCGACGGCAGCAGCAGCGATGTCGGTGTGCAGGGCGGTCAGCTCAGCGGTGAAGTCAGCGGTCAGCTTCTCGGCGCCGTCGGCACCGATCTGGAAGTCGATGGTGGCAGCCATCTTACCGGTACCGTCGGTCAGCAGCGCGGTGCCGCCGAACTTGGTGTTGGTGGTGATGTTCGACAGTTCGCTGATCAGCGAGTCGTACTCGTTCTGCATTGCGGTGCGGTCGTCGTCGGTCGAGGAGCCGTCGGCGGACTGGGTTGCCAGGTCCTTCATACGGTTCAGGATCGAGGTCACTTCGTCCAGCGCGCCTTCGGCGGTCTGCATCAGCGAGATGGAATTCTGGGTGTTGCGCATCGCAACGTTCATGCCGCTGGTTTGCACTTTCAGACGGGTTGCGATCTGCAGGCCAGCAGCGTCGTCCATTGCCGAGTTAATGCGGAAGCCAGTGCTCAGGCGGGTCATCGACGTCGACAGGTGGGTCTGCGTGCGGGAGATCGAGTTCTGGGCGGACAGTGCCGCATTGTTGGTGTGAAGGCTCAGCATTTTAAAACTCCTGTTGGGGTAGGTTCGTTCGTACAGAGAAGCTGCTCTGCGCTCTCAGGAGTACAAGACGACCGTTTTGCCGCCGGCATTAAATTCCGTAGAGAAATTTTCTGAAATTTTTTTGCGCCCCAGTAAAAAAGCGGCCCGCAGGCCGCTTTCATGATCGTTTCAGCAACTTACATGTTCGGATAGTTAGGACCGCCGCCGCCTTCCGGCGTGACCCAGACGATGTTCTGGGTCGGGTCCTTGATATCGCAGGTCTTGCAATGGACGCAATTTTGCGCGTTGATCTGCAGGCGGTCCTGGCCTTCGTCGGTCTTGACGAATTCATACACGCCGGCCGGGCAGTAGCGCGCTTCCGGTCCCGCGTACTTGGCCAGGTTGACGTTGACCGGGACCGCATCGTCCTTCAGCGTCAGGTGGATCGGCTGGTCTTCCGCATGGTTGGTGTTGGAGATGAACACCGAGGACAGGCGGTCGAAGGTCAGCTTGCCGTCCGGCTTGGGATAGCTGATCGGCGCGAAGTCCGAGGCCGGGCGCAGGCAGGCGTGGTCCGGCGTCGAGTGGTGCAGGGTCCACGGCGCCTTGCCGCGGAAGACGATCTGGTCGATGCCCGTCATCAGGGAGCCCAGGTACAGGCCCTTCTTGAGCCATGGCTTGACGTTACGCGCCACGTGCAGCTCCTCGTGCAGCCAGGACTGCTCGAAGGCGGCCGGGTAGCTGGCCAGTTCGTCGCCGGTGCGGCCGGCGCCCAGCGCCGCCACCACGGATTCGGCGGCCAGCATGCCGGACTTGATGGCAGCGTGCGAACCCTTGATGCGGCTCATGTTCAGGAAGCCGGCGTCGCAGCCGATCAGCGCGCCGCCCGGGAAGACCAGCTTGGGCAGCGATTGCAGGCCGCCGGCGGTGATGGCGCGCGCGCCGTAGGAAATGCGCTTGGCGCCTTCGAAGAAGGTGCGGATTGCCGGGTGGGTCTTGTAGCGCTGGAATTCCTCGTATGGCGACAGGTAGGGGTTCTCATAGTCGAGGCCCACCACATAGCCCACCACGACCTGGTTGTTTTCCAGGTGATAGAGGAAGGAGCCGCCGTAGGTCTTGGTGTCCAGCGGCCAGCCGGTGGTGTGGATTACCAGGCCCGGCTGGTGCTTGGCCGGATCGATTTCCCACAGTTCCTTGATGCCGATGCCGTACGATTGCGGGTCCTTGCCCTTGTTCAGGTCGTACTTGGCCATGAGCTGCTTGCCCAGGTGGCCGCGCGCGCCTTCGGCAAACAGCGTGTACTTGCCGTGCAGTTCCATGCCCAGCTGGAAGTCGGGGCCCGCTTCGCCGTCGCGCTTGACGCCCATATTGCCGGTGGCGACGCCCTTGACGGAACCGTCGTCGTTGTACAGCACTTCGGCGCCGGTAAAGCCGGGGAAGATTTCCACGCCCAGCGCTTCGGCCTGCTGGCCCAGCCAGCGCACCACATTGCCCAGCGAAATGACGTAGTTGCCGTGGTTCTCGAAACACTTCGGCAGCATGAAGTTCGGGGTCTTGTACGCCTTCGATTCGGTCAGGAACAGCACGCGGTCTTCGGTGACCGGCGTGTTGAGCGGGGCGCCCAGCTCTTTCCAGTTCGGAATCAGTTCGGTGATCGCGCGCGGGTCCATCACGGCGCCGGACAGGATGTGGGCACCGAGCTCGCCGCCTTTTTCCAGCACCACCACGGAAGTGTCCGGGTTCAGCTGCTTGATCTTGATCGCTGCCGACAGGCCAGCCGGGCCACCGCCAACGATCACAACGTCGTACTCCATTGCCTCGCGTGGGCCGTACTGTTCTACAAGGTTGCTCATAGTGTTTTTGTAAGAATGATGAAAATTCGGTGCAGGAAATAGAACGAGTGTGCTCTTTTTTCCTTGGGATTGCAACGGTGGCGCCATTGTGAGGGCTATTATTAGACGTGGCAATCTAATAAGGAGGTTTTTTGTGTCATCATGTCGGAACGGAATCATGAGGAGCAGTCGGTGGGGATCGAAGTGAATTTTGAGGGCAAGATTGCCCTGATCACAGGTGCATCCAGCGGCCTGGGCGCGCGTTTCGCCAAAGTGCTGGCCAAGGCTGGCTGCCAGGTGGTGCTGGCCTCGCGCCGCATCGAACGGCTGAAGGAATTGCGCGCGGAAATCGAAGCCGACGGCGGCGCGGCGCACGTGGTCACCCTGGATGTGACGGACTTCGCCAGCATCAAATCGGCCATCGCCCATGCCGAGACGGAGGCGGGCCCGATCGATATCCTGGTCAACAATTCCGGTGTATCAATGACGCAACGTTTGCTCGACGTCGGCCCGGACGACTATGACTTCGTGATGGATTGCAACCTGCGCGGCGCCTTCTTCGTGGCGCAGGAAACTGCCAAGCGCATGATCGCGCGCGCCAAGGGCGACCCGCGCAAGCAGCACCGCATCATCAATATTGCGTCCGTGGCCGGCTTGCGCGTGCTGCCGCAGATCGGCGTGTATTGCATGAGCAAGGCCGGTGTGGTGCACATGACCAAGTCGATGGCGGTGGAGTGGAGCAAGTACGGCATCAATACCAATGCCATCTGCCCCGGCTACATCACCACGGAAATCAACGAGGATTACTTCGCCAGCGACCAGGGCAAGAAACTCATCGACATGCTGCCGCGCAAGCGCGCCGGCAGGCCGGAAGACCTGGACGGCCTGCTGCTCCTGCTGGCCGGCGACGACGCCCATTTCATCAACGGCGCCGTGATCTCCGCCGACGACGGCATGATGGCCGGCTGAGCCTAGCGCGCCACGCCCATCAGTTTCTGCACCAATTCGGTCGCCGTCGCGGCGCCGAACTTGCGCATCAGGCGCGCGCGGTGCATTTCCACCGTGCGCGGCGACAAGCCTGCGTCGCGCGCGATCAGCTTGCTGGTCTTGCCTTCCACCAGCAGGGCGGCGATTTCCCGCTCGCGCGGGGTGAGGGCGGCCGAGACCGGGCGCTGTTCCGACACATCCTCGAACGTCCAGATGCCGGCGCCCAGGGGCTGGGCCGGGTCGAGCGCACGCCCCGTCACATGGCACCAGAACAGCTCGCCGCTTGCGCGGCGCATGATACGCTCGTCCGAATAGCGTCCCTTGGCATTCATGATGGGGATGATGCGGTCGCCCGTGCGCAGGTATTCGTCCTGGGTCGGGTACAGCACCTGGAACGATTGCCCGTCCAGGTCGGCCGGCGCATAGCCGAACATGGCGCCCAGGGCGTCGTTGCTGGCCTGGATCACACGGTTGTCGGAGACGCACATGCCCACCGGAGCGTGCTGGAAGATGGAGGCGAAGTCGATGGGCATTGCGGTAGTTCTACGGTATTGAAGTTTGTCGGCCTGTATTCTATCCTCAAACCCCACCTGGTCTAATAAGCAAGGAGACAGAATGAACAAGATTTACCCGGATGCCAAGGCCGCCCTGGCCGGCATCGTGGCCGACGGCCAAACCATTGCCGTGGGCGGATTTGGCCTGTGCGGCATTCCCGAGGCGCTGATCGCGGCCCTGCGCGATTCCGGCGTGACGGGCCTGACCGCCATTTCCAACAACGCCGGCGTGGATGGCTTCGGCCTGGGGCAGTTGCTGGAAACGCGCCAGATCAAGAAAATGATCTCTTCCTACGTGGGCGAGAACAAGGAATTCGCGCGCCAGTTCCTGGCCGGTGAGCTGGAGCTGGAATTCACCCCGCAAGGCACCCTGGCCGAGAAGCTGCGCGCCGGCGGCGCCGGCATTCCGGCCTTCTTCACCAAGACCGGCGTGGGCACGATCGTGGCCGACGGCAAGGAAATCCGTGAATTCGACGGCGAACAGTACGTGATGGAGCGCTCCCTGGTGGCCGACGTCGCCCTGGTCAAGGCCTGGAAGGCCGACAAGAGCGGCAACCTGGTGTTCCGCAAGACTTCGCGCAACTTCAACCCGAACGTGGCCGCCGCCGGCAAGGTGTGCGTGGTGGAAGTGGAAGAGATCGTGGAAGTGGGCGCCATCGACCCGGACGCGGTGCACCTGCCGGGCATCTACGTGAACCGGATCGTGCTCAACGCCCATCCGGAAAAACGCATCGAACAGCGCACCGTGCGTGCCAATTGAGGAGACTAGAACATGGCATGGACCCGTGATGAAATGGCCGCGCGCGCGGCGCAAGAGCTGCAGGACGGCTACTACGTGAACCTGGGCATCGGCTTGCCGACCCTGGTGGCCAACTATGTGCCGCAGGACATGGAAGTGTTCCTGCAATCGGAAAACGGCTTGCTGGGCATCGGTCCCTTCCCGAGCGAAGCGGAAGTGGATGCCGACCTGATCAACGCCGGCAAGCAGACCGTGACGGCGCTGCCGGGCGCTGCCTACTTCAGTTCGGCCGACTCGTTCGCCATGATCCGCGGCGGCAAGATCAACCTGGCGATCCTGGGCGCGATGCAGGTGTCCGAACATGGCGACCTGGCCAACTGGATGATCCCTGGCAAGATGGTGAAGGGCATGGGGGGCGCCATGGACCTGGTGGCCGGCGTCAAGAAGGTCGTGGTGCTGATGGAGCACGTGGCCACCGGTAAGGATGGCTCGGTCTCGCACAAGCTGCTGAAGAAGTGCGACCTGCCGCTGACCGGCGTGGGCGTGGTGGACATGATCATCACCGACCTGGGCGTGATGGAAGTGACCGCGACCGGCATCCGCGTGACGGAACTGGCGCCGGGCGTGACGCGCGAACAGATTGCCGCCGCCTCGGGCGTGGAGCTGTCGTTCGCGTAAGCGCCGCGCCGCATAAACACAGGGGACGCCGCGGCGTCCCCTTTTTCTTACTGGCCCTTCACGTACGTGTATTTGCGCTTGCGCGTGGACTTGACGGGCGGGCTGGCCGGCGCCGCTTCGATTGCCGACGGTGTCTTGCCGGAACCGATGACCACCGAGCGGTGGCGGTAGGTGCCGTCGGACAGCTTGACCGGCACGCCGCTGGCCAGCACCGGCGACGGCGGCAGGCCGCCGCCCGAGAAGACCGAGGAACGGCTGCCGCCGCAGAAGCCGTTCTCATCGACCGCACCGGAAGCATTGAACAGGTTGACGATGTAGCCGCGCGCTTCGCCCAGCGCCGTGGCGCAGCTGGCGCTGCTGCCCACGATGGGGCGGTTGGTGCTGAACATGACGGTGCCGCTGACGATCAGGGCCGAGGTCACGACCTGTTCGCCCTTGGCCAGCTCCATGAACCAGCCTTTGCTACTGCCGTTGGGCAGGGCATTGGGCGAGTTGCAGGTGGTCGGCTCCGAACTGTCGGTCAGCACCGTATCGAGGTTGAGGCTGGCCGTGTCGTCGGGCTTGAGGCTCAGGTTGTCCAGCGCCACATAGAAGCGGTTCTTCACCGATTCGTACGGGTACTGCCAGGACAGCGGATGCTCGCGGTCGCCGCTGCCCAGGGCCAGGTAGACGTAGCCCTTGCTGTACAGGAGCGCCGGGCTGAACATGAACTTGCGCGGGCTGGTGGCCTGGTTGGTGTAGGCCACGCGGTACATCTGCCAAGCCGAGGCGGCCAGGCCGTTCTTGGTGGCCGGGCTGTCGATGAAGTCGATGCGGTAGACATTGCCGCCCAGGTCGGCCGCGTAGGCATAGTCGGGCATGCCGTCGCCGTCGATGTCGACCATGGAAATGTCGCCCGCCACGGAACGCTTGGTCTTGAAGCTGGCCAGCTTGGCGCCGGTCGCTGCATTCAGGACGTAGACATAGCCGCCCTTGCCGCTGGTGCAGGTGGGGGCGCCGGTATTGGCGTCTTCGCAGTTGTCGTAGCCGCCGCCCATGACGATCACGGGATCGGTGCGCGAAAAACCCTTGATGAAGGCGACCGATGGCGTGGACCAGGTCTGGCCGATGTCTTCCATGCCGTCCGTGCAATCGGAATCGTTGCTCAGGTTCGGGCAGCCGGCCGCCCACATCATGCGGGGCTGATCGAGGTTGGTCACGTCCAGGCCGTAGACCATGCGTCCGCCGCGGCGCATGGTGGGGAAGACCCACACGGCGCTGTTGTCGATGGTCTGGTAGACGCCGGGGGAGCCGTCGAAGAAGTAGTCCTTCTGGGTGCCGACGGCCGCCACGTCGCCCGGGCCGGCGACGTTGGGGTAGTTCACCAGCGGTGTCTGGTCCTTCAGGCGCTTCAGGCGGCTGAAGAATTCCGGCGCGATGAAGGCCCACAGTTCCTTGCCGGTATTGGCTTCCACGGCGCGGAAGTAGCCGTCGTTGGCGCCGTAGAACACCACCACGCCCTTGCTGCCGCCAAAGTTGATGGGCAGCGGGCGCGAGTGGATCACGTCGCCGTGGATGGACGGACGGGTCTTGTTGGTTTCGCCCAGGTTGCGCTCGTTGTTGACGTCGGCGCCCTGGATGAAGCTCACCAGGTCGGCCGTCAGGCCGCTATTGGTGGCGTTGAAGTCGACCAGGGTGCTGCCGCCGACGGCGCGCGTGTACAGCTTGCGGTTAACCGCGTAGGTGGGGGTGGTGCTGGTGGCGGTCGGACTGTTGCCGTTGCGCAGAACCTGCGCCACCGCGCCTTTTTCCACCAGCGGGCCGTCCGGGGAGTCGGAATACGGGTCCTTGCCGCTGCAGGCGCCGGCCGGATCGGGATTGATGCCTAGCTTGTCCCAGTATGGGCCATTGTCGCTGGTCCACCAGCTGACGGCGCAATCGGTGACGAAACCGGTATTGTTGTTGACCGCCAGGTTGCCGTTGATGTCGCCCAGCTTGACGTCCGCGCCCTGCACCACCAATTGGTAGCGTTTCAGGTTGCCGAACCAGCGCGGCTTGGCGTCCGGATCCGGGCGGAACATGCCGATGAAGACCTGGTTCTGGTTTTGCGAGCGGTTGGTCGCGTTCACCGGCAGCGAGGTCGACGCGAAAGTGGAATTGACCGCCAGCACTTCGCCGATGATCTGGTTCAGCGCATCGAGGATCGCTTGCTGGCTCTTGGCCGCGAAGTACTTGCCGCCGCCGACGTTGGCCATGCTCAGCATGAGCTTGGTGTGCTCGACGTTCTGCTGCTTGTTGTAGACGTCGATGGTATAGAACACCACCTTGGACTTGAGGGTGCTGGCCGGGATCGGCACGCCCTTGTCGTGCATGAAGCGCGCCCATTCGTCGGCGTTGAAGGGATTGCCGTCGATCGTGGTGCCGGTGGTGGCCACGTTGGTCACTTCGGTATTGGTGCCGTTGATGGCGTAGGATGCCTGGCCGGACGGGCAGGTCATGCTGCCGTCGTTCAGGGGCGAGCCGATGGCGCAGCCGTCGGTGTAGGCGGCGCAGGTGGTCGGCCACGGCGCCTTCAGCAGTTCGGCACGGGCGGCGGTGGCGCTGGAATAGCAGACGGCGGTCTGGCCCAGCGTGGTGGTGTTCTTCACCGTGCTGCTGGTGAAGTTCGGCAAGCCCAGCTGGGAGGTGTTGCCGCCCAGCGCCTTGAGCTGGGCCGTGTTGGCGGCGTCGTCCTTGGTCGGGCCGCTCTGGTCCGGGTTGGTGACGAAGATGACGATGGTCTTGGCGCAACTGGCATCGTCGCTCAGGGGCGACTTGAAGGTGGCCCATTTGCTGGTGTAGGCATTCTCGTCGGCGCGGGTGGCCGGCGTGGCGGCCGGCGAATGGCTGTTGCGCCCGCCCAGGTAATTGTAGATGTCGTACATCAGGTTGCCGTACATCGTGCCCGAATTGCGCTTCTCGATCGGCTTGTTGATGTTGGCGTCAATCGTGTCCAGGTGGCTGTTGAAGGTGCTGCGCGCGGCGCTGGTCATCGGCTGCACGTGGTAGCGCACGTAGCCGCCATTGTCGTTGGCGCTGCCTTCGGTGACGAATTCCATCAGGCCCACGTTGACTTTTTCGTTCAGGCTGGCGATCGCGGCCTTGATGGCGCGCGCCTCGGCCTGGCCCTGGGTGGCGTCGGGCCATTTCTGCGCTTCGCGCGACCAGTTGGACGTATTGTCCAGCACGATCAGGATGCGCGGATTGATCGAGGTGCCGGCCGAGGCACCGGTGAAGATGTCGATGTCGTCAGCGCCAGCCGGGAGTGACAACAGGGCGGCGCATGCGCCGAGGCTGGCGGCCAGGGTAGTAAGAAGCTTGGTTGGCATGGCTGGCTCTCAATGGAGGGGGAGATTCACTTGCAGCTGGTATCGACGTTGTCGGACGAGATGCGCAGGCCGACGCCTTGCACGACTTCTACTTTGGACTGGACTTGCTGGTCTTCGCTGGTGGCCAGCAATTCCCAGGTACTGTCGGCGCACATGGAATTGCCGGTCTGGGCGGAAGAGCCGGCCATGCCGAAGGTTTGCGGCGTGCCCACGCTGCAGCCGCGGTCTTCTTCCACCGCCAGGTCGAGCTCATTGGTCTTGATGCTGCGCACCTTGACGCAGGCGGGCTTGCTGAGCGTGGTCACGATGTCGATCGCGCCGTCGCCATTGATGTCATGGCAGCGCTGGTTACTGTTGACGCAAGGCCCGGCCAGCGCATCTTCCGGCGTGTCGGAAAAGCGCGTGCTGGACATGGCTTCGTCGAGCACGCGGCGGCTGGCGGCGATGCCTTCGTCGCGGTTCTGCATATTGTTCACCACTTGGACGCTGGACTTGCCCAGGTTGAAGGTGCTCATGGCCAGCAGGGTGATCAAAATCAGCATGACCAATGCCACGAACAGGGTCATGCCGCGCTGCCGCTGGAGGACAGGGGATCTCATCAGGTTTTCCTTCCGGCCACGTTAGGCAGGCCGATCAGCGAGGTGAAGACGTGGCGCTTGTACTTGTCCTTGGCGGCCGGGATGACGTTGGGCTTGCCGTCCGCGCCCATGCCCAGCACGTAGGACTTGGTATCGACGTGGGTCATCGAGGGGCTCAGGGTGCGCGACAGCAGGTGCAGCTTGAGCGCGACCACGTTGCTCCAGTTGGTCACGGCGCAGGTATTGTCGCCGCAGCCGTTGGCCGTGGCCGCATCGGTGGCGTACAGGTCGGCCACGCCGTCGTTGCTGATGTCGATGCCGTACTCGGCCTGCATGTTTTCGATGCCCTCGGCCAGCGGCACGATCACCACCGACACCTGGCCGTTCTTGCTCACCACTTCGGCCCGTTTCAAGGTGGGGACGCCGTCGCCGGCCAGGCTGTTGTTGGCGATGAAATAGATATGGGTGACCAGGCGCCGCAGGTCGGCCGGGGTGCCGCTGCCTTCGGTCAGGTCGCAGTCGCGCCGGTGCAGGGTGAAGCCGGTGGCGGCGGCCGACACCTGGTAATGCCTGCTCAGGTCGGCCGAGCCCAGCTCATAGGTGTTGTTGCACAGCGAAGCCTGGAAGAAGGGGCCGCCTTCCGTGGCAGGATCGCAGTCGGCCGCGCCCACCACGCAGGTATGGGTGTGGCGCACCACGACGATGTCGGTGTTGGCCTTGACGTCGCTCAGGCAGCCGATCGGATTGCTGTCGTCATAGCCTTGCACCGGCAGGGCAATGGCACTGCCGATATCGGCGATGACGGTGGAGCAGGGGTTGGGCGGCGCCGCCGGCGCCGGCAGGATGGCCGGGTCGAACTCGGCGTAGAAGCCGGCATTGCGCACGTCGCCCGTCATCAACTGCATGGCGTAGCGGCCGTTTTCCACCTGGCGGTTGGCGCGTTCGATGTCCATCTGCGCCTGGTTGTTCCCCAGGAAGAGGCTGGACAGGCCAGCGAGCATGAGCAGGCCGATGGCAATGGCCACCATCAGCTCGATCAGGGTAAAGCCTTGCTGGCGTGAAATGATGGGAGGCATGGGGGCTCCTCAATTGCAGTTCAGTTGAGGAATCATGATCTGGCTGGCAAGCAGGCGGCGGTACTTGTCGTCGCCATACTGGTCCTTGCCGCAAGCCAGGGCTGGCGCCTGGGTGGTGTGCAAGCCTTGCCAGGCCACCGAGACTTCGTAGATGCCGGGCGTGCAGACGCCGGCCGCGTTGTTGGGCGCCTGCAACTGGGTGATGCAGCCGCGGGCGCCGATCATGGCCCCCACCTGGGCATTGCTCTTGTCCACTTCGGCGGCGCCCTTCAAGGCATTGCTCCACTCGCACACGTCGCGCGCGGCACCCATGGCCACGCCGCTGCAGTCCGTGGGTTGCGCATCGCCGGTGCCGATGCCGCTGCCCACGTAGGCGCCGCTATTGGCCGGGTTGCCCTGCATGCGCGCGCTCATGTCGTCCAGCAGGATCACGGCCTGGGCGCGCTGGTAGGACTCGATCGAGACCAGGTTGGCCTTGGACTGGAAGACGGCAATGCCGAGCAGGCCGAAGGCCAGGATCACGATGGTGACTAGCACTTCGATCATCGTAATGCCGCGCTGGCGGGACAGGGCAGGGGTCAGCATGATTTGTTCTGCACGTTGGGGCGCCCGCCCAGATCGACCGTGACGCAGCGCGCCTTGCCATTGCTGGCGGTGACGGAGAATTGCGGGTTCGTGGCGCCGCGCACGCGGCCGGCGGCAGTGAAGACCACGTCGCCGGCCGGACCGGTGACCGTGACGGCCGAGCGCGTGGCGAAACTGGCCAGTGCCGGCTCGCCGGCGTTCGGGCTGGGGATGGTCCAGCCGGTGCTCCAGTTGCTGCTGGGGCTGATGCGCACGTCGGTATTGCGCTTGATGGCTTCGCTGCGCGCCCGCAGCAGGCTGGTAAACAAGTCGCTGGTGGTGGACTTCACGCGCTGGTTGACCACCATTTCCTGCATGGCCGGCGCGCCCAGCCCAGCCAGGACGATGATGATGGCCACCACGGCCATCATTTCAATCAAGCCAAAGCCGGCTTGGCGTTTCATGGCGTCACCACTTGTCGGCCGGCAGCTTCGTGCCGGCCTGGTCAATGGTGAGATTGCCGTCCTCGGCCTGCTTGCTGCCGGCGATCGGCTTGGCCGTGATGGTGAAGGTCGGCGGCGGGCCGTCGCCGGTGGCAATCTCGATCGTGTAGTACTTGGACACCGGGCCGGGCGTGCTCATGTTCAGGCCGCTGACCGTATCGACGTAGCTGCGGGTGTCCGACAGGAATTGCTGTTGGCGCTGGGCCAGGTCCAGCAGGTGCTGCTGCGCGGCGGCGCGGTTGCCGCGAATCACATAGCGGGAATAGGATGGAATGGCGACTGCCGCCAGCACGCCGATGATGGCGATGGCGACCATCACCTCGATCAGCGTGAATCCCCGGTGGCTCGGTGTCTTCATCCTGGCTCCCGCGTATATGCAAAATTATAGTAGGTTCATTCTAGTCTGCATGTTGCCGTGTGTCAACTTTTTGCCGCCTGACGCTCGTTACATTCTAACCACAAAGCAGGACGGGCCCCATGCACAATTGCAAGGGGCCCGCCAGGCACTGCCGTGTGGACGCTTATTCGGCGGTGGCTGCCAGTGGTGCCGCTACAACAGGCTGGGCCGGCGGCGCCAGCGGGGTCGGATGGGCCAGTTCGCGTTGCATGGTTGCCATGTCCAGTTCGCCTTCCCACTTGGCCACCACCACGGCGGCCACGCCATTGCCGACGAAGTTGGTGAGGGCGCGGCATTCGCTCATGAAGCGGTCGATGCCAAGGATCAGCGCCATGCCGGCCACCGGGATGGTGGGCACCACGGCCAGGGTCGCGGCCAGCGTGATGAAGCCGGCGCCGGTGATGCCGGAGGCGCCCTTCGAGGTCAGCATGGCCACGCCGAGGATGGTCAGCTGCTGCGTCAGGCTGAGGTCGGTGTTCGTGGCCTGGGCCACGAACAGGGCGGCCATGGTCATGTAGATATTGGTGCCGTCCAGGTTGAACGAGTAGCCGGTCGGGACCACCAGGCCGACCACGGGCTTGGAGGCGCCCAGCTTCTCCAGCTTGCGCATCAGCGAGGGCAGCGCGCTTTCCGAGGACGAGGTGCCCAGCACGATCAGCAGTTCTTCCTTGATGTAGGCGATGAAGCGCGTGATCGAGAAGCCGGTGTACTTGGCGATGCCGCCCAGCACCAGGAAGACGAACAGGAAGCAGGTCAGGTAGAACGAGCCCATCAGCTTGGCCAGGGGCAGCAGCGAGTCGACGCCGTATTTGCCGATGGTGAAGGCCATGGCGCCGAACGCGCCGATCGGGGCGGCCTTCATGATGATGTTGACCATGCCGAAGAAGGCGTGCGAAATCTCGTCGATCAGCTTGGTGACCGGACGGCCGCGCTCGCCGAGCAGGGACAGGGAAAAGCCGAACAGGATCGCCACCAGCAGCACCTGCAGGATGTCGCCCTTGGCGAAGGCGTCGACCACGGTGTTGGGGATGATGTTGAGCACGAAGTCGGTGGTGCTCTGCGCCTTGGCCTTGTCGGTGTACTGGGCGATGGACTTGGCGTCCAGCGTGGCCGGGTCGGCATTGAAGCCGGCGCCTGGTTGCATGAAGTTGGCCACGGCCAGGCCGATCACCAGGGCGAAGGTGGACACCACTTCGAAGTAGAGCAGGGCCTTGCCGCCGACGCGGCCGATCTTCTTCACGTCCTGCATGCCGGCGATGCCGGTGACCACGGTACAGAAGATGACGGGGGCGATGATCATCTTGATCAGTTTGATGAAGCCGTCGCCCAGCGGTTTCATCGCCACCGCGTCGGTGGGCAGGTAGATGCCGAGCAGGACGCCGCACGCGATCGCGAACAGCACCTGCACATACAGGATTTTGTAGAACGGTTTCTTTTCCATGATAAGGCCTCGTTTGTCTCCGAATGGTCCCATCATGTCAAACAGCCTACATCGCCGCCATTGTGAATATCCCCATTGTGGAAATCCACAATCACCCCCAACGGGAGCGCGCGGCGCCCTATAATCGCTGCATGGCACTGCAACCCTACCTCGATACGTTTCCCGTCCTGTCCGAGGGCGTCTTCGCCCACCCGTCGTCGCAGATCATCGGCGATGTCGGCATCGGCCGCGACTCCTCCATCTGGTGCAACACCGTGCTGCGCGGCGACGTGCACCGCATCACGGTCGGCGAGTGCAGCAATGTGCAGGATTTCGCCATGGGCCACGTGTCGCACAGGTCGGCCGCGAAACCGGCGGGCGCGCCGCTGACGATCGGCAGCTACGTCACCATTGCGCACGGCGTGCTGCTGCATGGCTGCACCATCGGCGACGAATGCCTGGTCGGCATGGGGAGCATCGTGATGGACGATGTGCTCATTGAAAGGCACGTGATGGTCGGCGCCGGCAGCCTGGTCGCCCCCGGCAAGGTGCTCAAAAGCGGCGGCCTGTATGTCGGCCGCCCGGCAATGCGTGTGCGCGAGTTGAGCGCGCAGGAAATTGCGTACCTCAGGTACTCGGCGGAGCACTACGTACGCATCAAGAACAACTACCTGGCCCAGGCGGCAGATGCGGCCGGGCCGGGAAGCTGATTACTGGGCGACCCAGCCGCCGTCCATGTTCCACGCCACGCCGCGCATCTGGCGCGCCGCATCGGAACACAGGAACACCGCCATGGCGCCCAGTTCTTCCGGCGTGACGAATTCGCCGGACGGCTGTTTTTCCGCCAGCAGCGCCGCCTTGGCCGCTTCGTTGGACAAGCCATCGCGCTCGGCGCGCGCGTCGACCTGTTTTTGCACCAGCGGCGTCAGCACCCAGCCCGGGCAGATGGCGTTGCAGGTGATGCCGGTCTTGGCCGTTTCCAGGGCGGTGGCTTTGGTAAATCCGACCAGGCCATGCTTGGCAGCGACGTAGGCCGACTTGCCGGCCGACGCCACCAGGCCGTGCACCGAGGCGAGGTTGATGATGCGGCCCCAGTTGCGCGCCTTCATGTGCGGCAGCGCCAGGCGCGTGGTGTGGAAGGCGGACGTCAGGTTGATGGCGATGATCGCGTCCCAGCGTTCGGCCGGGAAGTCCTCGATGTTGGCAACGTGCTGGATGCCCGCGTTGTTGACGAGGATGTCCACGCCGCCGAAGGTGCTGGCGGCGTAGTGCATCATCGATTCGATCTCGGCCGGGCGGCTCATGTCCGCGCCGTGGTAACCGGCCAGCACGCCGAACTCGGCGGCCAGCGCTTGCTGCAGTTTTTCGATTTCGCCGGGGTCGCCAAAGCCGTTCAGGACGATGTTGGCGCCTTCCGCGGCCAGGCTGCGCGCAATGCCAAGGCCGATGCCGGAAGTGGAGCCGGTGACGAGTGCGGTCTTGCCGCGCAGAGTGGTGCTGCCCATTAGGTCCCCTATAATTTGTTAGCCAATGTAGAATGTAGCGCAAAAACCAATGGGTAACCACTAGCCCCGGAGCGAGAAACCGCATGCCAGAAGCAAAAATCAAGTCCGTCCAGTGTTTCTCCATGTCTGGCCTGCACCAGATGGCGTACAAGGAATGGGGCGAGGAAGACAACCCGAACGTCCTGGTTTGCGTGCACGGCGTGACCCGCGTTTCCGACGATTTCGACAATCTTGCACAGTCGCTGTGCAAGGATTACCGTGTGGTGGCGCCCGACGTGGTGGGCCGAGGCCGTTCCGGCCGCCTGCGCAACCCGCAGCTCTACCGCATTCCGCAGTATGTGAGCGACATGGTCACCTTGCTGGCGCGCGTGCTGGTCAACGGCGAGCGGCAGACCGTCGACTGGTTCGGCACCTCGATGGGCGGCCTGATCGGCATGGGCCTGGCGTCGCTGCCGGACAGCCCGGTCAGCAAGCTGGTATTGAACGATATCGGTCCCACATTGGACTGGGCGGCGATCCAGCGCATTGGCGACTACATCGCCCAGGAAGTGCGTTTCCCGACCTTTGAAGCGGGCGCCGAGTTCGTGAAGATGGTGTCGCTGACGTTCGGCCCGCACACGGACGAGGAATGGCGCAAGCTCGCCGCCGACGTCCTGCGCCAGCACGAGGACGGCTCCTGGGGGCGCCACTACGACATGGGCCTGGCGCTGCCGTTCCAGTCGGTGACGCCGGAATCGGCGCGCGCCGACGAGGCAATGCTGTGGGCGGCCTACGATGCGATCCGTTGCCCGACCCTGCTGGTGCGGGGCGCCAATTCGGACCTGCTGTCGCGCGATACCGCGCTGGCAATGACGCAGCGCGGTCCCAAGGCGCAACTGGTGGAGATTCCCGGCGTCGGCCACGCGCCGACCTTCCTGCACGAGGAACAGATCGCCATCGCCAAGGATTTTTTGTTGAACCACTAAGAAGAGACTATGGAAATCAATCGCTTTCACGTAGGTAAACGCCTGTCCGAAATGGCCGTCCACAACGGCACCATCTACCTGGCCGGCATGGTTCCGGCCAACGGTACCGGCATCAAGGAACAAACCGCCGATGTCCTGGCCCAGATCGACAAGCTGCTGGCCGAAGCCGGCAGCGACAAGTCGCGCATCCTCATGGCCCAGATCTATATCACCGACCTGGCCAACTTTCCCGGCATGAACGAAGTGTGGGATGCCTGGGTGGTCGAAGGCAACACCCCGCCGCGCGCCACTGTCGTTGCGCAACTGGCCCGTCCCGAGTGGCTGCTCGAAATCGTGGTGACGGCCGCACAAGAATAAGCTGCATGAGGTAAGAAGTAATGGTTTCAATCGCGGCTCTCAATAGCGCAACGACGGACCAGCTGGTACAAGGCTTGTCTGCCGATGATGGGGCGCGCGTACTGGCCGCGCTTGACCATGCCAGCGAAGCGTATGCTGGCCGCACCACCGGCCACGGGCAGGACGCCCTGGAGTTCGTCATCGGGGTGGCCAGCACACTGGCCTTCCTGCGCACCGATGCGGAAACGCGCATCGCGGCGCTCATATTCGAGCTGACCCTGCTCGACGCCGATACCGCGCCATCCATCGAGCCGCGCTACGGCAAGGAAGTGAACGATCTGGTGGCCGGCGTGCGCCAGCTGATCCGCCTGCGCGAACTGACGCTGGCCTCCTCGGGCAGCTCCGTGCGCACCAAGACGGCGGCGCAGCAGGCGGTGGCCCAGGTTGAATCGCTGCGCAAGATGCTGCTGGCGATGGCCACCGACATGCGCGTGGTGCTGGTGCGCCTGGCGTCGTGCTGCACGACGCTGCGCTATTTTGCCGACATCAAGCGCTTCGACGACGTCACCCGCGCCTATGGCCGCGAAACCCTGGACCTGTATGCCCCGCTGGCCAACCGCCTGGGGATCTGGCAGATCAAGTGGGAGCTGGAGGACCTGTCGTTCCGCTTTATCGAGCCGGAGACCTACAAGCGCATTGCCAAGATGCTGGAAGAGAAGCGCATGGCGCGCGAGAGCTTCGTCACCTCGTCCATCTCGCGCCTGCAGTCCGAGCTCGACGCCGCCGGCATCAAGGCCGAAGTGTTCGGCCGCCCCAAGCACATCTATTCCATCTGGAACAAGATGAAGGGCAAGGAACTGGACTTCTCCGAACTGTACGACGTGCGCGCCTTCCGCGTGATCGTACCGGACGTGAAGACCTGCTACACGGTGCTGGGCGTGGTCCACAACATCTGGACCCCGATCCCGAAGGAATTCGACGACTACATTTCCCGCCCCAAGCCGAACGGCTACCAGTCGCTGCACACGGTGGTGACGGCGGACGACGGCCGCCCGCTCGAGGTGCAGATCCGCACCCAGGAAATGCACAACTTCGCCGAATATGGCGTGGCGGCGCACTGGCGCTACAAGGAGGAGGGCGGCTCCAACTTCAAGGGTCAGCAGTACGACGAGAAGATCGCCTGGCTGCGCCAGCTGCTGGCATGGAAGACCGAGGTGGCCGACGCCGTGGTGGGCAACGAGGAGCAGCAGCGCGAGTGGGTGGAGAAGCTCAAGTCCGCCACGCTGGACGACCGCATCTTCGTGCTGACCCCGCAGGCGCGCGTGATCGAGCTGCCGGTCGGCGCCACGCCGATCGACTTTGCCTACCACCTGCACAGCGACGTGGGCCACCGCTGCCGCGGCGCGCGCGTCGACGGCCAGATGGTGCCGCTCAATACGGCGTTGAAAAGCGGGCAAACTTGCGAAATCATCACGGCCAAGGGCGCGCCCGGCACGGCCGGCCCGTCGCGCGACTGGCTGAGCCCTGGCTATACGGTGTCGAGCCGCACGCGCACCAAGGTGCGCGCCTGGTTCCACGCCATCGACATCCAGGAAACAGTGGCCAACGGCCGCGCGCTGGTGGAAAAGGCCCTGCAGCGCGAAGGCAAGACGGCGGTCAACCTGGAAGCGTTGGCGCAAAAGCTTGGCTTTGCCAAGGTGGAAGATTTGTTCCTCTCCGTTGGCAAGGATGAATTCTCGCTGCGCCATGTCGAGCTCGCCTTGCGCGACCCGGTCGAAGCCGACGAGGTATCCACCGACCAGGTGGCCATTAGCAAGAGCCGTAATTCCAGCGTTGAATCCGGCGCCAAATCCGGCGTGCTGGTGGTGGGGACGGATGGATTAATGACGCAGCTGGCCAAATGCTGCAAACCGGCGCCGCCGGACCCGATCGTGGGTTTTGTCACGCGCGGCAAAGGCGTATCGATTCACCGCGCCTCGTGCAAGAACTTTGCCGAAATGCGGGCCAAGGCGCCGGAGCGCGTGATTGTCACCGAATGGGGCAAGGCAAAATCCGACACGGTATTCCCGGTCGATCTGTTTGTTTTGGCGGCCGACCGCCAGGGATTATTGCGCGATATTTCCGAGATTTTCTCGCGCGAGAAAATCAATGTGATCGGCGTGAATACCCAGTCGGCCAAAGGCCAGGCGCGCATGACATTTACTGTCGAAATTGGCGCCACCAGCCAGTTGCAAAAAGCGCTGTCCGCCATCGGCGAAGTCAGCGGCATCCTCGAAACCCGCCGTGCCTGATCCGTTCCCGAAGCCCGCGCGGGGCTTCGGAAGGGAAGCTCGCGCCAGGTCGCGCCAAGCTCTGGCGCAATGGCGCCAGCTGCTGGCATGACCAGGGTGCACTGCCGCGCCACGCGGGGCGCGCGGCGGGAGTGCTCCTTTAAATCGACGGTTGAATGACTTCGCGCTTCGGACCGCAATGGGCGTCGAATATGGCGCGGTGCGCCTTATAGGACCACGCATCGTCGCGTTCGTAATAGCCGGCGACCCAGGCCTGCAAATTTGCCAGCATCGCATCCTGCGCTTCGCGCGAGACGTATTTATGCGGCTCCCAAGGCCGGCGCATATTATTGGCGAGGCAGGTTTCGCGGCCGGGATTCAGGAATACGAGTTCCGTGCATTGTGGCGCGGCAGCTTCCACCAATTCGCCATAACATCCCTCGATAATCCAGTGGGCATTATTGGCCAGGAAATCGGCCAGCGCAGCGGCAATCGCGGCGGCGGGACGCTGGACGGCAATTTTGCCCGCTTCCCAGACAATGGAATCGAGGTCGAGATGGGCGATGCGGGTGTGCCGCGCAAAGGCGCGCGCGAATGTGCTTTTACCCGAACCGGAGTTGCCGAAGACAAGGAGTTTCAAGGTTCCGCCTGGAGTGTGATGTGATCGATGCCGTGGCGCGTACGCAGCATGGCTTTCACCCGTTCCAGGATGACGGGCCACTGTTGCAGGTCGTCGATGTGCAGGTGGCCGATGAGTGCAGGCTGGCCGGGCGACATTTCCCACACATGCAGGTCATGCACGGACAGCACGCCCGGCACCTGCACCAGGTCGGCGCCGATCTGGGCATAGTCGGCGTTGGCCGGCACCCCTTCCATCAGGTGGTGGAACGATTCGCGCAGCACCGCCACGGTCGATTTCAGGATGAGCAGCGACACCAGCAGCGACAGCAGCGGGTCGATCTGCATCCAGCCGGTGAGCAGGATCACACCGCCGGCGAGCAGGGCGGCGACAGAACCCAGCAGATCGCCCAGCACGTGCACCAGGGCGGCGCGGGTATTCATGCTGTCCTTGTCGCGCGACAGGCTCCAGGCCACCAGCAGGTTGATGCCCAGGCCGATGCCGGCCACCACCAGCACCGTGCCGCCCTCTACCGGCTCCGGCGCGGCGAAGCGCTGCACGGCTTCGAACACGATCCAGCCCACCACCAGCAACATTGCCAGTCCGTTCACGAAGGCGGCCAGCGCCTCGGCGCGGCCGAAGCCAAAGGAGTAGCGCGCGGAAGGGCGGCGTTTGGCGATCAGCTGGGCCAGCAGCGCGAGGCCGAGCGCGGCGGCGTCGGTCACCATGTGGCCGGCATCGGAAATCAGGGCCAGGGAATTGGCCAGGAAGCCGGCCACCACTTCCACCACGGCAAAGCCCAAGGTCAGCGCCAGCGCGGTGGCAAGGGCCGCCTGGCTGCGGTGTTCATTGAAGTGCGCGTGCTGGGCGTCGCCGTCGAGATGGGCGTGAAGGTGCGTGGAATCGTCGTTTTGCATGGGTTTGACTATATCAGCAATGTTTTCTTGGGAAAACACTTGTCACGAGCGGAAGTGCTCTCTATAATGCTGGCTCTCGGGCGGTTAGTTCAGCTGGTTAGAATACTTGGTCGACATCCAAGGGGTCGGGGATTCGAATTCCTCACCGCCCA